>NZ_JADAXF010000005.1:0-262539 GCF_019837435.1 Bacillus sp. 16GRE42
ATTACCATGTGGTCCATCGTAGTAGTTAATGCCGTATCCTTCCCAGTATATTGATCTTGCCATCCCAATCCCCTCTGGTTGCGGAACACCGCCTGCATTAAAATCTACATATTGTTTTACAATTTCAGCGTAGAAAAAATTCCCGCCATTTTTATATCGATAACCGCCATTGTACGCCACTGCGATAGGATGACTATATCGAACCATTGTACCATTTGTATTACCAAGAGATGGTGCAACAACGGTTTTAGAATACAGGTCTGCCACAGATAATGAATGCTGTTTATTATTAGAAGCTAACCACCGAATGTACGCACGTCCAAAATTATACGATTGCACAATAGCACTTAAATCAGTAATACCGTTATTCTTTGCATCTGCAAAAGCTCCTTTTAGGTGCATTACTCCATAGTGAATGGATTCCTTCGGATTATTAATTGAATTCGCAGGTCTTCCTTGGGATTCACTTGATTGCATAATATCAGGTGTTTTTTCAGAATTCCCGTCACTTTCCACCATAATGATTCCAAGTACGTAAGGAATTAACTCAGTTACTCCTTGTGCAGAACATTCACTTTCTACCATTGGTTGCCAACGTAATACTTGTTGTGGTAGATTCTTTGTTGTAGCTGAAGCAGCTAACATACCCATTACTAAACATCTCCTTATTTCCCTATTATTTTTGGACCAAACACTACTATTTTACTAAGTACTTTTAACTTCTAAATACCTATTAACCTATTGAATTACTCCATAGTACTTAGCTTCTTTCACAACAAAAAGAGCAACCATAAAATAGTTGCTCTTTCGTCGAAATCTTATATTACTACTATAAATCACTTTTTCAATACTTTCTGTACACTGCATGTAGCCTACAAAAAGGTAACATTAAAACCCCTCTAAAAACTTGACAATCTTTCTTATTTCAGCATGTTTTCGTCGGATATAGCCTGTACTATAATGCAAGTCAAACGCTATTTGTTCTAAAGTCATTCCATCAACATACTTCATTTTAAGTATTTGATGATCTAATCCAGTAAACTTATTAATTAAAATCTTTAAATCGAACATTTCATTCATCTTATGTCCTAATTCATATTCAATAGCTTCAACACGACCTTCTACCTTAGCACCTTCTGATTCAGTAGTTAATCGTACATGTTGCAAGTCACCACTAGTCCATCGCTTTAACTCTGCTTTTGATTTGTCTAAGTTAAATTCTATATACGTAATTTCTTCTTCTAGTTTCTGATAATCTTTCATCCAGTCAAGCATCTAATAATCCCCCTACTTTTCTTTAATTAAATTCTGTTTCTTATTAATATCACCAAAGGTAAAATAACCTTTATTATCCTTTTAATCGAATTCACGAATATTAATTATGATTTATATTTTCTTAATAAAGCTTTTAATCTCTCACGCTCTTCTTCAATAGTTAACTCATTATTTTGTATAGGCTGCTCTTCTGGAACTTCTTCTTTTTCACGTAGCCATTCTGGTACCAGTTCTTTTCGTTTGGTATATCCTGACCTAGATTGCTTCTTATTCTTACAAAGATCAAACTGTGCATCTAACACAACTACATCATTAATTGTTTTTACTTTTTGACTTTCCCAATTTTTAAGAATTCCACGTACATACCTCCACTTTGGTATATTCTCATCAATTGATCTCTTTACTGCTTCCAAAATTAGTTCACTACCTAATGCTTCGCAAAATTCACCCAGCTCTGCAATAGCTATTTCACTTAACAATATTCCATTCTTCAGAAAAAATTTATAACTTATTTTGAAATCTTCATTTATCAATATTTGTGGGAGTGATTTTTCCTTATTATCATGATGATGATCCTTATTTTGTGTATCAGTGTTTAGTTTTTTAGTACTTTTTAAATCAGTATTTAGTAGCTTGCGATTTTCCACCAGTAGATTCCCATCAACAGGATTTTCAGCAGGTAGGTTTTCCACTGGTGGAAAATCAACCACTGGGATTTCGTAAATAATTGTCTCCCATCTTACAATTTTATTTTTTTCATCTCTAATCGGAAATCTTTTAATGTATCCATACTCTTTTAATTCCTTCATTCCAGCTCTTAAGCTATTAATACCATCTTTTGCATGTTGAGATAATTCCTCTCTATAAAACACCCAATCATCTGGAAGTGTAAGTATGTATGCTAATATCCCCTTCGCCTTCCAAGAAAGCCTTTTATCTTTTAACCCTGTATTATTGATGACGGAATAATTATGATCCTTTTTAACTCGAAGAATTCCCATAATATCTACCTCTCCATTATTATTAAGAACAATTATCTACTTTCAAAGTTCGGTACTCACTACTATTCACTTTCTCATTACGAAATTTATTTTCCACCCTTTTCACACCTACACGAGGTTAAAAAGAACTTAAAGTTCGATTTATTATTAAAAAAATATCGTCTACACTCATATCAAAAAACTGTGCAATCTTTTTAGCAATTCTCATTGAAGGGATTCTTTCTTTTTGATCAATCATTCGAATATATCGTTCCGTAACCCCACAATAACCAGCAAGTTCTTTATATAACTTCTTTTCCGGTTCATACATTTTGTTACCCATTAATCCACCTCCGTAAGAACAATCAGTTCTAAATATAGATTAAAGAACTAATTGTTCATTGTCAATGCAAAAAGGAACTTTTTGTGCTAAAATAAATCCAAAGAGAACAATTAGTTCAATTAGAGAGGTGAACAATGTGATAGGAGTTAGAATAAAATCCTTACGAAAAAAAGAAAATTTAACACAAAAACAATTGGCTGAAAAAATTGGAGTATCCCAAAGAATGATAGGCTACTACGAATCAGAAGAAAGATTCCCTCCACATGATGTTCTAACTAAATTAGCGGATTGTTTTTCAGTTTCAGCTGACTATTTACTAGGACGAGCTGTTACGGACGAAACTAAGAAGCAATTAACGCCAAAAGATGAGAAAGACATAGCAAAAAGAATGGAAGAAATAAAAAAAGACCTTCAAGGAGAAGATGGCTTAATGTTCTCTGGTGAACCTATGAGTCAAGAAGCTGTAGAATCACTATTAGATGCAATGGAGTATATTGTAAAACAAACGAAAGTAATCAATAAAAAATACGTGCCTAAGAAATATCGTAAACCAGACGATAACTGATGCGAGCTTAGGAGGGAATACATTGAAATTCGTCATTAGAGATCTAGTCCAACAACTTAGCAACAAATACAACACGACAAACCCCTATGAGCTTGCAGATTACTTAAAAATACATGTACTAACATGGGATTTACATGAAGAAATAAATGGTTTTTATAAATATGAAAAAAGAAATCGTTTCATTGTTATTAATACTAATTTATCTCCATCTATGCAGAGAACTGTTTGTGCTCATGAATTAGGACATGCGGTTCTACATACTCATGCAAATACACCTTTTCTGCGTAAGAATACATTCTTTTCCGTTGATAAATTAGAGATAGAAGCAAACACGTTTGCTGCGCTTTTGTTAATTGACAAAAAGACCATTCAACCTGGTGATACAAAAGCATGTATAGCATACAAAAATAATATACCAGTTGAACTGTTGGAATTTTACAAGCCTTGCTAAAGCAATTAAGACATTTTAATTATTGGTTCAAACGCTGACGAGAAAAAGAGAATGCTCCATCGTTAAAGCAAAAGAAATGAAATGGTATTTATTGTTAAAAGAATCTATACAGTTAAATCGAATATAAAAATGCACCCCAATTGTTAATTATGTTTCTAACAATTGGGGTGCATTTCAATAACAGTCGGTCTTTTTCGAAAAATCTTTAACCTCTAATATTGTCCATACTTCCCTGTTCGAAAATCGAGACATTACTTAAATATTATTTTGCTTGTACAGAAACGTGTAATATAGAGTAATCTGGATTTAGAGTAACTACAGACTCTCCAGGGCTTATTGAATGTAGAGGACTTATAGCTATTTCTACGCTATGATTATCTTTTTCAAAACGATTGATATAATCCTTATTATTTTTTACAAAACTATCAATTTCTTTTTTAAATTCTGGATTTGGATTTACTAATTTATCAATTTCTTTATCAAGTGTGAAATTCGGATTTATCATATGCATCCAGTTTTTCGCTAGCTCAACAGTTGATTTGTCAACGACAAACACGAAATAGAAATTATCTGCATCCTTCCCAACAAACGAAAATGAACCATGAGAATCAATCATTCTTGGCAAATTAGGAGTATATAGATCAATTTCTGATGCTACGTATCTATATCTTAAATTCGCATTATATTTCTTATTTACTTCAGTAACAAGATTTTGACCTTGCTTAGAAATAGATTGCTCTCTTACAGGTGAAATTTCAATTGAATATCTATCAAAGAAAAAATCATCTGTCACTAACGCATTGGGAATACCTATTGGCGTTACTCCTGGTTTTGTCTCTGGTTTTGTCTCTGGTTTGTTCACACTTTTAATTCCATTGTATAGAAACTGTGCATATTGCTCACGTGTTACAACTCTTTTTGGCTCGAATAAGTTACTTCCTGTACCAGCAGCAATTTTACTCTCCTGCACTGCACTAATTGCCTTCGTAGCCCAATAATTCTTGTCAACATCTTTAAAAGTGGTGACAGTTGTTCCTTTTAAATCAAATGCTTGTGTTAGAACAGCTGCTAATTGTTCACGAGTTAAGACCTCATTTGGTCCAAACTTTCCATTACCATATCCACTCATAATCCCTGCTTTTGTGATTGCTAAGATTTCTTTTTCGAACATAGAACCTTTTATATCCGTAAATGGGTTTTGAAATTTAGCATCTACATCTACTGGTTTCAAGTATACATAAAGCAATCTAGCAACTTGACCACGTGTAATACTATCGCCGAAACCAAAAATGCCATTTCCATAACCAGCTACGATATTTTTCTCTTTTAGATCCATAATTGCTTTATATGACCAATGATCAGTAGGAACATCTTTAAATGTTGTATCTGCCTGTACATTTGTTAAAGTTGTTAAAGTTGTTGCTGCAAGTACTGCACCTGTTAAAATCATTTTTTTCATTTTCATGCTATTTCCCCTTCTTATCCTAATTATTTTTGCGAACAAAAATATACTTTATTTTCCAATATAAATATAATAACATAAATACATTATATTTATATATAATTATTTATTGTTATTAATGATAAAAATACTAATCCCCCAGAACGCTATAGACTCACTAAAAAACTCTTCTTGCCTATAGTAGAGTTTTTACTACGATTTCACTGTTACATTTCACTTAACACTCTCTTGATAAGTCCATCATTCCATTTACTACCAAAAATAGAGAATATCCAATATTAGTAGTTCTTTTTATCAATTGGGCATAAATTTCACTTTCTGATAATATTCTTTTAAATTCTTTTTCACTTTGTTTAATAATTAATGCAGCTGCTCTTGAAACATGTGGGGTTGCCATTGAAGTACCACTCAATTTAGCATATCCGCCATCTCTATCAGTTGACCAAATCTCTTCACCTGGTGCCACTAAATCTAAATGATTATTAGAATTACTTTTACACGCAATTTTTTATTTATATCTACTGAACCAACCTCTACTATTTCTTGATAGGCCCCTGGATAGCTCAGTTCATTTGTTTCTTCTCTACAGTCCCCATCATTTCCAGCCGAGCATACAACAAGTATGTTATTTTACTGCTAACTTTATCGCTTCATGTAAGCAATAGGCATCTTTTTTTCCACTTAGGGACATAGAAATGATTCTAACCTTCTCTCCCTTAGAGCCTCTCCAGTTTATTGCATTAATGATTCCAGCTGTAATCCATTCATTTGATGATTTTCCCTTTCCATCAAACACTTTTAAAATTAGTAATTTAGCTAATGGGGCTACCCCAATAACTCCCGTATTGTTCTCAGAATCCGCAATTATTCCAGCTACATGTGTACCATGCCCGTGGTTGTCTAAAAAATTATTGGGATCACTTTCATAATCCGTTGTAAAGTTGTATCCCCCAATAATACGATCTTTTAAATCAATATGTTCAGTAGCGCAACCTTTATCTAAAACCGCAATAACTATGTCCTTTCCTTTCTCACTTTTCTCCCATACTGAAGGAGCATGTATCAGTTTTACTCCACTAGGTATTTCAGCTACACTTGAAGTCATTTCTAATACTTTGAAAGGAATTAAAGATATTGCATTTTGTCTATTCACAGATGAATTTCTATGACTCATTAACTTCACCCCATTAGATTTAAATAAAGACCATCGGATGCTATTGTTTGATTTGAATGTGATTAATATAAAATGCAGCATAAAACTTTATTTTTTACTTATCGAAAATATAACTTCATTTTCTCCTTATATACATCATGAAGAATATTAATTTTTTTCTTTAAAACCCATGAACAACAATCTATAGCCACTCATTTTATTCAAAGAAGTTTTTCAAAATCACGTTCTTTACATTATAAAAATCTAATATTCATTTTTTAGTCTAATACATTTTTTAAAATAAGATATTTATATTTCTCTAACCCTGAAACTTTTGAGGATTATCTAAGATTTAAACAATACTTACAAATGGTATTTACATCCAAAAATGTCGTTTGATTTCATATATATATTAAAAAATAATTAACTATGATAAATGTAAATTTACCAGTTAATGCTTGTATAAACGTATGAGTTCGTTCACAAGTTATATTTGAAATACTGCTTTCTAAGCAAAAATATAATTAAGGTGGTGAAATTATAAGAATGAGAGAACCTATTTTCCCTGGTGGTACTAATGATACTGAAAACGAATTACTTATTTCCGGCAGTTTTCATAATCAGTCTACACTTGTAAATTCTATACAATCACTAGTTAATCAAATAAGCGAAAATCAGTTCCAATCATATTTAACACATTTAGTTTCATATCCAACAAGGTTTTCTACTAGCTCTTTTTATGAAGAAGCCGCAACGTGGACTCGTGAGATATTAAATGAAATGGGATATACAACTAGTAGCGAAACAATATGTGTAAATAATGAAGATAGCCAAAATGTTATCGCAAATAAAATGGGTACAAATCGTGATGAAGAGAAACACTTAATTATTATTACTGCCCATCTCGATTCTGTTAACCATAGTGGAGGGCCTTCATCTAATGCCCCTGGAGCCGATGATAATGCCAGTGGTAGTGCAGGAGTTTTGGAAATCGCTCGTGTATTTAAAGACATTCCCGTACAACATGATCTGCGCTTTATCCTTTTTGGAGGAGAAGAACAAGGATTATTAGGTAGTAAACAATATGTTGAGAACCTAACTACTCCAGATAAAAATCGCATTCGAGCAGTTATTAATATGGACATGATAGGAAAATTAAACACTTCGACACCAGCAGTATTAATTGAAGGTTCACCTTTATCTGAAGAGCTCATTAATGGATTAAAAAATGCAGCATCTTTATATACAGATATCGATGTTAAAGTATCTCTTAATCCATTTGATAGTGATCATGTATCTTTTCTTAATAAGGGAATACCTGCTGTTTTAACAATAGAGGGCGAAGACTCTTTGAATCCTAATGACCATACCGCTAACGATACTCTTGAGCATATCCATTATCCACTTGCTCTCGATATTTTACGAATGAATATATCTTATATTGCTTCTCAAGTTACAAACTTAGAATGAAAGAGGGAATTTTCATGAACAACTTTACTCATGAAGGAAGTTTCCATAACTCAACAGACAATTCTAAAGACCCGCCCCCTACCAGACGTAATTGTGGAACTATGAGTATGCATGAAAAATTATTAAAGGAATCTGAAGAATACAGAAAAGAACAAGAAAAAATTGAAAAAATGACTGAAGAATTTATCAAGAATAAAAAACAATAAACATTTTTACAATAGTTTTCGAATCAAACATTATTTGAAATATTGAATGAAACTTACAGGATATCAGCTAAAAGGAGAAATTAAAATGCCAAATCAAACTAACTCATCAGAAAGAACAAATACACCTACTTTGCGTAGATGTGCAACTATTGAGCTTCATCAAAAATTACTAGAAGAGTCTGAGCAATATAAAAATGCACGTGCAGAAATTGAACGTGTCACAAACGAATTTCTGAATAGTGCGCGTATAGAATCAGAAAGACCAGTTGTCAAAATCCCTGTAGTAGTCCATGTTGTATGGAATACTGAGGAACAAAACATCTCAGATGAACAAGTCCATAGTCAAATTGATGTTTTAAATCGTGATTTTCGAGCAACGAACCCTGATATAGCAAATGTACCTTCTGCATTTAAAGATTCTGTAAGTGATGCTAGAGTAGAGTTCTTTCTTGCTACAAAAGATCCTGACGGAAATCAAATAAATGGTATCACTCGTACCCATACAAATGAACAATCATTTTTAGCGGATGATAATTCTGTCAAATCACAAAGTACAGGTGGAGTAGATGCATGGCCAGCTGACAAATATTTAAATCTGTGGGTATGTCCAAATATTTTAGATGAAGAAGGTAACAGTGTCTTAGGATATGCACAATTTCCTGGTGGTCCATCTGAAACAGATGGTGTTGTAATAGCATACAAATTTTTTGGTACTATAGGTACTGCGACAGAACCCTACCATTTAGGACGTACAGCCACACATGAAATTGGACATTGGTTCAACTTACGCCATATTTGGGGTGACGATGAACGTTTACCTGACGTTTGTAGTGGTTCAGATAGAGTTGATGATACGCCTAATCAAGGGGTGCCAAACTTCGGAAGTTCACATAAAGCTACACAACATAATCCCAAGATTACATTCCCTCACACTTCATGTAATGACGTGCCTCATGGTGATATGTATATGAACTATATGGATTATGTTGATGATGATACTATGGTAATGTTTACAAAAGGTCAAGTAGATCGTATAGATGCATGTCTTGCCGGACCACGTTCATCCTTTCTTACAAATTAATACGGTAACATATTTTTAAAACGATGTTGGTTAGGATTAAGTAATAAGTATATACATGCAATAAGCACCCTACAAATCATAATAAATTAAATCTCGTTAAAACAAAAAGAGATGTCCTAGTACCATATCTAGGGCATCCCTTCATTTTTACTCAGCTTAAAATTAACTTGTCTAAATTTCAAGATTCTATTCATCTCTAACAATTATTAGAGATATCTTCTACCTAAAACATCGTATTATTATTAGCTGCCTCATTTGGAATCTCTTGAATTACATCCCAGTGTTCGACAATCTTTCCATCCTTTATACGAAAAATATCCACTATAGCAACTCCCTTATCTTGAGAATTAGTACGAGAATGTACATGAAGGGCAACTGTATCTCCTTCATCTACTACACGTTTAATCTCTGCAGAGGAATTTGGATTTTTTACAAAGTCCTCCTTAAAGAAATCCATGAAGGCTTTTCGTCCATCAGCAACAAAAGGATTATGTTGCTTATAATCTTCACTTACATATTTAGGGATAATATCGATATTATGTTTGTTAAAAACTTCATTATAGAAATCAACTACCATCTTTTTATTTTTTTCTTTTTCTGTCACATTATCTTTCGATACTGTTGCAACATTCTCGCTCTTTGTTGAATGACCTTTGGTATTACCAGTTGAAGCTTGAAATATCAAAGTCGACACAATTCCTAAAATAAACACAGAAATAATTATTACTATTAAATTTTTCTCTAATTTCATATAAACCTACCTCTTCTAATTTTATCATTTTAGCCAACAATACTCCTTCCTCAAGGAACGCGAAGTGAGTAGGTGGGAGATAAATTGGCTTCGAACAAGAGATGGCAGGAAACCATCTTAATTGTTCGACATACATAAAGTGTTACTTCACTATTCACCGAATATATGTTTGGTATATAATAGTCATATACCGAAATGGAGGTGAATCAAATGATAATTAATAAAGCCTATAAGTTTCGTATCTATCCAAATCAAGCACAAGCAATTCTAATTAACAAAACGATAGGTTGTTCTCGCTTTGTATTCAATCATTTCCTATCCCTATGGGATCACGCATACAAAGAAACTGGAAAAGGTTTAACATATGGTACATGCTCTGCCAAACTTCCTGCCATGAAGAAAGAGTTTGTTTGGCTCAAAGAAGTGGATAGTATTGCGATTCAGTCGTCTGTTCGCAACCTTGCGGATGCTTATACACGATTTTTCAAAAAACAAAATAGTGCCCCGCGTTTTAAATCCAAGAAGAATAACGTACAATCTTATATCACAAAACAAACAAATGAAAACATTGCTGTTGTAGGAAACAGGATAAAGTTGCCGAAACTAGGTCTTGTTCGATTTGCCAAAAGTCGTGAAATAACGGGACGTATTGTAAATGCTACAGTTAGTCGAAACCCTTCTGGTAGATATTTTGTGTCACTATTAGTTGAAACAGAAGTACAAGAACTTCCGAAAACACATTCTTACATTGGGATAGATGTAGGACTCAAAGATTTCGCTATTTTGTCAGATGGGAAATCCTATGAAAATCCGAAGTTTTTCCAATCATTAGAAGATAAGTTGGCGAAAGCACAGCGTGTTCTTTCTAGAAGAATGAAAGGATCTTCTCGTTGGAATAAACAACGGGTAAAAGTAGCTAGAATTCATGAATACATATCAAATGCTAGAAAAGATTACTTAGACAAAATCTCAACTGAAATCATCAAAAGCCACGATGTTATCGGTATAGAGGATTTACAAGTATCGAATATGTTAAAAAATCGTAAGTTAGCAAAAGCAATTAGTGAAGTATCTTGGTCACAGTTTCGAACCATGTTGGAATATAAAGCAAAATGGTATGGCAAACAAGTCATTGTCGTATCGAAAACATTTGCTTCCAGCCAATTATGTTCTTGTTGTGGATATCAAAACAAAGACGTTAAAAATCTAAACCTACGTAAATGGGACTGTCCTTCTTGTCGTACACACCATGATAGGGATATTAACGCAAGTATCAATATAAAGAATGAAGCAATAAGGCTTCTAACCGCAAGGACTGCGGGGTTAGCCTAATCAATTAGAGTTCGATAGAACTCTTTACTTAGGAATCTCCCACTTCTAAACGAAGTGAAAGTGGGGGTAGTTCAATCATAGCATTAACCCCAAGGCATTTCTTTTGTTACAACTTTTGCACTTAATTCTAATACACCTTTATTAGCATAGCCTGGATATGCTGTTTCAAGTTTTGCTACAAAATCTTTTGAAGTTTTACTTTCCTCAGAAGCTTGAATTGCAGTTCTTAAATAAGCCATAGTTGCAGTAATCGCATGATTATCTAAGGATTTTTCAATTGATCCATGGCTCGGTACAATTACGTCAGCATTTAAAGCCTGCAACACTTTCAAGTTCTCAATCCATGCCTCCATTGCTGCTTTTGAACTAGTATCTGCTAAGAATAGATGGATTTCGTTAAATACATCTATTCCCCCAATTAATAATTTTAGTTCTCTGTTAAATAAGCTAGTTCTGTAATCGTCTAAGCCTACTAGTTCAAATGTTAGTCCCTGAAAATCAATGGATTTTTCCTTAAAGACTTGAGGTAATACCACATTACTTGGTGCATTTTCTCCAAGCGCATCTTTCCAAACTTTCAATTTCCCTAATACAGAATGAACAATATGTTCAACCGTAGACTCTGTAGCATACGCTATGGCATCTGGGTAAGCAGCTTTAATACTTTCTAACCCAAAATAGTAATCAGGATCCCCATGGATAATAAAGATTTTATCTAGAGATAAGTTATTGTTTTTCAAATAACCCACAATTTCTTTCGAATCAGATTGAGTAAATTTTGAGTTTATTAAAAATGCATGTCCTGCTTTCTCAACCAAAGTTGCAGTGACCATAAAACTGTTTTCGTCTGAACTAAACACCGTCAATTTTACATCTTTTTGATTTATATCGATTGTTTTAAACATAGAATATTATTCTCCTTTTGTTAAAGTTATTAACTAGTTAACATATTTTTATCTTGTTCCGATAGAAGCTCCCTCTTCAATTCACCTAAAAGTGTAATAGCACCAGCATATATTCGGGAGATGTATTTCGGTTGGCATCAACTAACATGTTTGCTACTATAGCCTACTTTTTCTTAATATAAATTTTTAAAACGTGCTTCAATTTTATCTGGCGTCATTACTCCACCACCAATAGGAATAATTTGATTATCCTTTTGTAAAAGTAAAGAAGGATAACTATTAACACCAAGCTGTCGAACCTTATTGAAATCATTTTGGACATCTACAATGGTTTCTTGCGCATTTAAACGCTCTAATACTTGTTCAGGGTCCAAACCATGCTCAATTGCAATCTTACGATATGTCTCAGGATCACTTAGGCTTTGTCCATCATAATAAAACGCTTTTTGCATAGCCGACGTGAATTCTAACAAACGGTCTGGCGCTAATGAACGTAAAGCTGAAAAGCCAATTGCAGCATCTTTCGAATTCATTTTAAAAGTCCCTTCTTCCACCAATTTTTGATAGGAAGGACCAAATTCTGCACCTGTAAGTTGATTAATTCTTTTATTTCCCTCTTCTATATATGAGAAATTTTTTATTGGTAGATCATCTAAAAATAATCCTCCACATAAAACTGTTAACGGCATTTCAGTGTGTTCTTTGTAAAATCCTTTAATACTTTCTGAAAAACCATAGCACCATCCACAATATGCGTCCCACACGTATATAAGGTTATCTTGTTTTTTCTCCATTTAAATCTCCTACCTTTATTTTTATTAGCTAGTCCAGCTATCACTTAAAAATTCCTAGCTAGCTTTTTGGTTTGTAAAATTGTATCTTTTTTAGAAACCTTATTATTTTCCCCAAAAACTAATCTTTCCAAAAAAAAAATCAACTAAATTTATTCATAAAAGATAACTCTGCACGTTATGGCTCTAAAGCAGAAAACACTACCGATTAGAATATGCATAGTTGTTAATATAGTAGTAACTTCCTGTACTGGACGACAACGTATAGACCGCTATCCTCAATTACATATATAAATCTTTTTTCTTAAAACAGGACTTTTTTGTAACTAAATAAGTTACATATCATGTAACCATATTAGTTACAACATAATCGAAAGTCAATTCTTTTTTACAAAAAATATTAAATTTCTACTTTAACGTTTCCACAATTATGGGATTAAAATAAATCTCCTTTACCCTAAATGTCTATTGTTTAAGATAATGAATTCTAAAAACATCTTCTTATTTCTCTTTAAATGGAACAAACTTGCTACTTAGATTGTCTATTAATTATACGTATAAAACAGGTGTTTATGATAAGAGTGATGCAAGAAGAGTGTTACCCTATACACTCTTTAATTGTATTGATATTTAGAACACCTAGACAAAAACCATTTAATTTTGAAAGAGGTTGAAAATTTATGATAGTCTTAAACAAGTTTTTTAACATGTTACCTTACAAAAAGATTGTACCTGTATTATTTCTTTCATGCGCAACGCTTATAGGCTGTTCCAATATTAATACTCAATCTGAACCACCTAAACAAGCCAAACAAGAAAATACAGTTAATCATTCTTTCGCTAAGCTTGAAAAAGAATTTGATGCTAAACTCGGTATTTATGCCTTGGACACTGATACAAATCAAACCGTTACTTATCAATCAGATGAACGGTTTGCATACGCATCTACCCACAAAGCTCTAGCTGTGGGAGTACTTTTAAAAAAGAAATCAATGGAAGATCTAAATCAAAGAATTCTGTATACTCGTGAAGATCTTGTTAATTACAATCCAATTACGGAAAAGTATGTTGATAAAGGTATGACTCTGAAAGAGCTTGCAGATGCTTCCCTTCGATATAGTGATAATACTGCACAAAATCTTATTCTTAAACAATTAGGTGGGCCAAGTGAATTCAAAAAATCACTGATAGAAATAGGAGATACTGTTACAAACCCTGAACGTTTTGAACCAGAATTAAACGAAGTGCATCCAGGAGAGACTCATGATACTAGTACCCCAAAGGCATTAGCTACTAGTCTTCAGGCTTTCGCGCTAGGAGATGTACTTTCAACTGAGAAACGGGATTTATTAAAAGATTGGATGAAAAGGAATACTACGGGAGACAACTTAATTCGTGCTGGAGTTCCAGGAGAATGGGAAGTAGCTGATAAGACTGGCTCAGGATCTTATGGAACCCGAAATGATATTGCAATTATTTGGCCACCAAATAAAAAGCCAATTGTTCTTGCAATACTTTCTAATCATGACAAAGAGGATGCTAAATACGATGATAAACTTATTGCAGAAGCAACCAAAATAGTGTTAGATGCTTTAAAAACTCCAAATAAACAATAATAGTAGTAAGTCATCAGAATTTTTCTATTTTCCGTCACAATACTGTGACGGTCTTTTTGTGTATTTTACAAGAAATCTACCATTATCACTATAAATTCACCTCCATTTCGAACATAACTTTTAGTTTTTCCTTTTATTGGTACCCAAGAGGATTCCATACTTAGAAATCTCCCACATAACGACCCTACAGCCTATAAGAAATAAAAGTAGTTTAATTCTCAAACATGGATTGTGGAACAACTTTTTTTCCTACTACTTTAAATTCAATTTCCCCTTTTTCTCCATACATTAGTTCTATAATTGGAATAGTTACCATTAATTTTTCCTTCTTTTTTCTTTCTGTCTCTAAATCAATTATTTTCATGTCACAAACCCCTTTATTTATTATAAACAAGGAGAAAGCACTCAAATGAGTGCTTTCTCCTTGTTTATAAATGGACCTTGTAGGACTCGAACCTACGACCGAACGGTTATGAGCCGTTTGCTCTAACCAGCTGAGCTAAAGGTCCAAAGCATAAAATTCACTTCATAAGACGTATTCACATATATCATTTTACCATATAATGTATGAATTCACTTTACATTTTATTTAATATGCATATTTACATCATGTTAAAAGTGTTTATATTCTGCACTCCTTATCCTTTGTAATTATTACTATCTTTTAATACCTTTACAGGGGTTTGGTTAACAGTAAAAAAATCGATATATCAATCATATTAAAAATAATATAATTACAACAATTAATTGTTTATATTTTCAAATACCCTTATACTATATTGTTTAATATCAGAAATAGTAACTAAATTATATGCCTGTTTCATTGTATTAAAACAATTATCTATCTCCTCTTTTTCTAAAATAGGTTTACACAAATTATTATCTTCTAATTCTAGATCAGCTACTGCCCATGGTAAGTCAAATAGAATCATTTTCTCTAAACTCTTCCCACTATAACACCCTAAAGTGTTAACTACACAATCTAATAGTTCCTTTTCTATTTGAGTTAACTGATTTGCACTATCATCATTAACTTCAAGATTGTCGTACTGATATCCTTTGTATTTATCCAAAATAACTCGATATACCGGGCCGTTACTTCCTACTTCACAATCATTTTCAAATAAATATGTTCCAGTAAACACCCTACAAAATCCTTGCGCGTAGTATAAAAGTTTTTGAAGGGCTAAAGGAGTAATATCATCATTTTTATATAGCAAATAATTAGTAACTGTCTCAATTTTTGTAGTCTGTGTAGAAGTAAATTCTTCATTTTCCTGCAGCTTTACAATTGCCTCTTTAGAAACCCTATATGCTTTTTGAGTAATTAAATCCTTATTTCTATCCAGAATATCTAGCATAAAAGTTTGATCCCTACTTAATCTTTTCAATATATCCGAGTACTGCTTTGTCGGAATATCCCCATTTACATACCTTGTTAAGGTAACTTCACCCCAACCTAAGAGTAAAGATAATGGACGTTTTCCAATCTTATATTTTTCTAAAATCCCTCTTATCTCAGAGATAGTAACTAACTGCTCCTGTTGCCTATATGTATGATCTAATTGTTCTAAATTATAATCATGAATGTCAGGAACAAATATTTCAGATTTACACTCTTCGCATTTTGCTTCTTTACCCACGTAATGATATTGCTTCCCTCTAATGACTGTCATTTTTGGAACATCTTTAGTAGAATACTTCACCATAACTCGACAACACTCACATAAAACTAACATAAAAATCCTCCCTCATTATAGAACCATAAGTCACTTATCTTTATCTAAAAAGATAAGTGACTGGTTTATTCCTTTTATGAAAAGAAACAACAATCATGTATTTGTTCTTGTCCTTATTTTCAATTAGATTCGTCTTAACATATATGTCTACCGACTTATTTTGTCCCCAATTATCTAGCTCATATTGTGGACTAAAGATATACAATTTTTCATAAGAAAAATTTGGATTTTTATTATCAACTGCATAACAAAAATCATGTACTCCTATATTAAGAAGAATCTCTTTCACTTTACTCACATTAATCTTATAAGCCTCTAAAAATTCAATATTCTCTTTCCTTTTTTCACTTCGAGAAATCGTAAATCAATTATTTTTAATTAATTTTTTAAGCTCAGTTATGTACTGCTCAATCTCACCAATTGTAAAATTAGTGTGCTTTTTTGTCTCCTTATTTTGTAAGCTAATGCGCATTAAAGTTCTTTCCCCTTTCAAATCATACCTCATATTTACCTGAACAACAACAAAAAACGTATCAATTGATACGTTTTTTGTTGATTAACAGTAGACTTCCATTCTCTCCTCTTATAATCAGAGCCTTTATGTCATCTACGAAACTTCTATATGATTGTTTTGCTGTAATTTAATTCGTAAATTAATTACGTATCTACTTTAGAATCACAGCTTCATTAAACTTCTGATGAATACAATCTTTATTTAACATAAAGCATGTTTCTCTTGTATCATCAAAAAATCTCTCATCGCCCCCTGTACCACTTCCTTTTGTTGAAACAACCAATTTAAGTTCCTTTCCTAAATCATGTGAAACTTTTGGAAGTATACGAATGTCCCCTGTTTCAATTGTCTCCTTTATCATGTTATAAGTTTTCTCAAACTCATCTACTTCTTCAGGAGTAAATGTAACCTTAAAAATTTTATCCAGAATCCTTTGGCCATTACCTAGCTTCTTACCATCTTTCTCTCCTAGATAATCTACATATATGAAAGTTACTTCTTCAAAGAATGTTTTCCAGGAAGACTCTTCCCAAGAAGTTTCAAAATCTGCAAGTTGCAAGGTTCTGAACGTTGCTTTTTCTATAGGACTGTTATCCTCTCGAATTGGTATATTTTTAATTAGAAAATTAGATTTACTGAATACCTCATGCTTCTCTGGTAATTCCTTATCTGTACCTATTATCCTATTAGATACCATTTTACTAATACTGTTAGGTATTTTTTTAGCTGGATCACGCTTCTCAAAAAGATTTAATATATCTAATTGATTCATCCCCTTATACGGTTTTAGTTGATTCCAAATGTATCCTTCAGGTGTGACAAATACATTAGATTTTTCACCTCTATCCGTTCTTTCTACATGACTTCTCAAAACACCACGAAAGAAAGAGTTTTTTAAGGAAAATGCTCTTGTAGGTGCAGAGATTTCCGAATTAGGCTGTTTGGCTTTTTGTCCTTTCTGTCCTTTTGTGGCTGCCCCTAAAATAACAGTATCACCCTAGGACAATTTATGAGCAAATCCTTCTAGCACTTTTTGCTTTATTGTATAAAAATCATTTCTGATTATTGCTTCATCTTGCGACATATCATAGAGTTGAAAATCTCGAATTATAAAATCTCCATACGGAACACCTTTCATATATTCGTACCAAATAATTAGCAACTTTTTGTTCTTAGAAACAACTTTGCTAAACTCATATTCTTCATGAATAATATTTTTATAGTTAATCAAGCTTAAAGAAATTCTTTCCTTTGCCGACCATGATCCATTTCGAAGTTTATTAAAACCAGACACCTTCAACTCAATTCCTAATTCTCCAAAGTCTGCCTCAGGACAATTATTTAATTCATACTCGTAAAATCCTGTCTCAACAACCTTACCCAATATTCCTTTATCGTTACTATTTCCTTGTAAAATTCCTTTTGTATCAATTTCTTTAAAACTCTTCCCAATAATTCCTTCCGTAAATGCTACTAGTTCTTCCTCTGTTTTAAATTTCATACTCATCCCCACCTATTTTTCATTATTATTTAGTTACTAAAACTGAACAATTAACTATTCATACATTAAATTTAAAAAACTACATACCCCTACAAAACAATTACTCGTAATTGTTCTCCTCCTATATAAACTTCCTTTTTTAATCTGTTATTGTATACAGAAATACTTTTTCATACTTGTTTCACCCAAAACAAAAAGGGCTTCCTCAAGTCGATTAATTGTGTATAGCAAAATAAGCTATTTACACTAATCGGCTCAAAGAAGCCCTTTCAAAATTAAAGTAAGAACAAAACTTACTTCTACAACTCAACCACTACACATCAGGTGTGGGAATAAACGGAATCAAATAAACTAACAATATACCTATATATTATAAAAGACACATGTTTATATCAAGATATTTTTTGAAAATATAACACTATAATTATTCCTTCTACAGTTCGTTATATTTTTTATTCGTTCCAAATGCTTTATCTACTGGATATTTCTCAGCATTTTTTATAAGTTTAGATTGTACTGCCTCTTCTGAATCTATATTTAACTGGTCACTTAGCAGA
Source organism: Bacillus sp. 16GRE42 (assembly GCF_019837435.1). Taxonomy (NCBI): domain Bacteria; kingdom Bacillati; phylum Bacillota; class Bacilli; order Caryophanales; family Bacillaceae; genus Bacillus; species Bacillus sp. 16GRE42. The sequence goes on from NZ_JADAXF010000005.1 coordinate 18,693, forward strand.
AGCAAGTAAATCATTACATCAGCTATTTCTTCTTTCATTTCCTGCATTTTAGTTTCCGTTGCTTCTTGACTGGACTTCCATTGAAAAGTCTCAAGCAATTCCGCAGCTTCTAAATTCAATGAAATGGCTAAATCCTTTGCATTATGAAATTGTCCCCAATTTCTCTCATCTCGAAATTTTATTACTTCCTTCTTTAAATCTTCCATTACTATTAATCTCCTCTCTATTTCTTACTATCTTTTCAAACTAGAACACACTATAGGTAGATTCCCTACTAATTAACCTTAACCCAGATATAATCATCCTCATATTTGACATTTAATTTTGAGCGGAGCCCTTTCATATATGTTTTTAATTGTTTTGTAAAATTCTCATCCCCGACTTGATCATATCTTTCTACATCTAAATACATCTTGAATATATTTCCTTTCGTTAACTCAAATTCCCATTTTAGAAAGTTATGTAGCATACTTTCCTTACTCAAGTATTCATTAACTTCCATATATTCTAGCAGCTCATATAAATTATAATACAATAAGCTACTCGGCCTAGGCATTTCACATTTCGGGCAATATTCTCTATATCTATCTTGCAGTTGCGTAATTATTTCTGTTCCACATTGATTATAATTATACATGTAGCAATCTCCTTTAATGGATAACTCAATTGGTCTCTCCTATATTTTTTACTCTCCTAAAATTACATATTATACTATCAGGTTTTTACATATTATTCCCATCCTACTTAAATTAAGCACTAAAAAACCTTCCATTAAGGAAGGTTTTTTAGTCTATATATCTATTTGACAGTAACCTAATAATTAATATTGTTTTAAGAAAGTTCCTCATAGCTTATTAATCAAAATGAAAGCTATCATCCTATTATTAATCTATAGATTCAAATTCAGAGAATAAGCAATTAAATAAAGTAACCTTATTACAAGAAATATATTCTGTTTCTATACCTTCTAATGTAGTATTTAATAACTCTTTAGAGATATAACTAAACCCTTTTTTATCCATGAAAATTTTAGCCTCTTCTAGAAGTTTAACGTATTGTCCACTATCACTTATATTATTGAAATTCCATTCGTCTGTTTCTTTAATATAGCTAGTTTCCTCTAACATACAGTAATAATAATTTCCCAGTAAACTAATAAATATCCTTAAATCCACTCTTTTTCCGCCTAATAATTTAATTAACTCAATATCATCATCTAAAATTTTCTGATTACTGTGAGCTAAAACCTTATACTCTAAACACTGGCTATTAGGTAAATCCGTCCAATTAACAACTGCATTATTAGAGTATAATTTTTGAAACTCGGTATACCAAATTTTATCTATATTATCTTCTTGACTATTTTGCTTTAAAGAAAGTAACCTCTCATTTGGCTTCAAAATTTTTACTGATGATTTATCCGTAGGTCTTTCATAAGAAAAAAATGAATCTACTGTATTTAAAATATCACTTTTAGTAATTATACTCATTTTCTATTATCACCCTTGTTAAACCTCTTATCTGTTAGTAATTTTTTTGCCTTTTTCGCATCTTTATTTCCTTTTTTAGCTAAATCTTCAATCTCCTTCACAGTTTTATTTTTCATCGATCCTGGAAATTCCTTATTAATAGCACCTTTTTTATATTTACCAATGACATCTTGTGCTTTCATTCCAGAAATACCAACAGCAGATCCAATTGTAACTAATTTACCTGCTTTCCATACCTTATGAACTACTTGTGCGCCTCTAGCACCCCAAATAATCACAGGAATGGCTAATGGGAATGCAAATCGTTCTACTTGATTAAATTCTGCCACTTCAATTTTACTATCTTCTACTGTTTCTACACTAATAACCGGTACATTATCTAATTCATGAGTCGCTGCTTGCGTACTCATAGTAAATGATGTAGTTAATAGAGAAAATGCTGAAATACCTAATAATGATTTTGCTAATAACCTTTTCATAACAACCTCCAAATATTCCTGTATTTACCTTACATGTAAATTTTACGATTTATTAGGAAGTGACTTCAAGTCTGTTTATTACTAAAATAATTTGTTATAATTCTTATAAGAAAACTCAGTTAATACAGTAGGTTTATTATTTATAAAGAAAATAGTAAACCTACTCCACATCTTCCTATGAATTAGCTAAATTCCATCAATATAGGTAACCAAAAAAATATTTAATAACATAAACATAATTATAAGCTCTATTGAAAACAAATTAGTAGATCTTATTTCATTACACTCCTTTGAAAGGTACAGAAATTCTATGAACAATATTTTCTTATTTACACAGTAATCCTCACAAAATAAAATTATTATATATATAAAGTTCCCTGCTTAATAACAGGTAACTTTTTTGCTTTTTATTAACCTACAAGCCCAAAATTCCAACAATCTGACGAGCCTTAGCATTATCTATATAATAATGCATCTCTAATCCCTTTCTTTCTGCACGAAGTACAGTTCCCCTTAATTTTGATAGATGCTGTGAAACAGTAGATTGTGGGAGTCTTAGTATTTCCGTTAACTGCGTAACATTACACATTTTATGGTGCATTAATTCATTTACAATTTGTAATCGCACCGGATGTGCCATTACTTTTAAAACATCTACGTCTTCTTCGCGGATTTCAGCTAAATCTCTATCAGATACTACTGTTTTCATTTCGCATTCTCCTTTATTATTAATTTCTACTTTTCTTATTATCCTTATAAATAGTACTTATAGATAATAACCATTTGTCCTGTTGAGAAAATATATTCTCTTCTTAAAACAAAAGGGCTCCTATCCTGAAAACAGTTTTTTACATAACTTCGAACTATGATTAACACGCTTTGCTAAGCAAAATTACTTCTCCTATCCTTTGTTTAAAGCAAATAAAACATTCTGCTTTTACCTTCCATTCTTGCAAAATCTATAAGCTGCATCACTCCATCTCACACTCTACAAAATAGTAATTTTATTTCTCAATATAAATAATTGGAACTAGAATCCCAATAATGGTAATATAAAGTTACCTTCAGTTGTCAATTGTTTCCCTTTTTGAAAGGCCCTGTCTCTAATGACAAGGCCTTTTAAATTTTTTAGTTAATCTCAATAATATGTATTCCTCTTTTAATGTATTAAATCTCTTTTACACTCATCCATTTAGAGTTGCTAAATTAACAAATGTCTATTAAAAATTTATTAGAACCTCATACTACCATCATTATCCAGAACCAAAATAATTCGAACGATTAAAATACGTTTTATCACTTTTACTTATCCCAATTATCTTATCACCTAATTTTAAATGTATAATCTCAAAATAATTATTAGAAACCCCTCTTATAAGAGGGGTTATTTTTCTATCAAATTTGGCTCACGAATGCTAATTTATCCCCATTTAAATCTCTTTTATAGTAAAAATTGATCTTATGCACAATCTAATTAATAAACTGTGGTATGACGGGTATAGAAATAAAGTTTATTTTTAAATAAAAAGAAGAGTTAATTTTTGATTAACTCTTCTTTTTTGCAATTTCTCGCTCGTTATTAGCAATTAATTTACGAAATTGCTCTTCTCTATTTTCTTTTATAAACTTCATCATTTCTATTAGCCCTACTCAAATTAGCTCCTAGACGTTACATTTTTCATACAGTACTAATTCACAACAGTGTTATATGAATCAACTCTACGTTTTTTCATAATTTATTAAAAATCTACGCTACATAGTGAATATTTGTTTCAATCCAATTACTTGCCTCTTCAATCAAAATAATAACTTCTTTTATCAGTGTAAGCCCTTGGAAAATCTTAATTATTCACCAATATAAATGTACCAGCTCTTATAATTAGCCATTTGTCCCATTTTTATTTTATGTCTGCCTTTATCAAATGCATATTCCACATTTACATTTTTGACCAATCTATCAATCTCTTTATCTAGATTTAAATCAGGGTATATCATAGTAACCCATCTTTTCGTCAACTCAATAGATGGGTTATGATTTTCGAAGCTAATAGTAAAATTATTACCGCCCTTTTCATTAATACTCAATGGTCCATACCAATCTTTATTTTCTTTTGCCATTTTAGATGAAGCTAAATATATTACAGCACTTGTTTCCCAATACTTTATATCTAGATTATACTTCTCATTTATCTCTTTAATGAGATTCTGCGCCTCTTTAGATATAGATTTACTATACACAGGAACAATATCCACTAACGATTTATCAAAAGTGAAATCATCTGTCACCATGGATTTCGGTATCCCCAAAGGCATTACTTCAGGTTGTCCTGGCTTCTCTAACTTACGCATTGCATTATATAGAAACTGTGCATATTGCTCACGAGTTACTACTTTTTTAGGCTCAAATAAATTGTCACCTGTGCCCACAGCAATTTTGTTCTCTTGTAGGGCACTAATCGCCTCAGTAGCCCAATAATTTTTTTCCACATCATTAAAAGTAGTTATAGATTGTTGCTTTAAATTAAATGTTTTTTGTAAAATTGCCGCTAATTGTTCACGAGTTAATACATCATTTGGTCCAAATTCATTATCCCCATATCCATTCATAAGACCCGAACTGACAACAGCATAAATTTCTTTTTCAAACATAGTACCTTTTACATCTTTAAATTGATCTTCAAACCTATCACCTACAAGTAATGGCTGTAGATACACATATAGCAGACGAGCTGCTTGTCCTCGCGTAATATTATCGCCTAATCCAAACATTCCATTTCCATAGCCAGCTATCATTTTTTTATCTTTTAGATGCATAATTGCATCATAAGACCAGTGATTTGCAGGAACATCTTTAAACGTTGTGTCTGCTTGTACATTCGTTAACGATGTTAATGTCGTCGTAGCAAGTGTAGCTCCTATTAAAAGCATTTTTGTTAGTTTCATACTGTAATCCCCTTATTTCTATAATTTATTATTACAAATAATTTCATTTGTCTTATATAATTCATTTCCTAGCATATTAATATTAACATAAAATACATTAATTGTTATATATCAATATTTAATTAAATATTTCCCTTATACATTAATAATCTCTGTTCTACTTTCGGAATTCCCCTGAACATGTATGTAAAAGATATGTTGATAGTAAATAAAAAATTTGATAATAATCAATCATCTGTAATCCCCCTCCATACAAAAAATAAGAAGCCTCTTTTTGAGAGACTTCTTATTTTTAATACAAACGACATACATAGGCTAAATATACACAATAAGATTATGATGCTGAACCTTATTGCATCTTTATTATAGCATGTAATCCTTTGTTTTTAATTAATAATTCCATTTTATACAACTTTATCAATATTTGAGTGTTTGTTTACATGCAATGCACAATAAAAAACAACAAAATATTCACTTATAGAACCAACGTATGTAAAAATCAGCTACCATACCATTCATAGTTTTGAAAAGTTGTTCTCTCCTTCTTTAAAAATACTTTAAACTTCGGATAGATTACCTTATATCGACATCTTATGTATGCAGAATTACATATCAAATCTCATTGAAAATCATTCTCATTGTAACTATAATGGTTTCAAGAAGTGATATTTTCACTTCGTTTTCAAATCTCACAATATATTAAAGGAGGCATTAGCATTATGAAAAAAGTTATTTTAGCAGGGGCATTAGGAATTGCAGTACTATCAGGTATGAACTTACCAGGAATAGAGGCACCAAAAGCGAGTGCGGCAACTACGAATTTAGAAATTCAAGAAGTGACAAAATATTACTCTATGAGTTCCTATGAAGTTTCTCAAAAAGAATCATTTAATCTTAATAAAGGGGAAGAACTTACGGTCTTTGTACAAAATTCCGGGTTCCCAATTTCTTATACAGTCTTTGATGCGGATGATCAAGTAATTGGCACATACAATGCTAATTCACCATACGGTCGCGTATTCAAAGCACAAAAAGACGGTAATATTTCTGTTCAATTTCAAGCAGGAGTAAATTCTTCTTACATGAAGAAGATGAATTTCACAGCCAAATTTGCAGTGTCTAAATTTAACTAGCAATAAAAATTTTCACTATCCTCATTTAAAGGCAAATTAAAAAGGTATATCCCTTCTATGGGATATACCTTTAACTTTAGTGAATTTTATATTGACCAGATAACTGCTCTTGCGCCATACGAACTAAACGTTTTGTAATTTCTCCACCTACTGAACCATTTGCTCTTGCTGTTGAATCCGGTCCAAGAGTAACACCAAACTCCTGTGCAATTTCATATTTCATTTGTTCAATTGCACTTGCTGCAGCTGCTATTAAGATTTCGTTTGAATTATTATTTTCGTGAATTTGCATTTTTTACACACCTCCGTTGAATTTGGTAATATCATGCTCTATTTCCAACAAAATATGCATAAAAAATTATTCGTTTAGCCATTTTTCATATATACCTAAGCTTTCATCCCTTAGGTGGGAATAAATAAAGGTATAGGTCATACCTATACCTACACTTTCTCCTATCCTACTTACTTTTGAATTCCCCTATTAACTCCTGTAACTCTTGGGAAAGCCATTTTAAAGAATTTGCCAACTCTGCAATATCTTGTACATACAGTTCTTGCTCTTTCATAATTATCTCTACATTACTGCTATTCACATATGTATTTGTAATGTATGATAATTCATTTACAATCTGAACAATAGTTTGATTATCTTTTAAAATGTCACTTGAATTATTCGAAGTCTCTTTAATTTGATTTGTAACAGATTGTGCAGATTCTGAAATCTTTTCAAAGAAAGCACCACTACTTTGAACAAGTGTTATTCCTGATTCTACTTCCTTTGAACTCTTCTGTATGGATCTTACAGCCTCATCTGCTTCAGCTTGGGTTTCATCAATTAATTTAGCTATATCCCTTGCAGATGCCTCGGTTCTTTCCGCTAATATACGTACCTCATCCGCAACAACTGAAAATCCTTTCCCCACCTCTCTAGCACATGAGGCTTCAGTAGAGGCCTTTACAGCTAATAAACTTGTTTGATTTGACATAGTTGTAATTACAGTAAGAATTTCACTAATTTCCTTAGATCGTGCTTCTAATGCATACATACTAGAAGATACATCTTGAACTGTATCTTGGTTTCTTTTCATTTGATTCACAATTTGCTTAATCAAATCTTTTCCTTCTCCAGAATGCTGTTCCATGTCTTCCGAAGTATTCCTAACTTGTTCTGCAGCTCTTGTAATTTCTTTCAGCTTACTTTCCATTTCTTGAACAATTCCTAAACATTTTTGCACTACATATTCATGAGAATGTGCTCCTAAATTTAATCCTGTAATAGCACTTGCAATTCCTTTAAAGGCTATGCTATTCTCTTTTATACTTACCGACAATTCCTGTGAAGATATCGAAACCTGTTCAGCAGTTTGCCTTACTTTATCTATAATCCTATTAAACCTTTTAATAGTGTTATTAAAATAGATATTAGTTATCCCTATATCATCAGACCTTTCATTCAATTTAATACTTAAATCCCCTTCACCAACTTTACGTAACCCTTCTTGTAAATCCTTTAAAGGCGATAGAGAGTTTCGTGAAATGAATATTTGAATTGTAATTGCGATTGTTAATGAAATGATTATAAATAGTAAACCGTGCACTATAAATTCTTTCTTTGTAAGAGGAATAATAGATGCGTCCAAATCTGCTGCAACAATTGCAATTATATTATTATCTTCATCTTTAATTGGCTCTAAAATTGTTACCCATGTACCTAGTACATCTTCATACACTTCTGTCATTTGTGCCTGTTTCGTTTTCATTACTTGGTCGTATGTCTTCTTCCAATGAGTAGGATGCTCATAATAGTCACCTGTTTTTACAGAACCTAGTTTTACAGAAACCGTATCTGCTAATTCTGTATCCAAGGCTACTAATTGTAATTGAGCTTTATCATTTAGCTTGGCTCCTGTAACATATGTTTGTCCGACACTTTTCATATCTTTTATGGCTTTATCTAATTGATCTGTCAATTTTTCTTTCTTCACTCTTTGTGCTGTGGGTTCTTTTGCTACATCTCTTACTATTTCTAGATCTAATTGATTTATTATTGTATCTCCTGTTTCAAAAGACTGCCTTTCAAATATAAACATCATACTATTTTGAAACATGTTAAAACTTAACGCCCCCATACTTCCCACAAGCGTCAGAATTACTAATACCGTTAGTAATACATTTTTCTGAAGCAACGATAACTTATGCCAATATTTTTTCATTAATTTCACCTTTCTTATTTTCAACAATACAAAAACAAAGTAGTAACTTATTAAAAGGTTCTATTTCTGTTATTAACTTAAACATGAAAATAGCATACTAGTCATTTAATCAAACGTTCCAATTTTTTTGTTTGATAGAGTTTTTTTCCTTTTATACTGATAGTTTCACTATAATTAAAGCAATAATTTAACGAATCTAAGCATTTGTGTATACAAATACCAAAGCATGATACCATTGTAATCAGCATTAAAATGCAGCTAATTTTTAACACTCTTTTATATAGCAGCACTAAAGAAATAATAGTTATAACACTTTTGAATAATAATGCTAAAGATTAATTTCTATTTTTCGAAGCCAATTCTGATCTATTGTACAAATATCAGTTTTCCCATTTGCAATCTCATCTTTTATATATCCAGCTGATTTTGGAAATCTATTAGTAGGAAGACGTTTACCTTCTATTACTTCACCTTCTCCATTTGTACTGATACCTTCTAGATCCATTATGTTAAGTGTTAGTGTTAGTTTTAGACAAAGAAAAGAATTCTTAAGCTCTCATCTTTGGCCATCTTTATCTCGCACAACAAAAATAAACTGGAAAGTTCCTTCCAGTTTCCTATTTTATAACTACTTTCCTTATTTTTCCATAACATTTTAACGTATTCCCCGAAAGAATTCTCCTTCCTCAAGCGTGTGAAGGGCGTAGCCCAACGATAGGTGGGAGATGAATTTCGGTTTGGCATAGCCAAAAACTTTTGATAAACTAGCTATATGAAGTTCTTTGATAACTTGATATAAAAGGTTGCAGGAAGAAAATAGAGTGCGAAAACCAAGCCATTCGGTTCCTGCGTAAAATATCAACCGTACCAAAAGAACATCCATGCGTTGGACATCTAGGGGTGGAACACCCCGAAGTAACGCTCAGGGAGACGAAAGGTTACTTTCGTCACGGAACTGAGAAGCTCCCACTTCAAGCTTTGCTAAGTGGTGAGTAGTTCACTATCTACTTGTACAAAGTTAGCCTAAACCCTTTTAGCCTAATCCAATATATTTCTTCAATTATCTTAAAGTCATCTGAAATAGCACAATCAGTAAATTCTTATTACGAAACTTATGTATTAATAAATACTAAAGGACATACTCCTAAAATATAAGCCATGGATGTAATTGTAGTACGATTTTCATCAGTAATAAACGTACACATGTTAAACAAAAAAAGACTCAATTATTTATATGTCATTCCTTCTTTTAATATAAATCGACTGCTTTTTTCTTAAATTCTACTTCATCAGTGGTGCTAATTTTACTCATAGAAAACTCCCCTCCATAGTAAATAGGTTAATGTGTTTTCTTTATCCTATCTACTATAAGGGGAGTATAGCTTCTTTTTGTAAAAGATCTAAGATTCTAGTGCAGTAATTAATTGCTTACGTTCTTTATCTCTAAAAATTTTAATTTCATGTTTAAACTCATAATTTCCTTCTTCAAATCTAACCCATTCCTTACTTTTCCAATATACAACATCTACATTTGCATCTAAAATTACAGAACATATGTCAACTAACTCTTCCTCGTAAAATGGCGCTTCTTTCGCTAGTTCAAAAGCTAGTACTTTTGGATCCTTACTTTTAATTTGAAGTTCCCTTGAAGTTTGTCCTAGATACTGCCATGGAGAATGTAGGGATTGCACATAGAAATTTTGAGTTTCTTTAAACTGTGATGGAGAATGCATTGTAGCAGCAAATGTAGGTATACTCACTCCTATTGTTGCGCCTAAAGCAATAGAACCAATAATAAGTTTTTTAATCATTTTTTCAGCCCCTTTAATTATTTTGGATATGCTTCATTTTTATACTACGTCCATGTTCGTGTAAATGAAGATGATTTGACATAATTCATCATTATTCCCAAAAACTGTATATTAATTAACCTTTATAAATTTACCCAAAAACAAAAAAGTTTCCATAAGGAAACTTTTTATTTTAGGTATAAATTATATGTATAAAAATTAATTTTGAAAATATTTACTTATTTGTTGATAAAATTGTACATGGATATTATTCCTAATATTATCTACACGCATCTCATGCAAAGCTTCACTACAACATAAAGAAATTCATCTTATGACCGCGTTTCTTCTTACGAAATTAAGTGATTGTTTCAATAGCTGGTTTGGGAATCATAGAATTACTTTCTTTCTCAGCCTTATTATTATGTTATTTTGCCTAAAATTCCAATATCCCCATTACTTCTTTCGTAAATAGTTTAAAATCAGTTAAATGTTTTTCAATAATTTGACGAACAATATCTAAATTTACACTTTGATAATCATGAACAGCAATATTACGAAATCCAACCATTGCCTTTAACTTATTTGCTAAATCCGCGCTAAGTAATCCTGCTGTAACCAATAAATCAAAGGCCTCTCGACTAGATTGGGGTAGTCCTAATTTTTTTCCTGCAACAATATGCATTGCTAAATCAATACTTGCTTCACAAGCTCTTTGTATGTTCAATATTATTGAATCTTGTTTTGTAAAATCCTCTAAATTTTCAGGGTCATTTCCATACACATCTTGGATTCTTTTTATACAACGCTCTACTGTAGAAATTTTATTTAAAATAACCTCATTCTTCATATATAGAACCTCTTTTCTTTATATCATCAAATACTATCTGTCGTTCTTCATTCAATTTTGAATACATTTTTAAGGTTTTCATTTCAAAAATAACTTTACGTTTTTCATCCGAACAAAATATTGTCTTTCCTGTATGTATAATCTGAGCTTGAAAAACTGTAGAAGCTTCGGATAAATCAACTAAATCAACATCTCTATGAACAATGTTAGCTAACTCCTGTGCTAATAAAAAACGTTCATAGTTCCCTAAAGTTGTGTCACTTAAATAAGCTATATCAATATCACTATCTTCTCGTTCTCTGTTCTCAGCCGTTGATCCAAACACAATTATCCAATAGGGATTCACCGTCTCTTGTAATTTTTCTATAATAGCTGTTATCATGCTTTGAAAAATCATCTAATTAATCCCCCTTATTATACTTGAATTTTATTATATCATAACCAATCATAAATCCTTTAAACGACTACAAATACTTAAACTAAATTAGAAGCTTATTTCTGACCTAAAATTATTATAATTCAGGAATAGGTATATTGTAGCTTTGGTTCTTAAATAATTGTTAATAATCCAACACTTCGCCTGTTAAATGCCTTTTATATTTTCATCCTACAAAAGCAAAAGACTGACAATAACTGTCAGCCTCTTGCTTTTGCAACTCTAAAGAACTTTAGCCTATTTCAATATACATTCTAATAATTTGAGGATATATTGCTCTAACAAAGACTTATATATATTAATTCACTTTTAATTTTTCTTTCACCTTTGTAGGGAGTTCGTCTTTCTTAACCTCTTCCCAAGATTTCACACCTTTTTTCTCAGAGTAATATATACGTAAAAACGCTTCTTTACGAAGGTTTTTTAACGCTGTAAACTCCATTTCTTTCTCTTTACCATCCTTATCAAATCCAGGTAATTTATATTCGTAAGTCGTATCCCCATTTACATTTTTCTCTTTTAATTTTTCACCATCCTTGGTAATTTGCACATAATATGTATCTGTACCAAGACGATTTAAATTACACCCCGATAACAACACAGTAAACATCACAAAAACACTACACATAAGCACTATTCGTTTCATATTATTCACCTCATATCTTTTCTCACAAAAATTATATCCTAATCTATTGGTTGCCAAAATTCATTTCCATTACGCTAACATTACGTTTTTGTAAGGTAGTAAAAATAGCATAATTAAAAGGATATGAATTTATATTTCTATTGAATTCATATCCTTTGTTCTTATTGAGTAAACTATTTTGCCTCATTTTAAATAGGAGATATTTCTATTATTCTGGGAAAATGAAGTTAGAGTTTCCTTCACTGTTATCGGAATCCTCTTTCGGGAACGTAATAGTAGAACCTTGATTCCCTTTATTTATTTCTTGCTCCTCAGGAAATACAATGGAAGAATCATTACCTAAGTTTGGTGAAAAACCAAGTTTAGATAATATGGCTTTTAAGTCAGGTAAAACACCAATTTTATCATTAATTGGATCATTAGATTTCGTTCCGGTACTAGAATCACTTAAAATATCCCTAAGCTGGCTTGGTGTATATACTTTTCCCTGATTATTTTTTGCAATTCCTTGAATTGATGCAGCAGCACCAGCAATAATAGGTGATGCGCTAGATGTTCCACTAAAGCTAGAAGTATATAGATTTGTTGTAAATTCACTTGGTTTAGCATCTGTTGTATCTACTGCATTACCCCATCCATACACATCTACTCTACTACCATAATTAGAGAAATATGAACGCTTATGAGGAACTCTTGCAGAAGCTGCCCCAACCATAATTGCCCCTGAATCTTTAAAATCAGGACTATTACGATTTAAGACTTGTTTACCATTACGGTCCCTAAATTGATCTAAATCATTTCCACCGTTTGAACCTGCTTCAATAATAATAATTCCCTTATTTGTTCCTATACGAATTGCATCAAATATATCCGGTTTTACTTCTACAGGAAGATAGTTCTTATCTCCATATCCATCATAAGTAGCTTGGGCTTCTAATAAAAGGATATCTCCAGCTTGCATATTGTTAACTGCACTTAAGATAGCATCAGCTGTATTGTATCTACCATTATCTCTAATCTGAGATACAACCTTTACCTTAGCTTTTGGTGCAATCCCAATTCCACCTATGTTATTATCTTCTGCCGAAACAATCCCTAAGACTGAGGTACCATGATCATGGTGTTCACTCTTATTCTGTCCGGATATCAATTCAATCTTTTGATTCACTAAATCCTCATGACTAAATAACCAGCCATACTCCATGTCTACGAAAGTAGTTCCTTTTCCATCTCCACCTTTTATGCTCCAGGCATAAGGTGCATTAATTCCTAATGGGGCTGGTTCAAGGTAACCTTGTCTTGTAAGTCTAGGCTCATCATATGGATTTACAGATAAATTTGGTAAACGATCTTCTGGTGGCGCCTCTTCTTCCTGTAAATACGCCGTTTCAACAAGAGATGATTTTTCAATTTTTGTAAGTAATGCTTGTACATCTATATTATCTTGAGTGTCTACAATATAATAGTTTAGCAAATTAGAAGAAATTTGATCGGAATCTATTATTTCTTTACCTAGATTTTTAATTTCTTTAGGATTTAAAGAACTAAAAAGTCGATTTATAGTTACATTTGGGTATTCAGCTAAAATTCTAATTAATTCAGGATCTTGCTTTTCTTCTGTAATGAATTTTTCTACTCCATCCTGATATGGTAAATTCGCTTCATTTTTAAATTTCAAAATTAATTGTTTAGTAACTTGCTTATGTACAGTAGAATTCAATTGCTTATTTGAATAATTGTAAGTAGCTGCGTAGGCAACTTCTGATTTTTCACTTGGAAGTATACCGCCTATTCCATTAAATGCTGTTAATGCAATTGAAGAAACTAGAATTCCCTTAAAAATTTTCAAAACGTGCACCTCTTTTAATTAATATATAATAATAAAACCTATAGATTATTTAACTTCTTTTTTATGCAAACTTCTTATATATCGGATTATATTTTCAACTCCATTCATTATTTAATACTTGTTAATACAACTAATTCATACCGACAATTTTATTAATTAAGTCGCATGACTGTAACCATTATAGTTACACCTTTACGAAATAGTCAACCTTAAATGCAATTTTGCATTTAAAACCATACATACTTCTATCAACTTACTCCTAATTATTTCAAGAAAAGTTGAGATTCTATCATTTTGAGTAATTGCATATATGTAATATAAAACATATAAGGGGGTTAAAACGTGGTAATCTCAAGACAAGATTCATGGACTGATGATAACGATTTACTTCTCGCATCAACAGTACTTCAGTATATTCATAACGGGGGAACACAATTAGCTGCATTCAAAGAAGTCGCAAAACTACTAGCTAGAACACCTTCTGCTTGCGGATTCCGTTGGAATTCATACGTGCGAAAAAAATACGAAAAAGAAATACAACAAGCAAAACAAGAGCGAAAAGTGGGAACCAACATTCCCCTCTCCCCACCAGAAAAAGAAACAAACTCTTTGTCTATTACATTAGATGACATTATTCTCTTTCTACAAAATTATAAAAATGTGAATGAATTGACAAATTTACAAAATCAAATTGAAGATTTAGAAGCAGAGAATCAATCCCTTCTACAACGTTTAACTATGTATGAAGAAGAGTATCGTATGTTACTGAACCATATCGAAAAGACAAGAAATTTAATTGTAGTGGATTAAACAGCATAACTATATCGAGTTACAAGTAGGACCTTTACCCTCCAAAATCACTACTTATAAAGAAAATTCTAACTATTATAATTGGTAATAAGTAAAATACACATACATAATGTATGTGTATTTTTAATTTGACTATTATTAAGATAAATACTTAGTCTATATTACATCTTTTCTAATATTTCTTGTCTTTCACACCATTTTGTTAGCTTTTCTAATGCTTTTTTAGATAAACGTTTTGTTTTATGATTACAAAATCTCGATAATGTAGACGGTGAAATACTAATTTCATCTGCTATTTCACGAATGCTTACCTTTTTTTCATTGTGTACTTTCAGTATTTGGTCACGAATCTTTTTCTCTATTTGCTCGACCGATTCTACAGTCTTCTTTATCTCTTTAACAACTGTTACTTCAGGTAATTGTTCTTGAGGTTCTTCTATGCTCTTCTTTCCAATTACCCTATCCATTGATTGCAGCATTTCCTCAGGAGGTAAAATAGTTATTCCTAAGTTAGCGTAATAATTTTTAAACCAGTTACGTTTCCCAATTTGTTGTTCATCCAGCGGATCACTATACTCCCAATGAGAGATTACTTTCTCATTTTCCAAATCCATTAGAACATTTTCTAGCTGTTCCTTAATACGATTTGGCTTCCAATCTTTTGGAATATCCATTACTGCTAGTAATCCCTTGTCCCCTCCTATAGAATAAGGCTTTTTCAATGATGAATACATTTGCCTAATTCTCCATTGCCACGTTAAATATCGAATTAACCTTTTATGATATTTATGTCTATAACTATTATATTCAAGTGCTTTTTTAGACAATAACGCCGTTGTATTATTTGATCCATATAAGTAATTAGTTAAAAAGCTGCCTGGCTTAATACGACAAGACTCAATACCCATATACTCATTTGTAACACTATGTCTCCACAATACAACCGAATCTAATACGAATAATCTCTTAACAACCTCACGCTTTAATTCTAGTCGTTCTCCTTCATCATCGCGGTCATTTAATACTACAACCTCATTTTCATCATTTAAATAGATAAAAATACTCGCTAAAGCAGCAATTCTCTTTGCTATTTTAATTTTATCTTCAGCTCGATAATATTCTTTATTTTTAACGACTGTCTTTGGAATGTTGCACATTTCTAAAACTTGTTCATATGAAAAATCAATAAACTCATCTGGAGATTTTGCTTCGTTGATCCACTGTATTGTAATTGCATCTAAACAATCTGCCGTTAAATCATCCATATTACTCATTACATCATCAACAAGGGTATTCCATCGGGCAGCTTCTTCAATATTTGTAAGTCTTAAATCCTCGTCTTTATGTGAAGAAAGTTGAGCCATCCCATTAGAAGACTTCGTTTCAATAGGATATTGTAAAACTTTGGTATTGTCATCCTCTTCAAATTGATTCTTTGCAATTCCGTCTCTTAATTTATAATAAACAGCAGAGTTATTTACCTCATAATAATCCTCGTGGTTTACTATGTTGGTCTCTTCTATATTTTGATCTCTTTCTAATATTATGGAACTTGAAGATGCTACATTTTGAAATTCTTTGTCTATAAATCCTTCAATTTCTTTATATATTTCTTCCTTATAGGAATCAATTTTGGCATAAATTTGTACTAATGTAGTACCGGATTCTTCCTTTTTTTCTAGCCAAGACACTAATGCAGTAAATGATGGGGAAGCATGAGGTGAGGTTAATACTTTATTATTATTGTTTTCAACATCTTTAAAGTATGCATTCCACTTATTCCATACTAGCTCATTCGTTTTATAAATTGGCTCAGAGATTAGCAAGGCATCTCGAAACATTTGTAATAAGTTATCCACTTTATATTCCTCCCTAAACCATGGATCACAACAAAGTAGTTTTTATCATAAATTCTTTACTACTATTTTATTTAATACATTGTAACAGATATTTATAAGATTTTGCGTCTTTCTTTCCATAACTCCTCATTTTGCAACATGTTTGTTCTTTCTTTTTCCTACTCTTCTTTACTTGCATTCCTTTTGCGCTTTGCTTTCCTTTACTCTTCAACTTGCAACACGTTTGCTCTTTCTTTTTCCTATTTCTTTCAACTTGCACACTTTTTGCGCTTTGCTTTCCTTAACTCTTTAACTTGCAACACATTTGCTCTTTCTTTTTCCTATCTCTTTCAACTTGCACACTTTTTGCACTTTGCTTTCCTTAACTCTTTAACTTGCAACACATTTGCTCTTTCTTTTTCCTATTCTTCTTTACTTGCATTCCTTTTGCGCTTTGCTTTCCTTAACTCCTCATCTTGCAACACGTTTGCTCTTTCTTTTTCCTATTTCTTTCAACTTGCACACTTTTTGCGCTTTGCTTTCCTTAACTCTTTAACTTGCAACACATTTGCTCTTTCTTTTTCCTATCTCTTTCAACTTGCACACTTTTTGCACTTTGCTTTCCTTAACTCTTTAACTTGCAACACGTTTGCTCTTTCTCTTCCCTATTTCTTTCAACTTGCACACTTTTTGCGCTTTGCTTTCCCTAACTCTTTAACTTGCAACACATTTGCTCTTTCTCTTCCTTATTTCTACTCAACTTGCAACACGTTTGCGGTATCCTTTCCCTATTTCTTTCAACTTGCAACAGTATAATTTATTTCTCAACCAAGTAATTTTAAAAAAATCATGTGATTTTAAGGTTATTAAGCTATTTTTCTCATATTTTGAATAAGTTACATACATAAAATGCAACATGTTTGCGGTATCCTTTCCCTAACTTTCCTACCATTTTCCCTCTAATCCTTTACATACCAAGGGTTTAGGTGCTTTTCCACTTACTTTTATACATATCACACAACTTGCAACACGTTTGCGGTATGCATACCCTTATTTTTCTCACAAGATGCAACACTGTTTGCGGTATCCTCTACCTACTTTTAATCTATAAGTGCGAACAAATCCTTTTATATCAAGGTTAATCATTGTAATCCATTTTTAATAATTGCGTTCACCAACTTGCAACACGTTTGCGGTATCCTTTCCCTAATTTTCCTACCATTTTCACTCTAACCCTTTATATACCATGGGTTTAGGTACTTTTCCACTTACTTTTATACATATCACACAACTTGCAACACGTTTGCGGTATCCTTAACACAAAAAAAATAAATGAAATTCTCCAATCCCTTGACACACTTGGCTTTAGAGGCTGTTGCAAGTTGATATTTTTCTTCTTAAAGGAGCACCTTTCGTCAATTTTCGATTTGCTATAATCAAAATTGGTATATTTTATAGTATTCTGGCATTCATTTCGAATTTTGCAGAACGGAGGTGAAAAAGATGGGGAAATCATTTATTATTCAAAATCAACGTAGCTTAAATGGAGAAAAAACAAACGCAGTTTTAGTCACACTAAAATCTTGGCAAAAATTTGTGGAAACATTTGAGGAGAAGTACTACAGCTATAAAGATACATATTTAGAAGATATTCTGCAGCACATGACATACGAAGAACGTATTGCTGACGTAGAAGGCTTTGTCGAAAAAGCCAAGCCATCTTTTTCACGTCGCGCAATGTCTGCAATTGCAGAAAAAACGGGCAGAAAGCATAAATTATACGGCATTACGAATGCTGATCTCGAAGTTTTCTTATATCTACATAAGAAATGCTTTACTAATGGTGTCATTCCAAATGTAACAATACATATGATGTGGGAAGATTACAAGCAATATAAAGAAGAATTTGCTTATATCCAACACTCTCAATTCTATATTGCATTAAAGAAATTAAACTTACATAACATTATCTCCATAGAAAATGGAGTAGATGGCCGTTATACAATCAAACTCACTCATTTTATGAATGAGGAAACAGAAAAAGCAAATCCGTACGTATATATTAGTCCTGTTATATTTACAAAGGATTTCTTTAAGCTATCTGTAGCGGCTAAGAAACTATTCTTAGACATCTCAATGCAACAACATACAGAAACAACTTTAAAACGTTCTTTAGACAAGCAGGATGAAAGAGGCAACAAAACTCATTTCGGTGGGATGTATCGTTTCTTACATAAAAAATATCCGCATCAGATCCGCGCGGTTATCGAGGAATTAACAACTGCATTACCATGTACGGGGAATCCCCTATTCAAAATTTGTAAAATGCAAAAAGGTGTAAAGCATACAAAACGATATACGACATTATATCTGTCTATCCATTCAGATTTCTTATGTTCGAAAGAAGCTGGAGAAGAACAACATAGGGATCCATTTACACCCAAAGCTACTTATGCTCGTAAAGCGAAGTTCATCGAGTCAGTCCTACAAGAAATGAACATTAGTGAACTGTCTGCAGATATGAATAAATTCATTCATGTTTTAAAGCATACTTGTCATCGTCAAATTCGCAGTGTCATTCGTGGTCTTCGTGACATGGTTGATCGAAAAGAAGGATATCCAACGAAAATTGTATATACATTGAAAAAACTATTGCATCAAACATCTCAATATCAAATTCTTGATACAGCGGCTAAAGAAGGCATCTACCCTCTTATTGCCCAGCATATACCTAAAGAGAGAAATAGTGACCGTGAACAAGCTGTCTTTAATTTTGGTCTACATTATTCTATGTACTCTCTTCATAACATTAAGAAGATGTTTAAAAATGTACATGCACTACTGAAGCAGAAGTTTGCGGTACCAGTGACGGAAGAATCTTATCACCGTAATTATCTAAAATACCAGGAAGAAACGTTATTTAGAAAATATGCATATGATCAGGGAGTAAATCTCCATGCATATATCGCTTTAGAAATTGAAATGCGTGAAAAACTAAAAGTTCGTGGTCATAAAGAACGTACGATTCCAAGTGATGTGCGTGAATGGTTTATCGAAGCTATTGATAAGCTGCCACAAGAAAAACTTCGTGTTATTGAGCTACCAAAGCAGTTTAATTTACTAGAGTTTATGCGTACCTTCGAACGTTTAGTACGTTCTGGTGTAACAATAACAGATCCGGATCAGGTGCTAACCGCAATGGAAATAAAATAAAAAGCTACAAGCTCTCTATTTTTGAAAAAATCAAAAGTGGGGGGCTATTCGTGTTTGTTTCATTAATACCTCTTTTCCACTTCTCTATTAATACATATCAAATCAAAAAGACTTCATGTAAAATGGAGTCTTTTTTTATGCATTTCTATACAAGTTTTCTTCTTTCTGTCTATAACTCTCCACATAATACTAATGGGTATTCTTCTTCTGTAATAAAACCTATCCTATTATACCTACAAAAAATCAGAAGGATATTTATAAAAACAGTGGATATGAGGACAATTATGATTAAATGTGAATAATATTTTCTCAATATCCTTGATAATACTAGTGTCGTTTATTTCATCTAATAAAAATCATCAATAATAATGTGAGTTATGTGTAAATACTGAGTTATGTTAACAATTATCCACATTTTCTGAAAAAAATGTGGATAATTGAACGTTAGATACTGCCTTATTTACCAAACTAAAGAAAATAAAGCTTATTCCCATAGTTGAATAAATATAAAGTGATTTGTATTTATTTCTTTCCGATTTCATGTAGAAACATATGATTTTCTTTCTGCTTTTTTGTAGAATTGAAAGTCTGATAATCATTGAATCTACGGATACATTTTTTACTATTTATGATTTTTTAGGTTCTAACATCAAATTTTCTCTTGTGGGAGTAGATCTTTCCTCTATTTTTGATGACCTATAATAGTTTTATCTTTATTTCTTTTTAATATATAAGATATATATTTATAATAGATTTTATTATTACTAGTATGCTTGTTAATAAGATGTCTGACCTAATTGAAAATATTTGTAAATTCCGTTATAATAAGGGTAATTAAACATATCATTACCCACATACAAAAGGACAAACCTACGTATCCCTATCAGGGCCAGGTTTGTCCTTTTTTTATTGTAGTAAACAATTCTTATTGGGAGGATTAAATATGGCTGTACTAAAAGATACAACTTATATAGAAATGAATACGCATAACGAGATTAGATTTTTCAAAGGGATATTTTGGGGAATAGTCTTTGTAGTTCCTTTTTGGAGTATGATGATAGCCTTATTCATTTGGCTCTGTAAATAATAATCAACATATCAAAAAGCAAAAACTTGTTTGTCCGTTTGCTTTTTAATATGTCAGCAACTATGCGCAGCAAAAGACGATAGCAGGTCTTCACCCTACTTTCTGTTATAATACACCTAAAGAAACTAGGTGATTATAATGAAAGTGACAATTAGTTTAGAGAAAATCTTAGAAGCCTTTTCTGCTTATTTGAATGAAGACAAAGAGGTTAACTGAAAGACAGGCTAAATATCGAGCTCCAATTATGGATAGAAACGCTTGTATAATCAATTTAATAGTAAACTATGCTTTATCTTTGAAAGAGCTTGTATCGCTTAATATGAGCCATATACAGTTTGCTAGAAGTACTTAATAGAAAAAACTCACCTATTGTGAAAAAAGTTGATTAAATTTAAGATTACTTGTCAAATGTGAGCAACTAGATGTTTGTTTAATAAAAGAGCTATACTAACGTTGATAAAATTGGTTCTTCTTTTTTAAACATGTGATTATTCTTCATAGATTGAATGAACAGTTGAATAAGTATCTCTTTATGCTATTTAACCCTCTTTCCCCAAGGCTCGTAAATCATATTTTCTAATAACCTAGTTTTTTTTTTACGGTTTAAATATTCAGAAGAAAAAATACTTTCAGACTATTAATTGACAAAAGTAATCTTTTATGGAAAAATATACATTGTAATAATCTTCTAATTATAGAAAGGAGTTGAGAGAAATGAAAATTTTTAAACCTTGTGAAAATGAGTACACAAATCGCGTTGATTTAGAACATGGTGAGACTTCTCCATCAAAATAATTAAAAATGCTTAAATGACTGTCCTACTAGGGGCAGTCATTTATCGTTAAAAAAAGAGATACATATTTTTTAAGTTAGGAGACATTGATATGCAGTTAAAAATATCCGAAAATATGATTTATTTTTGGAAAAATGGTCATCTTATGATAGATGATTTTATTAGACACGAACAATATAGCTTAGAGCTTTCGGTTTTCCCTATTTTAGGATTATTTAAAGAATGGAATGATCCTGATAGTGCGTATCTACAGCTACAGAAAGATCGAGCTTCATCTTTAACAAGAAACGAAATGATGGAAATAATTAAAAGCCTTCAAGAAGTTCATATATTAATAGAAAAAGAAAATCTAGAAGATATGAAGCTTGAAAATTGGAGAGAATGGGGAACTCCAGCTAAATATTTTCATTTTAATACAAGGTTACTCCATAAAGATAATTATTTAGATGTAAATCAAGACTATGAAAGATTGGTTAATAAGAAACAAAATATAAAAGCACCATCTATATATAAAATATATGACAATGTAGAAGAAATACCATTACCTACTCCTGATTTTAAAAAAGAAGGAAAATTCCTAGAGACTCTCTTAGAAAGACAAACTATACGTTCTTTCTCAGAAAAACCTATTACCCTAATTGAATTATCTACAATTCTTTATTTTGTTTGGGGGGCACAGTCTTGTAAAAGGGATTTTGGAGTGGGTGCCAATCTTTTTAAAACAAGTCCTTCTGGGGGTGCTAGACATCCTATTGAGGTATATCCTTATATAACTAATGTAACAGGGATAAAAGAAGGGTTATATCACTACAATGTTCAAAATCATTCATTGAATGTGATTAAAAAAGAAAAAATTACAGATATTATAGATATGGCCGCAGGTCAAGAATATGTAAAAAATGCATCGGTCCTCTTTTTTTATACAGCATGTTTAGAACGACCTATGTGGAAATACAAGAGTCCAAGGGTATATCGTATTATTATGATGGATGTAGGTCATCTAAGTCAGACTTTCTATTTAGTTGCTTCATGGTTAAAATTAGGAGCCTTTTTCACTGGCCATCTTAAAGACGAATTAGTAGAAGAAAGACTATTTATAGATAAGGAAAAAGAAATTGTTTGCGGACTATCTGGAATAGGACATATTAGTGATGGAGCTAAAAATTATGGGAGAGATTTTAGGTTTAGAGGTGAGGACTTGAAATGAAATCCTTTAAAGCCATCATTCATAACAAAAATTTATGTATTGTATTAGGAAGTCAACTAGTCTTTCAATTAGGTATATGGTTTGGCACAATTGGGAATTTGCAATTTTTACAAATACATATAAAATCTCATGTTCTTCAGGCTTTTTTTCTTGTTATTGGTGGTGTCCTTGGGGTTATAATAGGCCCTTATGCAGGGCGTTATATAGATTCTACTTCTAAATTAAAGGTATTACAATTAGTTGGATTGATGAGAATTGCATCTGTTTTATCAATGTTAGTTGCTATATATACGGGGTCAATTTATTGGATGGTTATCTATAGCATAGGAATTGGCTGTTCTGCTTCATTTTTTAACCCTACTATACAAACAATATTGCCAACTTTAGTTAAAGAAGATGACTTGATTACGGTTAATGCTATTAATATAAATATAATCACTTTGTCAAGAATTTTTGGAGCTGTATTAGCTGGCCTTTTATTAACCGTCGCTCCTTTATATACATTATTTATCATTGCTCTCATCGCCTATGCAATTTTATACTTTATTAATTTTTTATTAGTTATTCCAAACGATATACAATTGCTTCCTAAAAAACTAAAGACTAATTTTAAGGATATTTTTCCCATTATTATAAATAATCATCCTATAAAAGTAGTTCTTACATTATCCATTATCCCTCTAATCTTTATTTCTGGCTTTAATTTATTTGTTATTGAGATTGGAAAGGGACAACCCAGTTCAATCATGGGGATACTCTATTTTATAGAAGGGACAAGTATATTAATTGCAGGCCTACTCATCAAAAGAGTAATAAAACGATATCATAAACAAGTGAATATCCTTTTATTTGCTTGCTGTTTGATGGGGATAGCTCAAATTTTATTATCATTGACAAACCTTTATCTAACTATTTTCGCTTTTAGTGTATTTGGTTTGGCATACGGCATGTTTAATCCTCTTTTATATACATATGCGCAACAAAAAGTCCCTTCAAGTATTCATGGAAGATTTTTTTCATTTAAAACAATGTTAGATCGAACAATTATGCAATTATGTTTAGTGTTAATTGGGTTTTTGCTAGATCAAATAGGGTATAGTAGTTTAATGGTTTTGTTAGGTATATGTACCCTTACTCTAGTTTCCGCTATTATCATTGACTTTAGGGTGAACTCTAAAAGCTATACAACCGAAAATAAAAGTAATTATTCTGATGTTTAAATAATTACATTTTTAGGGGGAAACTATGAAATTACAATATTCTCGTCGTATAGAGAAATAACAAATTTGCTTAATTTTGATGTGGAAAAATAAATCCTTGCTGCCTATGAAGTGTAGCAAGGATTTTAAATTTGGTTAATGAGGTTAAAAGTTATTAAGTTTTCGATGTAAAATATTTCACTAAACTTAAAAATATAACAATAAGATCATTTAATTCTATGAGTTATTCCATAATGCCCTCCGTCAGTACAACAAGGACACTCATCTTAAATCTCCTTATTCATGACAATTCGATTCTCAATAAACCCAAATTCCTCATAAATTTGAATTGCTTTATTCCCTTTATATACAACAAGACGAACATTTTTTAGACCTTGTGTTTTTAGGTCAGTAATACATTTTTCAAGTAATCTTTTAGCGAAGCCCTTTTTCCTATAATTCTTCAAAATATAAATCTCATAAATAAATCCAATTTCTTCATCAGTGATACTATCTTTTTGAGAGCCAAATAGCACCCATCCCGCCAGTTGTTCCGACTCTTTTACTACTAAGAGCTTACCGTTATTTGCTAATACTTTTTCCATTATTTACATTATCAACAGTATAACTGTTTACAGACCCTTCATTTAAAGCTTGACCGGTAAGTTGTGATACTTCTTCTAAATCCGATTTAGATGCATTTAATATTTCCATACGTCCTCCTTATTAGTTACTAAGCGTATAAATCTCCGAACATATTATCACATCTATTGTACCACTTCTTCTTAAAAATATGCCCTGCAGTGGAACTATATAATGGTAATTATCAAATAACTTAAATTTATTAAAAACTTTATAGTGATGCAACGCCTAATTACGATTTTCTAGCGACAGCAGACACGGTTTCACGAATTTTTTGTAATAATAGGTTCAGTTTACTTTGTACTTCTTCGTTAATTCAAATCCCTCCCTCGGATAATGGAATTAAATAGACGTTTGATTATATAATACATCCAAACTAACACAAAAAGGGCTTCTATAACTTAACCACAATGCAAGAGGTGTGGGAATAAACGGAATCAAATAAAATAAAAATATCTCCATATATTCCATAATTGAGATTATTGTAGTAAGGTATTTTCTGATTTTTAAAACTTATTTACAAAAAATATTACTATTTATTATTTTTTATATTTAAAAAGTTGTAATTAAGGAATCTAAGTTGATTGAGATAATTATGATTTTTAATATGTTAGGAATGGAAAAAAAGCGTATTTTGACTAAGGATCAAAATACGCTTTTTTATTTATTTATTTTGTAAAAGGTGTATAGGTCTAGCTGATAATGATTGTTTTGCTGCTATCCAAACCACAATGATTGTTGTTATAACAGATAAAAGTATGCCTAAAATAGACCAAGTCATATCTATTTTTATGGGCATTTGGAACAAGAAGCGCAAAATGATACCTGAAAAGGCTAATGCAATTCCAGCACCAACTAATCCAGCTGATAGGGAGATAATTGTATCTTCTAATAAAATGGATTTCATCAAATTACTAGAAGACATACCAACTGTTTTCAGAATAGCAACATCTCGTGTCTGTTGCATTAAGCGAATGACAACTGGATTTCCAATTGTGAGAACAGCCGTTAAAAATGCGAACAGCGCTACAATTGAGAAGAAAGCACTTTACATTTGAATAATATACTGAAGACTATCGATTGCTGTAGCAGCAATTGAATATGCCATTGCTGAACTAGGAAGTTTTTCATTTAATTTTTTTAATATAGCATTGGTTTTTTGAGGATCACTATCTAAGGAATAAGTAATTCGGCTTGGTTTCCCATATGTAGCTAATGTTTCAGTTGGGATACGTATGCCAACGGTTTTAACTACACCAGATTTAAAGAAACCTATAATTTTGCAGTTTACTGATTCATTTCCAATTTGAATGTCAACTGTATCGCCAATTTTCATACCTAATTTCTTATAGCTGTCCAAAAGCACTGCCTTTTTCCCTTTTGCATCCGATAAAGCTAAGTCACGCCCTTCAGCTATCGTATAGGCTCTCGAATTAAGGGATGTATCTACCCCTTCTATCGAAATTTTAGTTGAGCTAAAAAATTTATCATCTTTTATATTCTTCATGAATATAGATGCCGCTTCTACCCCGTTAATATTTTGGAGTCTTCCATCTAATTGATACCCTTTTTTCCATCCTTTTATGTCTTTAATAGAGTTTAGTTGTTTTTCAACTTTCTCTTCATCATGAATGAAACTAGTAATAAGAAGATTTCCCATTGCTTCTTTTTCCAATTGGCCTTGAACTGATTCAATTAAATTGTCTGCAAATACATGGCTAGAGACAACAGAAACAACACCAATAGTTAAAGTAACTGCCAATAAACCACTTCGTTTACTTGTAGTAGCCATGTTGTGTAAAGCAAGGAATTGAGTTTGTGGCATTATGTTTTTCATAGCACCAATTAATTTAAATAATAAAGAATATATAAATCCTATAAAACGGATAAAAGCAAAAATAAATAATAGAACTGCATTTGTAAGTAAAAAAGCAAGAAACCACTTAAAGATGGCGTTGCCATTTGTATTTGTTGTAAAAGCTATATTATAAACATAAATAGAAACAATGCCACAAATAAATATAAAGAGTTGAAATTTCTTTTTAAATGGTAAAGTATAATTCACACTTGTATTCTCAGTATCACGTAACATTTGAAGTGGTGATACACGCATGCCACTTTTTACAGGTATCCAAGAAGCTACGAAGGTTACAATTAATCCCACAATAATAGTTGTGAAAATTACAGACCATGAAATTCCCCAATGTAGGGGTAGTGAAAGCACGTCTGCTAGATATGAAGTTAGCCAAATGCTAGCTAATAAGCCAAGTACAATCCCACCAACAGTTCCGAGAATTGCTAACCAAAATGCTTCTAATAGAAAATATTGAATAATATATTTAGTTTTCATTCCTACTGACTTCATAACAGCGATATCATGTGTACGTGAAGCAATAATGACTTTCATTGTGTTAGAAGTAGTGATAGCAGCACTTCCAAGGACTAATACACTGAAAAGTTGAAGAAATGGTAACAACATCCGTAAATCTTTTTGTCTCTCTAGTTCTTTATCCTGAACATCTATTACGCTACTTTGTGGTAATTGTTTTTGGATATTCTTTTTAAAAGAAGTAGTATTAACATTCTCATTTAATAATGATTAATGCTTCATTTTACTTCTTCTGTATCATAATCATTCTTTTTATACGCTGTTTCAAACTTATTTATGAAACGTACCATCCAGTGTAAATCTTGATTTATCATAGGAATAATTAAACTTGATGTTTTACCAGAATCAATTGGACCAATAATAATTGCATTTAGCGTTCTATCTTTCCCCTAAATCCGAACCATTTCTTTATGCTCAATATGAGGCCCAATTTCTACATCAGGATATATTTGTTCTTCTTGGCTATTAAACCATTTTTGTAACTTGTGATTTTTATATTCGTATTTTTGTACCCACTTTAATATCTCCACTCGGTAACGAACAATATGGCCACTATACCAAAGTGTAAATAAAATCATAAATACTGAAGGTAAAAACACAAAAATCATAGTGAGTGTGTGAAAATTCCCTGTTAAAACATGACCTAAGGCCTCATATTCACCAAAATTTAAATGATTTGATTTATCCGTAAGATATGGAATAACCTTTGCATGGATCGGAGCAGTTGCAAACCATAAAAATTGAATATCAACTGCAATATGAGAAGCAATCAAAATTATTAATTTCCCATTTTTTACATGCAAAGCAGGAATACGGCTGTAAAACCTAAAGCTGAACTCTCCTAATAGTAAAGAAAAGAACATTAAAATGAGCGGTACATATGTGATTTCTATAGGAGAAGACGGTGGTTCAAATGCATAGTAAAGTAGTTTTATGTAGTTTACTAAACCGAATCCAAATGAAAGAATAAACCCGCTAATTAAACCAATTGTAGTAAATAGAGATAATCGTTGTTTAAATGTCTCCATATAGGCTCACCTACCTTTTACAGATATAATTGAGCTTTATGATGGAGTGTAAATCGATTATTGAATTCTTGTTTAAATTGTTCTTTTGATTTTTCTAAAAAGAATTTCGCTGCATCTTCGGTTTGTTTTAAATATAAATCAATGCTATTTCTTTCGCATAGTTGCTCGTATTCTTCTTGTGAAAGTACCGCAATATTTACTTCTATTTTTTTATTCGTTGCCGTTTCAATTATTACATCATACCAAAAGTAATTCGGTTTTCCTGGGATTTGGATATCTTGTAGAGAAACACTAAACGTTGCCCCCTCTTCTGTCATATGTTTTAGGACAAGTTCTGGATTCTTAAATGCTTCTCTTGCAGAGAGCACTCCTCCATTCGTTGTTGATACAAATTGTAAATTCATTATCATTTTCCACCTTTCTCCATATAAAAAAAGACAAGCGACACCCACTGTAAAAACAGCGTGTGTCGCTTGCCTTAATTTCATATGTTCTGATTTGATTGTAGTTTTTATTATATGTTCAATCGCTATTCTAACACCTTAAAAAATAGAAATCAATAAAATTGTATATAAGTATATAAAAAACAATAGATTAATATAATTCTACAAGTTTACGTCTTTTTGGATGAATGTTATTTGCAGTACGTGCCATGATCTGTTCATTCGCGTCCATAGTGACACTCTCATTTTGTAAGGATAGTAGTAGTACGTTGTTATAAGTGTTCATTAAAAGAATATCTCTAGGTTTCTCACGTTTCGGATAAATAACAACAAGTGGAACGCCTTCGTCCCCTTCTTTTCTTGAAAATACGACATCGTCTAGTCTAGCAATCATCCTGTAATCATTTTCATTTCCGAAAATAAAAAAGAAATCTTGGATCACATCTTTATCTCTCCTATACGTTCGTCGAAGTCCTCCATCTATTGATTCTTTGAACGTTTGAACCTTTTCAACAAATGCGTAACGCCAATCGGCATCTCCTACTGTACGTTGAGATAAAGATAAAAGAATATCTTGTTCGAAGTTTTGATTATCATCTTTTCCAAGGATGATATCTGAAATAACATCTCCAGCATTTTTAAGTGAGCAGACGTGTAGATGTAGATTGGTTTGATTCATTAAAATTTCATGATATTTCCGCATAGAAAATAATAGATTTTTCATCCGCACGTATGGTGGTTCAGCATCTTCTGCAAGAAACATAGTTTTGTCGTACATAACAAAAACAACGGTTATATTCTCAGTCGTTTTTTGTGAGAATTCTATGTACTTACCTACTTTTTCAACTAAGGTAGCATTTGTTTCTTTACACATATCCATCTCGATATAGATATTTTTACCTTGATATGAAATATGTTCATCTGGAATCAAAGGCAACTGGTCATCCTCAATTTTCATATTTTGTTTCTGGTAAAAAGAACGAATATCCATTTTATATAATAATTCATTGGTTTGAGTTTTCTTTGTAGTCGCTAGAAGAGTACGCATAATGACTTCGCGTGAACATACTGTGTGAAAAGAAGTTGCTCGTGAGTACCTTCTTTTGGAACTTTTAATGGGAATTCTCCCTATCCCCATTAAAAATTCAATTGCTTTTTCTTTTAAGGAAAATAAGGCACGTTTCGTAATGCTGTCATCCCTTTTATCTATTTTTTTAGTTAGCATAGCCCCGTATTGTGAGTATCGGTCAAGTTTTGTAAATATGCTAGCTTCAGAACATTCTCTTCCCTCAAATGCACTATATAACATTGTGATTTGTCGTGTTGTAAGAGCTCTTTTGTAATATAAAACTGTTAACATAAAAACGTCTGCTTCTTTTAAGTGAAAATGTTTTTTGGTACCTGGTCGTTTATATTTATACACTTCTCCGGACAAAGTATACACCTCTTATATTGAATTAGACTTAAATTAAATAATTGTCATTTTTAATATACTATTACATTGATATAGTGGTTGTAAAATAAGAAAACATGAATAAGAGGTTTTGCTTTTCAGAGATACCCTATTTTGTACACCAGAGTTGGGATGGTAACTACTATTATAAATCCATTAAAAATCATGGGTTTATATGGACCTATTAAATCTTTCATGTTGTTAGGCCGATATACTACTAGACATCTAACAATAGTTATAATGAAATTCTGTTATAAAAATAATGTTATGACGTCCTAACATTTATTAGATAGGAATAATAACATTTTGATTGATTACAATTATTCAAGAATTATAAAGAGGAGTTTTCTCTATATTTTTTTAGAAAGTAAACTCTTTGTTGAAGTGCCCTCTCCTACTTTTGTTACTGATTCATTGTAAAAATTCGACTTATTCTTTTAGGTAATTTTTATCTTATTATACTTATTAATTCATTTAGACAAAAAAATAATGAGTGTTTCTACATAATTGTTGGTAAGTTAAAAATGTGTCTACATGTATTTAACATGAAGGTTCCATTCACATGAAATCAATTAGTTGTTAATTTTATGTGAAGTTCTAATTGCTATCATTATTCGTACTAAATTAATAAAACTTTTAGTGTAATGTAAGTATCACTTTGATGTTAATAAGATAAGGATTTTCTGTTAATAATCCAATTTACAGAAATATTTCTTTTTCATAGCAGTGATGCATTTTTTAGCATAATACTATTAGAATGTCTTAGTTTAAGAGATTATTTACAGGGATTTTAAGAACTATTGCATCAGTCAGCTTAACCTTTGATCCCCTTTTTAACATGTTAATTATAAATTGAGATGATCTCTGTTGTTCATATGAAATTAACAGCCGCTCCTAATGGCTTTCTAAGAATGACTGAAATTGACAAGGAATTGAATTTTAATGAGGCACAGAGTAAATTTTTTCTGTCAACAGATACATTCACGTGAACTAACAAGTAATAGGTAAAGAATAGTGCATTAACATAACATTAACAATTGTCATCCTTATAAGAGATAAATCCCTTTAAAACAACTAAGTAATAAAAAACTTAGTGTGAATTATTAAAAAATCTTTATGAAATCTTCTTAGTAACATATATACGCAAGTATGATATCGATTATTTGAATATTAAATATTTTACGTGTGATTTATATAAGTTGTATAAATAAAGTTTATATATAAAACTTATATAAGCGGCTTACAAGAAAATAATAGCGTATTACGTTGTAAATATAATTTAATTTATCCTTTTTATAAAGGTGTTTGTATATACGACTTATATATAAGATTTATATATAAGTCGTATATTATTAATTGTGAGTTTCATGTTAATAAAAATGAGTAATTTTTCCTGTGTTTTTAGCAGTTTTTTTTATAGTATTTTATTACCCGCAATTAAAATGTAAATCACATGAAATTTAAGATTGATATAACATATATACACGTTATATATACGTTGTATATATAAACCCTTATAAAGCATAGATTCTTTATGATTTATTGATATAAGGCTTATATATAAGTCCTATATATAAGTTTTATTTATAATGACTTGATATACAACGTGTAATGATGTACTATGTTTCTAGGAATAATTAACCAATGCTTTAAGGGGGGGACAACTTGAACGAGGTTTTAAGTGAAAAATATCAAACAATCAAGTTTGCAGATGAAGTAGTAAACATGTTTGCTGATATACTTGAACAAGATGAGATACTCTACAGTGTATTTCTATACATAGGAAACGTAGTAAATAAACAATTTCAAGAGACAAAGTACATGAGAGGCATATCGATTAATGAAATAGTGGAAAATGTAGTTATTGATAGGAGAGTAAAGAAGAAAAAAGGTAAATCCTATTCATTAGAAGTTGAACGTACGAATATATCTAGGCGTTCAGCAGAAATAAGTGTGAGTACGCTATCATCAATGTCTTTAATCTATGAAAAGACTATGCATCCATATAAATTTTTAATCTCAACTTATAGAGGGCAACAAGTACTTATTGAGTTAGGGAAAAGAAAAAAGGTAAATAAGGAGAGATAAAATAATGGCAAAAAACTTCTTGAAAAATGAAGTAGCAGTCAAAATGACAATGGTTGGATTTGGTCAAGCTGGTACTAGAATGGTAGATAAATTTGCGGAATATACACATACAGATGGCACAGCAGTATATAATTGCTTAGCACTAAATAGTAATGATGGAGATCTAGCTGAATTAAAAAATGTACCAAAAAGTAATCAAGTTTCACTTAAATTAGGTGGTTTAGGTAAGAACCCTGAGCGTGCGGTAAAAGTTCTTGATTCAAATGAGGAAGCAAAAGATAAATTAAAAGAATTTATTACTGAACGTGTAAGACCTTCTGATGAACTTGTTCTTTTCTTTGCGGGTTTAGGTGGAGGAACAGGAACTTCTACAATCATTAAAGCTATTGAAGAATTTTCTTCTTTTCATAACAAACCAGTAATCAGACAAGAATTACAAAAAGTTGCGCAGCAATATCCAATGTCTGAAATCAAAGCAAATCAAGCAAAGTTTGCGAGAATTGCATTTGAAAATGCTATTGAGCGCAAAGATTTTATTAAAATGGGGATTGTTGTAACACTTCCTGTCCGAGCAGATGGGCCGGATGTATTACGACAAGTAAATAAATTTTCACAGGAGATTTGGAAATTAGCAAATGATAAATCCAAAGGTGTAGCCTTTGTAGTATTTGCTGATAATCAGCACTTCTACGATGAATTTAAGGGATTAAATGAAAATGAGAAAAAAGGTATCGCCAATTCACGGGATTATGCAAATCAACGCATTAGTGAAATTATTCATGAGCTAAATACCGCTGCCAATGGATCTGGTACATCTGTAATACTCGATTCCCAAGACTTTAAGCGTATTTTACTTGAGAAAACGGGCTGTTTAGTAATTAATAAGGTTTCACGTAATATGAACCAGATAGAAAATAGCCATGCAATTATCGAGATGTTCCAAGAATCATTAAGAGGTAGCTCTTTCCATCCCCCAATTGATTTGATGAAGAAGAATAACGATGGTTCTGTAGAAGCGTCAAAAGTACATCATTTTGGTATGCTTGCTATCTTAGATGAGCAAAAAAATATTAATGATTCCTTTATGGATGATGCTAAGGTAGAGGTTTCAAATAATCTACCAATAAACGGTACAGTTTTTAACGGATATTTGGTAAGTAAAAATGATTTCTTAGGAAGTGTATATACGTTCTATAAAACTGATGCATTACCATCGAGATTATCTAAAGGTTTAGTTGAAGAATTTAATGAGTTTAAAGAAAGACAAAGCCAAATTCAGTTTACTAAGTCTCAAATTAGTACTATCGAGAGTATTGATGAGGATGAGGATTTAGGCTTTGCATTTGGAGATTTTATCGATATGGGTAGTGACGAAGAAAATAATAATGCTGGAGCAAATGAAGAAGAAGATTTAGCAGATTTTCTAGATCCTGATAAGATGTTTGGTACTACAAAATAATAAAAAAGTCTGGACTAAGTTCCAGACTTTTTTATTATTCCACAGAATTCATAAGAGATTTAATATAATCAATTATATTATCCTGTATATACTGTTCAATGAAGAGTTGTTTTTTACCCAAATCTTCCTCTTTTTTAAACCATCCTACCTTTCTAGTACGTTCCTCTTCAGCTTTACTATTCCACAGGCCTTCTGCCTGCTTTCTTAACTCCTGACGTGCCCTATGCTCAATAATGAAATTATCAAGTCTATCTTGGCGCTGACGTAATTTTATGGTTTCTGCATCTTCGGGTTGTGGTAACTGTTTAAGTATACTGTCTACCCTCTCTTCGTAACGAGACTCAATATGTTTTATTTTTTCTTCTACCTGTTTAGTTACCATTTTTTCAATGATTTCTGCAGTGGCCTGAAGGTTTAATTCAGTAGACACTTCATTTGATTGATTTTCTAGTGATACAGGTCTTAAATCGAATTGGTGTGGTAATAGGTCAATAATTGCATCTAAAGACCATTTCTCATCCCTTTTCTGCTTAATAAATAGAGCAATTTCAAGATCTAATGTATTATAAAGTTTTTCATTTGTATTTTGGGTTCTTAACGTTTCATGGAGCCCTTTTTCCTCTAAAATATTGAACCAATTATAAACGGTATTGTGATGACGTCCAACTAGTTTAGAGAATTCAGTTATTCGCCATGCCTTTTCAAAAATATTATCATCTAATATGTCATCATCGTTAATTTGATGGTCTTGTGATTCGCTTTTTTGTTCAATCATTGTAACAACCTCCTTAAAAATCAGCTTATGAACACTCAATTTGAAATTAACATGTGGACTGAAATTAACATGTTAGGTAGTATTTCGCTAATACGTATGCAAATCCCTATGTAATCAGTAACTCACATGAAATATAAAATTAACATGTAATCGAATGTTTGTTAACAGAACATTACCTATCTAAATAGAATACGCTGGACTTGTTGATACTATTGTCACCCTAAAGCATACAAATGGCAATGTTCTATCAATGGATAACACTATCTTTTATGTTAGCAAGATTACTGATAGTTGCCATGAGATTAACAAAACACGTTACTTAATACTAATGATAAGGAAATATAGGTATTTTGTAAACAAGTTATGAGGAGATAATCAATGATAGTGCGGAAAAATCAACTAATGTAAGCTAGGGAATTTAAATTATAATGTATAATCGCTAGAAAAAAAGGTAATAATATAACCAAATTAGCAGTATTTTATGAGAACAAATATTGCTAGGAATATAGGATTAGAATTAATGTGAATCGACTTTAAGGTTTAATGCCTACTCTATGTCACGATCAATAGGATATTAATAGTGTATGGAATATTTGAGATAGATTTATGTCACCGTGTTAACACTCGTGATTTTCAAACAATCACAAGATGTCATTTGTTTAATTTTCAACAAGACAGCTGTTGTTAAAGGTTGAAAGCACTCATTTTGGATGAAATTTCACCCCTACTGATATTAACACGAGATGTGAGATTGACACAGTAAGGATTTTTGGTGGATAAATATCAATGTCTTGTCAACTGAACTATCATTAGCTATTGTTGTATTGATGATGTTCTTATTTATATGGGATCAAATATAAGAAAGACTCATTCAAATTAACCGAATAAGTCTTTTAACAACTCTGTAATAATGCTTAATTTAGCGGATGAACTAACATATAATTAATTATTGACTGATTCTGTTGCAAATATCTAAACTTCTATTATTAACATGAGATTGATATTTAAACACATTACCCTAGTTTATTGTCAATTTCATGTTAACCAAAAGGATAAAATGTAAATATGGTAGTTATATCTTGTTGGTAATTAATGTATTAGAAGTTCAAGTTACAGAATTAATAGCTATTAGCAATACCCTATTATAAACTGTTTTTAATAGAGTTATTAATGAGTAATTATACTTATTGCATTATAGGTGTTGATATGAAATTAACACGTTACTTTAAGTCTTAGTACTACATGTTAATGCCAGTTGATATGTCAATGTGAGTACGTGTTGTGAAGAGGTTGTTTCTTGTTCATATAACATTGATAATGTAGCTTTGAGAGTTCAATTGTATATAAACATTATGGTATTTTGTACAAAAGCTCTAGGTCTCTTGAAGTAATTATTTAAATATAAGTAGTACGCTATAAGGTTTGATTTACATGTAAAAGTTAGTTTAAACGAAAGTGGCGAGGATCTGAATGCATAATTCCTCAAATCTACACTTCTATCTTTAACATGAGATTGATATTTAAACACCTTACTAAATCCTAATGTCAATTTTATGTCAACCAAAGGGATGAAATGTTAATACGATAGTTTCATATAGAGTATTGATAGATGGAACTGTGTACATGATTAGGAGTTTTATATCTTGTGATAAGTATTTAAGTGATTAATAAATTTATTAGAAGATCAAGTTACAGAATTGATAGCTATTAACAATGTTTCTATTAAAAAAGTGTTTTTCTATAGGGGTGTTAATAAATATTTATAGTTAATGCACCCAGGATGTTGATATGAAATCAACATATATTGTAGTTTCTGAGATTACATGTCAATGTTAGTCGATATGTCAATGTCAGTGCGCGTTTCAAAGGGGGATTTTCTTATTCAAATGACATCAATAATAGGGATAATGTAGTTTTGAAAGTTCAAATGGTATATAAACATCTTGGTATTTTGTACAAAAGCTCCAGGCATCTTGAAGTAATCATTTAAATAAGTGATACATTAAAAGATTTGAATGACATGTAAAAGTTAATTTAAATGAAAGTGACAAGGATCTGAATGTATAATTGCTTGATTTTGTGTGTATAATTAACATGTAAACAATGATTGGTTGAATCTGTTGCAAATATCTGCACCACTATTATTAACATAAAATTGAATTTAAATACTTTACTATATTCTATTGTTAACTTCATGTTAACCAAAAGGATAAAATGTTAATGTGATAGTATATTAATAGATTGAGATTTGCATTTGATTAGAAGTTTTATATTTAGTTAATAAGTAATTAATTAATTTATTTATTAACTGTTTATATTACAGCATTAATAGCTATGAATAATATTACCGTAAAACGTATTTTTAAATTATTAATGAGTATTTGTATTTATTGCATAAAAACTGTTGATATAAAATTAACATTTCTTTTTTATTTTCGTTTGACATGTCAATGTGAGTTGATATGTCAATGTGAGTTTAGGGTGCGAAATGGATTTTCTTGTTCATATGACATCAATAACAGAGATAATGGAATTTCGAAAGTTGAATAATATATAAAGATTATAGTGTTTTTATGAAAGCTCCAGATCTCTTGAAGTAATCTTTTGAATATAGTGGTCTGTTAAGAGGGTTTATTGAAATGTAATAGTTTTTCTACATGAAGATGATAAAAATCTAAATGTATATTGCTATTAATAGATGGTTATTTATAATTTTTCCTGTTAAGAAGTGTATCTTATAAGATTTTAATGCTATCTAATATATATACTTATTCTATTAAAATGTTGATATGAAATTAACAATTCTCCTTGGATTTTTCTTTGTATATTAATGTCTGTTTATATATGAATGTGAGTGTACTTAATAAAATGGGTTTTTATTGTTTACATAATATTAATATGAGGACGATTGTATGTTAAGTAGTTTTAAAAATTTAATCGTAAATAAAATTACGAGATTTTGTTATAATAATCGCAGATTCCTAGTAAATAATCTTCTGTACATTGTATTATTCTAAAAATTGTTTGAATAATATAGAAGTTTGTGTAATTAACTGTATTTTTGAGTTTAGATACATGGAAGTATAGAGAAAGAGGAATAGTTATATGTGCACAAGGATGCAATAAAGCTATTGACTTTTAAAAATTATAGCTTTATTCTTATTTGTGAATAACAATTATTCAAGATTAATATGCAAATTAGTAGATTTAATTACTAGCTAAACGGACACACCGAAGGCACATAACCTGCCATTGGTGTGTCTTTTTTTTGTATATATAACATTTGAGAGGGAGAATCCAGACTATGAATGAAATTATAAACCTGAGTAAAAAGAGATTTACAAAGTATTGTGAGGATAATACAACATTTGAGGAAAGTATTAATCGGATGATTAATCATTACTTTTTGCAGTTAGGTAATAGAACGAATATCTTACAAGAAAGAGAATTTAATAACGAAGTTGAAGAACAAAAATTTAAAAATAATGTAAAACGTTTTGAAACTTTATTCCCAGCAGCAGCTAAGAATGCGTTTTTAAAAGGGTATCATCTTTGCCTAGAGTTTATACATCATCCTGAAACACAAATTCCAGACACTTTATATACTGATCCTAACTTTATAAAAGATATTCCTTTGCCTTAGCAAATGCATCTGAATTTGAATTATACGAAATCATTCGAACAGATGAAACACAGGAGTTTTGTGTGTTTGCCGTACGAACATATGAGGGGATTCATCCATTACTAGAACGAGTATTCTGTGAAATCGCATTCGCTGGTGCTGAATGTGCTTTTGAACATGAGCGATTGGAAAAAGGTTTTGAATTAGAGAAAGGTGATATTACCTCGTTAACCAAAGCTCCTGTAGATCTTCTTTTTGCTATTACGTCTTCAATTAATGGAGTTGTTGTGCATGCAGAAGAGCATTGTGAGATCTGGAATCTAAATTGGAATAGTAAAGTAACAATTGACGACCCTTTTATTGAGGTTGCTGAGGTTATATTTATTTATCAAACAAAGAATATGATTCAAAAAAATATTGAAGATGGTGTTTTATACTACAGCATTCTTTATCTTGATACACCTTTACATGAGATACAAGATTGATTAGAAATACGAGTAAAATTAAATTCAAATTTTGGGGCTCCACGTCCAATGGAACAAGTTGAAATCGAGTATATTCTGAATGAGATTATTGGGAAGGTTCATCTTCAGGCACAGATTCCAATTGAAAATATGATATTAATCCAACGTTAGAGTTTGTAGGAGGTTAACTATGTTGAAAAAAATCGTTTTAGCTATTAGTGATACTGTATATACGGCATATTTACGTGAGGATTTTATTGGTGCGGGATTTGAATTAGCTGATAGTGATGTGATGCACATCAAGTACCTAGATGAAATTCTAGATATGGAACAGCCCAATATTCTATGTATTAATGACAAACGATTAAATATTGATGCGGGACATGAAGAGAAACGTGAATTGATTATCTTACAAAAACTAAGAGATATTCGCTTTAATCGGGATATTCGTATTGTGGTATTTACAGAGCGTGAAAATGATGATGAGTTTTTGGCGAAATTGATTTATCTAGGTATCTATGACATTTTTAACTCTCGTAAAATTGATCTTGATAATAAAGTCATCCCTCAGCTGCTGCAGGAATCGGATATTAAAAATGTAGCAGAAATCGTAGGAGCAAGTCAGGCGCCGCAACAAACAAAACTGCCTGACGTTCCTTCTGATGAGGAAGAAGAGGAAATTTCAAGTGAATTAGAGGAAGATAGAAACAGTGAGCCTCCCTCTAATTCAAAATTATATAAAAACAAACAAAAGTGTAAGTCTATTCAAGAGGAAACCCCAAAAGCACCTATTATAAAAAAACAGTACAAATTAGCCTACTTTTATTAATTAATTGTGTTTCCTAATGTAGCTTTCTTTGTACAAACACAGAAAAAGGCACCCATTTTGAAGTGCCTCTCCCGATTTACATAAGACTTTTCTTACCTCACAAATATATCTGGATTTCCACCCAATTTATATTGTACTCTATTAGTCTATGAACTTTAAGTGGTTTAATGTAAATTTTATATAGATAATTTCATAGAAATAATAAATTTAAAAACATCAGTCATGTTAATCTATAATCGGATCAAATTATAGAATGAAGGTTGCACTATGGATAAAAATACTGATAAGCATGGAGAAAGGACTACATTGACTATTTATGAGTAATTTATAGAAGTTTTTGAAGGAAAAATAGGTGATATTTTAACATCCGCAGAAATACAAGACAGATTAAAAACAAAATTCAATACAAATCCAGGGAGTATTATTCCTGCTGATTATTGTTATAACCGTTACAATAAAGGAAGGGTTTCTAATAAAAATCTGTTTATATATATAAACAGATTTATGTATAGATATCTTAGTGAAAACTGTCCTTATACGGGACTAGTTTTTCACAAACCTAAAGGGGCGGATTATGAATCTGTTGTAGGTGAGTGGGTTAATGGTCAACTTCATCTCTATAAAGATAAAGATAAAAATACAATAGGAATCTCACAAATAAAAAAGTTATATGAATCATATTTTGAAATGCTACGATATGAAATCAATGTCCTTGGATGAAAGGCAACTGAAGTGAGACATCTTATAGGTCGTTTAGGTGAATTCTTTTGTGTCCTTCACACAAATGGAGAGTTATCAAAAATGACCAATCAGCATGGATATGATGTTATAAAAGCAGGAAGAAGAATAAGTGTTAAAACAACTGCCCAAGATAATGGTTTTATTAGAATCAATCAAAATACATTTGATCAATTCGATGATTTATTCGTAGTTCAGTACACAGATGACGACTTAAATTTGTTATTTTATGCGGCAAAGGAAGAAATCCCATCGTGTAGAACATATGGGAATAAATACGAGATCGATATTAAATCTTTAAAAAGAGCAGGAAAGACACTCTTATAAGAGTGTCTTTCTCAATAGTTTTTTAGCAGAAGCAACTGCATCCGATAATGATTAATAAAATAAACAATACAACTAATAAAGCAAATCCTCCAGCGAAACCGCAGGCTTCGCCACAACTACCACCATATCCCATAACAATAGTCCCTCCTTTAAATCAGAAGGTAAAACTAGGGTTCATTTCATGGTTCTTAATGGATTCAACTTACTTTATGATTTTATGAATAGATTGAGCAGGTCCTTTTGAAAATAAAAAAAAGACGCTAAAAAGCGCCTCCCATTTTGGGAAATAAGAAGTAAGTTTTTAAGATAACTGAAAAAATAGAACAGGTGCTTAGATTTTATCACGATTTTTTTCTAAATGAACATGCATTATTACATATCATCATAAACCCCTCTATTTTCCATTTTATAAAGTATATTACCAATATTGACAAGATTCGAATGGATTTTTATGTATATTCAAAATATTTACAAAAATAACAAAAGTGTTACATTTAAGATGCAAGTTATAAAAAATATTAAGGGGGATTTATTATGTTCAAGAAATTAGTAGTTGGAGCATTAGCAACTGGTATTGCATTAACAGGAGGAATTGGGGCTGCGTCAGCGAGTACAGAAGGTGTAGAGAACACAAATAAAATGGCACCATCAATCGCAGCATTAGAAAACACAACATATTATTATAATTCTGAATATGATTTCTGGTTCACACATGATAGGGACAGAGACGTATATAAAACTTATAAATTTCTTAGTCGAGATGGTTATTTTGCCAACTCTTTTGAGGATACAAATCGAAGAATTAAGTGGTATTTTAAAGGTGTAGTTGGAGATGCACCAGGTGGCGGTAAATATGGACATTATGAAGGTAGACAATATTAATAATTTAAATAAAAAGCCCTAATATTTCAGGGCTTTTTATTTATGGAAATCTATAGAAAAAGACACCCTAAGGTGCCTTCCTCCGACTTGAACCACGTTCATTTAATATAAACTTATCCGTATTATCCCTTTGTTATACCTATAAACATATCCTATAAAACAGAATCGTCTATATACACCAGATTGTTAGTTTACAAAATACAAGAGATTTGAGATCGGTATTAGAGTGACGCCACACCTTCTATAATAATTGATATGTTACGCCTATAAAAAGAATCTGTTTTATAGAATGTATTCACATTTTTATTTTACTATATGTAATATTTATTTGGTGTAATATTTACGAATATGTATAATTGCATAAGGTTTATAAAAAGGAGAGTATAATTGGGTATTGTGTAATAAAGATAAGACTCATCTACGAAAATAGGTGGGTTTTAGGTTGGATATTACTTTCTCATTGCACAAAAGGAATTTTGCATTTAAATAATAGTATATTTTTAAATTTCTTATATTGAGAATTACGATTAACAAGAGAATGACAGCAGTGAAGACACCTAAAAATAAGGAAGTAGATTCTACTCTACAGGTTGACTACGAATTTATAGATTCATGGTAACCCAAGTGGCTATAAACAATATCATTAATAGTATTACAATGATATACAATTCGGGTTAAGGTATCTTAATATCGATCATTACGCCCATTGATCTTCCCATTACTCCTGCTACAATCCCATTTAATACGGGGGTCATATCTTAAAACGTGAATATAATAATACCACTAACAAAAATACCAATCAGGAGTCCTAAAACAGAGGCTGTACTTAAATTGTTATTACATTATTTGTAAGATGAATTTTTTGTTCATTTAAAAATCCAAACAAACTTATTAATGCATTACGGAGGTTAACAGGTAAAAACATCAATCATACAGATTTCTGGACTTAAAAAGGGTTACTAAACTATGTAGTCCTTTTTAACAATTTAGTTTCTAAAAATCTATATTTTTTTGTAATTCAGTTGCAAACTACAAAATTTCTTTTAAAAGAAATGTACGTACATACACATTATATTTTATTCCATAACGCTCTATCTTTTTTCACGATAATTTAATATCGTGAAAAATAAAATATTAGGTACGACATTACTTTGTTGTTTATATAGATTTGTAATTAAACTATATATTGAAATTAGTAATAATAAAATGTATTATTGAAAAGCACAATTTATAATTCAAGTAATCAAGACTATGTACCTATAATAATTTGAACATTCAGAAATTATAATATTGTCTAAAAATGAGGTGAGATTCATAGAAACAGTACATATTAAATAGTATGGATTATATAGTATAAATGATTTTTATAATAGAGAAGAAGCTTCTAAGAAGGGGATATTTACAATCTCTAGAGTAGATGCTAAGAATATAACA
Source organism: Bacillus sp. 16GRE42 (assembly GCF_019837435.1). Lineage (NCBI taxonomy): Bacteria > Bacillati > Bacillota > Bacilli > Caryophanales > Bacillaceae > Bacillus > Bacillus sp. 16GRE42. Next base: position 61,242 of record NZ_JADAXF010000005.1, read on the forward strand.
TTGCTCTATATAGGAAAAACCAAAAGAAGCTTTATACAAAAGATAAGGGAACTTAATAAGGAGTGGCTTTATGAGGATAGCGAATTAAAGATTACATTAGGAATAATAGAATTTCCTAGTGGTGAAAGTTACTCTGAAAAGAAGGCAAAAGAGATAAAATCTCTTTTGATTTTACGACATACCCCATTAGAAAACGAAACATCTTTATTATACCATAGAGGGAAATTTAATTTAAAAATTATAAATAAGGGAAGAAGAGGTTTAATTGTTAAAAAGCTTTCTACAGAGGATCTAATATGGATGTAATTGGAATCACCTTTGAATAAAATTAAAGGTTTCTTAAGTGCCGAGGCTTATCAATTTTTAATGTATTAAACTATTTTGAATAATATATGTCAGATGCTTGAAAAAAACAAATCTTATTATGATATGAAATCCTGTATGGAAAGTGTAGTTCATTTCTATTATTTAATAAAAATATTAAGAATTATAGGGATAATACATAAAGAGTAGAGGAGAAAATAAACACGGAGGTTTAAAGAATGGGACAAGCAAGCAGGTTTCAAGAAAAACAACAGAATCGTCGTCAAAAGGCGATTTTTAATATTGCATTTACTTTGATATTAGTGACAGTTGGTATAGTGACATACCAGTTGTTTACCCCATCAGATGCATCAAGCAAAGCAATTGCTCAAGAAAAGAAAGCAACAAAGATAGAAGAGAAGAAAAATGAAGATAAAGAAACATCAAAGATAGAAGAGAAGAAAAGTGAAGATAAAGGAACATCAAATATAGAGAAAAATGAAGATAAAGAAACATCAAAGATAGAAGAGAAGAAAAGTGAAGATAAAGGAACATCAAATATAGAGAAGAATGAAGATAAAGAAGCAACAAAGATAGAAGAGAAGAAAAGTGAAGATAAAGAAGCAGCACAGTTAGAAGGGAAACTAAAAGCAGAAAAATCGGTAAAAACGAATGAAAACGAAAATGAAAATAAAGAGGGAGAAAAAACGGTATCTCAAGAAAAGGGTTCTCAAACTAATTCTTCTTGGAAGCCAATTGGTACAGAACAAGGAGCAAAACCTGAAATGAAATTTAAAGAAGGAACAGTAGATTGGAGTGAGATGAAAAAAGCAATTTCTTATGCTATCGATGTTCCAGAGAGCCAATTGATTTTCGATTTTATTGGGAATAATGGTAATAATAAAGCCTACGGTAATGTACGAGATAAGCAAAGTAATAAAAAATATAAGGTTAATATTGATTGGGTAGAGAATCAGGGGTGGAAACCAGAATCTGTTCAGGTGGTAAAATAAATAATAGAAATGGAATTATGTGTTTAAAAGTTTACTTTTGTAAAAACTCAAAAAAGAGTCCGTATCAATCAGGACTCTTTTTGTTATGTTGACAACATTAATTACTTGGACTCATTTGTTAGATCCTGATGCGGACAAACTTGGAAGTCTATAAAAAAATAATCTATGCGCCTACTTTATGTAGGTAAATAGATTATTTTTTGTTATACATTTATAAAATTTCTGTTATTTTTTCGTCGAGATACGTGTGAAAATAGGTAATATCAACACATTTTTTACTAAACTTTGTTTTTCGTTGATTTTTGTAACATAAACGTCCGTTTTTGTGACGTTTTATATTTGAAAAAGGACCCCTTATGGAAAGATAAGAGGCCATCAAAAAATGTTGTATTTGAAACACGTGATGTTTCACAAAACATTATAACATAATTTGAATATTAAGTATAACTAATATATAGTTTTTGAAAAGAATAAAAATGTATAAAACTATTATTGAAATGGAAAAGAACTAGGATAAGGGGGCTAGGGCTTCTAGGGAGGAATATATCTCTCACACGACATAAAAAAAGAATAAAACGTATTGAAGATAACACATGAATGTAAAAACATTATTTTAATTGTTGCAGCCCCTTAGAGGGCGCTCTAAGGGGCTAAGATTCGAGAATTTTTAAACTCTTGTTAATTACATGATAACTCCCTAAGGAGCATATAAGGAATTTTAACACTTAACTAATAATTTAACAACCATATATACGAATCAGCAAATTAATGAGCTATTTATATAAAAAAATGGCTCTTACTACTACGTAAGAGCCCCATGAACAAAGAAAAAGTCGTATATGACACTATATAAGAATCACAATAATATTTTAACATCTCGATATATGGTTGTCTATACATGATTGGCGTAGTAGGCCTAATAAAATGTCATTTGATTTGAAAGGGAAATGGGAAAATGATTGAACAGGTTGAGATCGAAGGGCAGTTATCAATATTTGATATAGATGAAACAAAAATCAAGCTGTATGAAGTCTTAAAAGCAAATGCTCGTCATTGCAAGATTAGGAGTTATTACCTACACAACGATTACATGCGTGAAGTTAAGTAGTTCTTTATTAGAATTATAGATGACATAATTATTGATATGTGTTTGAGTCAGTTTCCTGAAGTAATTGCTGTGTACGAGGGATTCCCTGAAGCGCAGATCAAGAAGATATACAGAGGGAGATTGCAATAATGCTATTTTATAAAAAAAGAGAAGCCCTTAATCAGGTCACTTCTCTTAATGCCAATATACAATAACTATTCCATTATAATGTATTGGCGTAAAATATTTAATAATTATATTTATGGTAAAAATTTCATTTTGCCTTAGTACCTTTAAATCACGAAAAAAGGTTCTGCTGTTTCCAACAGAACCTTTCCTAAAACGGCAAAGAGTAACTCTTACCTTACCCTTTATTTATATACTATAAGATTGTTAACGAGAATCCAAGATTCTTTATATCGAAAAATAAAGAAGTATTATTATAAAAAATTTATCTTTTTTTATAAATAAAAGAGCAGCTAGCAAAAACTAACTGCTCAATACAAGGAGATACAGAGGAAACTAAATGGATTTTGGCATACAAGTCTATCAACATTATGGACATAATATTGATTTTTATTCGAAGGAATTCATGTTTTACAAATCAGATTATGATTGTCGAAATTCTGCATATTGCCCAGAAAAGGACCAAGAATTCTAGTAAAATTCCAAGTGTTCTTTTCCTAGTTTTTTGAAATTCTTTTAATAAATAGCCAACAGCACTAATTGCTAGAAGAATGAAAAGAATAAGTTCTAGTATAACTGGCATTTGATTTACTCCTAATCCGTTAATTAATTTAGTATATAACGATTATAAGATATTTTTTTGAGATTAATGGTGAAAAATTAAACAAAACTATCTATATATGTAAAAAGGCCCTGTTGTCTATAACAGGACCTTTCCTAAAATGGCAAAGAGGTAACTCTTGCCTTACTCTTTGTTCATACACTACAAGATTGTTAACAAAAATCCAAAGAGCTTTATATCGAGAAATAAAGAAGAGTCATTATAAAGGATTTTATCCTTTTTCATAAATAAAAGAGCAGCTAAAAAACTAACTGCTCGGCTGGTTCTCCAAGGGGGAAAGGAGAAAGGTTAGGGACTTTATTAAATGAGTTATGGTCATCACCTATCTATATTATTGACAAAATATTAAAATTTATTCCGGTAAACCTTAAAAGAGCACCTTTAAAAAGTGCTCTTTAAGGGAAAAGTGAGATGTTAAAAAATAAATTAGGGTTTTTTGCTTCGAGATAATATATGACCATTTCATCATAATGTGACGATGAATCAAAAGAGAACAGCTAGCAAATGCTAACAAATGCTAACTGCTCAGTTCTCCAAGGGGGAACAAGGAGAAAATCTAATGTCATATATAGTATTGACGGAATATTAAGTTTTATTCAAGGGTGTGTACTAATTATGTAGATTACACGAGAAGTCCTATTAACATTCAGGCTGCCCCAATCAGAATCAAAGTTTTGAATGTAATCCAAAACTTTCTTTTTTCTGGTTTTTGAAATTCTTTGATTACAGAAAATATGGCACTTATTCCTACAAGAGTGAAAAGAGCAATTCGGATTGTTTCAATCATTTGCATCACAACCTAATATTTGAATAATTTAAATATACATTAATTACCGTTTTGTAGAAATTTAATGAAATAATCCTTTTAAGTGAATACAATTCTATTATTCTTTGTCATTTGTTTCTGGAAATGGAATGGGGTGGTTGTTCATGATTGAAAGGTTACGCGTGTCTGGATAATAAACAAATATTAAAATAGGCTTCACTTCATCAATTTGGACGATGTGATTTACACTTTTAATGAATTATTCACATTTTTCGTTGGGCAAGGGGTGTCGCTCTTTGTTTGAGCTAATATAGACAGAGCTCCCTCAGTTCTCCATGTGTATTGCTTCAAATAAGGCATCGGAAGAAAGATATACCTCTTGGATATAAATTAAACATTATGCAAACGTGATTGGTCAGCACAAGATCGGTCAGCTGAAGTATTGACCGACTCTACAGAGTATAAACGAGAAGATTCTTAGTCTTTTCTTAAGTACCGAACGTAAAGCGCGTAGCTAATATGAGCTGAAAAATTTCATGATACGATGGTTTGGAGAAGGTTGCAGTAACCTTAGAAGAAGTTTTTCCGATTGTATTTATTTTTCTCTCTATTAGATAGGAAAACAATGAGTAAGTTAATAAAACATATTTTTTGAATTATTTGATACAAGTATATATAATTATATCGATGTTAATATATTAACTAGTTAAAAATGGGGAAAGAAAAGTGAAAATTAAATTTAATGTGGTTAAAGATGAAAATTTTGATTTTATTTTATTAGAAGCAAAATTACTGAAAACTTTTAAAGAAGTCGATAACGTAGCAATAGTTGAAAAGGTTGAAGACAAAATTTTTGAAAAAGACGATGTGAAAACCCATTTAGAGGAGATTACTATTAATGTTACAGGAAAGAATATCGGATATAGATCAGTTTCAGCTAGTATATTTATTGTTCTAGAAAGCCTATCAATGAAGTTATTCAATATTAATATTAGTATACATTAAGCATCCAATACGGATGCCTTTTTCTTTGTTATGTAGAAATCACACATTAAATATTAGGGAGGCATAGAAATGATATAACACCAAACAATCATCTCTTCTAGTGTTACCCCTGCATTCATGAAAGGGTACCTGTATAAGGTGCCTTTTTGATGAACCATTTTAATATAGAAATAATATAGTATAGTGTAGGACAAGCCAACCGCTTATATCCTATTCAATGCTCATTGGGGAATTTCCCTTAACATATTCTAGCATCTACTGACGTGGATGCTCTTTTTTGTTGAATAAGATGGGCACATTTTTTGAATTGCTATTACGCCGTAAAGAATAACGCTAGAGCGATGAATCCATATAAAACAAAAAGAATCCTAAGATGAGTAGTATTGCACGAAAGTTGGGCATTTTAGACCTCCTAAGGGTATATAAGGAATTTTAATATATTGTTGGTGTATCCAGAGTGATGACCATAAATTGGTAAATGTTAAACTTGAATTTGAACTAGAGGATATCTGTATAAATAGGTAGAATCTAGTTATTTGGTTCACATATTAATCCAAAAGGTACAAATTCTATGCGATGTGAAAAGGATTTGTTGAAACAATGGAAGGTGGATTTGCAAGCTATTCAAGAAGAGAAAAGGCTGAAGAAGAAGGCTAAGAAAAAGAATAAGAAATATAGCATTCCTGGTAATATATCTGACTTCATGGATAGCAAGAGTATTTGTCGTAAGAAGAATGGGGTATGGAAGCAAAGAAATAAATAATTTGAGGATAAATGATTTTTACTAAATGTATACCAATTATTGTAGGCGCTGCCTTGATCTGGGTGGCTTCTTGTTTATTGTTAAGAAAAGATAAGGGGAAAATAAAAAAAGAGAGCTAATGCCCTCTTCTTTAGCGGTACGTTAATTAATCGCAGATTGGTATTCTGAGCACTCTTAAAGCTAATGCTACTTGGAGAGAAATCTCTAATCTAGCAATTTCGATACCAGCAACTGAAAGAACTAAAAAAGGTTGTCCGTTTACAAACACAACGCAACTATCCATGGTTACGCCCCCTTTCTAGCAATCTAATATAGTATATGAATGAAATGATAATATGTAATAGTAAGATTAATGAATTTATTGAAATTAATAGATTAGCCCATTTAAACAAATGTACACACCGAAAGAGAAAGGTTCTTTTTGTCTGTCTAAAAGTTAGCCTGAAATAGCATATATATATATGATAACTTTTAGATAGTATCAAGGGGAGAATTAGTGGGGGTGGTGGGATATGCACGAGCTATTACAAGAGAGCAAGAACTAGGATTGTAATTTGAAACGGTAGAAACATATGGTAGTACAAAAATATTCACTGAAAAGTAGAAAGGAGTGGATTAAGGAAACATAAAGTTGTTGAAATTTTTGTATGAATTTATTAACATGGAACTATATTTATTGTTTATTTGATTCCGTTTATTCCCACACCTTATGCGTTGTGGATGAGTTGTAGAAGCAAGTTATGTCTTGTTTTAATTCTGAAAGGGCTTCTTTGAGCCGATTAGTGTATATAAAGCTTATTTAATTAGCTGTGCACATTTTTAATCGACTTGAAGAATCCCTTTTTGTGTTGTTTTAAAGTCTGTTTGACTGGTAAAACCCATTATTACATTAGGCAAAAATTATTATTTAGGGAGACATAAAGTGAATACTGGTTTTGAGGTATCTATACTTTGATACAACAATCAAATTAGATAAAAAGAGAATCAAAAAATATTGGTCTACAAATCACGAGATGTTTGCTAGAGCATTTGAAGTATATATAGCACCCGCTTTGCTAGAACAAGAACCTAAAAACGATTTTTTAGTTTGTGATATATATTCTTTTGTATATCTGTTAGGAGAACAAAGAAAGCATCTAAATAGAAGTATAAGGAGTTTAATGCAGGTAGTTGTTCTATACATAATAAAAAATATATAAGGGGTGGGGGATTATGCATTATAACATTCAAAAAGGACAGTTCCGTTTAACAAGTGCTTATCCAAGAGGTAGCTGGTGGGATTTTTATCGTGTTCCGTGTCCAATTTGTCATGATACAGGAAATTGCATGCTGCATGTTTCGCAAGAGAAAGTAGCGTGTACGCGTGTAGAAAGTAAATGGATCTATGGAAAAAACACGAGCAATCCAAGCTACATTCACTATATAAATGGAAAAGATAAGTATCAATTGCCTGAGGTGGATGAAGTTCAGATCCATGATAAGAAAAGCAAAGAGGAATTAAATGTGTTTAATCGTAAGTTAATAGATTTCATACCATTGCAAGTGCATCATCATGCACATTTAATAAGAGATAGAAAAATGAGCGAGGAACAAATACAAGTACGTCAATATCGTTCTTTCTTAAAGCAACAAATTGTGTTAGAAGAGAATAATACGTATACAACCGTTTGGGAGAAAAAGTTGCTGGCAGGGCATTCCGGGATTTTATGAGATGAAGAAAAGTCAGCTTTCTCTTCGTTTAATGTCAGGCTTCCCTGGTATATTGATTCCTTTTCGAAACCAGTATAATCAAATTGTTGGATGGCAGGTTCGTGTGGATGAAGTGAAAAACTCAGTTCATGTGAAATCGGCACCTACTGGAGTTCAAGCAGAAATAATTGAACAACCTAATGTTGTAAAGATAACTAAGAATGGTGATTGTATATTTGAAGGTGAACTAGAAGTGAGCAAAAAGGTAGAAATTCCATCTCAAGAGGAACGAATTGTTGTAAAGATTCATAAAGGGCAAAAATATTTATGGATCTCATCAGCAAATAAAAATCAAGGAACTGGTGCAGGAGGTAGTGACAATCCACTGCCTGTGCATGTAGCAGTACCGAGTTTTCATTTGAAACATTGGAATTCTGGTACACTTCATCAAACTAAATCAGTGATGATAACAGAGGGGGCTATAAAAGCAGATCTGATTGCTGATTTGATTCCAGAGAGGTTTAATAAAGTGGAACTTTCTGAAGTAGGAACAACGGTTCTTGCGATTCCTGGTGTAAATGCTTGGAGAATTACTATACCTGTATTAAAGGATATGGGGGTAGAAAATGTTTATTTAGCGTTTGATGCTGATTTAGTAGAGAATAAGAAAGTAAGAAAAGCTCTTATAGACTTTGCGACAAAGTTAAAACAAGAGGGTTATAACGTAATTATTGCAGCATGGAACCCAGCACAAGGAAAAGGTCTGGATGATACAATGCAAGCGGGATTTAAACCAGTGTTTAAGGGACTGTAATAGTCATAAATTAGGTTGATATTTTCATAAATAGGTAGTTTGAAAAAGATAGAGTTTATAATTCTATCTTTTTTTATATCCAATTACTACAAAGGTTTTAAATTAACAAAAAGAAAGGTAGAAGAGAATATGAATACATCTATGAAAAAAAATCTAGTAAATTTACGAGTTGATTTTGCTTTCAAGCGCTTGTTTGGAGTAGAGGGAAATGAAGATATCCTCATTGGTTTTCTTAATGCGGTATTACAATCCTCTTTAGATGAGGAAATCATTTCGTTGCATTTAGATGATCCACATCTCCCAAGGGAGCAAAAGGATGATAAATTGTCTATTTTAGATTTGCGAGCTACTCTTAATAATGGTATAAAAATAAATATAGAGATACAAGTTCGCGACAAAAAAGACATGATCGAGCGATCTTTGTTCTACTGGGCTGGCATGTATTATTCTCAAATGATTCAGGGAATGAAGTACACAGAATTAAGACCAATCATTTGTATTAATATAGTGGATTTTATTCTGTTTTCAGAAGAAGAAGACTTTCATAATATCGGTGTAGTCATGAACAAAAAATCAGAACACATAATTTCAGAGAATATGCAATTGCACTTTCTTGAGATTCCAAAAGTAATTCGAGAATGGCAAGAAGATCGAATGGATCCATGGGATGATATATTAGCACGTTGACTATTACTATTTCCTGCATATGAAGATGAGAAATTAACAACAATCCTGGAGGGAATCGCGATGGAAAAAAATCCAGTTTTGAAAAAGGCAATAGAAGATTGGGAGCGTTTAAGTAGTGATAAGGACTTTTTACGCTTATATGAGGCTAGAGAGAAGGCAATCAAAGATAGAATATCAGAAATAGAGACGGCAGAAGAAAAAGCCGCGAAACAAGCTGCAAAAGAAGCTAGAACAGCCACTAAGATAGAGATGATTCATAATTTAATTAAAGCTGGTGTACCTATAGAGAAGATATCAGAAGCCACTGAATTAAGTGTGGAAGAGGTTAATGAAATTTTAAAACATAAAGAGTAAATACAAACGATTTAAAACAGGTAATTGTGATTACAAACAATTACCTGTTTTTTTTATTCTTTTTGATTGTTGTCCATTTGTGATTATAATTCTATCTTTTCTTGCTTTAGTATTCCCTCTAACCTATAAAGGAGTTTAAATATTGAGAAATAATGATGGGAATTAAGGTGAATTTAAACAAAATCCTTATTTAAATGAAGAAGCCCTAGGATTATGGGGCTAGGGCTTCAAGTCATGGTATATCTCACACGACATTAAAAAAGAAAAGAATGTACTGAAGATAGCACATGAATGTTTCATAAATGTATCAAAAAAGTGATTTTATAAATTAAGCTACTCAACATACTTAACTAACGGCTTGTTGAAAAAAAGAAGCCCCGTAGAAAATATTACAGGGCTTCATAAGACTGAGTTATGTCGTACTCACAGGTGATTTTAACATGGATTTAGCGGTAAATAAATTGGTAAATGTGTCCAAGTGGTCTGAAACTATTATGTAAAAAAGAGCACTAAATAAAGTGCTCTCGTGACGAGATCCATTTTGTAACGACTATTTTATATAGAAAGGAACACAGAATATTCTATGAGTGCCCATTTAATTGTGTGCCTTTTACAAATTAAAGAGCAGTTAGCAAAAGCTAAATGCTCCAATCATGGAATATGGTTAAGAAATGGGTTGTCTACATTATTGACGGAATAGTGAGTTTTATTCAGAGGAACTTATACCCTACAAATTAGATTATGATATTTGCGATTACCCATATCGCCCAGAAAAGAACTAAAAATTCTATTGAAATCCAAAGTGCTTTTTTCTCAGGTTTTTTAAACTCGTTTATTAAAGAGAAAACAGCACTAATTCCTATAAGGATGAAAAGAATGAGTCGTATTGTATCAGACATTTTAACAACTCCTAATTTAAATTAAATTCATTATATAATGATTTTTAAATTTTTAGATAATTATTGGTGATAATTAAGCCAAATTTAAACAAAATAAACTTTTGGGGAGAAAGTGAGGAATAACAATGGGACTAGGAAACCGTGGAAATGAAGTAGAGCAACAGCAAGGTGAGACTAATCTGTTTTCTGAGATAAGGAATACAGGACATGTTAGTCATATCAGAGTCAAACAGACTGATAAGGCCTTACAATACGTTTTAGATTATGACGAGGCAGAGGTTAATGAGATTTTATCAAATAAATATTAGAGAATAATCTTAAATACATGTAATTTCCTGTTTTTTATTTTCTCCCATTGTAATAAATATTTAGAAAAAGATAATAGTGTATATACCTTATTTAGAATTTATTGTGCTTCAAAACTTCTAAATAAGATAAGAGGAATATATTGTACGTTTTAATTTGTGGAATTAATATATAAAGATATAGTTGTATGGAAAATTTCTTTAAGAAGTCTAAAACGTTAGTTTAGATGAAGGATTTAAGTGTATTCAAGTATTAAATTGAGGGTAAAAAATCATATAAACTTAATTTGAATGAAGGAGATAATTTATGAAACTTAAACAGAAGGTATTAGCAGGCGGTATTATATTGGCAACAGCATTAACACCAATGATAGATGCGCAGGCAGAAGGTAAAAGGTTTAATGATGTTCCACAAGGACATTGGTCTTTTAATGCTATTACAGATTTATCAAATAAAAATATTATTGCAGGTTATGAAAATGGTATTTTTGTTTTTGGGGATAATATAACTCGTGGTCAAGTAGCTAGAATGATTTATGCTTACTTGAAACCTGCAGATGGCCCTAATATTAAAAATCCGTTTACTGATGTCAAAGGGCATATGTTTGAAAAAGAAATCTTATATCTTACTAAAGTTGGTATTATGAGTGGCTATGGTGATGGGAAATTTGGACCTAATAATATCTTAACACGTGAGCAGTTAGCGGCTGTGTTAACAAAAGCCTTTAATTTAAAAGCAACAGCAACTACTACATTTAAAGATGTGGAAAAAAACTATTGGGCTACGAATGCTATCAGTGCATTACAAGAAAATAAAATTGCAAGTGGTACAGGAAACAATATGTTTGAGCCAAAGAAGGTTGTAACACGTGAGCAATATGCGCAATTTTTATACAATGCAATTAATGTGAATGAGAAAACAGAAGAAAATAATGGTGGAACAACAACAAATCCCACAGATCAATTGCCTCCTAACCTAAAGAAAGTAGAAGTAGAAAAACAGACATATAAAGCAGGAGATATAGTAAGGGTAAGTGTAGAAGCGGAAGATGATGTGTCAGGTGTTATGGGAGGATTTGTAATAGTAAGAGGGGCCACTGGTGAAGAAAGTACAGCTAGGATTAGTTATGATAAAGAAAGTAATAAATGGATTGCAGACATTCAATTAAATCCGTATGTGAATCCAGGAGAATATAAGATAGCATCGATTACATTGTACGACAATGCTGATCACGATAAAATTTACTGGGGTGGACAAGACTTTAATCTTTTCTTCAATGTCACCAAAAGTTAATATAGAAATTTTATAATTAAGAAGAAATTTTAAAATTTACTATACTGTTTTTGAGTGGAATTTGGAAATGATAGTTATTTTATGTCCTCACAATTTTGTAGTATGTCATAAAGTTCTCTTTCTTAAATATAAGATAAGTAACCTATCAGGCTGAAGGATATTCATTATTTAATGTATTACCTTCAACTTAATAGGTTACTTTTTTCTCTTTCTGAAAAAATAGAGGTAAGTGAATCTAGTAAGCAAATAAAAAGGGATGTTGTAAACAGACAATAAAATCAATCACGACTTTTCAGCTTATGCATCAAAAGTATTTTTCTTTAATGTTAGTGTTACTTTACCTAATTTAATGACTCCTACAATTATAGAGAGCAAAGGTATTACAAATAAGAGATGTCCTATTCCTGGGGCAAATAATGTTACTGTAGACAAAGGGCTAAATAATTTAGGAAATCCAATTAAAATAATCGATGGCAGCAGCAAGTTAAATACTAATATAGACAACCCATTTAGAATCCTACGGAATGCTGTTACTTTATGATTGCTAGGTTTGAAAGTTCTGTAAGCTGAATAAGCAATTAAAGCAACTATTGCCAGTAAAATCAAATCAATAATTACATATTTCATAAATGGATTGCTATCAGATATAGAAGGTTCTTCATTATGTACCAGCTTGTTTATCCCGCGTATGATGGCATCATATTCATTAAGTTTAAGATAATCCATTGAATTGATTTGCAAGCTGATGCCATGTTCCCCATCTAATACAACTTTTGAATATGTATTTTCTGTCCATCCACTATGGGAAATTCCTTCATTATTCACTTCCCATCCCATTGCGTAGTAGGTATCATCCCCTATGAGTACTGATGGATGATGCATTGTGGTTATTGCATTCGCTGATAAAATACTTTTTCCTTTGAATTCTCCCTGATTCAATTGTACGATCATGTATTTTGCCATATCTTCCGCACTGGATATAAGGTAACCTGAAGAAATAGTTCCTTCATGGATTAATTGCTTTGTTGGCACCTTTAATCCAAATACAGTTTGATATCCAGTTGCAATTGCATTGTTTTTATCATCTTTTGGGTTAACATAACTATTGCTCATTTCAAGTGGTTTGAATATGAATTCATTAATATACTCTTTATACGATTTATTCGTAACCTCCTCGATTATTAAGCCTAAAATGTTATAATTTAAATTCGAGTATTGATATTGTTGGCCCACAGAATATGCTAATTTGTAATAAAAAAGCTCATTTTTTCGTTTTGGGGCTGATTTGTATTCTTAAGTTGATGGGCATGGGGTACCGCCACATACCCATCAACTTAAGAATGGAAACAAAGTGTACTTTCATTTTGTGGGGTAAAGCATTCCTAAAATAGAAGCATACTCTTAATAATACGCATACCAAATAAACCCTATCGTTTTATTAAAAGTCAAGGCAATAGTAATGAAATCCTATATTTATACGATTGAATATAATGTCACACATTTTATAAGGTAAAAAGGAAAGGATAGATGAACAGGGGAGTATACCTGTTTACATCTATCCTTTTTTACAACAATATGACCACATTTACTACTACAACAAGGATTTTTACCACAACAAATTTTCATATAGTTATTGAACTATTTTTTGAATAACTAAATTAACCTCTTCGTTAACTTTAATTACGAATAAATGGTCCCCTTCACCTTCAATTGGATCAATTATATCTTCATTAAAAGATTTAGCATGTTGTCTACCATATCTAAGGTACCCAAAAGTCCACTGGATTCCCGAGGCTACCATCCATATTTGTGTCTCTGAAAAGACATTTTGTGCCACTAGACGTAACTGTAGATTCCTGAACAAGCCAAATCATGAAAATACACACAAAGATAGATTATCATCCATTACATTACTGTTTTGCTTCGTTCGAATAGAAAAACTCGGAAGAACGCCACTTGTTCGATATCTCCTCAATGTGATAAGGGGTCGTTTTGCAGCATCCACCTATTAAACGTGCACCTGCTTGGTACCATTTTTCAGATTGAATATCCAACGCGTTACATTGTTCATGACCATGCCATGTTTTTGTTTCTGGATTATAAGTTTCACCAGAGTTTGGATAAATAATAATCGGTTTTTTGGTGTTTTCCCTCAACGCTTGGATTGCACCAGTCACAACGGTTACTGGCGCACAATTGATGCCTATCGCTACAATTTGTTCACTTTTCTCAAAAGCTCGTGCACACTCCACGAGTTTCATACCTTCACTAATCTCTTTCTCATTTTTTACCGAAAAGGAAAGCCACGCATATGTTTCTGGAAACTCACGCAATAATCTATCTAATACTCTTGCTTCTTGCAGGGAAGGGATTGTTTCAAATGCCAATAGATCTGCACCTGCTTCGATTAACGCTGACATTCTCGAACGGTGAAAGTCTGCTAATGTTTTATCTGTCACACCATAGTTGCCTACATACTCTGAACCATCTGCAAGGTAAGCCCCGTACGGCCCAACTGATGCAACAACCAATGGTTTAGGCCTATTCGTTTGCGTATTTTCCTTCCAAAAATCATCTCTTGCCCTTCTTGCAAGTAACACCGTTTTCTTAATTAATTCCAAAGCTTCCTGTTCTTGTATTCCACGCGCGGAAAAACCACTAATAGTAGCTTGATAGCTTGCTGTTATGGCACAGTCCGCTCCAGCACGAAAATAGTCCGAATGAACCTGATAAATTAGTTCCGGATTTTCTAGTAACACACGTGCCGACCAAAGGGGATCGTCCAAATTACATCCATGCGCCTCCAATTCTGTAGCTAATGCTCCGTCAAGAAGCATAATGGAATGTTGGGATAAAATAGCATCAATTGGGTTGATTTTGTTCGACATAATTTACGTCCCTCTTTTTTAGATTTTTTGTTAGATAATAACTTCCATAGCAAAACAAAATAAACGGTATGCCGCAATATAAGGCAATTCTCTGTGTTGGATCGAATGCAATTCCAATACACGATGCCAGACAAAGGATAAAAGAAGCAATTGGTACTAATGGATATAGTGGTGTGCGATAAATCAAGTCCTTTTCAGAATTTCCTTCTTTCAAAAATTGTCTGCGAAATAGGAACTGGGAAGCACTAATACTCATCCAAACTACAACTACTGCTAGACCAGAAATGGAAACAAGTACGATATAGACAGTATCTGGTGCCACAATACTTGAGAGCAAAGCCAAAGCTCCACCCACCATGCTGAAAATGACGGCGTTGATTGGAACACCTTGCTTTGTCATTTTTCCAAAAATCGGGGATATCGTATTCTTATTAGCAAGCGACCAAAGCATTCTAGAAGAGGCATAAAGGCCTGAGTTTGCTGCAGATAAAATGGCTGTTAAGATAACGAAATTCATTATGTCAGCTGAATATGGCACCCCAATTCGTTCTAGAACTGCAACAAAAGGGCTCTCTAATACCCCTGCATCGGAAATAGGCAATAACGCAGATAAAACAACAATCGTTCCTACAAAAAAGATGATCAATCTCCACAGAGTAATTCGAATGGCCTTCGGTATCATTTTTTCCGGGTTCGCTGTTTCTCCAGCTGCAATGCCTATTAATTCTGTTCCCGAAAAAGCAAAATTAACCGCAAGCATGGTCATTATAATGGCGGTAGCACCATGAGGAAATAAACCTCCACTTGTAAAATTAGAAAAGAATGGTGCTGCTTTTGAATGAGTCATCGGAAGAAAACCTAGCATTGCCGCTACTCCTAAAACAATAAAAATCACAATAGCTATAACCTTTATCGATGAAAACCAAAATTCGGATTCGGCGAAAAATTTAACAGTCAGGACATTTAATACAAAGATCAAAATGGCAAAAAGAGCACTCCATACCCAAACATTAACCGATGGAAACCATCGCTTCATAAGTAATCCTGCGGCTGTAAATTCAGAACCTAAAGCAACAGTCCAAGTTAGCCAATACAACCAGGCTACTGTATACCCTGTACCTGGTCCAATGTATTTAACTGCATAACTATGAAATGCGCCCGTTTCAGGCATATGTACGGATAGCTCTCCTAAACATAGCATAACTAGATAAACCACTAGCGCACCAATCAGATAGGATAGAATTGTTCCAAACGGGCCAGCTTGTTGAATAGTGTAACCCGAGCTTAAGAATAAGCCCGTTCCAATCACCCCACCAAGTGATAGCATGACTAAATGACGTGCTTGCATGTTCCTTTGAAATTCTTGCCCATTTTTGTTCTCCATTTCTATTCTCCTTTAGTTACTATCCAGAAAAAACAAAAACGCACTCTAAAAAAGAGGGCGCTACTGACAAATAAAAACGGAAGCTCTCATCTATCAGGATTATCACCCGCTGGAATTAGCACAGTGTCTACTTAAGCAGACCTGTTGCTGAGGTTTCATAAGGCCAGTCCCTCCACCTCTCTGGATAAGAAATATTTTTTTATAACCTTATCAATCCATTCAATAACTGTCAAGATAATTCTGTTTTTTAAAAAAATTATCTATTATAGAAATACAAAAAATAGAGTATTACTATAACTGCAACCCACTCCTTCTTGGGTATTATTTAAAAATCGAACATATAAAACCTCATTTATTTATGATACGGTTCACAAGCACTTCCTCAAAATTTGATGCACTTCTAAATATCTTCTTATTTCTTTGGCTATGGGGTCACCATACATAACCAGCAACTCAGGAGATTTTAATACCCTCAAATATCAAAAAACGTTATCTTTTCTAAACAAGCTAAATTAGTAAGGATGATGTTTTCTTATGAATCTCTCGATTCAAGATGAATTACTACCATTTGCAGAAGAATTACAACGATATGTTAAACCTGTATTCTTAGAAGAACTTGCAAGAGAAATAGGGTTTATAAAGCGAAAACGTAAGTTTTCTGGATCAGACTTAGCTGCTATTTGCATTTGGATTAGTCAACGGGTGGCAGTGATTCCTTGGTTCGATTATGTAGTAGGCTTCATGCAGCGACAGGCACTTTACTTAGCCTTGAGGGCTTAAATATACGTTTAAATGCTAAAGCAGTTTTGTTTTTAAAACATATTTTTTTTACTGTTAGAACAAAAGATATGTGAACAAACACAAATTTCTAACCACCTTTTCTCTTATTTTCAACGAGTCCGTATCCTAGATGCCACCGTATTTCAAGTGCCAAATGCTTTAGAGAATGTATATCTAGGCTCAGGAGGGTGTGCCCAAACAGCTGGAACCAAAATACAATTAGAATATGATCTGCACAGTGGAGAATTTCTTAATTTTCAAGTTGGACCAGGGAAAAAAATAAAAGAGCCTACATCTCCAATTACTTAGTAATTGGAGATGTAGGCTTTATTTTTCAATGTCTATTTATAGTTATTTATATTTAACGTTCCGGGTAAAGTTATGGTTTAAATTGTGGCAGATGTATGCTACAAATCACATTTATAGAAAGACGTGAAAATAGTAATTAATTTTATAGTGTTAGGGGTCTTGTCACACATCCTTAAGTTGATGGATATGTGACAAGACCCCATGACCATCAAGATAAGTTCCTATAATACCCTAAAAACGAAAAACTTATCTCTCCACAGTCATTCTTCTTTTTTCAACGCTAATTAATTTTTGAAAATTATACTTAAAAGTGTGGATGTTAAAAAATTTAATGACTATTAATACTTCATAAAAGTAATTGTAAATTTTGTAAATGAATGTTTTTGGCTTTCTACTTTAATAAATCCGTGATGAGCTTCGATAATTGATTTTGCTAGTGCTAAGCCAATTCCAATAGATCCTTCTTTTTTAGAATTTTTTGCTTTGTAAAATCTATCGAATATATATGGCAAATCTTCTGATGCAATACCTTCACCAAAATCTTGAATTATAATTTCAGTATGAATAGGAGAGTTTGTGACTTCAATATAAATAGAACTATTATCATTTGAATGCTCAATGGAATTCTTTAAAATATTTAATAAAGCTTCTTGCATCCAAATACTGTCATGGACAAGTGATATTTTTTCATTGGTTTTTAAATGTATGTTCATATTTTTTTTATTTAATTTACTGTTCAAACTAGCAATGACCTCATAAATTGTATCAATAATATCAGAATTTTCTTTTTCAAATAGTATTGCCCTAGCATCTATTTTTGAAACTTTTAATAAATTATGTATTAAAAAGCTGATTCTTGAAATTTGAACTTCATTATTGTGTAAAAAATGATATTGCTGTTCATTTAATTTACTTTGTAATAAGATATCGTTGTTCACTGTTAGTGTTGAGAGTGGTGTTTTTAGTTGATGAGAAATATCTTGTAAAGTTTGAATTAAAAATTGTTTCTCTTCCAATAAATTATGCATGCTTTTTCTAATAACATTTTTCAGTTTATGAAAAGAATTAGCGAGTTTTGCTAGATCTCCTTCTCTATTTTCCTTTATATCAATGGTGTAATCACCTTCAATAATTTTATTCGCTGCAGCTGTTACATTTCTAATTTTTAAGAAAAAAGATTTATATTGTAAGTAATTTAGAAAAATTAGGATTAAACTGAACCCTATTGCTCCAAGGAACATGTATATATTATTTTGGGATATATGTTTATTTAAATAAGGAAAAAGTCTTGAATCCAATTCAGCAGATAGACCATATTGATTTAGTAGCATTTCTCCATCACTGGAATAATCTTTTTTATTCGCTGTATCATTTGTAAGTGCTTGTATTATTTCGTATTCATTTTCTGGGTTTTGTGTAATTAGTTTTCCGGTAATTTCACTCCAAATAGTAATATAATCATTTTTTAAATGGTCATATAGAATATGAACTGTGATAACTTGATATATAATAAATAAAAAAGAGATTAATGCTAATGTAAGTATATTAATTTTTATTTCTCTATTTATCATTAAATTACTCCTTACTGACGTCTTTATTCCAGAAATATCCGACACCTCTTTTTGTAATTATACAGTTAGGATTTTGTGGAGTATCCTCAATTTTACTTCTTAATCTTTTTACATAAACAGAAAGAGTATTTTCATCGAAAAACACTTCACTTTCATCTACTATTTTTTTCAATATCTCATTTCTTTGTAACACTTTATGAGGATTTAGCATTAGCGTTAATAAAAGTTTGTATTCTAAATGTGTTAAATTTATACTTTTCTCATGCTTAAAAGCTCTGGCCGCCTCAACTTCAAGCTGTATATTTCCAGACCTCAATATAGTATTAGAAGCTGTTTTAATTTTTTTTCTTAATTGTACTTTTACTCTAGATAATAGCTCTTTTACCCTGAAGGGTTTTGTTATATAATCATCTCCACCAATTTCAAGGCCCATTACTACATTTGCCTCCTCATCTAGTGCTGTGAGAAAAATAATAGGTATATCACCTTTTCTTTTAAGATAGGTACATAAATCATACCCATTTCCATCTGGGAGTCCAACATCTAATATGGCTAAGTCAAATTTATTATTTTCGTATTGGTCTTTTGCATCTTGTACAGTAGAAACTCTTATAACCTCAAGTCCTTCTCCTTTTAGAGTAAATTCAATAGCCATTCCTAAATCGTTATCGTCTTCAACGAATAATACTCTATCCACAGTATCTCTCCTCATTTGTCTTTGATTATGGCAGTATTTTAGATTATGACAGTTATTTTACACGTTGATTGGCTAATTTAAAATAGTTTAGTATGGAAATGGACTTTTAGAGGCTTTTCTGAGTATAAGCATAATACCCAAATCGCCTTTCAGCTTTTCAACACATAATGAGATACAACAATTATTTAAAGCGGAATATTCACGCAATTTAAATATGTTCTTGCTTATATTTTGAAAAACCTTGTAATAGAATCTTGTTGAAATTGTCCGTTTTTATAAAATCAGTAATGTTTTATTTAAGTTAACTTATACAAAAATGTTAAATGAAAATTGGATTCGCATTAATTATGTAAATGAATTAAAAAAACAGCTCATTGAGAATAAGAGCTGAATGGGAGCGGATTTTCGAGAATTTGAAAAGTATGTGTGTACTTAAATAAGTGTATAAAAGCCATTTAAGTGTACAATTTTAAAATATATCTTGAGCAGAGTTACGAGTATATGAAAAGTTAGATTTAGTAATCTTACTAAACTGTAAGATTAAAGTATATATAGTAAGACAAGAGTTATTCAATTAGCAATTAAAGACGTCTATACTGGAGGTAATCATTCTTTATTAAGACTTGTAGCATTTTAGTCACTGTTTTATTTAAAGAAGAAAACCACTGTTCTAATCCCAGATTAAACATAGTATATGAGGAGGAAGAAAATGAAAAAGGTAATAGGATTTCTAGCAGTAACAGCAATTTTTATAGGTATAGGGTTTGCTGTAAATCGTTATATAAATGGTCCCTCACAACCAGTAAACGGTATCATGGTATCTGGAACGAAAGAAAATATATCTGCTGTTAAAAATCTGTATAAAGATCAAAACGTACGAACAGCAGATTATAGTTATAAATTGGTCACAGAAATAATAAAACAAGAACTCACTACCGAACAGAAAGAAGATATTAAGAAAGAATGGAAAGAAAAAGGAGAAAATATGACTGAAGAAGAGATGGACAAAGAACTTGATAAATCATCTGTTAGAAAGAAACAATACGCGGTTATTACAAAATCTACAGCAGAAAAATTCTTGAAAAAAGGAATTGTAAGAACACCCTTATCTAAAGAAGATAGTTCAATAACTTCAACCCCGGTAAAAGAAATAAAAGAATTAGCGAGTGAAAAAAATTTATTTTATAGAAAAAAATCGGAAGATGAGGAAGTTAAGGATGGAAATTTAAATTTAAATGGACAAATGATACCTGTTCAACATATTGAACAAAATAATTGGATTGGCTATTTTTCATCACCGATAGTAATTGTTAATGAGGACACATATAAACAATTAAAAGAAAAAGAAATAAACATTTCGTTAATTCAGTTTGCAAAAGAAAATTTTGATTATAAAAATAAAAACAAGGTAAATAAGGTGATCGAAAACATTTCAAAAGTGTATGAAGTGAAAGACGAGAATAGTGGATACGATAGAGATAAAATCTATTTTGTAGAGATTCAAAATTAATCTGTGAAAAGGATGAGTTGTATGGAGGTTGTTAGATTAGAAGATGTAGAAAAAACATATGGAGAGGGAGAAACGCGAGTACAGGCGTTAAAAGGAATTAATCTTTCCATTCATAGGGGAGAATTCGTAACCATAGTTGGAGCGTCAGGTTCTGGTAAAAGTACATTATTACATATTTTAGGAGGGTTGGATCATCCGAGTTCAGGAAATGTGTTTATAGGTGGTGAAAATATCTATAATTATAAAGATAATGAACTTTCTATTTTTCGCCGAAGAAAAGTTGGCTTTATATTTCAGTTTTTTAATTTGATACCTGTCTTGAATGTACAAGAAAATATTGCTTTGCCAGCTCTACTGGACGAGGAACAGGTAGATGATCATTACCTGGATGAAATTATACGAACTCTAGGATTAAATGAAAGACGAGATCATTTGCCTTCTGAATTATCGGGTGGTCAACAACAAAGGGTATCTATTGGTAGATCTCTTATAAATAAACCCGATATCATCTTAGCAGATGAACCAACCGGAAATCTAGATACAAAAAATACAAAAGAAGTTCTGAATTTATTAAAAGTAACAGCTAAAAAATATAATCAGACGGTGATTTTAATTACCCATGACCCTGCTATCGCATCAAACTCTGATCGAATTATAACCATTGCAGATGGCATGATTATTTCAGATAAACAATTAGTGCAAAATCAAGCAAAATGTGGAGGGGAGGAGTATTGATTCGTAGTTACAAACAGTTAAGTCAAAAATATCTCAGAAGTAATATAAAACGTACTCTGCTAACATTAACAGGCATTATTTTAGCATTGGCGCTAATAACAACGATTGGTTTGTTTTTTAATAGCGGATATACTTCGGGAATTGAAAATGCTAAAAAAGGTTCTATGGGTTCCGCAAATATTTCAGTTGAAAATTATAATCAAAAGCTTTTCAATATGATAAAAAGTAATCCGAATATATCTTCTTATGGCATCATAGCTCCAGGAGAGACGCTCAATGTTGATGAAATAGCTGTCTCTTATATGTATGCAGACCAACAAGCATTAAAGCTGTTAAATTCTAGTATGCCTGTGCAAGGTAAGCTACCTTCAAATGAAAACGAGGCTGTTTTGGAAAAATGGATGCTACCTTACTTCGGATCCAATCTTAAATTAGGCGGTATGTTTACTATTCATGATAAAAAATATAAACTTGTTGGTTTGCTAAATAAGTCTAATAGTACTCAGGAAAATAAAACAGGTCAATTATTGACATATAAAAATAAATTTAAAGTTGGAGAAGGTAGCGTATTGATTGAATTGCATAAGTACGCAAACTTTGATGAAGTTGAAAATCAATTTAAATTATTAACGAATAAAGAAAATATAAGAGTGAATGACGGATTAAAGAGAGCCTTAAAGCCTAGTGTGGAGATAATGATGGCAGCCGCTATTAGTATTGGAATTGTTGTGATTTCTACGATTGTTATTATTTACAATGCATTTCAAATTAGTATAGTAGAGCGAATGAAACAGTTTGGGCTATTGAGGAGTATAGGAGCTACAAAAAAACAAATCAGAAAAATTGTGATAAGGGAAGCAACATTTCTTTCAATTATTGCTATCTTTTTTGGGATTATGTGCAGTATATTAGTAGTCTTTTTACTTAATCAAGTACTGATAAACGTACTTAAAAACTCTATGGGATATACAATTAAATTAGATTGGTTAATTATATGTGTAAGTTCTCTAATTACATTGATAACTGTCTATATTTCAAGCTATTTTCCTGCTTTTTTTGCAGGTAGAATTTCACCGTTACTGGCCGTAAGTAGCCGATTAGCTATAAAAAAAGAAAAAATAAAGAAAAAAAAGAGAACAAAGTTAAAGAAACCACTATCTTTTCCCTTAAGTATGGCATTAAAAAATATCCAAAGGAATCCCAATAGATATACAGTTACAATCTTGTCTATTATTATAAGTAGTGTACTGTATATTACGTTTACGTTTCTCATAGATACTGTCATTCAGCGTAAACAACCGGAAATTCAAGCTCTAAAATCGGACATATCAGTTACGCTTAATTCAAATTTAGACAAGCCTAGCATAGATCGTATGAGTCGAAATATTTATAAAGTCAATAATGTAGAGAAGTTGTACAAGCAATATCAGGCAAATGATTTTTATACGAAAGTACCAAAAAATAAACAAATTAAAGAATTACAAGGAAATGAATCGCTGTATCAAAAAGTAAAATATAATAATCAAACTGTAGAAATTATGAAAACACAAATAAAAGCATACGATGAGAATAGTTTAAAGAAACTAGCTGAAAATGTAACTAGTGGAAGAATTGATATTTCAAAATTAAATCGTGAAAAAGAGGTTATTTTAGTAAAACAAGCTGCAACGAATGATATGAATACAAGTAAAAAATATATAGGTTCTCTAAGCACTTTTCAAGTAGGGGATGAAATCCAAATAACAAGTCAGCAGGAAAGAAAATCTACAGAGGAAATCTCCTACAATGAAGAAAAACTGGAAACTTTAAAAATAGCTGCAATTGTAGAATTGGATATTTTTAATATGAGCAGAGTGATGGATACCATAACTTTTATTACTAGTGAACAAATAGCTGAATATATTACACCATCTCCACAAAAATTATCAGGTTTTGAAATTGATTTAGAGAATCAATCTCAGGCTGATGCTACAATTTTAGATATACAAAAGAAACTGGGTGGAGATGCATCTATAGATGTACAAAATAATATTGTTCAAAGTAATTTTCATACAGACAATGTACTTTATATAAAAATATTAGGGTACGGATTTATAGCTGTTATTACACTGATTGGTTGTGTGAATATTTTAAATACCATTACAGTCAGCATCATTATGAGAAGAAAAGAACTAGCTGCTTTAAAATCGATTGGTATGTCGCAAAAGGATTTAAAAAAGATGATTACTTATGAAGGGCTCCTGTACGGTCTCTTTGGAAGTATACAAGGAATCTTTTTCGGCTGTATGCTTTCATATATTCTTTATATAGCGCTTTCGAATATGGTGTCTTTTGAATTGATTATTCCTTATCAATCTATCTTTACCACATTTATAACTGCACTGTTGATTAGTTATGTAGCGGTACTAATACCACTTCGGAAAATTCAAAAGGATAATGTTATAGATGTAATTAGAGAAGAATAACAGTAGTCATAACAATATATTGTTCGTGAAATACAATGCCTGTAATTTTTAGAGTGGAATATAAAGGGTTTGTAAAAGAAGGTTAGACAAAGTTAAAGCTTTATCAAGGGAAGGTAATTTCTTCTTTTGGTAAGCTTTTTTTTGAGATAAGGGATAGTTTTAAAATGTATAAAATAGAAAAAGCTTCAGAAAAAGATAAAGAATAGTTAAATGAAATCAAAAGAATTAGAACTAAATGAAAGGTGAAAGTGGACACTTTGTTAATGTTAGTTCATAAAAGGGTATCACCACATGTTTATCAAGCTAATATTTTAAAGAGTCTCCGAAATAAAAAATTTCTTCGTTTTGAGGAACTATCAAATTCTTAAGTTGATAGATGTGTGGCGGTACTCCCATACAGTAAGGTTAAATAATAGAAAAGCACCTCTCTAGCAAAGAAGAGGTGCTTTTCTATTATTTAACTTTTTTAATTTTTTGCGGTGATTGTTTCGTTTGAGTAATGATATTCTCTTGTCGTAATTCTTTAAAGAGCGACGTGACCATAAGAACGACTACAATAGAGAATGGTAAAGCTGCTATGATCGCTGCAATTTGCAGTGCATTTAACCCACCTGCTTGCAAGAGAATGGCTGCAATAGCTGCAATTGTTAAACCCCAAATAAGCTTCAAACTGTTTTTCGGTGATAAGTTACCATTGCTTGTTTGCATAGCAACAACAAATGTTGCGGAGTCAGCAGAGGTAACGAAGAATGTTGCGACTAAAGTTAGTCCAATAATGGTCAAAAATGTTGAGAATGGTAAATGCGAAATGACAGCGAATAAACCAATTTCGGTACCATTTTTCGCAATTTCATCAGCAATTCCAAGTGATTGGAACATTTCCATATGAATAGCTGTACCACCAAAAACAGCGAACCAAAATGTACAAATGAATGTTGGGATTAATACGACGCCGATAATAAATTCACGAATTGTACGCCCGCGAGAAACACGGGCAATGAATGTACCGACGAATGGAGACCAAGAAATCCACCAACCCCAGTAAAAAATAGTCCAATTTTCAATCCAAGAAGAAGATTCTTTGCTAAAAGCACCTAAATTTAATCCCATGCTTGGTAATGCTCCAATAAAAGAGCCCAGTGTGGAAGTAAAATACTTCATGATAAAGACAGTTGGCCCTAAAATTAAAAAGGAAACGAGTAATATTCCAGCGAGTGAGAAGTTTAAGTTACTCAAATATTTAATCCCACGATCTAAGCCAGTTTGTGCACTTGTTAAATAGAGTACAGTGAAAATGGCAATAAGTACGAGTTGTGTACCAATTGTGTTATTAATAGAAGGGAATAAATAGCTTAATCCTCCAGCGATTTGTTGTGCACCGATGCCTACGGATGGTACGATTCCAAATACAGTTGCTAAAACAGCCAAAATATCTACTGTTTTTCCAATAGGAGAATGTTTCGATCGATTAAATAATGGAGTAACTGTAGCGCCAATTGTGCTACCTTTTTGTTTTCGGAATGTAAAATATGCAATTGTTAGAGCGACCATTGCATAAAGTGACCAAGGGAAAAGACCCCAGTGGAAAAATGAATATTGCATAGCAAGTTTTGCGCTTTCCTCAGATCCAGGTTCACCGGTAAGCGGTGCTCCAAAGTGTGAAATGGGTTCAGTAATTCCATAAAAGAGAAGTCCGATGCCCATTCCTGCTCCAAATAACATGGAAAGCCAAGAGAGGTAACTATATTGCGGTTTTTCATCATCTTTACCAAGACGAATGGAGCCATACTTTGAAGATGCTAAATAACCAGCTAAAATAATCATTGTGGTCATAAGTAGAGAGTAAAACCATCCAAACTTATTGAGAATAAATGCGTTTAAAGAAGAGGTAACACTTTGTAAATCATAGCTTTGTATCCAACTTGCTGGAATTATACCCCATATAATAAATAAGGTTGTAAGCAAGATGGAGATATAGAATACACTGTTTTCTTTTTTTATCATAGAATCCCACCTTTTATTTAATAAAGTTAAAAATTATATTAATAATAACAATGATAGGATTAATTGTCAAAAAATTCTTTTTTTATAGGTGATATAGGGTACAGCCAACGTACTAACATAAAACCCGCATTAAGAATTGTTTGCACCGTAAAAATACTGTACATTTTTGTAATAATGCTTTGCTTGAATCGCCTACTGGGATAGCACCACATGCCCATTAAGCTAATATTTTAAGGTACACTCTAAATAGAAAAAATTTTTATAGCACAAAATTTCATTTTTGGCTTTTTTGGGGTAACCTGTTCTGTTAGGTTTATAGTAATGTGGTAATATCTCTTTATGGCGAAAGCCTGTTACAATAGTTAATAATAACTTAGGTACAAATTGATAATGAAATGGGGAAAGAGACTAGATGAAAGCAACCGGAGTAACTAGAAAAGTAGATGAATTAGGGCGTGTAGTAATTCCAAAGGAACTTAGAAATACGCTTGGTATTAAAGAAAAATCACCATTAGAGATTTTTGTAGAAGGGGAAGACATTGTTTTACAGAAGTATCAGCCTGGTGGTGTTTGTGCATTAACAGGAGAAGTGTTAAATCATAACATAGCATTAGCAAATGGTAAGATAACATTAAGTCCAGAAGGTGCAGAATTATTACTAAAAGAAATAGAACAGTATCTTGTAAAATAAATGCTCCTTTCAAGGGGCTTTTTTTTTATAGGGGAAATATAAAATTTCACGTATCATAATGTTTAATAAAAAACTAAATACCTAATTAATAGTCTACATATAATCTTATGTTGAATTAAGCCGCTAAATAGATACTGTATTGTTTGTTTTGAGAAGATTAGCAAATAATTTAGTACGAGATACTGAATTATAGGGTAAAAAAGAAAAAGGACGCTTAGCTTTAAAGGTCTAAACGCCAAAATGAATAGATAAAATATAAGTACATAGAGGGGAGAGTGATTCCCCGACTCATTATGAGTATATCATGGAATCAGGTTATAAAGAAAAACAAATAATAATTAGGCTTGTTAAGTGGTGGGGGAATTTTGAAGAAACTTACAAATGAAAAAATTGTACTGTTAAAGGTAAATATAGGGGTACTGCCAAGATACATGTAATTTTGAGTCATAGGCTTACTTTTATTTTGAAACATAATCAAATCGGGGTTTTTTCTATAATTTTTAAACTTATTATCATACACCCTAATCATACAATTGAAACAAAGTATTTTCAGTAGCTAACTAATGAATGATTAAGGTTGCTTGTGCTTTATTTGGATAGATACGAAATTTATATGCTTTATTGATCATCATTCCTTTCACACCCATTTTGATATGTACCTATTATACAACAAACGTACATTCGAATGATATTGAAGTAACAATGTAAGTATGTCGAACAATTAAGATGACTTCCTGCCATCCCTTGTCAGAAGCCAATTCATCTCCCACCTACTCATTTCACGTTCCTTGAGGAAGGAGTCTTCTTGGCTAAAATGATAAAAACTACGATACCTTTTCTGTGGAATCCTAGGAAAAGATGACGCTTTTATCTCCCAATAACTTAAAAACTTAAGCTATAAGAGAAAAAAGAATGAAGTATTCTGATGGTAGTAAATGACTTAGCGGTGTCAATGTATATATGACAAATCCGCCTATAGCTATTTACTTTCTTGAATTTTACATAATATTAATTTTTTGTGAATTATTACTCTGTAATTAATTAGATTTAATGTATTATTCACACGAAATGACTACCTTTGTGTAATTTATTTGATTTGTAAGACAGTTAGGAATACTAGATTAAAACATAAATACACGTTTTTGATAGATATTTTATAAAGTTGTATTTATATGTGTCATAAAATAACATCTAAATATAATTATAAACAGAGTAAAGGGAGGGCTATGTAAAAAGTAATAAATACAAGTTCATGAACTGTTTTTGCACGTAAACACATGCTAAAGAAATGAAAACTTTTAAATTTATCAAGGAAATGAGAGGGAGATACTATGGGGAATAAATCAAAGCATAAAACCAAAAGAATACTTGTAGCTACTGCAACATTAACTATACTTGCTTCTGGAATGGATTCTTCACCAGATGTCTTTGCAGAGGAAATGCAGCAACCAAAAAAATTATCAGCATCACTGCAAGGTGAGAATTCAGTTAAATCAGAAAATAGAGCGTATACAGTCCCAGGGAAAGGTGATGTCGAGGTACTAAAACAACAGGAAAGAAAAAGTATGGCATTTAGCCCATATGAACCCACTGGTTTATATGCAAAACCAAATGAACAAATAACGATTAATGTAGAAGGTAATCAAGATATTCAGGTATATATTGGAACGTATTCGTATGATGCTTCTTGGAGAGAAGATTCTAAAATAAAATTATTTACATTAAAACCTGGTATAAACACAATTCAATCTCCAAATGGGGGGATGATTTATTTTTATAATAAACAACAAGGTGGCACCATTCGAACAACAGTCACAACAGGTGGATCGACTACGCCTTTCTTTGAATTAGGAAAGCATACGAAACAAGATCTAATAAACATGCTGGACCAATATCCTAATGCACATGCAGTGGAGTTAAAAGGAGAACGTGTATTAATTACAGCCAGCCCTGCACGTGTTAAGAAATATTTGTTGGGTTCTAATACAGATCCTGTACAACTCTTAAAAAAGATGGATGAAGCTACTCGAATTCAAGACAAAGTAGCTGGATTATCCGAAGAACAAGTAGATAAACATTATGTTCATTACGTAGAGGAAAATCATTCTCCTGATTATTATATGTATGCAACTTCTTATCGAACTGCATATGTAGGAGATGCAATTCAATACGTGTTAGATATTGATAAATTTGTAAAAGATGGCTGGGGTCCATGGCACGAGGCAGGACATTTGAGACAACAATCGCCCTGGAAGTTTTATAATATGACAGAAGTACAAAATAATATATACAGCCTTTCTGTAGAAAAAGCATTTAATCAACCATCCAATTTAGAGAAAAGTGGAATTTATCCAAAAGCGTTTCAATATCTAGAACAAACGAATAAAAATTATGATGAAATTAGTGATGTTTTTGTTAAGCTTGTTATGCTTTGGCAACTACAGTTAGCATATGGAGAGGATTTCTATCCTAAATTGCATCAATTGTATAGAGACATGCCTTCAAATGAAATTCCACAAACTGATGAAAATAAAAAACAATTATTTATGATTTCAGCATCAAAAGTAGCCAAACAAAATTTGATTCCTTTCTTTGAGAAGTGGGGATTACGTCCAAATAACGATACCATCCAAAAAGTGGCTGCATTAGGATATCCAATTTTAACAACAGAAATTTGGAAGGGTACGGATTCTAATCCAATTAAACCAGATATGCCTAATGGAAATAATATTTTAGAAGGAAAACAGTTTGCATGGTCACTAAAAGGAATTAGCGATTTTGAGTTTGCTAAAATCAATTTCAATAAGTCGACAGAAGAAATGCAAATCGACTTAAAAGCAGGCATACCGCATCATTATTTTAATGAAACATACGCGAGTATTAAAGTACAAAATGCATCAGGAAAAGTAGTATATAAGAAAGATATTTATGGAAACAAACAGCAAAATGCTGAATCACAAACGGTACCAGTCAAAATAGGAGATTATATCGAGTTAACACATTTAGAAGGTGTGCATAGAGCTACTTTTATGAATGTCGATAATAGTAAACAAGAGAGCTTTGGGAAAAAAACCATATACGAAGTTACAAAGGATGGCCTGAAGAAAGTAAACCAAATTGTTAATCCGAAACCAGATACAGAAGCTCCCACACAGCCACAAGGATTATCCGCAAGCAATGTAACTTCTAACAGTGTAGAGCTAAAATGGAATCCTTCTACAGATAATGTAGGTGTAAAAGAATATCAGGTATTACGTGATGGACAACTAATTCAGACGGTACAAGGAACGACGTTTACTGATCAAAACTTAAAAGTTAATAAGGAATATAAATATGCAGTGAAGGCCGTAGATGCAGCTGGAAATACATCAATTCAAAGTAACATTCTTCCGGTAAAAACAAAAGATCAAAATGCATCTTATGAGAAATGGGATCCAAAGAAGGCGTATACAAAGGGAGACAAAGTAGAACATCAAGGGAAAGTGTATGAAGCTGTTCAAAATCATCAAGGAAATGGTGACCCGAATTGGATATTTGCAGTATCGTTATGGAAACCACTTACAATCAAGTAATATGTAAGAATCAGATGTGAAGATAGAAAAACATAAATTGGGGCAGTATTTTAAAGAATTACTGGATGTTGCTTGAATTTTGATAGATTTCTCTATTAAGTTATTATTCAAAAATTAAAATTAGAAAAGGAAGAAGATTAGTGATTATTCAGAAAGAAAAGAAAAGAAAAGATTTAATAAAGTTATTATAATTACCGCAGCATGTAGCATGTTTTCTATGTTTGGAACGTCTATTTCGCACACTAAAGCTGCAACACATTCAGCTGCTCCAGCAGTTTATGTCAGTCCCCAAAATATACCTGCCTCA
The DNA here is from genome assembly GCF_019837435.1 of Bacillus sp. 16GRE42. Taxonomy (NCBI): domain Bacteria; kingdom Bacillati; phylum Bacillota; class Bacilli; order Caryophanales; family Bacillaceae; genus Bacillus; species Bacillus sp. 16GRE42. Next base: position 91,942 of record NZ_JADAXF010000005.1, read on the forward strand.
GATATTATTAGTATAGACTGGTCACCAGTTCAGACTCCGCCTTATACGTACTGGGCTGTACACAACTGGAATGCAGGTGGTGAAGCTGGAGGATATGCTGGTTTTCAACAACAAAGTGGGTTTGATGAAAATGGAAAACGTACTTTACATTTTGCTTTATGGGATCCAATTTCCTCTAAAGAAGCAATAAAGGCCGAATACTTATCTCCGAATTCGCAAGCTGGACCCTTTGGAGGAGAAGGAACAGGAATGAAGGTTCAAACAACTTATGGTTGGAAAGACTACAATTGGTACAGAATGACAATGCGTTCATGGCAAGAAAATGGTCATACTAAATTTGGACAATGGCTGAAAGATGTAACAAATAATAAATGGCATCAAATTGCAATTATGGATTTTCCTGTTGCTAATGTTGCATTTAATCATGGATTAGGAATGTTTCAAGAAGACTGGGCTGATAGTGGACAGAATGTTCGAGAAGCGCGCCTGAAAAATGGTTATAGCCGAAAGTTAGTAGATAAACAATGGAATTCCTGGAATAATCAAAATATTTCAGGGACGCATGATAATACTTATCAATATGATGGAGGAGCCACTTCAGAATATGTATGGGTCAAAGCAGGAGGTAATACGCAGTCTACCATTGGATCAGGAAAAATATTCACGCTAAATCAACCTACTCAACCTGAAATAGGAAAACTAGATTTTGATATCCAATCTATATATTATGAAAATGAAAAATTAAATGTATCTTGGAAACTAAAAGAAAATAGTACACCGCAATTTAAGGGGAAAATTGAAATTTATAACAATGAAAATATGACGGGCCAACCTATTAACGTAATTGATGATATTAAATCTTATCAAAATGGAATCAGTCAATCTATATCATTATCAACAAATGCTTATGCAAAAATTGTATTAACGGATTTATTTGATCAAACTGTTGAGAAAAAGGTACAAATCAAAAATGAATCTCCAAACATTTTTGAAGGTAACGAATTTGCATGGTCGCTGAAAGGGATTGGAGACTTTGAATTTGCGAAAGTAAATTTAAATAAATCAACAGAAGAAATGCAAATTGATCTAAAAGCAGGTGTACCACATGACTACTTTAATAGTACATATGCAAGTATTAAAGTGCAAAATACATCAGGTAAAGTGATCTATAACAAAGAGATTTATGGAAACAAACAGCAAAATGCTGAATCACAAAAGGTACCAGTCAAAGTAGGAGATTATATCGAGTTAACACATTTAGAAGGTGTGCATAGAGCTACTTTCACAAATGTCGATAATAGTAAGCAAGAGAGCTTTGGAAAAAAAGCCATATACGAAGTTACAAAAGAAGGTCTGAAGAAAGTAGAAAAAATGCCAGAAGCAACAATCTTAGATGGAAATCAATTTGCATGGTCATTAAAAGGATATAGTGATAGAGAAATTGCAAAAGTAGATTACGATAAAACGGCAGAAGAGATGAAGATAAAACTAGAAGCAGGTGTACCACATTCCTACTTTGCTAGTACGTATGCGAGTATTAAGGTCCAGAATTCTTCTGGAAATGTTCTGTACAATAAAGAAATCGTGGGAAATAAACAACAAAATGCTGAAAGTCAAACTGTGCCCGTCAAGGTAGGGGATTACATTGAATTTACCCATATAGAAGGAGAAGCAACAAAGGAGAAAACGCGAGCAACTTTAACTAACCTTGAAAATAAAAAAAATGAAACCATTGGAAAGACAGCAAGGTATCAAGTTACAAAAGAAGGCCTGAAGAAAGTAGAGAAAATGCCAGAAACAACAGTTTTAGATGGAAATCAATTTGCATGGCCTTTAAAGGGATATAATGATCGAGAAATCGCAAAAGTAGAGTATAACAAAGCAACAGAAAAAATGCAGATTAAATTAGAAGCGGGAGTACCCCATTCCTATTTTACTGATACGTATGCAAGCATTAAAGTTCAAAACTCATCGGGCAATATTTTGTACAATAAAGCAATTGAAGGAAATAGACAACAAGCTGCTGAAAGCCAAACCGTTCCAGTCAAAGTAGGGGATTATATTGAGTTTACTCATATAGAGGGAGAAGCACAAAAGGAAAAGACACGCGCCACACTTACTAATCTTGAGAATAGTAAACAGGAATATATAGGAAAGAAAAGAATATATCAGGTTACCTCTATGGGATTATTAATAAAGTCATAGATTTCACTACAAAACTTAAATTATTGATTTATATAATATATATAAATCTTAACTATTATACGCATTAAAAAATGCTCAAGAGAAAATAGATTGGCGGGTATAGTATGAACATATTCAAAGGGTTTCTAATTTCATCAATTGCAATGACAACATTTGTAGGAACAGATCTAATACTACAAAATGATAGAATTCATAATAAAGTTTACGCGGAATCTTATAATGTCACATACAAAGAAACAGATTCTAATAAAAGAGATTCACAGGAAGAACAATTAATTGTAAAGTTTAAAAATGAAATTGACTTACCTTATGAAGATGGTATTGAGAAACGAATAAAAAATGGGAATTATGATAACAATTTAAAGAAGTTATTTTCCGAAAATACGGAACTTACTTTAAATCGCCTGTTCTCATCTGTAAATCCGATAGAGATTGAAAAGTTATCATTACACTCTAAATCATTTGCTAATCAATCAGCTAACAATCTATTAAATTATTATATTGTACAAGCTCCTAATAACATAGAAATAGAATTATTACTGAAAAAATTTGAAACATCACCTCTTGTAGAGGAAGCTTATATACAAGAAAAACAAATTTTGACACCCCCTGAAATACAACAGTTACCAGATTTATCTGTTAATCCGTACGATGATCCTAGATTTAAAAATCAAGGATATCTTGAAGCAGCACCAAAGGGAATTAATGCCTCGCATGCTTGGAGCATTAAAGGTGGTGACGGAAAGGGTACTACTTTTGTGGATATGGAATATGGATGGTTATTGAACCATGAGGATTTAGTCAATAAAAATATAAAGCTTATGTCTGGACAAAATATAAGTCAGCATAGAGCTCATGGTACTTCTGTATTAGGAATTGTTTCATCCGAAGATAATCAAATTGGAAATATTGGAATTGCACCAAGAGCAAATGTAAAAGTAATATCCCAAATCAGGGATAATGGAATTTATAATACAGCGGATGCCATTTTAAGTGCTGTACATAATTTACAAGCAGGGGATATTCTTTTATTAGAGGCACAAGCTTCGTATGATGGGTATGGGGAGAAATATTTACCTGTAGAAGTACATCCAGATATTTTTGATGCGATTCGTGTTGGTACAGATAAAGGGATTATTATTATAGAAGCTGGCGCAAATGGTTCAAACGACTTAGATAATTTTAAAAATCGTAATGGAAAAAAAATCTTAAATCGAAATAGTCCAGACTTTAAGGATTCAGGTGCTATTATGGTTGGGGCGGGATCATCAACTGTTCCACATAAACGTTTATGGTTTTCAAATTATGGAAGCCGATTAGATGTATATGGATGGGGAGAAAATGTTGATACAACATCTGCAAATCCAAGTCAAAATAATACAAATTTATATACATCAACATTTAGTGGAACATCAAGTGCTTCACCAATTATTGCTGGGGCAGCAACTTCGATTCAAGGTATTGCTAAAGAACACCGAGGTTCTCCTTATACACCAGCCGAATTAAGAAATATCTTAAGTAATCCAAATACAGGAACAAAATCTCAAGATCCATGGAATGATAGAATAGGTGTTTTACCTGATCTAAAATCTATATTAGATAACTTAGGTTTTAATCCAGATATACCGAACTCTTCTAATATTTTAGAAGGAAAGCAGTTTGTATGGTCACTAAAAGGAATTAGCGATTTCGAGTTTGCTAAAATCAATCTCAATAAGTCGACAGAAGAAGTGCAAGTTGATTTAAAGGCAGGCATACCACATCATTATTTTAATGAAACATACGCGAGTATTAAAGTACAAAATGCATCAGGGAAAGTAGTATACAATAAAGACATTTATGGAAACAAACAACAAAATGCTGAATCGCAAAAGGTTCCAGTCAAAGTAGGAGATTATATCGAGTTAACACATCTAGAAGGTGTGCATAGAGCTACTCTCACAAATGTTGATAATAGTAAACAAGAGAGCTTTGGAAAAAAAGCCATATACGAAATTACAAAAGAAGGTTTGAAGAAAGTAGAAAAAATGCCAGAAGCAACAATTTTGGATGGAAATCAATTTGCATGGTCGCTAAAAGGAATCAGTGATTTCGAGTTTGCTAAAATCAATTTCAATAAGTCCAAAGAAGAAATGCAAATCGACTTAAAAGCAGGCATACCGCATCATTATTTTAATGAAACATACGCGAGTATTAAAGTACAAAATGCATCGGGGAAAGTAGTATACAATAAAGACATTTATGGAAACAAACAGCAAAATGCTGAATCACAAAAGGTACCAGTCAAAGTAGGAGATTATATCGAGTTAACACATTTAGAAGGTGTGCATAGAGCTACTTTCACAAATGTCGATAATAGTAAGCAAGAGAGCTTTGGAAAAAAAGCCATATACGAAGTTACAAAAGAAGGTCTGAAGAAAGTAGAAAAAATGCCAGAAGCAACAGTTTTAGATGGAAATCAATTTGCATGGTCTTTAAAGGGATATAATGATCGAGAAATCGCAAAAGTAGAGTATAACAAAGCAACAGAAAAAATGCAGATCAAATTAGAAGCCGGTATACCACACTCCTATTTTACTAGTACGTATGCAAGCATTAAAGTTCAAAACTCATCGGGCAATATTTTGTACAATAAAGAAATTGTAGGAAATAGACAACAAGCCGCTGAAATTCAAACTGTTCCAGTAAAAATAGGAGACTATATAGAATTTACCCATATAGAAGGAGAAGCACAAAAGGAAAAGACAAGAGCTTTACTAATTAATCTTGAGAATAGTAAACAGGAATTTATGGGTAAGAAAAGAACATATCAAGTTACTTCTACGGGATTATTAACAAAATAGATTAAAAAGATGTCTAAAAAATATAATTTTTTTTGGACATCTTTTTTATTATTAAAAAAGAGTTAACTATTGATAATGATGTATGATGAATTCTATAGGCACATTAGATATTTTATATATTTATACCTATTCAAAAAAACAAGTTATAGCTAATGTTCTAAGGATTGACACATCTATCTTTGTTTAATATTTTTATCCAATTTTTCTTTTATTATCATCATGGAAATACGAATTTCATTAATCTCACTATCACTTAGTCCGTTAAACAATTGATTTATTTGTTCATCTGACTGAATATGAATTATATCTAGTAGTTCCTCTCCTTTTTTTGTCAAAAAGAGAAAGTTTTTTCTGCTGTCTTTTATTGAGCTTCTTTTCTCTATTAATCCTTCCTTCTCAAATCTACGTAAAATTCTGCTCATATAGCTTCTATCAATATTAAGTTCTTGCACAAGATTATTCGCAATACACTCTGTTCTTTCGCTTATTTCAAATAGTATTCGTGTTTCGGTTAATGAATAATCTGTATCTAGAATCTGGTTATTAAATAGACCAAGTACCTTTGTATAAAAACGGTTGAATTGTCTGATGTCATAAGTAATTTTTTTATCCATAGATCCTCCTTTAGTTGACTAAGTCCACGTTTAATATTAATATAACTGTACCCTTAAAATGTGGACTTAGTCAATGTTTTAAGGATGCCATTTTCAAAAATCTGTCGCAATCTTTATTAAAACCTAATTGAAGGAGATCGTATATGATTATTCGAAAAATGAAAAAAGAAGACAATGCAAAAGTAAAAGAAATTATACAAGATTCATTAAAATCACTTGGATTAGCGCTTCCTGGAACAGCTTATTTTGACCCTCAACTTAATGACCTACATCAATATTATAATAATCTAAAACATGCGAACTATTGGTTAGTAGAAATGGAAGGAGAAGTTGTTGGTGGAATTGGTATAGCACCGTTTAACGAATATGATAAAGTTTGCGAATTACAAAAGCTATACTTAAGTCCAAAAGCACAAGGTCTAGGGTTTTCCAAGAAACTAATGGAAACAGCTTTGTCATTTGCCTCTAAACATTATGAAAAGTGCTATTTAGAAACAATGCATGAATTAAAAACTGCATGTCTATTATATGAAAAATTTGGATTTATACTTTTAAATGCCCCCCTACCAGGTTCTGAACACTCCACTATGAATGCATGGTATATAAAATCTTTTTAAAATTAGGTGTATTAAACGCATCTATAAAAAGGAAGTATTGAAGGAGCTTTATTTTGACACAAATACAAACATGAATTTCAACTAAGCAATCAATTGCCTCTCTTAAACTGGCTATTTAAAAGTGATGAAAAAAACTCAAATGTAGCGATAAAAGTTTTGATAAATCTACAAAATGTAGTGATAAAACGAAGGAAAAACCATGAAAAATAGGCGTATCATGCAAAGTGTTGATACGCCTTAAAACTACATTGTTAAACAACATGTGTCGTCGTGTAGTAATAATGATGTTTATTTAATTATCTTAGTTTCAGTATTACAAATAATGGCTATCTTCTTTTATAAAAAATATATAATTTATTCAATTATTTTTTCGATAACAGGCATAGCAGCAATTGGTGGAATAGAGTGAGTCCATCCTACGGAAAATATGTTTAGTTTTTCACCTACGCTGTAGTTATCTTTGCTAGTAATAGGGACACGTAAGATTTTATTTTGAGAGGCTAATTCCCACCAATTATTTTGATAAGAGAGTGCCTCCACTTTTGTGTTAGTGTCAGCTACAACTAAATAATTATCATCTGCTGAAATAACATATCCAGTGAAAGGTATCTGTATTCGTATTTGTTCTTCGTTAATAGGAGTAGGGTTACTTATAGAATCTGCCGAAATAGGAGTTAATCCAAAAGCTAATCCACATCCTAGTGTTAAAGTGGTTACCATTGTTACTAATTTTTGTTTTTTGAAAACATAATATAAATCCCCCTTATATTTTATCCGTACACGATCACCTTTCTATTTATATATAGAATGTATTCTGATATTCCTAAATCTAACAATTATGTCACAATTGATCCATTGTTTTTTCAACTGGGTATTATTTAAAGATAATATATGTTATAATTCACCAAATTAACTATTAATTGTACCTTCAAAAATAATATATTTCTTCTCATAAACTACGTAAAATCGAGTGAAAATTAATAAATATATACCATTTTTGTAAGTTGGGAATTAACGGTAAATCATAAGTAATATAAATGTACACAAAAGTGTCGATTCTAATAATCTAGTTTGGCTAAAAAACTTATATCTTAAATAGAAGACTAGATACATTTTGACTAAATATAGATAATTTTTTGTATTTTTTAGTAGTATAATGAGATTATTTAAAAATGTAATATTATGTATATATGGAAATATTTATCTATTTTTGGGTTATTAGGGATTTATTTTATCTATAAAAGAAAATTAAATATTGATGTATAATTAAAAGTTCTGGTGCGAAAAATTTTATGGGAATTGCAAAAAATCTCTACATCTTGGACATACTGATGCTATTACTCTAAAAAAAGTATGTGATCGGTATGAAAAAGGAAAAAATTTTCATATGCAAGCACTATCAACCTACTATTATCTTATTAACGGTAAGATGGTACCCACGGTACAACCTAAATTTTCGTTATTTGTTGATGCGGATATTCTAGAAAAAGATGGGACAATCCATGACCAAAAAAAATAGAATATTTAAAATCACATATTATAAATTTTTAGAGGAAGCATCCGTAGCGGATGCTTTTTTCTTTGCTATATAAGATTTATATAATAAATGAGAAATTAACTAAGCAGACAATTGAACCCCGCAACTCAAACAACCATACTCATATCTCACAAATTGATCCATAACTAAAATAATTAAACAAACATTTGTTTAATTTTACATAAATGATTTCTTCATTTATAAATTTCTTAGCGTATAAATTCATCAAAATGATATGGTGATCCCAATTAGGATGACGTTCTTTTTAAAGTACTGTTATATCTGAGTTTAGGTGATTAGTTATAACTGTCTAGAAGTTTTTTTATGAGAACATAGTGTGTTAATATTTCGACATTTTTATATATTTTATGTTTTTTTTAAAATAAATGTATTAAAATCTGTTTTTTCTCATACATTCATTTGATTATTCTTCTTTTTAATTGAATTGAAATGTATCTATTTTCTTATATAAATGAGTATATTTATGTTAAATTGTGTAAATATGTGTAAATAGATAATATGAATATGTAAGTAATATTTATTACTTACATATTCATATTTTAAGTATCTAGAAATATAGCGGAGGGATATTATGAAAAGGTGACAGAAACGAAAAATACAAAATTTAGTGATGGTAACCGCCACATTATCTATGTTTACTATTGGAATAACGCCCTCATTAGAAATCTTTGCGGAAGAACAAGCGCAGCAACAAAAAGTATCCGTGTTAAAAAATGATACAATCCAAAAAATAGCGGCACTAGGGTATCCAAATTTAATGGCTGAAATTTGGAAAAGTACAGATTCTAATCCGATTAAACCAGATACACCGAATTCTTCGAATATTTTAGAAGGAAGCCAGTTTGCATGGTCGCTGAAAGGGATTGGAGATTTTGAATTTGCGAAAGTAAATTTAAATAAATCAACAGAAGAAATGCAAATTGATTTAAAAGCAGGTGTACCACATAACTACTTTGATAGTACATATGCAAGTATTAAAGTGCAAAATACATCAGGTAAAGTGGTATATAACAAAGAAATTTATGGAAATAAGCAACATAATGCTGAGCAAGCAAAAATTCCGGTAAAAGTAGGCGATTTTATTGAGTTCACACATTTTGAAGGTGCGAATAGAGCCACTATTACAAATATGAAAAAAAAACATTCATGAAAGTTTTGGGAATAAAGTGGTGTATGAGATTACAAAAGAGGGATTGAAGAAAGTAAATCAAATTGTTAATCCGAAACTAGATACAGAAGCTCCCACACAGCCACAAGGACTATATGCAAGCAACGTTACTTCTAACAGTGTAGAGCTAAAATGGAATCCTCCTACAGATAATGTAGGTATAAAAGAATATCAGGTATTACATGATGGACAATGGATTCAAACGGTACAAGGAACAACATTTACTGATCAGAACTTAACAGCTAGTAAGGAATATAAATATACAGTGAAGGCTGTAGATGCAGCTGGAAATACATCAATTCAAAGTAACATTCTTCCGGTAAAAACAAAAGATCAAAATGTATCTTATAAAAAATGGGATCCGAAGAAGGCATATACAAAGGGAGATAAAGTAGAACATCAAGGGAAAGTGTATGAAGCTGTTCAAAATCATCAAGGAAATGGTGACCCAAATTGGATATTTGCTTTATCGTTATGGAGCCCGCTTATTTTGAATTTTTAAGTTGATGGCATGGGAATTATTTTATATAAATGAGAATCATGCAACAGTCAAAAGTCAAAAACAAAAAAGGAGAAATTATTTTGAAAAGGATTTCATCTTTATTATTAACTATGCCTATTATTTTAGGAAGTATTGCTACGATTCCGCATACAAAGGTTTCAGCTGAAACAATGTCATTCAATCAAGAAACATTCACTTTAGAAACATTGAATCAACAGACAGATCAATCCATTGCAAATGGTAATTTTGAAGCCCATTTGAAAAATCTCACAGCATATTTAAATGGAAATGTTGGGGGTATGACTGAAGAAAACTTGAAAAAGAAGCTTGCAGACCCAGTATTTGCAGCAGCTTTGGCTCAGTGGCAATTCATATCACAAACAGGTGGTGCAACAATGGATGCATTTGCCAAAAAAGATGCTGACCATCAGAAATTTCTTAGCTGGGCTATGAAAAATACAAGCGTGATGAATACCTATCTTGAAGGTGGTAGTCCAACGGGAAAAAATCCTGTAAATGCACTTGAGATATGGAATACAATCTGGAATGCGGATGCAGATTCTCACGAAGGGTTGTATTTGAAATTAGCGGTAGCTACATCGTTAGCTCATGCTGAACCTATAAAATATTGGACAAACAATCAACCTATTAATCCATTAACAAGGTACCAACATTATAAATCAGCAGATCAAAATAATGAGTTACTTCCTTGCTTTAGAACATATGATGTTTGGCATTTAAGATTAGTAGTGAATACTTGGTCACCAGAAGAAGATTTAACTTGGGCAAGAAATATGATTAATACGGAACATCCAGAACTTAAAAACCAAGATAAGGTAGGGGAAAGTGCATATTTGATTGATTATGTAACCCATAACAAAGATGGAGTTAGTATTCAAGCTGGAAATGATGCATTCTACGGTTTAGGTTGGAATCTTTCTTCCATTTATAGATTTGGCGGGGTATGCGGTAATATTTCGAAGTTTGGTACGCAAGTAAGCCAAGCATTTGGAGTGGCAGCTATGCCTGTTGGACAACCTGGACATTGTGCACTTATATGGAATAACAAGCCATCTTCTTGGAATTTAGGATATGATATATCTGGATGGGGTCAGTCGAGCCGTCATGATGCAACTGTTATTCCTTGGTCAGATAATAGCCCGACAAATCAAGTGCCGTATATGCTACTATTTGAAAATGCTGAACGTGACCCAGTAAAACTAGATCAATCAGAGCGATTACGCTGGTTAGCGAAAGTGATGACTTCAACAGATAATAAAATTGCAATTTATAAAATATCCACCAATATTTTACCAATCAATTTTTTAGTATGGAATGATTACGTTTCCCTTATGTTACAAAATCCAAATGTAACAGATGCTGAGTGGAAAGAATTAAATAACAGTATCATTTCCGTCTTTGCGAATGAACCGCGACCGATGATGGATCTTATTACTCAAATAAAAGACCATGTACCAATTAGAGATGGTATCTTAGAAGGAGACCAATTTGCATGGTCACTGAAAGGGATTGGCGATTTTGAATTTGCGAAAGTAAATTTAAATAAATCAACAGAAGAAATGCAAATTGATCTAAAAGCAGGTGTACCACATAACTACTTTGATAGTACATATGCAAGTATTAAAGTGCAAAACACATCAGGTAAAGTGGTATATAACAAAGAGGTTTATGGGAATAAACAGCAAAATGCTGAAACACAAAAAGTTCCAGTAAAGATCGGCGATTTTATTGAACTTACACATCTAGAAGGCAGAGAGAGGGCAACATTAATAAATTTAGAGAATAATAAACGTGAAAACTTTGATAAAAAAGCAATTTATGAAGTTACAAAGGATGGATTGAAGAAAGTAAATCAAATTGTTAATCCGAAACCAGATACGGAAGCTCCCACACAGCCACAAGGATTATATGCAAGCAACCTTACTTCTAACAGTATAGAGCTAAAATGGAATCCTTCTACAGATAATGTAGGTGTAAAAGAATATCAGGTATTACGTGATGGACAATTGATTCAAACGATACAAGGAACGACGTTTACTGATCAAAACTTAACAGTTAATAAGGAATATAAATATGCAGTGAAGGCCGTAGATGCAGCTGGAAATACATCAATTCAAAGTAACATTCTTCCGGTAAAAACAAAAGATCAAAATACATCTTATGAGAAATGGGATCCAAAGAAGGCGTATACAAAGGGAGATAAAGTAGAACATCAAGGGAAAGTGTATGAAGCTATTCAAAATCATCAAGGAAATGGTGACCCAAATTGGATATTCGCTTTGGCATTATGGAATCCACTGACATAGGGGGCTGATGGCATTCCCCAAAACTTAAGAATGGAGACAATATAAATTGATGGACATGTATGGCAACCCAACTTAGCGTATTTAATGAATCGATGGTTTTTTTAAAATGTATTATTGTAACAATTACACCATCTAAAATTAAAATACAAGTTTATGCCATAATTCACGAATAAACAAATTTCAGATGCCTAAGAAATTACATTTTCTCAATACCTATTTTTTCTATTAGTTAAATATTTTAGTTAGGTTACGGTAGTAATCTAACTAAAATATATTAAGCAAAGGGGACTGTAATATGGAAACAAAAGCACAACAATTAGTAGCAACTGTATTATCTCAACCCAAGCCTTTAGATGGACAAAAAAAACCGCTCAAGGGGGAACTTTAGTACGGAGAGCTTTCCTTCAGGTACAAAATATTTAAAGTGGGAAATTGAGGGTGGAGGAGATCCAGATTTTATTAGTTTTAATGTTATGAAAGATGTATCTGCTGGTACAGATCACATTGTTTTTCACGATGTATTAAGCGGTAATAGAACAAGTGTAATATCCGCGAGATCATTGTATATTGCGAATCCTAAAAATGCATCTGAACCATTTAAGGCAAGTGTATACGCCATTTTTTTATGCAAAAAGGAAGAGGCTCTTTATCAATCTCTTTCCTTTTTATTTATCGCGAGGGGGTTATTTTCAACTGAAAATAACTGATAGACATAAAATATGGCCTTTGACCCATTTTTGCATGTATCTTGTTTCTAGCGGGCATACCAATCTCTTCAAGGCCTGACACGATTAAAAAAAGAAAATTGTACGGTAAGATAGAAAGCCTTATGTCAATAGGATTAACTTTATTAGTACTTTACTTTAAATAAGAATTGTAAATGTAGCAAAATATTTTTCGGTGTAAATCCGCATTTTCGGAGGATGGGCAAAAGCACCCTATTAATAATCATTGAAAGAAGGGCTGAAAAATGGAAGACAAATTACAAATTGTTGAGAGCCTGTTACAATAGAATGAAGTCAAAAGTCTAAATACCCTTAGGTAGCTCTCATAGGTGTAAGATCTAGGGGGGCTTTTTTAATAAGGGAAACACAAAATTTCACGTATCGTAATGTTTAATAAAAAATAAAATACTTAAACAATAGTCTACATTTAATTTTTTGCCTAAATAATCCGCTTAATGGATACTGCATTGTTTGGGATGTTGCAGAATCCTTATAATAAGGATTCTTTTTTATTATATATAAGCAAAAGAGAACTCTTAAATAAAAATTAGAATAATAGAAGGCCTTCGAAATAGTGCTTTATCTATTTCTGAATATAACACTGATTTGAATTGTATTTCTCAATAAAAAAGAAATGCAAATGGGATAAAATAAACTTTATGATATATATTTAGGGGTCACCACGCTATTTTGAGGATTTTTACGTTTAGACACAGGTTGACCTTTACGATGTATGTTATTTATATAACTAGGAGGGGGAACATGAAATTAATATCAAAAATAGTAATGACTGCGTTAATAGTATTGAGTACATTTGCATTCAACTTAGGTGGAGAATTTGATAAGAGTTTTCTTTCTACCCCAAAAGCATATGGGGATGTAATCAAGGCACTTCCACAAAATGCGTCAAAGATAGAGTTAGATTATGCTCCTGTGTATGACTACGACACAGACGGGTGTTATGCGACTGCAGCAATTTCTCCAGATGGCACGACTAACCCTGGCCTAAGTTTGGGCGGTTCCCCGGAAAGTGTCTGTAGAGATGTTAACCGACTGGAAAATTCAAACACTTATTCTCGGGCCAAATCAAATAATGGTTGGACTGCCATTATGTATGCGAGTTACTTTGAGAAAGATCAATCAACTTCGGGCCCTGGTGCGCTTGGACATCGACATGACTGGGAACACACAATAGTTTGGGTTAAAGATAGTCAGGTTCAATATGTAACTTATTCAGCACATGGTAATTGGTACACTAACCCTCGCTCAAACGTTAGATTCGATGGAAACCACCCGAAAATTGTATACCATAAGGACGGCGGCTCGACACATGCTTTTCGCCTGGCTAATAGCAATGACGAGCCGCCAGAAAACTATTATCACCAGTGGCTCCAACTACCAATGGTTGGTTGGAATGGCTATCCAAGCCCAAATATTCGTGAAAAACTAATGACTACGAACTTTGGAGATGCAACACTTGAGATCAAAGATGGAAGATTTGAAAAAGCCCTTGCTAACGCAAAGCCACCCATTAACTTTGACCCTTATGCACCGGAACTGGAAGATGGTGGTACTTATCAATTAGTTTCTATTTTAAATAATAGTAGTGTCGTTGACTTAAATCAAGCAGATGGAAATGTTCAATTGTGGCAAAATGGCAACGCTAATAATCAAAAATGGAAGCTAGTATATGATTCAAATAAATCAGCATACCAAATTAAAAATATAGCAAATCAAAATTTAGTATTAGCTTGGAATGATCTTAATGGTTCTAATAATGTAGTTGCTACATCTAATCAAAATAAGGAAGAGCAATATTGGATACCAACAGAAGCAGGAAATGGATATTATTATGTAAGGAATAAGAAGGATCAAAACAAAGTGTTAGATGTAAGTGGTTATGGTACTGCAAATGGAACAAATGTTACAGTATATAATTTCCATGGTGGTAATAATCAAACATTCCAATTGTCTAATGTAACAGGGACTTTAACAAGAGAAGTGGAGTCACTCTATAAGGCACAGCCTGGTCAAAGCAGTAGATCAAGTAATAATTTTTCACTTGAACATCTCGCGGCAGGTACCAAAGTACGAGTTGTTTTAGAAGGAGCAGGTGCTACCTCTTTGTCATTTAAAATCTCAAGAGATAAATCAGGTACAGACCCTATAATTTGGTCAAATGTTAGAGATGGTTCTATTCTAACGATCCCTTCAGGAGATGATAGAAAGAATTTGTATATCTCAGGTCCTCCTAGTGGATATACTTCTAACGGTACATTTAAAGTAAAATTCTACGCTCTTTCAAACTAAAAAATATTATAACGTTTCTATTCCTTTTATATTAATCTAATTAGAAAATGAGTATGCATACTTCAAAATTTTTTTTCGGCTTGCTCGATTGGATTAACTATATTAATAGGAAATATAGTGTTCTGTTGCAAAGTTTTGTTAAGAGATAAAAAGGTGGGGTTAAGTACAGCTGAAAAACCGAAGTCTGAGCCATGACTTCGGTTTTTTTTATATAGGCCTAGTGATGGGGTAGCTGTTCTGGCCCGTAGCATCATTTCATAATAATGGATTTTTGTATTTTTAATTGCTAATTGTCCATCTAGTGCTGTTGCAAAGTTTTTTAAATGAAGGGGTAGCACCACATCGCCATCAAGCTAACAAAAACGAAATACCCCCGAACCGAAAAAATGGGAGTATCTCTGTTTTATATATCCAACTCAATTTCTTCGCGCTATTACAGGAATAATCGTCATAAATATTTGTTGAATGTGGGAGAAAAGTTCATGTAGAATTAAATAAAGGAGAAAGTAAACATGCTCTTGCTCAAGCTGTATTTTTCAATCGATTTGGAGAAATTCGTGTTTGTTCTTATGAGGACCAATTACATAGAGCGAGCAGTTTGCAACATCTGTGTTATTCATTTTATATAATTTCATTTATAGTATCGATGGAATTACATTTCATTAACATTACATTTTTTTATATTAGGCGATACCTCTACATGTAAGTTACCAGAAATTGCGATAGTATAAGTAAGGTGTTTTTGCCCATCCCCTCGAGATGGGGGAATAAGCAAATTAATATCGCATATTCCTAACGTTTGAAAATCAATATATTTATGTTATATAAGCGATATTGTTCATAAAAGTGTATATTTGATGTCATTTAAACCATTTATCCTTCATTGTAACAATCCGATCAGCATTTGTTGTTTTTTATGTGTATCCTTCCCATATTTAAGTAGATGGTTTCAAGCGAAAAAAATACCCCATTATATACCACAGAACTCATTACCGAATGAATGGATTCTTACGAAAATGTAAGGTTAATGTTATATAAATCAATTACAGTTCCCCTCCCCAAAGCGCAAAATAGATAATGGTAAAACAAGCGTAGGAGGATATATATGACGAAACCAGTTGTAGACGTGAAAAACGTTCAAAAAGTGTACGGTAAAAAAGGTGAGAACCAATCACACGCGTTAAAACGTGTATCATTCTCAATTCAAGAGGGTGAGTTTGTCGGAATTATGGGACCATCTGGTTCTGGTAAAACGACATTATTAAACGTAATTTCAACGTTAGATAAAGCAACGGGCGGCGTTGTTGAAATTGCAGGAACAGATATTACGAAAATGAAACAAGGTGAACTTTCTGATTTCCGTTCACAAAAGTTAGGATTCATTTTCCAAGACTTTAACTTATTGGAGAACTTATCTATTTACGAAAACATCGCTCTTCCACTTTCCCTTCAAGGTGTTTCATCACGAAATATTGGACAGAAAGTAGAAAAAGTAGCTGATATGTTAGGCATTTCAGCAATACTTCAAAAGTATCCATCTGAAGTATCTGGTGGACAGAAGCAACGTTCAGCAGCAGCGCGCGCGTTAGTGAACCAGCAATTATTTTAGGGGACGAGCCAACAGGAGCGCTTGATTCTAAAAATGCAACAAGTTTACTAGATGCGATGACAAACTTAAATAAAGAACAAGGTGTATCGATTATGATGGTTACGCATGATCCGTACAGTGCAAGTTACTGTCAGCGTATTTTATTCATTCAAGATGGTGAGCTATATAAAGAAATTCACCGTGGTGGTTCACGTGAAGAGTTCTATAAAGAAATTTTAGACGTGCTTGTAGACTTAGGAACACAAAAAGCGTAAGAAAGAAGGCTCATGTATGTTATTTAAACTTTCCATGTCAGGACTAAAAAGTAAGTTGCAAGACTATATTGTCTTACTTGTTGGTCTTATCGTATCTATTTCTACTTTTTATATGTTTCAAACGTTATCACTAAATAAAGCGTTCCTTGAATCCAATCCACATGCTAATACGGTTGCAATTGCATTCCAAATCGGTTCTTTTTTATTAGCGATTGTAACGTTTTTCTATATTTTATATGCAAATTCTTTCTTATTATCTCTTCGCCAAAAAGAATTTGGTATGTACATGATGTTAGGGGCAAAAAAGCATAAAGTTACCTTACTTATGTTTATTGAAACAATCGTAATAGGTGCCGCATCTCTTGCAATCGGAATCGCAGTTGGTGTAGGGCTTGCAGAAGGTATTGGTCAGTTATTAATGAAGCAGTTGGAATTCTCTGGTGAAGATTATAAAGCATTTTATATTCCATCTATGACTATTACTTGCCTCTTTTTCTTTGCACTATTTATAGTATCAGCAATCATGAATAGTATGAAATTATCTCGTATTTCTGTATTACAACTTGTACATGCAGATGCAAAAACAGAGCGTATCGCTGTAAAAGGAAAAATGACAGATGTAGTTGCATTCCTTGGTCTGATTTTGCTAGGTATTGGGTATGCATCACTGATCCATATAGCACATTTACAGGAAAAAGAGCTATTAACCGTACCTAAATTCATGGGTATTGGATTAATCACAGCAACAGTCGGTACTTACATGTTATTTGGATCACTTCTCCCAGTTATGCTTAACAAGATAAAGAGTAATAAAAAACGTCTTGAAAAAGGGCTGAATGCTTTTACTTTTGCACAATTGAATTTCCGAATTAATAGCCTAACACGGGTGCTTGCAACGGTAGCAATCCTAGTGGCTCTTGGCGCTGGTGGAATTGCGTGTGGTATGGCATTTAAAAATAACGTTCTAAAGACGACTGATAAAGAAAAAGTTTACGATTCAGTCGTTCATAATCCAACAGCGGAAGAAAAGAAAATTTTGAGTGGCATCTTATTTCAAGAGAAGTTTGAATATCGCTACAAAGTAGATGATCAGTATGTATATTATATAAAAGAAGATGTAGAGAAAAATCGTCCTTTAGCACAAGATAGTGAAAATAGGAAGATGATGAAAGTTTCAGAGGAATTTCCTAAGGATGCATTTACATTGCCAAAACAACTGTATAAACTGTATAACGATAATACGAAAACAAAACAATGGAAAGAAGCTTTCTTCACAATCCAGCCAACTTATATGTATCCTGATCATAAAATAAAAATTATAGACCCAAGCATATATGATAGTATGAAGGATAAAGAAAATACTGTGTTTATTGGGAAAACAGATGATTTTGGAGCACATTTAAAAGAATGGAAAAAACTTGATGAATTACAGGTAGCGAAATATAAAAATGTGAAAGCGGAAGAATTAGGTAGTACGTATCAAATGTATAATCTGAGTCATGGTATGGCCAGTGGATTCATGTTTATGGGCTTCTTCGTTGGAATTGCGTTCCTAGCAATGATGGCAAGTTGCCTAATGTTTAAAATTCTATCTGGTGCATCGAAAGACAGCACACGTTATCAAATGCTTCGTAAAATCGGTGTCCGCCAGGGGTTATTAACACAATCGATTTATAAAGAGTTATTCTTCATATTCTTAGTACCGGCAATTGTGGGTATTGCTCATATATTAGTTGGTATGAACATGTTCAATCCACTTTTGATTGATCCGTATTTCCGAATTTGGTTGCCACTTGTCATTTTCGTAGTGATTTACTTAATTTACTACTTGATTACAGTTCAATTGTATAAAAGAATTGTACTTCCGAAAGAAAAATAGTTTTACAAAACATACAAAATGTTAAACTGGGGTACAGAAACGATTCAAAGAATAACCCGCCACATCTGAAAATTTCCAATTTGGGCGGGTATTTTTTATTATGTTTTGTCTTGTAGTATTCTATATAAAGCAGATCTTGAAACATTGGTAATTTCACAAATATGGTCAAAAAAGGACAAACTCTCCAAGGGGAGAAGTCTGTCCAAAGGCAGATATATCTTATCAATGAACTTTTTGGTTTAACAGCATAACGTTCAATACCGCTAGGAATCTTTTACCCTTCTTTCATATCCCACTATTTTTGCAACAGAACCTAAAAAAACGACACCCTTTCTCATTTATATTATTAAGAAAGAATAACGCCTTTTTTAAAAATTCTTAAGTTGATGGGCATGCGGCTGTACCCCAACATTCGTTAGAATAGAAAAGAGGCATCTTTCCGAAGCAGGAGAGATGCCCGATTTTACAACAATTGAAATTCAAGATGAAATTTTTTTCTACCAGAATCTTATAATTTAATTTAGTCTCTGTAATTTAAATTTTTGATTATTACTAGCTGTAAATGGATATACTATAACATTTGTTCCATCTTTAGTACCAGAACCAGTTACATCTAAATACCTAGAGTTTTTCTTATTTTTTAAATAAAAATATCCATTTCCTGTATCTTCAACTATCCAATAATGCTCTTCATAGTATTGGTTAGGTGTAGCAAAAACATTGCTAGAACCTTGATAGTCATTCCAAGCTAATATTAAATTTCCATTTGTTACACTTTTAATTTGATAGGCCTTTTTATTTGAATCATATACTAACTTCCATTTTTGATGATTACCGCCGTTATTGCTCCATAAGGTAACATTATTCGTTGATCGATCCATATCTATAACGCTACTATTATTTAACGCAGAAAATAGTTGATAGGTACCATTCAAATTAGCTCCAGGAATGTTTTCTCCTACTTCTTTATATATGACATAATCCATTCCATTGACCGTTGCTATTACTGCATATTGGTCTTTTAAGTTTAATGGAAGCTGGTCAATCCACATGCTTGCATTTGGTCCTCCGCTCCACATATTATGAGTAGTCCGTTTTGTTAAATTCATAACTTTATAGGACGCATTTGGTGCATTTGCTCCCGTTTTTATTTCAAATGTATAGGCATTGTGTATCGGTTTGTAGAAATATTGAACACTTGACGGACGAAGTCGATCCATAAGATCCTGCTCTTCTTTCTCCGCAATTTTCACCGATTCATATAATTTATCAGCATAATTCTTAAGATCTTGCCAGCTATCTTTTGCTGTATTAAGATCTGCTTTTATAAAAGCAAATTCTTCTGGGGTAATGAATGTGATATTTTTTACTAAATTATTATATTTTGCTGCTACAGTATCCCAACTATTAGACATTTTCTGTATAGAAGTAATAGCTGTGTCAATTGTTTCCGCCATATTCGTAGTCTTATTTTTTGCATCAGTTATAATAGCTATTTCTGCTTGTGCCCCAGAAATTTGTGCTTTTAAAATTTCTATTTCTCGCTCAGCAGATGCAATATTACTTTTTGCTGTTGCGATCAGCGGTCCACCAATGATACACGTTATTAACGTCGCGCAAAGTACTGAACCTGCAATAATTTGATCATTGCTTTTTTTGATAGACTCATTATACCCATTAATTCGCTGTTCTAAATACGGAATACCTGCAGTTGTACTAGCTAAAATAGTCGTTAATTGATTTGTATCTTGTTTAAAGTTTTGCGTATCTGCTGTCATTTTATTTCGGAATGTTTTCAGCTGTTCCAATAGCTCGTTAACTTCACTTTTATTAGTCAATATACTTTGATACAATTTTTCGAGCTCAGTTTTCAATTTTTCAGTATCTTTTTGATCTATTGCATCTAGTAAAATACTATAGTGTGTTTGAAATGTATCATTATAATTTACAATGTTTTGATTCGTATTCATAATACGTGGTTTAAGATTATCTAACCAATAGGTCGCGTTTTTTTTTGCATCGTCCTGGTGCTTCAACATGTTTGCTCGTAAATAACTATTAAGAGAACTTATACCACTAAGGTCTGTCTCTTGTTGATTGCGTATTGTTTTGGCATATGAATCCATAACAAGTACATTAGACATTGCTGGTGCTAGTACATCTTGAAAGCCCTCAGGACCAAGTGAATAATTATGAATGGTTTCTTGCGATATAGTTGTATGGACTTTTTGTTCTGCCGCGAAAGTATGAAGTGGTACTATATTACTTGTTACCATTCCAGCAATCATCATTGATAATAGGAATTTCTTGTACAATTTCTTATTCATATTATCCCACCTACGCTTTTTAAGAATTCGTATCTTTTAGTGAGCAGTGAGGAAGTTCCCTGCTCAAGTTTGAACAGGGAACCCTTATCACATAAAATCAATTGATTATTTTGTATCTACTAATTTAATATCGGTTTCATAAAGATTTGCAGCAGTATCTCTAACTTCTTTCCAACTATCTTTAGCCACATCGAGATCCTCTTTTATGAAAAATAGATCGTTAGGGTCCATAACTGCAATATTTTTAAGTAAAGATTTATATTTTGATCCAACTACATCCCATTTGGTTGAAAGATTTTGTAGTGCAGTAATTGCTATATCAATAGTCTCTGTTAAGGATTCAGTTTGCTCTTTTAGATTGGTTAAACCAGCTACTTCTAATTGAGCCTGGGTTATTTGTCCTGTTATATTCTTAATCTCTTCCTGAGCCTTATCCATCTCTTGCTTTGCTATAACAATTCCCGCTATACCACCTGCTGTTGCTCCTAAACCACCTACAATGAACACCACTCCTAGTTTAGCTCCTAAACCAGTACCAATTAGAACTGCTCCGCCTATAATAGCAAGTGGGCCTAAAGCCGTTGCAACTGCTGAGGCAATAAGCAGTTTATTATATTCAGCAATTGTAGCATGATACGTTGTGAGTTGATTTTGCAACAGCGGAATTCCAGCATCTTGACTTGCTAAAATAGACGTTATTTGAGTTGCATCTTGTTTAAAGTTTTGCGTATCTGTTGCCATTTTCTTTCGGAATTCTCGCAGTTCTCCTAATAATTCGTCCACTTCCGCCTTATTTGCTACAACATCATTATTTAGCCTTGTAAGTCCATTTGATAATGTTTCCTTGTCCTTATTGTTTACAGCTGTTATTAACGTATCATAGTAATTTTGAAATTTAGTATTATAATTAATAATATTTTGATTCGTTGAAATCATTTGCGGTTTAAGTTTATCTAACCATTGCCCTGCATTTATTCTGGCAATATTTTGATCATTAATTATTTTCGTTCGTAAAGATGTATCAATTGAATTGAGCCCATTGAAATCAGCATTTGCTTGTTTAATGATTGTTAAAGCATAAAGGTCCATTACTAAAGCATTTGACCCTGTATTTGTTATTGCCTCTTTAAGACCCTCTGGTCCTAATGAATAATCCGGGTAATCGCCCGTTGTACCTGTTTTAGCGTGAATAGGAGTTGATTTTGCCGTGCTTTCCGCTGCAGAAGCATATGTTGGCATGATACTACCTGCTGCCATTACCGTTATTAATGCGGATAAAGCCATTACTTTATAAGGCTTTTTTGTCATTTTTGTCTTCTCCTTTAACTTTCAGTATAATCATATTTCACTCTTTGCTTAAACTTAATTTATTGTTACATTTGAAATGAAATTTTCAAACTTTTTTGTTTGCAAATACAGTTCATCACTGAATTCTTTGAGCTGAATTAATTGATTTTGCAATCCAACACTATCCATGTGTGCCCCTGCACTCAGATTGAGTTGGATTTGGATCATTGTATCATTTAGCGCTTTCCAATCATTCATCAAATATTCAAAAGTAGTAATTTGCCTCTTAATCATCTCAGTAAACCCATTCATTTGATCCTCAATAAAAGTCATTTCAGTCACTTGAATTTGCGTTTCTGCTAACTGCTGAATTAGTGGTAGTAATTCCTTTTGTTTCTGCTCAATAATCCTAGCAGAAGCAGCTGTTTGGCTGTCGAAAAGATCTAAAATTCCACCACCAAGAGATGAAATAGAGATAAAATCTATAGTTTGAGTCTGAGCTGCTCCGCCCGCAATCGTAAAGACTTGCTTCCCAATATTTATAACGCCGTTACGAACTTCATTTGGTCTATTTAAAATTTTTGCGAGTTCTACCAGTATCTCTTCTTGAAGTCTTTTTATATCAGCTCTTAGCTGTGTAACAGTTCCATCTGACCCCTCTAAGGATTGAATTGCTATTTTTGCTTTTTCAGAAAACCCTTTGTTATCTTGAAGCAATAAATCATTAAAACGATTTAGCTGCAATAAGGTTTGGTTCATACTATCTTGGATAGTTTGTACGTCCTGTTGTAGTCTATTAAAAGCATTTACAAAACGCACTTTTGTTTCCGCATCTGTATTTACCGTTCCGGCTAAATCATATAATGTACCATAATAACCATTGAATCTTGTACTAAAACGCTGCATATCTTGATTTAAATCAACTAACTTAGGATTATATTCATCTAACCATTCGCGAACATGATTTTTTACAAATTCTTGGTGATTCGTTAAACTGCTCATACCAGTCCCTTTAATGGTTGGTTGCTGTAAAATAATTAATCCATATGCTTGTGCTAAAGGTGATTGTGAACCTAACGTTCTAATCGAATGTGATAATGTATTCGCATTTTTGACATTTTGTACATATGTTGACTCTGATTTAGACTGCACCTTCTCCGCGTAAACACTTACATAGTTGGAAGGACTTGCTAATATTGCTGTAACCATTAATCCTGTAACTAAAGTTTTTTTCACTTGAACTCCTCCTTTTCTTATTTTTTAAAGAGAGATTCTAGATTAAGTCTGTTACAATTACTATTTTTATAAAGGGAATAGCAATAGATATTGACTAGATTCTTTCTTATTCTCCTTTTTCGGGGATGGAAAAAGATACCCCCTATTAGAATATATAAACGTCAGAAAATACGCAATTTTATGATTAATCACCCACTATAAGATAATAGTGACTAGTTTTTTTATGTTTTGTTATATATATGCCATTTGAAATATATATTTTTTTTTTGGTAATGTCATATTTATAATAAAAAGATATATATGAATTAAGAAATCCATCGTTAATTGTCATAAATTCTATAATGATTTTGAATGTGCTTATCTTTCCAAAATGTAAAAATAAATACTCTTAAATTATGTTGGGGAATAAAATTTAACCTGTGACCGATTTTTACGCGTATCTAAGCTTGTACCCCATGCCATATTGGGAAAATCGTACACTTGGACACAAATCGGACACATTTTAAGCGTTTTATGTACGTTAAGAGACATCTGTCCAGAAAATCTATGTTTATGGACAGGCGATAAAACTCAATAATATCAACGTTTTGTAGCTATAATCGTGTTCATAAAGTGTGTATATAAATCAGTGTTCAATTAAACTTAGTATTTTATCTTTATGAACATATACTCATCTTAAAAAAACACTGTATTGATAAAGGTTTGTAATCCTTAGCGTACAATTTTCCCGAAATGGTATGGTGAGGTCTAAAAGTAAAATAAAATTGTCAAAAGATGATACCAATTTGATACTACCCAATATTGATATCGAGAATGAAAATAATTTAAGAAACTAAAAAAAAAACAATACGCCAAAATTTTTATCAATTTGTAAATAAACAATAAAAATAAAAGAGAATAAAGCGTATATAATCCTAATGGAAGTGTTGCATTAGAAATGGATAAAACCGTTTCTTCATCATCTTTACCAAATTGTGAAAATTGGGATTGTATCGTTAACAAAATATTATCAGCTGATAATGCATATATTTGAATGCGCGTTTCTTTTCCAGACCAATCAAATATCTTTTTTGAGTAATAGGATCAGTATGTTGAAGTTTTAGAGATTACTTACACATCTATTAAAATTTTTGCACCAGAACCATACAATGTAATTGAAGCAATCCAGGAAACGAAAGATGGGGAATGAAATAGTCAATATTCAGTAAATAGTCTGCTTTTGTATGGAAGAAGAACCTAAATTGGATTCTTCTTTTTTATCGTTTTCCGACAGAAGACTCCTTCCTCAAAAATGTGAAGGTGTGAAACACCAATTTTAGGTGGGAGATGAATGTCGGTTGGCATAAGCCAACATGTTTGCTATCATTTACTTGTACAGATTGCTCTTCGAAAACTGAAGATATGAGGTTGGTTGCAGAAAATCGTTCCAACCGTAAAATCTTCAACGTTCTATCGCCCCATTCTTGCCGAAGTTGCGAAAACCAAGCTAAAGTAGGGAGTGTGGTGCGTCAACGTACAAGATATTTGTGTTCTCACCGTAGGGACTACGGGTAGAGCCTGCTAAGATAACCGGTGGATACATCGGTGTTCGCAGGAATCTCCCACTTCAAAAAGTCCGTAAGGACGTTAAGTGGTGAGTAGTTCAAACAATCGTTAGTAATTGATATAGTTCATTATACGTCGAAAAAAACGAAGTTTGGTTGTTGCAAACTTCGTTTTCGTGTATATAGAGCATGAACGGTTTCAACATCTTTTACATGTCTATAGTCTTGTTCGACGAGATTGTTCAAATGTTTGACTGTACAATGAGTTGTTTATAAAAACCTTGTACTTTTAATTTGTTAAATGTGCAAAGTAGTGCTGGGGCCTTGTCTGTTTTGAGAACCGTTGGCTCTCCAAAAGCCTTCACCAATCTTTTCATAAAGGCATAGGCTGTCTGATGATCTCTAGTTTTTTGAAGTTGAATATCCAATTTACATCCATTATTAAAGATTTTACGATATAAATAACAACATTTTCCTTTCACTTTTATATAAATCGCATCTAATTTCTAGAATGATTGAACCTTTCTATTTTTCTTCTTCCAGATTTGATAGATCAAATTACCATATTCATGGCCCCAACGCATAATCGTTTTTGGGAGAATATGAAATTTTCAGATTATTCGAGGACCTCAGATACACCTCGATAACTAAAAAAACAAAAGTAATAGCCAACGGCTATCACAAAATTATCTTTCTTGAATTGTATTACCTTTCAAATATCCTATCTGTGATTTTTCTCATTTTCTTTTCTGAAAGTAATCTATTACTCAGGATTTAAGCCTCCTTTGAACTATATGGTCATAAATGAATTACATTTTTCTTTGGCCGATAAATTTTTAATAATCGTAAAAAAAGGAATTAAACCCGTGTCCATTGAGCATTTCTTCCTCGTGAAGCTAGCTTTATAAGACCAAGAGACTGGAAGGAAGCTAATGCTTTACTGATTGTACTTTCGGCAATATCTGGATAAACGTCACGAATATTTTCTTTAGTAAAAGTTTTTTTTTGCCTAATTATATAATTTTTAATTCGCTCAATTTTAGTATCCCTACATATAGAATCTTGAACTATTAGATGTAAATCCTGATATGCTTCTAATATAATTGTTAAGAATATTTTTATCCAAAAACTGATATTATGCCCACGACAGTACCAATTAACTGAAGATTTAAAGATTGAATCATAGTATTTTGATTCATGTTTCTTTATATATTTATCTAAACATACATACTTTATAAATGTATGTTCACTCTTCATTAATAGTAATTGTATCAATATGAATGCGAGTCTTCGATTTCCCTGGTCAAAAGGGAGAATACAATAAAAATTCAATATAAATTGAGCTATTAATATAAGTGAATGAAACTCCTTATTCTTCACTAATGTATTATATTGCTCACATAATTGTTTTACAGATTGGGGGATAAGTTCCCGAGCTACTGGACGATAGCTACTGGAATGCATCCCATATTCAGGAACACCTGGGACAATAAATTGTTTTTTACGCCACATTGCACAGTCAGAAGTAATATAATGTATTAATTGAAAATGTAATTCTTGTATTGTCTCTGAGTCAACGGGTAGATTATGGAACTTTTTTTGCACAAGAGACATTGCTTGATAATAACAATATACGGCATCTTCTTCTATTGTTTTGGGTAACATTTCGTTCAAAATCAGTTCTTTTAACCTTTTATTCGGAACTTTTATATCCATAAAAACAGTATTAAAGTTTTTTATGTAATGAAGGGGGATAGTTTTCTCCAAATTATTGAATATATCAGGGTTTCTGTCTTGATAAGCGGATATTTTTCCTTTGTATTCACTAATTTCACTTATTAAACTTACCAGTTCTCTTTGTAGCTCTATATCTAAGTATTTATCCTCAAAAAAATCTCTCATTTAATACCTCCATTGATTATTAAGTGTTGCTACATAAATTAATCTACTCTAAAAATATTTTACAATAAATTTTTACGATATTACTACTGAGGGTGTTGCAAAACTCATAAATATCCAATCTTTTTATATAGATAGGCTCTCATACAAGAAAAGCATGCGAGCCTATCTATAATCGGGAACTACCTTTCATTATTATAAAGAAAAAATCCATATAAAACCAATAAGTTTTTCTATATTAAAACGCTACATTTTCTATATTTTATAGTAAGATTAGTGATTGAGGGTACAATTTTTCAAGAGAAAAAGGCAAACAATATAAATACTTTCTGAAAGTGATCAATTCAAGTTCAACAAAAAGCATTTGTTATTCTATAGCAAATGCTTTTTGACAAATTAAACACTTTTTTATAACATAAAAAAGGAATTGAGTGGCTAGACTCAATTCCTTTGGTGAAGCTATTTGTCAACGAACACCAGGTAAAAGAATCCTTCGTTAAACGTTGGATTCTTTTACTTTGTCTGTAACATGAATTTTAATACTGGATATGCCATTTTTCTTGTTGAACATCCTCGTTTGAGCGCTAATTGTTGTAAGAGTTTTTGTTGAAATGGTGATATTTCAATTTTTACAAAATGCTGAAAAGCATGAGATTACATTACAGGTAGACCCTCTTTATAGATATAGTCTAAGCCCTCTATTACTAACTCCGATGCGGTTTGATTTAGATTTTCGTTATACAATGCGAACTCTTCCAGTCTTTCGAACAAATGTGGTTCTAATGAAATAAATAACTTTTTATTTTCTTTTCGAAGCTTATGTTTTTGACCTTTCCAGTAATTTTGCTCTTGCATAACTGCATGATTGTCGATAGGTAAGTCTGTGAGGTTATTTCTAACTTTTCCCCCGATCCGCACAGTACGTGCCACTTTCATGGCATACCGCGCTCCATCTATATTGTAGTTTTCTTCTCACCCAATAATGATAAGTTCTAAGTAAACAACGCTAGTTTTTCGTTATTTGTTTCCACTTCAGTTTGTGATTTCATACAGATTTCCTCGTTTTTAACTAGTTTTCGCAATTTGTTGAGTTTGTTTAACTGTTCCTCGTTAAGTTGTAGCTCAAAGAGTAGTTGGTTAATGATTTCAACTTTGGTTGCCTGAATTAGTCTGTAAATACTCGATTTAACAATTGTAAGGTTTTTGCAGCTATCGTCCTTTGTTTCATTCCATAATTGCTTGTGACAACAATGGATGTCCCACAGGATAGAAGTTTCTCCGCAGTTACACTACATCTGCCTTTTTGAGCTACGTATAGGGAGATTCGAGGTACATTTAATTTCTTAAGTTGATAACGATGTGGTGGAATCCCCATTACGCTCTTAACTTAAAAAAGATTTTAATAATATGTCCTTGCCTACGCACCGAGAAACCACTTATTTTTCTCTACATAATCTCCAAATACAGTCCATATCAACTATAGATTCTTGTTTTATGCTAAATGCATGCTCAAACAAAACAAGGAGGTAATGAAAAAAAAACATTATTAGCAGCAACACTTTTAAGTACAGGATTATTTGCGGGTGGTGTAGTAGGTACAGAAGATGTAAAAACGGATGAAAAAATAAAAGTTACTGTTGCAGATAAAGATGGAAATATAACGTATAAAGAAATTGATGGAAGTGAAATTTCAAAAAACGCAGTACCAGCAACTCCTAAAGGTGATGTAAAAGAAGATGCAAGAATGGATAACCTAAAGTCAAATGAAGGTAATTCAATTTCAATGAGTGCAGATGGAACAACTTCTTTCTCACAAGACTTTAATGCACCTAAAGATGCAGTACCAGCAACCTCTAAAGAGGATGTAAAATAAGATAATTAAATTGAGAAATCAAAATCAAAAAGAACTGGGCATAAATAGCCCTGTTCTTTTTGATTCCTACAGTTTTTTTTAAAGAGAGCTTTGCCCACATGTCCATCAAGCTAGTAAAAATAAATACCCCAAAAATGGTAAAATTGACATCCCTAGAGTAAAAATGTAAAAAATTATTGTATAGGGGGCAGCATAAAACCTTAGCTTGATAGCGATGGGGTACCGCCACATCGCTATCAAGCTAAGACGTTACACTATCCATAAAGCAAAAAATACGTTATCCCTTCCTCTGATTCTGCAGAAAGAATAGCGTATTCTTTCATTTTAAAAAGAATTTTATTTTCTTAGCTTGATAAAGATGTGGTGCTACTCCATTAGTAAAACAAAGAATTTAATTAGCTCACTAAAAAAGTGACTTTAAGTAAGAGGTATATATACGGAATACCATTAGCATTTCTCTCATTTTCCACTTTAATGTATGGAATGAATTATTTGACGCAAATAACTTCTTCTAACTAAAACTGTAAATAAATGGAAGTATAAGAAACTAATTGTAAATATAAATAATACAACTCCTACTAGTACACTAAGAATAGATAGTATCGCATTCACTTGTTTACTTTCTAACCATTTTAATAACGGGGAATCAAATATAAAAGGTCGATATGCGTTTGTATAATCATTTGGAATTATCTTTGTAAGTTTTTTAGCCACATTTTTATAAGCACAACGAGTTAGCGGCCCGTTAGCGTATGAACAGAGTGTAGCAAGCGGCGAGTCATAGTCGATAGTGAACTTCTGTCATATTTATAAAGAATAATAAAATTTGAGTGGGATCCTGCTGGATTAATAGCTATGTCATAAAAATCATGACATTTTGACACTACCGTATGTGACAGAAAAACACTTAGTATCAAAGAGCAGTTTTTAACACATTAACAATAAATGAGGAGGGGGAGATTTTCATTGCGTATGATAAAAAATTTAAAGAGGCATGGAAGGAGAAATAGGTATGACCTATTTATGAAAAATAAACCAGTAACGAGAGTTTTTTAAGGAAAAGAAGCAATTTCTATGATTAACATACATGTGGAAAAAGAGGAATTTACCATTTGTTAGAACTCAATAGCTTTTGTGAAAATAATATTGAGTAAGATAATTGCAAATTTACCTTGTTTTTATCTGAATTTTCCGATTTGATTATTTCAACTTTATGAAGATAGTAGCTAGAAAATTTGTGTGATAGTATTTTAAATAGAAAAAAAAGACAATTCTGAAAAGGGGGGTGTAATTTGGATGGTTTAACTATTGTGAATTTTAGGGTTAGATAGCTATTAATGGATTATTTTCATTGAGTAGAGTTTTAGCTTGTAGAATATGAAAATCAAAGAAAGTTTTTCAGATAAATTAATGAAATATTATCTTTTTTTACTGTGGTTGTAATGACGATATAACTAGAAATCATTTAATTTGTCCACGTTTATAGGTGAAAAAGATTATTTAGAGTCAGAAGTGAATGTATAAAAACTGAAAATAAATATATTTGAATGCATAAATTATACCAATGATATTAAATTTTATAGTTATTGAAGTTTGAATACTATTAAATTTCGGATGGATATATGTAGAGTTATAAATTATATGCAAAAAAGAGGTATTGTGTACACGAAAACATCCGTTTTAGTAAATTTAAGGAGCACATTTTATGAAAACTACCGATTCACAAGGCCTATTAGGAAATAGGGTTTATTTACAAGTTTTTTCTGCCTATTCATTGCTTATGCTTGGTGTTTTTATTGATATGTTAGCGATTATGACTATAGTTGGGTTTGAATGGGAAGTAGATCCTACTATGATTGGATTGATCCCTGTTGCATATGCACTTCCTGGAATTATTTTTGGCTCATGGGCAGGTGTTATTGCAGATCGTTTTCGAAAAATTCCAATTATGATGTTCTGTAATTTGATGGTTGGTTTAATAACAATTGCTCTTTTATTTGTACAAAATATCCACTGGCTCTTAGTGGCATTAATGATTCGTTCCATTTTTATTGTTTTCTATTATCCTGCACAACAAACACTAACAAGACAAATTGTATCCCCAGATTTGCTTACTAAAGCAGTAAGTATCAACGGAATAGTAGAGCAGGGTACCAAGATAGTAGGCCCACTTATAGGGGGCATGTTGCTGAGCTGGTTTCAGCCAGAGTTCTGCCTAATTATAAGAGCTATAAGTTGTTTATTAGCTACTTTAGTTCTGATACCCACAATAAAATTCAAAGAAACTATATCAAAAGAACTTGTTGAAAAGCAAAAGCAAAGCACTTGGGCTGCTTGGGTACAAGGGTGGGGCTATGTGTTATCTAATCGGATAATATTATCAACTATGATTTTCGTTACAATAGCCATGGCAGTATTACAATTAGTAGACTCACAATTCCCGACTTTATTTAAGAGCTTATTCCCACATGATAAAAGTAAAATGGGATATATCATTTCTATTATTGGTCTTGGCGGAATACTTGGTGCATTACTAACTCAGAAATTAAAACAATTTCAATATGGTTGGGTAGTATGTGGAGGCATGGTTTTAATGGGAATTGGTTTTGGAGGGATTGGTTTGATAACGCCCGGTACGGTCTTCGTTTTGGCCTATCTGATTAGTTTTATCGCTGGTATTGGAAGTGGGCTGATGCTTGTATCTAATCAAGTCATTTTACAAATAGAATCTGATCAAGATCAAGTAGGAAGAGTATTTGGTATTCAAAGCAGTTTAACAAACGCAGTTCTAATTATTTCTCCTGCTATGAGTGGCCCATTAGTGCATTTGTTTGGAGTAACTCAACTCTATGTTTATGGCGGGATTGGGCTTGTTGTCATTGGAGTAATTGGAGTTTCACTGCAGAAATATTTATGGGCTAAACATAAACACGAACCTATAAGAGCAAATAATTTTTGAAGGGAAGATTTTTTATGACCAATGAGGAAAGTTATCCATTAAGTCACCCGCAGCGAAGAATATGGTATACAGAAGTTATTCATTCTGATAAAGGGATATGTAATTTAAGATTTTTATTTAAACTTCATCGAAAAATGAATTATTCAAAATTAAACCAAGTTGTGAATCGTGTTATCAGTGAAAATGACGGTCTATGCATTAGATTAAAAGAAAATGGGCTTCAGGAACCTAAACAATATTTTATTAAACATGAAGAACAAGAATTTGAGTTTTTCGATTTCAGTAATGTGGAGAATTCAGATTTACTTGAGGAATGGATTGAGCAGAAAACAAAAGAAACGTTTACATTATTTAATTCGGATTTATACTATTTCGCCTTAATAAAATTAAACGATAATGAATGTGCAGTCTTTGGAAATGTTCATCATATTATCATGGATGGTTTATCAATTCAAATATTTACTGAGCAGATTGCAAAATATTATTATGAAATGCATAACGAGACTGAGGAAGGCGAAATTAAAAATTCATATGTTCAATTTCTGGCTAATGAACAAACATACTTGAATAGTAGTCGCTTTCAAAAAGATCAAAAATTCTGGTTAGAGGAATTTAAAACACTTCCATCTGTGACCGGATTGAAGCCCTATAATACGTACCAAGTTAGTACCAAAGCATCACGCGAAACGTTTATATTATCGGAGCATTTGAAGAGAAAAATAGAATTGTTTTCCGGAAATTACAAATTTAGTTTATATACTCTTTTTGTCGCTGCTTTCTCGTTGTCCATGTATCGGTGGACTTCATCGCTTGATATTGCATTAGGAATGGCTTACGGCAACCGTATGACTAAAATGGAACGAAAATTGATTGGAATGATGGTGAGTACAGTTCCTTTAAGAATGGATATTGATCCAGAAGAAGAAGTGCTTTCATTTATTGGTAGGGTGTCCAGAAAACAAAGTAAATCATTAAGACATCAGAAATATCCATTTGATTTATTATTAAAGCAGATTAATAAAGAGAATAACAGCAATGTGAGACTTTTCGGAACTACGATTGATTATAGGGATCGTGATGAAAGTGGTGACTCACTATGGATTGCAAACCGTGAAGAAGTACAAGATTTTGCAGTGCATATTGAAAATCTAATTGATATAGACTCTTTGCATGTACATATTGATTATCGTGAGGAGCTATTTTCTAAGGAAGAGATAAAACGCTTTTTTAACGTTATGTTAGCGATAATGGAAAACACTTTTGAAAACCCAAAGCAGAAGGTAGCTGAAATCGAAATTATTTCTGATGAAGATAAAAGAAAAAGTTTAGTTGAGTTCAACAATCCTAAGCTGGATTTCCCACCTCGGGAAACTCTTCATGAATTGTTCGAACGACAAGCAATGATTTATCCAAACGCTATTGCAGTTACGTATGAAAAAGAAAAAGTTACTTATAGGCAACTTAATGAACGTGCAAATCAGTTAGCTCATTATCTGCAGAAAAAGGGAATAGGACCTGATACTTTAGTTGG
Organism: Bacillus sp. 16GRE42; assembly: GCF_019837435.1. Classification (NCBI taxonomy): domain Bacteria; kingdom Bacillati; phylum Bacillota; class Bacilli; order Caryophanales; family Bacillaceae; genus Bacillus; species Bacillus sp. 16GRE42. The sequence goes on from NZ_JADAXF010000005.1 coordinate 125,209, forward strand.
ACTGTGTGTTGAACGTTCTCTCGAAATGATTGTAGGTATTTTAGGGATTTTGAAGGCTGGTGGGGCTTATGTTCCGCTTGATCCAACATATCCAGAGCAGCGACTTCAATATATTTTAGAGGATGCTAGCATTCAGATATTCGTAACGCAAGAAAGTTTAAAAGAATTGAAATGGTTACCAGAAAATGTTGAATCGATTTGCCTGAATCGTGATCAAGAAGAGATTGGGAAAGAAAGTAAGACCTTGCCGGTTTCTGATGTGAATTCCCAAAATCTAGCTTACGTAATCTATACTTCGGGATCAACAGGGAATCCAAAGGGCGTTATGATAGAGCATCACAATGTCATTCGGTTATTTAAATCGACGGATTGTTGGTATCAGTTTAATGAAAAAGATACTTGGACGCTTTTTCATTCTTATGCATTTGATTTCTCAGTATGGGAAATTTGGGGAGCATTATTATATGGTGGAAAATTAGTTGTTGTTCCGTACTGGATTAGTCGATCGCCAAAAGATTTTTATCAATTATTGGTGGAGGAAGAAGTCACAGTTCTAAATCAGACACCTTCCGCATTTCGACAATTAATACGAGTGTGTGAACACGAAGATAAGAATAAAAACTTGCAGCTGCGTTATGTGATATTTGGCGGAGAAGCGTTAGAACCCATTAGCTTGTTACCGTGGTTTCAAAGATATGGGGATAAAGAACCACAGCTAATTAACATGTATGGAATTACAGAAACTACAGTTCATGTTACATATTATCCAATTACTCTAGATGATGTACATCATGCTTCGAGAAGTAATATCGGAAAACGGATTCCAGATTTAGAAGTGTATATATTAGATGCTTATCAACAACCTGTTCCTATAGGTGTAGATGGTGAGCTTTATATTGGCGGGGCAGGGCTTGCACGTGGGTATTTAAATAGACCTGAATTAACAGCAGAGCGCTTTATAACTCATCCATTTAGTAGTGATCCGAAAGCTAGATTATACCGGACAGGAGACTTAGCGAGGTATTTGCCAGATGGGAATCTGGATTATCGTGGAAGAATTGATCATCAGGTTAAAATACGTGGTTTCCGAATTGAGATTGGGGAGATTGAGTCTACTTTAAATGCATATGCATCTATAAAAGAGGCAGTTGTAATTGTAAGAGAAGATCAACCGGGTGATAAACGATTAGTAGCTTATGTTGTAGGAGATGGAAATGTCGGTGCGTGGAGAGAGTATCTTAAAGCGAAACTACCGAGCTATATGGTACCTTCGGGATATGTGATGATGGAAGCCATTCCACTTACAGCTAACGGAAAAGTTGATCGTGAGGCCTTACCTATGCCGGAGGAAAAGCAGATTAATAGTGAATGTATTGGCCCTCGGAATAGTAATGAACAGATACTGGCTACCATTTGGAAGCAAGTATTAGGTATTAAAAAGGTGGGAATCTATGATAATTTCTTTGAAATTGGTGGCGACTCGATTCTCAGTATTCAAATCATATCTCAAACAAGTCAAGTGGGGTTAAAACTTACTCCGAAGCAAATGTTTGAATGCCCAACTATTGCCGAGCTGGCACAAGTGGCTATAGAAACGCAGGGAGTACAAGCGGAGCAGGGGATTGTGACAGGAGATGTGCTTTTTACTCCAATTCAGTACTGGTTCTTCGAGCAAGAACATCCACATCCAGAGCATTGGAATCAATCAATGCTTTTAAGAGTAAAAGAGAGATTGGATGTGAAGTTACTAGAGGGAGCAATATTAAATTTAATCAAACATCATGATGCTTTACGTTTTCGGTACGAGCAGTTACCAAACGGAACATGGAGGCAGAGAAATGAAGGGACAGATGAGCTTTCAGTACTCCATGTTGTAAAACGGAACAAAGTTAATGAAAAAGAGTGGAATAAAATAATACAAGAAGAGATGAACATTAATCAAGCTAGTTTCAATTTAGTTACTGGTCCGTTAATGAGAGTAGTTTACTTTGAGGATAACTTGACTGGAAATGATCGAATATTCTGGGTGATTCATCATTTAGTAGTAGATGGAGTATCGTGGAGAATTCTATTGGAAGATTTACAGGTGGTATATAACCAGATGAAACAAGGTCAAGGAATTCGCTTACCTGCGAAAAGTACATCTTTTAAAGAATGGTCTGAACGACTCCAGACATACAGTGATTCGGGTATTTCAAAAGAAGTGCAGGATTATTGGAATGAACAAGTAGAAAAAGAAACGATGACAATTCCAATGGACTATCCAATACAAGAAACAACAGAAGAATCGATTGATCAAGTGACGAGGACTTTAGGGGTAGAAGAAACACAAGCATTGTTACACGAAGTTCCAGTCACTCATAAGACAAGGATTAATGAGGTACTATTGGCGGCATTAGGACAAGCTATCGTCGATTGTACAAATCAGCAAACGGTTTCTATTCATCTAGAAGGACACGGGAGAGAAGAGATGATTGAAGGTATTGATTTATCACGGACAGTGGGCTGGTTCACGAGTATTTATCCTGTTCATCTAAATTTTCAAGGAACTAAAACACCAATTGAAGGCTTAAAGGCTGTCAAAGAACAATTGCGTCGAATTCCGAATCACGGAGTAGACTATGGTATTTTACGTTACTTGAATAAAGAAATACTTCCGTTTTATCAGCAAAAGCCTTCAATAAGCTTTAACTATTTGGGCCAATTTGATCAGGTGTTTTCAAAGGAATCTTTGTTTATGCAAGAGGCAGGGTTTACATTATTAGATCATGCTCCAGATTCCAAGCCATCTCATCTAATTGATGTTATCGGAATGGTGAAAGATGAAAAGTTACATTTTATTTGGATGTATAGTAGAGAACAGTTTTCTAAATTAAAAATTCAAGTAATAGCAGATGGTATGTTGAGGCATCTTCGCCAACTTATAAATAAACCAACAACAGAGTCTGCTTTTACGGTATCAGATTTTGCTGATGCAGAGAATCTAACGGAAGAAAGCTTGAGCAAAGTCTTACTTAAATTAACAAAGAAGAGGGTGTAAAAATGGGAGACGTTATTGATATATATGGTTTATCACCTTTGCAAAAAGGAATACTGTTTCATACTTTATACGATCAAGATGATGAATATTCTTTTTCCTATATTGTACAAGTAGGTTTCTTGCTCGGGGGGCAATTGGATGTTGCTACTTTTGAAAAAGCTTGGGAATATGTTATTCAACGACATGAGGTTCTGCGCTCAGTATTTGTTTGGGAGGAAGTAGAAAAACCTCTACAAGCAGTTTACGAACGTCTTCCTTTTACTATTCATCAAGAGGATTGGAGTACCCATTCGCATGAGGAGAAGGAGAAGAAATTACACCAGTTTTTGACTGCAGATCGTAGGAAAGGATTTTTATTGGATGAAGCACCATTGATGAGAGTCACTGCGATTAAAGAAGCAGAAGGGGAAACGAGAATTATTTGGACACATCATCATATTTTGCTAGATGGTTGGAGTGTTTCATTGGTCTTTAGTGAAGTGATGGAAGTTTATCTCAAGATGATAAAGGGAGAATTGTTGAATCTTCCTAAATCTCTTCCTTATAAAAAATATATCCAGTGGATAAATAAACAAGATCAAAGTCAAGCAGAGGAATTTTGGAAAGAAGAATTAAAAGGGTTCTATGCACCTACGCCATTAGCGATGGAAAGAAAGGATCAAGGGCAGGAGAAGGGCTATGGAGAGTGTGTTTATCAGGTATCTGAGGAATTCACTGAGAATTTACAAGAGTGGGTACGAAATAGTCGATTAACATTGAATACATTAGTCCAAGGAGCATGGGCCTATTTGATGGGTAGGTATAGCGGTGAAAGTGACATCGTATTTGGCGTAACTAGCTCTGGACGTCCTACTGATTTGATAGGAGCAGAGAATATGGTAGGCCTATTTATTAACACTTTACCTACTAGAATTCGATTAACGGATAATACATCTGTAGTAGATTGGCTTCATAAAATACAGATGAAAGAAATGGAACGAAGACAATATGAGTATAATTCATTGATAGATATTCAAGGGTGGAGTGAGGTTCCGCGAAATAGCTCCTTATTTCATACCTTGTATGTGTTTGAAAATTATCCAATTCAAGGTGAGAGAAATGATGATTTAAGATTACTAGATGTTAAAAGCGCGGAACAAACAAATTATCCTTTAACACTCATTGTAATGCCTGGTAAGAAAATTACTTTAAAGTTGATGTATGATCGAAGCTATTTTAATGAAGAAACAATAAATTGGATTCAGAATCACTTATTGCAAATATTAATTCAGATGACGAAGAGCCTAGATTCAAAACTCTTTGAAATTACTCATTTAACAGCGGAAGAACAGATACAGTTATTAGAGGAATGGAATCATACTCAAGTAAATTATTCGGCTGAAGGCATGATTCATACGATGTTTGAGGAGCAAGTTAAAAAAACGCCGGAAGCAATCGCGGCTATTTACGAAAATGAACAAATTACCTATAAAGAGTTGGAGGAGCGTGCGAATCAGCTAGCTCATTATTTACAAAAGCGTGGTGTAGGCTCAGAGTCTCTGGTTGGGATATATATAGAACGTTCATTACAAATGATGATAGCGTTATTAGGTATTCTAAAATCAGGAGCAGCGTATGTTCCACTTGATCCTACTTATCCAGAGAGTCGGCTTCGATATATATTAGAGGATGCTGGAATCGAAGTACTAGTGACGGAAGAGAATTCTAAAAATTTGTTTGTATCTGAAAATGTTGAAACGATTTGTATGAATAAAGATTATACTGCAATTGAAAAAGAAGAAACAACCCCATGTATAAGTGGTGTAACAGGAAGAAGTTTAGCGTATGTTATGTATACTTCAGGATCTACAGGGAATCCAAAGGGAGTAATGATTGAGCATCATTCAGTAATCAATTATCTAGAATGGATGCAACATAAATATCCACTTTCTGAAAAGGATGTGGTCTTGCAGAAAACGCCATTCTCATTTGATGTCTCTGTTTGGGAGTTGTTTTGGGGTATTCACGTTGGTGCATGTGTATCTTTCCTGCCTCCAGGTGGAGAAAAAGATCCTTCTATTATAGCTGAAGTGATTAAAAAACATCAGGTTACTATAGTTCAATTTGTACCTTCGATGTTATCTGTTTTCTTAGATCACTTCAATCATATTGAATTGAACATGAATTGTTCGTCCGTACGCCATGTATTTTCTGGTGGGGAAGAACTAAGTTCAGGGTTGGTTAGACGATTTCAACAGAAATGGAATCATAGTGGACAAGTGAAATTAACCAACTTTTATGGACCAACTGAAGCCACTATTTATGTGAATGCATTTGATATTCAGCCAAATCAAGAATTTGTTTCTATTGGGCAGCCGATACAGAACACGCAATTATATGTATTAGACCAAAATCAACGCTTGCAATCAATAGGAATTGAGGGTGAGTTATATATTGGTGGTGCTGGTTTAGCACGTGGATACTTAAATCGTCCGAATCTTACTGCTGAAAAATTCGTTTCGCATCCATATCGATTCGGGGAACGACTATATCGAACAGGAGATTCAGTAAGATATCTAACTGATGGAAATTTAGAATTTATAGGTAGAATGGACCATCAAGTCAAAATGCGTGGTTTTAGGATTGAATTAGGAGAAATTGAAGCGACTTTAGAAAAATGTTCGTTTATTAAAGAGGCTGTCGTATTAGTTAGAGAAGATCGTCCAGGTGATCAACGATTGGTTGCATATGTAATGAGCGATGGAAATACCCAAGAGTGGAGAGAGTATTTACAAAACCAATTACCGAATCATATGATTCCAGCGCACCTTGTAGAGTTAGAACACTTCCCGCTTACTCCGAATGGGAAAATTGACCGAAAGGCCTTGCCAGTACCTGATGAGCAAACTATTGGAGGTTTAAATGTTCTACCTCGGACGCCATCGGAGGAGCTTATTGCCTCGGTTTGGAGTCAAGTGTTAGGAACTGAAAATATCGGTATTCAGGATTCCTTCTTTGAACGGGGTGGGCACTCACTACTCGCTACTCAAATTGTTTCTCGATTACAAGAATTGTTCCAAATCAAAATCCCATTACGTGAACTTTTCAAGCACGATACAGTGGAGGCATTGGCGAAACGAGTAGATCAGTTACGAAAAGAAGATAAAAAACGAGAGGCTGCCCCCCTTGTACCTATGAAACGAGAAGAAGCTATTCCGCTTTCCTATGCGCAGAAACGTCTATGGTTTATTGATCAATTAATGTCAAATAGTGCTATGTACAATATTCATGCAGCGTGTCGCTTAACAGGTAAATGGTCAATTGAAGCGTTGGAGGTCGGATGGAATCAGTTGTTGGAGCGTCATGAATCATTACGGACGATAATTCTAGAACAAGAGGGTGAACCTTTCCAACAGGTTCAATCTCATGTATTCAGACATATCCCTCAATCGAATCTAACAGATCTCTCTTTTGAAGATAGGGAAAGAGAAATGAAACGGCTCATTCAAAACGAAGCGGAGGAACCATTTCATTTTGGACAAGGTCCTCTGATTCGAACACGAATATTGAAAGTGGACAGGGAAGAATGGGTTCTCATTTGTACGATGCATCATATTATTTCAGATGGATGGTCAATGGGGATTTTACTTGAAGAATGGATGGCTTTTTATGAAGGAGCACTAAGCGGAAAACCGGCGGAATTGAAGGAGTTATCTATCCAATATGCAGACTTTGTTATGTGGCAGAAGGAATGGCAAAAAGAAGAGAATTTGGATCAGCACCTTCGATATTGGAAGGAAGAATTGGCTGGGGAGTTACCGGTTTTACAATTACCGATGGATCGTCCTCGACCTGCGGTTCAAACCCATCGTGGTGCAAGTCAGTCCTTAATGGTGGCGAATTCCCTACAGGAAAAACTCAAAGATTTAAGTCTGCAAGAAGGATGCACTTTATTTATGACATTGATGGCAGCGTATCAAAGCTTCCTTTCTCGTTATACAGGACAGGATGACATCTTGGTTGGAAGCCCAATCGCTAATCGAAATGTTAAAGAGATTGAGGGATTAATAGGTTTCTTTGCAAATACGTTGGTTTATCGAGCTGATTTCAGTGAAAATCCGACGTTCCAAGAACTTTTGTCGCAGGTAAGAAAAAAAGCACTAAAAGCATACGAGTATCAGGACATCCCATTTGAGAAAGTGGTAGAATCCGTAAAGCCGGAACGGAATACAAGTCATTCACCAATATTTCAAACCATGTTTACTTTACAGAATACGAAGCAAGAATTTCCTCAGCTATCTGAAAGGCAAATGGAACTCATGGAAAGCCATGCTTCTGTAGCGAAATTTGATTTGAGTTTATTTGTTACTGAGACGGAAGAAGGATTATCACTAACCTTTGAATACAATACTGATTTGTTTGATGATACAACCATTGAACGTCTGGCAAATCATTTTGAGCATTGGTTAAATCAAATTGTCTCTCATCCAAAATGTTTATTATCAGAATTGAATATGTTATCGAAAGTAGAATATAAGCAATTACTAGAAGAATGGAATGAATCAGCTGTTATAGATATAGAAGAATGCGCGATTCATACATTGTTTGAAGAACAAGTAGAAAAAACACCAGAAGCAATTGCAGTGGTATGCGAAGATGAAGAACTAACATATCGAGAGTTGGACGAACGCTCGAATCAGCTGGCACATTATTTACAGAAAAATGGTGTAGGTTGCGAATCATTGGTTGGGATTTGTGTTACACGTTCATCTGAGATGATTGTAGGCCTCTTAGGAATTATGAAGGCAGGAGGAGCATATGTCCCAATAGATCCAGCGTATCCGGAAAGTCGACTGCAATACATTTTAGAGGATGCTCAAATAAAGGTACTAGTAACACAGGAAAAATTACAACAAAAAATGGTTATACCTAGATCCGTTGACGTGATTTGTATTGATCGTGATCGAGTAGAAATAGAACAAGAAGTAACTACGGTGTGTACGAGTGAAGTGACGGGCGATAACTTAGCCTATATTATCTATACTTCAGGTTCCACTGGAAATCCAAAGGGAGTAATGATTGAGCATAGGAGTACAGTAACAATGATTCGTTGGGCGCATCACACATATTCCCGAAAGGATTTAGCGGGAGTGTTGGCCTCCACTTCGCTATCCTTTGATCTATCTGTTTTTGAAGTGTTTGTTCCCCTAACGATGGGTGGTAAGGTGATTGTCGCTGAAAATGCTCTACATCTAGACAAGTTGTCTACCAAGGATGTGACTTTAGTCAATACTGTGCCATCGGCAGCGAAGGAACTGGTTCGAGCAAAAACACTCCCTTCTTCGGTAAAGGTGGTGAATTTGGCTGGAGAACCATTGTCATATTCACTTGTTCAAGATTTATATGAGAGAAGTACGGTTGAGAAGGTGTACAACCTATATGGACCGTCCGAAGATACTACTTATTCCACTTATATGGAATTAGAAAAGGGTGTCGTCCATAGGGTACCTCCAATTGGTAAACCAATCTTCAATACAGAAGTATATGTACTAAGTATTGAACAAAAAATGGTTCCAATTGGTGTAGTTGGTGAGCTGTACATTGGTGGATCGGGATTAGCACGTGGATACTTAAACCGCCCTGACTTAACGGAAGATCGTTTTATACCACATCCATTTAAAGAAGGGGAGCGAGTATACCGGACTGGAGATCTAGTAAGGTATTTGCCGGATGGAAATTTGGAGTATCTTGGCCGAATCGATCATCAGGTAAAAATTCGTGGGTTCCGGATTGAACTAGGAGAAATTGAAGCGACATTACAAAAGCATACATTAGTTAACGAAGCTATTGTGACGGTGAGGGAAGATTATCCTGGTGATCTACGTTTGATTGCTTATGTTGTAGGAGATGGGGATGCTCAAAAGTGGCGTGATTATCTCAAGGACCAGCTACCAAATTATATGATTCCAGCCTATTTTGTCGGATTGAATGCATTTCCACTCACTCCAAATGGAAAAATTGATAGGAAGGCCTTACCAGCACCAGAGAAACAGGAGATAGCAAGTGGTTATATTGCTCCTCGTACGCCTACGGAAAAAACAATCGTTTCAATATGGAATGAAGTTTTAGGTATGGAAAACATCGGAATTCAGGATTCGTTTTTTGAAATAGGTGGTCACTCATTACTTGCTACGCAAGCTGTTTCCAGTCTTAAAGAGGCTTTTGGAATTGAGATACCATTGCATGATTTATTTATGTTTCATACGGTGCAGCAATTGGCAGAACAGATTGATCAATTGCTCTATAACAAAAATCAAGAAATTCAGAATGATAGTAAGGAGAATGTAAGTCTTCAAGACTATATTCAAAAAGAAGCAGAAGTCAGTAATGATGAAGAATTACTAGAACTGCTTAAGCAATTAGAAGAGCTATCAGAGGAAGAAGCACAAGGGATATTCGAGAGTAATTTGATTCAGGAAGGGGTAAAAAAATGAAAAGTGATTTACTTGCAAAGCTGAGTTCACTTTCTCCTGAGAAGAGAGCATGGCTTCAGAAGCAAATGCAAAAAAAGGAGAATAAAGAAGCACTCCCGTTGTCTTATGCACAAAAACGTTTGTGGTTTATGGACAGATTTAACCCAAACAGTTCTTTATATAATATTCCAACAGTATGGCATCTAAAAGGAAATTGGATACCTGAAGCATTAGAGAAGGGATTCAATCGACTCATTGAACGTCATGAATCATTACGAACTGTTTTTAAAGAAATAGGAGAACAGCCTGTGCAACAAATTGTCGAATTCCTTCCTAGAGCATTACCTGTAAGAGATTACTCTCAACTTCCTCTAGAAGTAAAAGAAAAAGAGGTAGATAGTTTAATTGCGAGAGAAGCGCAAGAACCATTTGATTTAATGAATGGTCCTTTAATTCGTAATCAGCTTGTTCAATTAGAGAAGGATGAATGGTTATTACTGTGTACGATGCATCATATTATTTCTGATGCTTGGTCCATTGGTATATTCATGAATGAATTACTTGCTTTCTATGAAGAAGAAACGGGCGGAAATCCTGCTAAATTAAGTTCATTATCCATTCAATATGCAGACTTTGCGAAGTGGCAAAAGGAGTGGTTGCAAGGTGATGTGCTAAATCGTCAGCTTACGTATTGGCAGGACGAATTGTCTGGTGAGCTTCCTATCTTACAACTGCCAGTGGATCGACCTCGACCGGTTAAGCAGACTTACTCTGGGGCTGCGTATCATGTGATTTTTCCTAATAAATTGCTCAGTCAATTGAAGGATATAAGTCGACAAGAAGGATCTACTTTATTTATGACTTTAATGGCCGCATACCAGAGCTTTCTTGCTCGTTATACGGGACAAAAAGATATTCTAGTTGGTAGTCCGATTGCAAATCGGAACCATAAGGGAGTAGAAGGATTAATTGGTTTCTTTGTTAATACGTTGGTTTATCGATCAGATTTGAGTGGCACCCCTACTTTTCGAGAGATTTTGAACAAAACAAAGAAAAAGGCGTTAAAAGCTTACGAATATCAAGATATACCATTTGAAAAAGTGGTAGAAGCTGTGCAACCTGAACGAAGCATGAGTCATTCCCCTATATTTCAGACCATGTTTACGCTACAGAATATAAAACAAGAACGACTAGATTTGACTGATAGAAGTATTGAAATGGTAGAAAGTAATATGTCTATTGCTAAATTTGATTTGAGCTTAACTGCCTATGAAGTGGAAGAAGGTCTATTTGTCTCATTTGAATACAACACGGATTTATTTGATAGTAGTACCATTGCACGTATGGCAGGACATTTTGAGAACTGGCTAAATGAAATCACGTATCATCCAGATGAATCATATACAAAGCTGTCAATGTTATCGGATACTGAGCAAAAACAACTCCTAGAAGAATGGAATGATACGGACGTAGTTTATGGTCATGATTGTATGATTCATGAGCTATTTGAGCAGCAAGTTGCACGGACACCTGATGCAGTGGCGGTAGTTTATGAGGGTGGAAAGCTAACGTATCAAGAACTTAATGAAAAATCGAATCAAATGGCGCATTTTTTACAAAAACGAGGTATCGGACCTGAATCATTGGTCGGTATATGTATTGAACGTTCTCCTGATATGATTATCGGTCTCTTTGGGATTTTGAAGGCAGGTGGGGCTTATGTCCCACTGGACCCAAGTTATCCCGAAAACCGCCTGAGATATATTTTGGAGAATTCACAAATTCAAGTGCTGTTAACAAAAGAAACACTACAGGACTGGTTACCTAAAGATATCCAAGCAATTTGTTTAGACCGGGATCAAGCGATGATTTCTAAAGAGAGTAATTTAGCCCCGGTAAGTGGAGTAACAGCAAATAACTTAGCCTATATTATATACACTTCGGGTTCGACGGGAAATCCAAAGGGGGTAATGATTGAACATCATTCCGTTATCAATCGCCTACAGTGGATGCAGAAAAAATATCCATTGGCCGAGGAGGATACAATCCTACAAAAGACACCGTTTTCGTTCGATGTTTCTGTCTGGGAATTATTTTGGTGGTCATTTGTAGGAGCACGTGTTTGTTTACTTCCACCTGGAGGAGAGAAAGATCCTGCGGTGATTGAGGAGTATATTGAGCGATATCGTGTGTCCACCATGCATTTTGTTCCGTCGATGTTATCTACTTTCTTAGATTATATGGAACTATATAATTCGAAAAGGGATGTCTCGTCTTTAATTCAAGTTTTTACTAGTGGAGAAGCGTTAAACACTGAGCAGGTTCGCCGGTTTAAGGGGATCTTTTACAATATTCAGCAAACAAAGTTAATTAACTTGTATGGTCCTACTGAAGCGACTGTGGATGTGACTTATTATGATTGTGATTTAGAAAAAGAAGCAATGCTTATTCCGATTGGTCGTCCGATTGATAATACAGAGTTGTATGTGTTAGATCAATATCAACAAGTGGTCCCGATTGGTGTGGCAGGGGAACTTTACCTTGGAGGAGTAGGATTGGCACGTGGCTACTTCAATCGACCAGATTTAACTACTGAACGTTTTATTCCGCATCCCTTTAAGGACGGAGAACGATTATATCGAACGGGTGACTTGGTGAGATATATGAATGATCTTAACTTGGAATATATCGGAAGAATAGATAACCAAGTTAAAATTAGAGGATTCCGAATTGAATTGGGAGAAATAGAAGCAGCTTTACATGATTACTCATCTGTAAAAGAGGCAGTCGTGTTGGTGAAGGAAGATCGACCAGGAGATAAGCAGTTAGTAGCTTATGTAGTGGGTGAAGGGGATACTGGGGAGTGGCGTGAATATCTCAAGAAGCAACTGCCACATTATATGGTTCCGGCATACTTTTTCAAAATTGAAGGTATGCCACTCACTCCAAATGGTAAGGTGAATCGGAAAGCCTTACTGGAATTAGAAGAACAGTTCATAAGTGAAGATATTACTTCATCAAGAACACCAGTGGAGGAGCTTATCGTTTCCGTTTGGAGCCAAGTGTTAGGAATAAAAAACATTAGTGTTCAGGATTCCTTTTTTGAAATCGGTGGTCATTCACTACTAGCTACTCAAGTAGTGTCACGTTTACAGGGAATTTTTCAAATCGACTTACCAGTACGTGAACTATTTGAATATACAACGGTGGAGTCACTGGCAAAGCGATTAGATCAGTTACGTAAAGGAAATAAAAAACGAGAGATTCCGCCGCTAATACCAATGAAACGAGGAGAAGCTATTCCACTATCTTATGCCCAACAACGCTTATGGTTTATTGATCAATTTACACCTAATAGTGCCCTTTACAATATGCCAATGGTATGCCGCCTTACAGGGAATTGGCTACTTGAAGCATTGGAAACGGGATGGAATCAACTAATAGAACGTCATGAATCACTGCGGACGGTCTTTCACGAAGTGAACGGTCAACCCGTACAGCAAATTGAACCGTATGCTTTTCAATCAATTCCGAAAACGGATTTAACTATGCTTTCTTCTGAAGATCAAGAAGAAGAAGTTAAACGTTTAATTCAACAAGAAACAGAAGTGCCATTTGATTTAACAGAGGGTCCATTAATCAGGACAAGTATTTTGCACGTGGGAGAGGAAGAATGGATACTCCTTTGTACTCTACATCATATCATTTCAGATGGATGGTCAATGGGAATCCTACTTGAAGAATGGATGGCATTTTATGAGAAAGCAACGGATGGAAAGGTAGCGGAACTTGAACCATTACCGGTTCAATATGCCGACTTTGCTCAGTGGCAAAAAGGATGGCTAAAGGAGGAGGTGCTGGATCAACAACTCCAATATTGGAGGGAAGAATTGTCTGGGGAGCTTCCTGTACTCCAACTTCCTATGGATCGCCCGCGTCCCGCAATACAAACTCATCACGGGTCGATATACACTCTGGTTCTGCCAAGCACGCTACATGATAAATTGAATGAACTTAGTCGAAAAGAAGGGGCTACACTCTTCATGACGCTTTTAGCTGCATATCAAAGTTTTCTATCTCGTTATACGGGACAAGAAGATATTCTGGTCGGAAGCCCAATTGCGAATCGGAATTATAGAGAAATTGAAGGACTAATTGGTTTCTTCGTTAACACGCTGGTTTATCGAGCTAATTTGAGTGGTAGACCGACATTTCAAGGTGTACTGTATCAGGTTCGTCAAAAGGCATTGAAGGCGTATGAATATCAAGATATTCCATTTGAAAAAATTGTAGAAGTTGTGCAACCGGAGCGAAGTACAAGTCATTCGCCAATCTTCCAGACTATGTTCATTTTGCAAAATATGAAACAAGAGTTTCCGGTGTTATCTAGTAGAAGTATTGAAATGATAGAAAGCCATAGTCCAATTGCAAAGTTTGATTTAAGTGTAATGGCAGCTGAGACGGAAGAGGGTTTACTTTTTACTTTTGAGTACAATAAGGATTTATTCAATGCTACTACTATTGAACGGATGGCAGGACACTTTGAGAAATGGCTACATGAAGTTTCTCATCGCCCACAAAATCCGTTGCATGACCTGAGCATGCTATCAGAACCCGAGCGTACTTTGTTATTAGAAACATGGAATGACACTGTAATGGAAATGTCTCATCAGGGTCTTGTTTGCGACAGATTTGAGGAGCAAGTAGCAAGGCGTCCTGATGCGATTGCGGTAGTTGATCAAACAAAACAGTGGACTTATGGTGAACTGGATACACAAGCAAATCAGTTGGCAAATGTTTTACAGCGAAAGGGAGTAGCCCCAGAGTCAGTGGTAGGAGTTTATCTTCCGAGGTCAGCTGAGCTGATGGCAAGTTTACTAGGCATTTTAAAAGCTGGTGGAGCTTATGTCGTTTTAGATCCGTTGTATCCAAAATCAAGGTTAGAATACATGATTGAAGATGCAGGAATTCAATTTGTAGTGACGGCGGAAGGACAAGAAGGACATTTCGCACACGTCGAAATGGTGAGGTTAGAAGAATTAACGGTGGAAAGCGTAATCGCACCTACACGTCAAATAAATCCAGAGAACTTAGCCTATATTGTCTATACCTCTGGTTCTACAGGAAAACCGAAGGGTGTCATGGTTGAATATCGCTCATTAATGAATATGGTTTCTTGGCATCAGGAAGTTTATCATATTTCAGCAGAGGATCGTGCGACTCAGATTGCAGGGGTTGCTTTTGATTCGGCTGTCCAGGAGATTTGGCCGTATCTAACTGCTGGCGCAACACTCTACTTGTCAACAGAGGAACTGAGAATTAATCCAGAAGCACTAAGGGACTGGCTCATTGATTCACGAATAACAGCTAGCTTTGCACCTACGCCTATTCTGGAAAGGCTCTTGAAATTATCTTGGCCAGATAAAACGGATCTTCGTTTTATCATTACTGGTGGGGATCAATTAACGCAGTACCCATCTAACGATATTCCTTTTGCGGTAATTAATCAGTATGGTCCATCGGAAAATACCGTTGTTACCACAGATTGTTATGTACCTGTAGGAGTGACAACAGGTACGCCATCGATTGGTCGACCGATTGCGAATACAGAAGTTTATGTGTTAGATTCTCATCTTCAGCTAGTACCAATTGGTGTAATTGGAGATCTCTATATTGGAGGGAAGAGTCTTGCACGTGGATATGCTAATCGTCCGGATCTTACAAAGGAAAAATTTATTCCACATCCTTTCAAGTCAGGAGAACGTCTCTATTATACAGGAGACAAAGCAAGTTATCTTTCTGATGGTAATCTCCAGTTCCATGGACGTATAGATGACCAAGTGAAAATTCGTGGTTTCCGGATTGAATTGGGAGAAATAGAAGCTGTTTTGCAGGCACATTCTTCTGTGAAAGAAGCAGTTGTATTGGTACGAGAGGATAATCAAGGTGACAAGAGATTAGTAGCTTATGTAGTTGGTGAAGGAAGTGTACATGAATGGCGAGAACATCTACAAACACATTTACCAAATTACATGGTTCCAACAAACTTTATTGAGATGGAATTTTTACCACTTACACCGAATGGAAAACTTGATTTGAAGGCATTGCCTATACTTAGTGAACAATCCGCCGAAAATACTGTATACCCACGAACTCCGCTGGAAGAACTTATCGCTTCAGTGTGGAGTCAAGTGCTAGGAATAAAAGAAATTGGTGTTCAGGATTCTTTCTTTGAGCTTGGTGGTCACTCTCTACTTGCTACACAAGTGGTCTCACGCTTACAGGAAGTCTTTCAAATCAAATTACCGGTACGTGAACTGTTCGAATATTCAACGGTCGAGGCATTATCGAAACGAATAGATCAGTTACGTAAGGGGAGTGAAAAACGAGAAATTCCACCATTGGTGCCGATGGAACGCGGAAATAATATTCCACTATCTTATGCCCAACAGCGCTTATGGTTTATTGATCAATTTGCACCTAATAGTGCACTTTATAATATGCCAATGGCATGCCGCCTTACAGGGAATTGGTTACCTGAGGGATTGGAGTTGGGATGGAATCAGTTGATAGAGCGTCATGAATCTTTGCGGACTGTATTTTATGAAGAGGATGGCCATCCTGTGCAGCAGATTCAACCGTACGTTTTCCGTCCGCTTCTCCAAATGGACTTAACTAAGCTTTCATTAGAGGAGCGAGAAAGAAAGTTGGAGCAATGGATTCAAACTGAAGTCGAATCTCCATTTGATTTAGAACAAGGGCCATTGTTCCGTGGGAAACTCATAAGAATTTCAGAAGAAGAATGGGTTCTTCTGTGTAATATGCATCATATTATCTCAGATGGATGGTCGATGGAAATCTTACTTCAAGAATGGATGGCATTTTATGAGAATGCGATTGGTGAAAAACAAGCAGATCTGGAACCACTACCAGTTCAATATGCCGATTTTGCTCAGTGGCAAAGAGAATGGTTGAAAGATGAAGTACTATATCAACAACTTGCATATTGGAAGGAAGAATTATCTGGTGAGTTACCAGTCTTAATGTTGCCAGTGGATCGTCCGCGTCCGCCAGTGCAAACCCACCATGGATTAACTCATAATGTTTTGTTATCGCGCCCATTACTGGATAAATTAAACGAACTAAGTCGTCAAGAAGGGGCCACACTTTTCATGACCTTATTGGCATCGTATCAAAGTTTCCTTGCTCGTTATACGGGACAAACGGATATTATTGTTGGCAGCCCAATTGCAAATCGAAATTATCGAGAAATTGAAGGACTGATTGGTTTCTTTGTCAATACATTGGTTTATCGAGCTGATTTAAGTAATGCACCGGCATTTCAAGAGTTGTTGTCTCAAGTGCGGATAAAAGCATTGAAGGCATATGAGTATCAAGATGTTCCGTTTGAGAAAATTGTAGAGGTTATCCAACCTGAACGAAATACAAGCCATTCTCCGATTTTCCAAACCATGTTTACTTTGCAAAATACGGGACAGAAGCTACCAGAACTACATGGAAGAAATATAGAAGTAATGGAAAGTAATGCTCCAATCGCTAAGTTTGATTTAAGTTTAACAGCTGCAGAAGTGGAAGAGGGTTTATTACTTACTTTTGTTTATAGAACTGATTTATTTGACAGCTTAACTATTGAATCCATGGCTGAACATTTTGGGAACTGGTTGAATGTAATCGTGGAGAATCCTGATAAATCATTAGCTAAGTTGCCTATATTATCAGGATTACAGCAAAAACAGTTGGAAGAGTGGAATAATAATGCTGTAACATATCTACGGGAAAGTACGATTCATCAGCTGTTTGAAGAGCAAGTAAATCGTACACCTGATGCGGTAGCAGTGGTAGATGAAAAACAGCAGTTAACATATCGAGAGCTTAATGAAAAAGCTAATCAATTGGCCCACTATCTTCAGCAATGTGGGATTGGGACTGAATCATTAGTTGGACTTTGCTTTGAGCGTTCAGTTGAGATGATTGTTGGTATTATGGGGATCTGGAAGGCAGGAGCAGCATATGTTCCATTGGACCCATCATATCCAGAAAGTCGCATACGATATATTTTGGAGGACACTGAAATTCAAGTATTAGTTACGAATGAGTCATTAGGAGGTTGGATACCCAAAGAAGTCAAGGCAGTTTGTCTAGATAGGGATCAGGCAATGATTTCAAAAGAAAGCATTCTTTCACCAAAATGTGAAGTAACAGGAGAAAACCTAGCGTATGTTATCTATACTTCTGGATCGACGGGGAATCCAAAGGGTGTCTTGATACAGCATCATTCTGTAATAAACTTGTCGCATGGTTTACAAAAAGAGGTTTTCGAACATGAGATACCATCTAACATGCATGTCGGTTTAAATGCGTCAATTGCCTTTGATGCATCTATTCAGCAATTACAAATGCTGTTGTATGGTTCAAGTTTGTATATTATTCCGAATGAAGTACGAAGTGATCCGGAACAGTTTGTAGCTTATATTAGGGAGAACAAGTTAGCAATCTTTGATATAACACCTTCAATGCTTCAATTACTTATAGATGCCGGACTGTTAGAAACGTACGATGGTGTTCATGTTCCAAGTAAGGTATTGGTTGGCGGCGAAGCGATTATGCCGTCATTATGGGAACAGCTAGTAGAGACTGTTAAAATTGAGTTTTATAATGTATATGGTCCTACAGAATGTACGGTTGATGCAACATGCTATCATATCAAAAAAGATAGTGAAAGAGTAACGATTGGGCGTCCGTTGCCTAACGTTCAAACTTATGTATTGGATAGAAATGGGTTGCCAGTTCCAGTTGGTGTGATGGGTGAACTTTATATCGGAGGAGCGGGTCTAGCGAGGGGATACTTAAATCGTCCAGAGTTAACATCCGAACGATTTATTTCTCATCCATTCAAAGAAGGCGAGAGATTATATAGAACAGGCGATCTTGTGAGATATCTTTCTGATGGTAATATAGACTATTTAGGAAGAATGGATAATCAAGTGAAGATTAGAGGATTTCGAATCGAACTTGGGGAGATTGAGTCGACTTTACAGGAGCATGACTTGATAAAAGAGGCAGTTGTAATAGTTAGGGAAAATCAGTCGGGAGATAAGAGGTTAGTAGCTTATATAGTGGGCGAAGGCAGTTTAGAAGAATGGCGTGAGTATCTTAAAATAAAACTACCAATCCATATGATACCTTCCTACTTTGTCGAAATGAAAGAATTACCGCTAACCATAAATGGAAAGGTTGATCGGAAATCGTTACCTATACCAGATTATCAAGGAACACAAGAAGGGTACGCGGCCCCAAGAAATGAACGTGAACATAAGCTTTCTATCATTTGGGAAAGTGTGCTAGGTTCAAAACGTATTGGTATTTATGATAACTTTTTTGAAATTGGTGGAGATTCAATTCTTAGCATTCAGATTGTCTCTCGTGCGAAGCAAGCTGGTTTACAGTTGACACCAAAACAACTATTTGAACACCAAACGATTGCTGAGTTGGCGCTAGTAGTCAAAGAAGAACAAGGTGTACAAGCTGAACAAGGAATTATAACTGGAGAGACGATACTTACACCTATTCAGCAAAGGTTTTTTGCACAAAATCATCCTAACCCACATCATTGGAATCAATCCATGTTCTTTAGAACGAAAGAAAAATTGGACATAGGATCACTGGAAAAGGCAGCGCGTAACCTTCTACTTCATCATGATGCCCTGCGTTTAAGATATGAACGTTTACCTAATGGGGCTTGGAAACAGTGGAATGAAGGAATTGAAGAACAATTGATGCTGACTGTCATTTCATTAGACGAAGTGCCGGAAGCGGATTGGCATGAAGTTATTCAAAAAGAGATTAATGTTGCACAAGAAAGATTGAATTTACATGATGGTCCGTTAATGAGAATGGTGTATTTTGATGAAGGTGAGAAGACTGGCCGATTATTTTGGACAATTCATCACTTAGCCGTGGATGGTGTTTCTTGGCGAATTTTATTGGAAGATTTGCAAACAGCATATACGCAAGCAGTCCAAGGGCAAAAAATTCAATTACCTATGAAGAGTACATCTTTTAAAGAATGGTCGGAGAAATTACAACATTACGCTGAAACTGGAATATCAAAAGAAGTGCTACATTACTGGGAGCAGCAGGGTGAACAAGACGTAGTTATACTGCCAGTAGATGGTACTATAAGTAATCCAGTAAGCGCAGTAACTGAGGAAATTACTGTGGTGTTAAATGAGAATGAGACCCGTATGTTATTGCAAGAGACTTTAAGCACTCACCGTGTCCAAATCAATGAAGTATTATTAGCAGCATTGGTACAAGCTACAGCAGCATGTACGGGGCAGCCGATATTAAGCGTAGATTTAGAGGGACATGGTCGAGAAGAGATTATTGAAGATGTTGATTTATCGAGAACCGTGGGATGGTTTACAAGTATTTACCCAGTTCATTTAAATATTACTAGTGCTAATACGCCAATTGCAGCATTAAAAGCAGTTAAAGAACAAGTTCGCAAAATTCCTAATAAGGGTGTTGATTATGGGGTGTTGCGTTACATGAACGCAACAATGTGTGAGCAATTGAGCTCTCAACATACACCGTCTATTAGTTTTAACTATCTTGGACAATTTGATCAAATGTTTTCTAGCGATGCAATGTTTATGCCGGAGAACGAATTTAAGCGTTTAGATCATGCTGCCGGTTCCAAGCGATCGCATGTAATTGATGTAATTGGGGTTGTAACGAATGGAAAACTTCAGTTCACTTGGGTATACAATGTTGAACAATTCGCCAAATCAAAGATTCAAAGTATGGCACAGAATATGCTATATCAACTGAGCAGATTGATTCAACCTTCAGATAGAGAATCTGCACTGACCATTTCGGATTTTGCAATGGCTAATCTTAACCAAGTAGGTTTGACAAATGTACTAAACAAAATGAATCGTGGAAAGAACAATCAGATTACTGATTTATATCCACTATCACCTTTGCAAGAAGGTATGATTTTCCACACATTGCATGACCAAGGGAATGAACATGTTGCACCATATATAGTGCAATTAAGTTTTATGATTAAAGGAAAAATGGATATTCCTACTTTTGAGCAGGCATGGAAATCTGTAATTCAGCGGCATGAAATTTTTCGTACAGCATTTGTTTGGGACGAAATTGAAGAACCATTACAAGTGGTGTATGAAAATATCCCATTTAAAGTGAACAAAGAAGACTGGCGTACAATGACAACTAAAGAGATAGAGGAAAAAAGAAAAGTCTTTTTGGCATTAGATCGAAAACAAGCCTTCCAATTTGATGAAGCGCCATTGATGCGGGTAACGGTCATTCAAGAAGGTGAGGAAGAATATCGGATTGTTTGGACACATCACCATATTTTACTGGATGGATGGAGTTTACCATTGGTCTTTAATGAATTACTTACAGTCTATCAGAAGAGAATGAATGGAAAAGCTGTAAAGTTACCTAAACCCTCACCATATAAGAAATATATCCAATGGCTCAGGGAACAAGATAAGGAGCAGGCGGAACAATTCTGGAGAGAAAAGCTTAAAGGTTTTACTGCACCAACTTTGCTGGGCTTAGAAAGTAAAGAGGAAGAAAAAGGTTATACAGAAAAGGTTACCTATTTATCAGAAGAGCAGACTCAAGCGTTACAAGGATGGGCGAAACGAAATAAACTTACTTTGAGTACAGTAATTCAAGGTGCATGGGCATATCTCATGAGCCGATATAGTGGAGAAAATGACATTGTCTTTGGTGTAACAAGCTCAGGGCGTCCTACGGAGATTATTGATGTTGAAAACATCGTAGGTCCTTTCATTACAACGTCACCGACGCGAATTCAATTGATGGATGATATAAAAGTAATAGATTGGTTGCAGAAGATACAAGAGGAAGAGATAGAAAGAAGACAATATGAGTATGCTTCTTTGACAGAGATTCAGGGGTGGAGTGAGGTTCCTAGAGGTACACCGCTGTTCAATTGTTTATATGTGTTTGAAAATTATCCAGTGAAAGAAGGATCTTCAGGAAATTTGGAAATTGGTGAATTGAAAGGGGTAGAACAAACCCACTACCCACTAGGATTGGCTATAGTTCCAGGAATCCAGTTATCGTTAAAGTTAATGTATGACCGTAGTAAGTTTAATAGAGTAACCATTGAACGAACGTTGGGTCATTTACACAAAGTGTTAATGCAAATGCTCAAAAACATTGATCAAAATCTATCGGAACTAGTATATATTACGGAGGCTGAACAAAGAAGGCTATTGGAAGAATGGAATAATAATGATATATCCTATCCACGTGAGAATGTAATTCATCAACTATTCGAAGAGCAAGTAAATCGTACACCTGACGCGGTGGCATTGGTAGATGATAAACAGCAACTAACGTATCGAGAGATGAATGAAAGAGCTAATCAATTAGCCCATCATTTACAGAAATGTGGAATTGGGACAGAGTCATTAGTTGGCCTCTGCTTTGATCGATCAGTTGAGATGGTTGTTGGTCTCATGGGAATTTGGAAGGCTGGAGCAGCCTATGTTCCATTGGATCCATCTAATCCGGAAAGCCGCCTGCAATATATTTTAGAAGACACGGGAATTAAAGTGTTAGTTACAAATGAGGTATTACTAGGATGGATACCTAAAGACATCAAGACAGTTTGCCTAGATAGGGACCAAGCAATGCTTTCTCAAGAAAGCAAACTTTCACCAATATGTGAGGTAACAGGGGAAAACTTAGCGTATGTTATCTATACTTCTGGTTCGACAGGGAATCCAAAGGGGGCTTTAGTACAGCACCATTCTGTAATAAACCTATCCTATGGTTTACAAAAAGAAGTTTTCTCACATGAGATACCTAGTAATATGCGCGTCGGTTTGAATGCGTCAATTGCCTTTGATGTATCTATTCAGCAATTACAAATGTTGCTTTATGGTTCAAGTTTATATATTATCCCAAGTGAAGTTCGCACTAATCCGGAACAATTTGTGTCCTATATTAGGGAGAATAAATTGGAAATGTTTGATATGACACCTTCATTACTTCAATTACTTATAGATGGGGGATTGCTAGAAATAAGTGCTGATGTTCATGTACCAAGTAAGATATTAGTCGGTGGTGAAGCAATCATGCCGTCATTATGGGAACAGCTAGTAGAGACCGAAAAAATTGATTTTTATAACGTATACGGTCCTACAGAATGTACGGTTGATGCAACGTGTTATCATATTCAAACAGATAGTAAGAAAGTTACAATTGGACGTCCGTTGCCGAACGTTCAAACTTATGTATTGGATAAAAATTTGTTACCTGTTCCAGTTGGTGTAACAGGTGAGCTATATATCGGTGGTGCAGGTATAGCGAGAGGATACTTGAATCGTCCAGAATTAACAGCAGAGCGATTTATCCGTCATCCATTTAATGAAGAAGAGCGTTTATATCGTACGGGAGATTTGGTTCGTTATTTACCTGATGGTAATTTAGATTACTTGAGAAGAATTGATAATCAAGTGAAAATTAGGGGCTTTCGTATTGAACTTGAAGAGATTGAAGCGAATCTAGAGAGGCATCCATTGGTAAAAGAAGCAGTAGTTTTGGTAACAGAGGATAAATTAGGAGAGCAGAGATTGGTTGCTTATGTAGTTGGAGATGGAAGTATGCATGATTGGCGTGAATATCTCAAGAGACAAGTACCGAATTATATGGTTCCTGCACACTTTATTAAGATAGACGAGATTCCTCTTACAACGAATGGAAAAGTTGATCGAAAGGCATTGAACAATTTAACTATTCAAAGAGAAAATAACTTCTCTACACCAATCATTCCAAGGGATGAAATTGAATATCAGTTGATTAAAATCTGGCAGGATTTGTTACAGATAGAAGATGTCTATGTAAATGATGATTTCTTTAATAGAGGGGGACACTCTCTCCTTGTAATTAAATTAGTTTCAAAAATTAGGGAGAAGTTTGGAAAAGAGATTAAGGTGTCTACATTGGTTAAGAATCCAACAGTGGAAGGAATCGCATGCCTTATTCGTGATAAGCATGATATGACGAAATCAGTATCAGCGCTGGTTCCACTGCAAGAATCAGAAAAAAGATCTTTCTTCTGCGTTCATCCGTTTATGGGGAATGTATTCTGTTACATTCAACTAGCAAGATTGCTTAAGAACCACTGTTCATTTTATGGTTTACAGAATCCTCTCATAGAAAAGAGAGAAATTGATGATTTGACCTTGCCGGAAGTAATTCAACTTTACATTGAAGAAATAAAACGTGTTCAGCCAGAAGGCCCATATCGTCTTGGAGGATGGTCTTTAGGCGGTGCAATTGCTTATAAAATTGCAACTGTATTAAGGAATCAAGGAGAGGAAGTTGAGTTTTTGGTACTAATGGATACTAAAGTACCTTCAGAGCAAGATCGTAAAACAAGGGAGGATATGCTCTCATATATATCTGAACATTTCATTCCTAGAGATCTTACTGAGCAGGAAGAAGGCCTCGTCCATAAGCAAGATATGCTTGTGGAGCGATTAATTATGGAAGGAGTACTCCCGCCTGATGCAAATCTTATGAATTTGAAGCAAGTTATCAATGCTCATAGGAAATGCCTGAACTTAATGGCAGAGAATGATTTGATACCATACTTTGGAGAAGTTATCTACTTTAGTGCTGAGGAAGGAAAAGAGTTGTTTACAAATTGGGGACCTTTATTAAAAGGAAGAGTAAATAAGTATTCTGTCCCTGGATCACATGAGGAAATAGTAGACTTCCCCGCAGTTGAAAAGATAGCTAAGTACCTATTAAATGAATTTGAAGGGATAAAAGAAACATCCCTTTCATTTACTGAAAAGTAGAGAGTGCAAAAGATGCAACGCTATGAACGAAAAGGACAGCCCAATAACTGCAAATAAAGTGTAGGCAATAATGAATATATCAAGAGTATTACTTTTTAAGAGGATAATGGAAAATTTACTTGATAGAGACATAGAAACCTATATGAGCTGCTCATAGAATGATGTAAATGCTCTCCATTTTTTGTAATAGAAGCTAATGCTTTGATGATATTACTGAGGAAAGGTGTATATTTTCATTGATATGTAAATATGCACCTTTTCTATTGTATTTGCAATTTAATAAAGTTAATTTGAATTTATGTAACGCACATATATGAAGCCATCCTTTAAAAAAGGAAGTGATTTATCATACACATTCAAGCTGTGAAAATACCAAAGAATATTGAAAGTCATTTGTTTAAGCAACTTAGTAACTTGGTTTCAAATGAGAAGAAAGAACGAATGAAGCGTTTATTAAACTCATGCGACGTTAATAGGACCCTGATAGGGGATTTACTAATCCGATCTCTAATCTGCCAAAAGTATAAAATTAATAATGAAGAAATTAGATTTATATATAATGAGTATGGAAAACCTTTTGTTGAAAATTTTTCTGACTTTCATTTTAATCTGTCACATTCAGGAGAATGGGTGGTTTGTACTACTGCTAATTTTAATGTGGGTATTGATATAGAAAAGGTTTCAGAGATAGAGGCTCTTAAATTAGCAAATGAATTTTTTTCAGAGGAAGAATTTTATGATATATCTAATATAAATTCTGATGAACAAATTAATTATTTTTATGATTTATGGACATTAAAAGAAAGTTATATAAAAACGATTGGAAAAGGGCTTTATATCCCGTTAAATTCATTCTCTATAAAAAAAGAGTCACCAACTTTAATTTCATATAAGTATATACCTCAAAACTTTTACTTTAGACAATATAACATTGAGCCAAATTATAAGATATCTGCTTGTGCAACAAGGGATGAATTTCCGCAAGAGATAATAATTAAAGACATTTATGCAATTTGCCAAAATATATACAAATTTGAAAGTAAGGAGAAAATCAATGCAGAAGACTAAACTTTTTTGCTTTCCACATGCTGGGGGATCTGCGTTTAGTTACGCAAAATGGAAAAATCACTTTAATCCATATATTGAGGTAGTCCCGATAGAGTTAGCTGGTAGAGGATATAGAATTGAAGAAAACTTGTACCAAAGTATGGAAGAGGCTGTGAATGATGTCTATAATAAAATAGTTATGCAGATAGATGATTCGCCCTACATTCTATTCGGGCATAGCATGGGAAGTTTGATCGCCTATGAAGTAGCCAGAAAAATAAAAGATTCTAAAAACGTATCGCCTGAATTTCTTGTTTTGTCCGGTAGAAATCATCCAAATAGTAAAATAAAAAATATCCGACATAATCTTTCTAATGAGCAATTTAAAAGAGAAGTTATTGCAATGGGAGGTACACCGTCCGGGGTACTTCAATCAGAAGAATTAATGGAGATTTTTCTCCCAATTCTAAGAGCAGATTTTAAAATTGTCGAGACATATATTCATGACAATAATATACAACCGTGTGATATTGATTTTCTTATATTTAATGGGGAAAATGATGAATTTACTACATATGATCAAGTAATAAAATGGGAGCAATATACAAGTAAAACGTGTACTCTTCATTCTTTTGAAGGTAATCATTTCTTTCTAAATGAAAATATTGAAGAAATAGCAAAGAGTATTATAAGAAAGTTAGATTTTAAAAGATTATCAAATAGTTTTTAGAGGTTTTCTAAGTATATTCATGGCTTAGGAACAAAATATTAAATATGAAAAATAAAGGAACTGCTGAAATATCACTGAATAAGGGCATTGAAGCCTAAACGAACTTTTCAAAGGTAGGAAAAAAGACTCATTGAATCGTAAGAGTTACTTCCCGTATTTATCTAAAAAAGTGATGCAACTTATTTGCAACACTTTTTAAATTTTTACCAGAGAGTAATTTAGTTAATTAGTAGAAAAAGGAAGGGTCTATTTGGCCCCTTCCTTTTTCTCATACATAACGCTTGTTGACAACTTATGAAATAATAGCATTCATCGCTATTAAAATATAACACTAAAAGCAATTAATTAGATATGTAATTGTGCATACATTGTACTATTTTATGAATGGGAACAAAGCTATTTATCTCTTTCGGGCTAGGAAACCAATAGACTCAGGTATACTTTATGATAATAAATTTCCTTTCTTATTATAAAAAAAGAAATAATTAGTACTCCATAAAATGAAAAGAAACGCCATCCTTTCCTATGATTCTACAGAAAGAATATCGTATCTTTTCATTTTAGGGGAATTTTTGAAGAAAGAATTAATAGTATTAATAGAATATGTAAAAATACTCCGATATTTAGTTAACAGTTTTATACTTTCTGAATAATATCTAAATAAATGGATTATAATATATTTTGAATAAAAAACACAAGCATTGCATAATAAATAAATAAAATATTCCTTATCTATTAATTATTGAAATTCTCTAAATCTCGATGTATTATATTCTTGTATTTTCTCACTTTGCGAAGCTGAGAAAACATCATCACTTCTGAAAGAACCCTAACTCCAGCGGGTTCTTTTGATTTACTTGAACTTATTTTTGAATCATTGTATTATATTTTCGAGTCTTACTTATATAAATTATTATCAGGGGAATCTGCAGATTTGCAGGTTCTTTTTTATTTTCATAC
Organism: Bacillus sp. 16GRE42; assembly: GCF_019837435.1. NCBI lineage: Bacteria > Bacillati > Bacillota > Bacilli > Caryophanales > Bacillaceae > Bacillus > Bacillus sp. 16GRE42. The sequence continues at coordinate 152,338 of NZ_JADAXF010000005.1, forward strand.
TATTAATTTTTATACGTGTTTGGTAAAAAATCAATGAGTTACAAAAAATTACTATACCGAAATCTAGTTCGGTATAGTAATGTGCATATATAAGATCCCACTTTACAATATCCCCCGAAAGGAGTCATAAAAATCTATATTTTTTTAATTCAGTTGCAATTACAAAACATTTTTTAAAAAGAAATGCATGTAAATGCACATTATATTTTATTCCATAACTCTCTAACTTTTGTTCACGATAGTCTGATATTGAAAAAAATAAAATATTTGGTACGACATCACTTTGTTTTTAGATAGTTTTGTAATTAAACTATAATATTGTATTTTTTCTGCATTATTGAAATTAGTAATAATAAAATGTATTATTGAAAAGCACTATTTATAATTCAAGTAATCAAGGCTATGTATCCACAATAATTCGAACATTCAGAAATTATAATATTATCTAAAAATGAGGTGAGATTAATAGAAAAAGTACATATTAAATGGTATGGATTGTATAGTTTAAATGATTTTTATAGTAGAGAAGAAGCTTTTAAGAAGGGAATATTTGCAATCTCTAGAGTATATGCTAAAAATGAAACATTGATCTATATAGGAAAAACCAAAAGAAGCTTTATACAAAAGATAAGGGAACTTAATAAGGATTGGACTTTTGATGAAAGCGAATTAAAGATTACATTAGGAATAATAGAGTTTCCTAGTGGTGAAAGTTACTCTGAAAAAAAGGTAAAAGAGATAAAATCCCTTCTGATTTTACGACATACCCCAGTAGAAAACAACACATCTTTATTGTACCATAGAGGGCAGTTTAATTTAAAAATTATAAATAAGGGAAGAAGGGGCTTAATTGTTAAAAAGATTTCTACAGGAGATCTAATGTGGACGTAATTGGAATCATCTTTGAATAAAATTGAAGGTTTCTTACGAACAGGAGTTTATCAATTTTTAATGTATTAAAATATTTTGAATAACATATGTCAGATGCTTGAAACAACACAAATTTTATTATGATATGAAATCTTGTATGGGAATTGTGATTTATTTCCATCGTTTAATAAAAATATTAAGAATTATAAGAATAATGCATAAAGATTAGAAGAGAAAATAAACTCGGGGGTTTAAAAAATGGGACAAGTAAGCAGGTTTCAAGAAAAACAACAAAATCGTCGTAAAAAGGTGGTTTTTAATATTGCATTTACTTTGGTATTAGTGACAGTTGGTATAGTGACATACCAGTTGTTTTCCCCTTCTGATACATCAAAGAAAGCAATTGCTCAAGAAAAGAAAGCAACAAAGTTAGAAGAGAAGAAACGTAAAGAGAAAGAAGCAGCGCAGTTAGAAGAGAAGAAACGTAAAGAGAAAGAAGCAGTACAGTTAGAAGAGAAGGAACGTGAGGAGAAGGAAGCAGCGCAGTTAGAAGAGAAGGAACGTGAGGAGAAAGAAGCAGCGCAGTTAGAAGAGAAGGAACGTGAGGAGAAAGAAGCAGCACTGTTAGAAGAGAAACAAAAAGCAGAAAAATCGGTAAAAATGAACGGAAATGAAAATAAAGAGGGAGAAAAAACGGCATCTCAAGAAAAGGGTTCTCAAACTAATCCTTCTTGGAAGCCAATTGGTACAGTGCAAGGAGCAAAACCTGAAATGAAATTTAAAGAAGGGACAGTAGATTGGAGTGAGATGAAACAAGCAATTTCTTATGCTGTTGATGTTCCAGAGAGCCAATTGATTTTCGATTTTATTGGGAATAATGGTGATAATAAAGCCTACGGTAGTGTACGAGATAAGCAAAGTAATAAAAAATATAAGGTTGATATTGATTGGGTAGAGAATCAGGGGTGGAAACCAGCATCTGTTCAAGTGCTGAAATAAATAATAGAAATGTAATTATGTGTTTAAAATTTTACTTTTGTAAAAACTCACAAAAGAGTCCGTATCAATCAGGACTCTTTTTGTTATGTTGACAGCATTAATTACTTGGACTCATTTGTTAGATCCTGATGCGGACCAACTTTAATAATCAATAAAGTCTCATCTCGTGTGAGCGTTCATCTATTGACCAAAGAACAACAAAAAAAACGATTACAGGATTAAGTTGTACAAGAAAATAGAAAGGAAGGAAATATTCTCCTCGTAGTAAACGACTTAGTAGTATCGATCTTTATATGACCAACACTCCTGTACCTAGTGAAAACAATGAAAAGCTCAAGGAAAGAAAACAACAAAGATAGAAGGGAAACACAAAGCAGAAAAATAGGTAGTTACATGTGAATGATTTGAAAAATCTTCATTATAAATTTAGGATAACTTCACATAGAGCACATATTAATATTTTATTATTTATATGTAATGAAAGAATAAATAAAGTGAATTGTATTTCGTTCTGTTTTTAAAAATTTAAAATTCCCTTATTTTTATATAAAGGTTTTACATCGGAGTTTTAAATATTTTGGAAATAGATCAAAATAAAAGGAGTTCATATAAAAGGGGAATGTCCTATGACAACATATACAAGTGAAATGAGAAAAAGTTTAGTTTCAGAAGAAGATGTAGATATTTTGAAAATTATGGCGCATCCAATCCGCTTACAAATTGTAAATGAATTAAGTGCGAGAAAAACGTGTAATGTAACACAATTAACAGAATTACTGAATATTCCACAATCGACGGTTTCACAACATTTATCAAAAATGAAGGGCAAAGTGTTACGAGCTGAGCGAAAAGGTTTAGAAATTTATTATCATATTCATAATTTAAAAGCGAGTAAGATTGTAAGTGTTTTAGGATATATAAACTAATGAAGTATTTTCATATAAAATAGCCGCTACTGGTGAGAAGGGGCTATTTTGTGTTCAGCTATCTACTTCTACCAATAATTCTGTTAATTTAACACGTGGCAATACACTGTAAATAAGCCTAGTTAAATCTTCAACTTCATCTGGAATCATTTTCTTTAAAGGTGAAATTTGGATTTTTCCTGCATAGATTGAAACGTCTGGCAATAGTTGATTTTGAATTAAATGATTTACCTTAGAAAGTTGCTCTTCCATTAACTGAAATCGCTTCTGTAAATACTGATCGATATTTGTTGGAATTGTTAAAGGAACTTGTTTTTTATTCTTCAATTCAGACCATTTTTCTTGTGGTAATAGATACTCTTCAAAATCCTTATATTGTTTACTTCCTATAACCCACATATCCCCAGAACGGAGGTGATTACATAATTCTGAAAAGACACCGAATTCATAGTAATGACGATTAATACCATTATCTTTGATTACATGTTTGAACCATTTTGACTTAAAAAAATCCATCGGAGCTGTTTCAGGAATTTTTCGTTTTCCTGTTTGATTTATTTCTTTTAATGTCTCTAAAGTCTGAAATAAAGTATTACTTGCTTTAGATGCTTTAAATAAATAAGTTCTTAATAATCTGGGGGCAAACTTTCGAAAATGACCATAGTGATTATCTAGTAGTTCTAAATAATCAAATTCTGCTGGTCTAGCTAATTCTTCTGCCTGTTCTACTGATTGTACAAACTGTTCCCATGAAATGATAGATTGTAAGGATTCAAAAGGATCTTGTTCTAATTCTTTTGCTTCAATTAATGCTTTTCCAATTTTGGCGTATAAACGAACCTTTTCATTAATCGCTTTTCCGTCTTTTTGAAAGTGGTCCTTATGTTTCTTCTCTCCTCGATTAAACATTCTACCCATTAGCTTCTCAAGCATTTCTATCCCTTGATCTGTTAAAAAAGCATAAATATGAATAAGAAAAGCCATAAGGATTGCGTGGCGTTTGAGCTCATGAAACCTAGATAAATGTTGATTGGAATAACGTGATCCTTCACATGCCATCTGTAACAATCGATTCTGATGCACTTCTCGACCATTATCTAATGGTAAATTTAATTTTTGAATAAACTCTATTCTCTCCATAACCTTATGGAATTTTTTAACAAAAACAACACCTGGAGGTTGTCAAAGCCATGATAAATACGAATACTTGTATCCTTTTCCTATGCTTAATAACTTATCTAGTTGCTTACATTGAGAAGAAGTGAGACTTCTTGTTAATTGTTTAAAGATCCTTCTATGTGATCGTTCACGTACAGCCCATGCTAAATGTTCAATTGCATATATAGCTGGTAGAATGATTTTTCTTTTTCTCATTTCTATAACAAGAGCCTCTACTAAAAGATGTCCTTGATCTGGTTTCATTGCCATAGGAAGAAGCCAACTTGCTAACTCTCGATATTCTTTTATAGTAAACGTTCGAAATCCAAATGTACCTCTAATTTTAATGAGATGTTCACGACGAGTTGTATCACGCTCACGTGCGTAATTTTGTATAGCTGAAGGTGAAATTCCTAATTGTTTAGCAATCGTATGTACAATAAAATCCGGAATTTTTTCATTTACAGATAATGGTCTTCCAGGAAAACGTAAGTATGCAATTTGGATGGCAAACCCTAATCTATTAGCGGCTCCACGCTGTTTATTTATAATCTGTAATTCTTCATCAGATATTGTGTAATAGCACAGTATCTCCCGTTGATCCATGTATTCAGGAATTTCATAAAAATACGCCCTTTGTGATGAAGTGAGAAGCTCCCTTGTTACCATATTATTTCCTCCTATTTATTTAAATATCGATAAACCGTAGTACGAGAGACTCCAAGCATTTGAGCTACATCTTTAATAGGAGTTTTATTGGCAACAAGGGTTTGTATCATATCAATTTCCTTGTCTTTTAGTTTCTCTGGTCTACCACCAAAGCGCCCTCTTGCTCGTGCAGCAATTCTACCAGCTTCCGTTCGTTCACGAATCAAGTTACGTTCAAATTCCGCAAAAGATGCAAATAAGTGCAACATAAGTTGACCAGTAGCACTTGAACGATCCATTGTAATATTTTCATGAACACTATAAAAACTGATCCCTCGTTCATTCAATTCATTAACAATCTGAATAAGATGTCGCATAGTACGACCTAAGCGATCTAATCGCCAAACTACCAAGGAATCACCAGGACGTACATATTGAAACGCTTCCTCTAAGCCTGGCCTTTTATCTTTAACCCCACTTAATTTATCTTGAAATATTTTATCGCATCCATAAGATTTCAAAGCATCAAACTGTAAGTCTAAATTTTGATCAATTGTAGATACTCGAACATATCCAACCTTCATTCCTTTTTCTCTCCTTTTGTTCAATAACTTAATTCTATATATTTATCTGAACATAGATAAGTTTACAGGGTTTTTGAACATGAAAAAAGGAGAAATCCTATAATTTTTTGTTCCATATTAACGTGTCCAGAAACATACAATTTTCTGTACACATAGTACAGTAATATATGTTAATTAAAGTAAATTGGATAAAAAATATTAATGGATATATTGAGTTATTACCTATTCAAATACCCTTACTAATATCAATTCATTTTTTTAATGAAAATCATCTATATTCTGAAAAAAACCAATCCATTTACTCTTTAAATTTTTATTAATAAAAAAACAAAAGATATAAGCTTTATTTGATATTAATTGCATTTTAGGGCGTATGTAAGATATTATTTCTTTTAAATAAATTAACTTAAAAATTAAATATAAAAAGCCAAACAAACTTTAAAAATCACACTTAAATTAGAGGAGAGTACGATATGAATACAATCATGATTGTAGAAGATGATATAAAAATCGCTGAATTACTGGGAACTCATATTAAAAAATACGGATACCAAAGTGTTATGATAGAGGACTTTGAAAATATTTTAGATATATTTCAAAAGATTAAACCAGATCTAGTCCTATTAGATGTAAATTTACCTAGTTTTGACGGTTATTATTGGTGTCGCCAAATACGAGCTATTTCTACTTGTCCAATTGTATTTCTATCTGCAAGGAGTGGAGAGATGGATCAAGTTATGGCTTTAGAAAATGGTGGTGATGACTACATTACGAAACCTTTTTATTATGAAGTTGTAATGTCTAAAATCCGTAGTCAACTCAGAAGAGCATACGGTGAATATGCTCCCAAAGTAAAAGAACGGATAGTTGAGCAATCAGGGTTATTCCTGTTCCCAGAAAGAATGGAACTTCAACTAGATGATAAGGCAATTTTACTTACTAGAAAAGAAACAACTTTATTGGAAATATTGATAACAAAGTCTCCGCTCCTTGTAAAACGTGAAGTGATTTTAGAACAACTATGGGATAGTTCGTATGTAGACGAGAATACATTGAGTGTAAATATAGGTAGAATTAGAAGGAAATTGCAAGATTTAGGTATCGAAAACGCACTGGAGACAGTTCGTGGTGCTGGATATCGTCTGCATGCTACTTGGGAGGAGGAAGGAAAGGAATAATGAAATTATTTTTACAAGAACATATTCCACTTATTTGTTATACATTTGCCCAATTACTTATCATCCTATTTATATATTGGTTTGATGGTTATCCACATATTTTGACAGCATTATATTCTGTATTTTTGGGTGTTTTTTTATTAATGGGTTATTTAATATATCGTTATTATAGTCATCGTTCATTCTACAAGCGTCTATCAACACCAATAGAAACTTTAAATGATTCAATAAAAGATAGTGATTTGACTCCATTATCAATGGCATTAGATAAATTACTACAAACTCAATATCAATATTATCAAAACCAATTAAAAAAATGGGAACGAAAACAACAAGAACAAATGACTTTTATGAATCAATGGGTTCATCAAATGAAAACACCTCTTTCTGTTATTGAGTTAATTACACAAGATGCCGATGACTCTCGATTTGACAGTATTAATGAAGAAACGGAAAGAATCAAAAAAGGATTAGAAATGGTCTTATATGTTGCTCGTTTAGAAACATTTGAACAGGATTTTCATGTAGAAAGATTGCAATTATTGGGAATGATTGATTCTGTTATTCATGAAAACAAACGTCTGTTTATACGTAGTTATGTGTATCCAGAAGTAAAAGTAGATCCGAGTCTTATTGTAGAAACAGATAAGAAATGGTTTCGATTTATACTCAATCAAGTACTGTCAAATGCAATTAAATATTCATCAAGTAAGAAAGGGAAAGTAATAATATCGGCATATTCAAAAGGACGAGCAATTATTTTGGAAGTAAGAGATTATGGAGTGGGCATTCCTACTGCTGATTTACCACGTGTTTTCAATCCATTTTATACTGGAGAAAATGGTAGGGAATTTAAAGAGTCTACGGGAATGGGATTATATCTTGTTAAAGAAGTATGTGAAAAATTAAATCATAAGATTGAGCTAGAATCTGAGGTAGGTAAGGGAACGAAAGTTAGAATCGTATTCCCGTATGCCTCTCGTTAACCGATGAAAGAAAGATTATTCATCGGTTTTTTCTTTTGAATCTTACAAACTTGTTAGATAAATGTTAGGGAAATCGATAGGAAAAATCCTATGCAATATGTACATTGTATGTAGAATCAAAACTGAAAGGAGAAAGGAATTATGATACAAAAGCAACGTATTGAAATAGTTGATTATTTACGGGGATTTGCGCTTATAGGCATTACTTTTACAAATATATTTCAAAACACGAGTATGGTGAGCACTGATGCCAATCCTTATTTTAGCTCTTTCATTTACACTTTCATGGTATCCAAATTTATTTATATATTTATGTTCCTTCTAGGCTTATCTTCTGCATTATTAATGTCAAATTTAAAGAAGAGGGGTGAAAGGGCAAATTTAATATATATCCGGCGTTTTAGTATCCTGTTATTAATTGGTGTTACATGTACATTTGTAGGGGTCCCTGCCGGTGGATTATTTATTATGTATGCAATTTATGGGCTAATAGGATTTGTATTTCAGTATATACCACCGGTGATTAACATTGTCGTTTTTATCGCTATTGCAATATTGATTTGGTTCACACGTGACATGGTTTTAATTGAAGGTGAATCAACTAATAATCAAATTGTATCTTTAGTAAGCATGTTAAGCGGGCTTTCAATGGTTATTTTAGGGATATTTTTAGGACAGGTATCTTTTTTCAATCACCTACAAAGATGTAAGGTATTACTTGTAACAGGTTTAGTCCTCCTATTCTTTTTAACATACTATTCTTATGGCTGGATGAATAATTTTAGTTCTTTCGTACTGCCCCTATTTTATATTGTTGGCTTAACCATTTTAAGTATGATTCCCATGGTAAGAAGTATGTTCTCATGTTTAATCGCATTTGGCCGAATGTCTATGTCAAACTATATTGTGCATACATCGATTGTTTTTGACTATTTAGAAAATGAAAAATTCTCATTCTTAACCTATTTAGGTATCGGTCTATCCATTATTGTTATACAAATTATTTATAGTAATATATGGTTAAAGTACTTCAGAATGGGACCTTTAGAATGGATATGGCGTATGGGGATATATTGGAAGAAAGTTAGAATCGTCGGTTCATTTGCGAAAGTTTCTAACTTTAAAGAAAACAAAACCTGTTAAAGAAGTATGTGGAAAACTAAATCATAAGATATTCCCGTATGCATCTCGTTAACCGATGAAAGTAAGATTACTCATCGGTTTTTTCTTTTGAATCTTACAAACTTGTTAGATAAATGTTAGGGGAATCGATATGAGACATACTATATATAGGTTACACTTCATGTATCGAAAAGAGAAATGGAAGGTGAAATAATTGTGAAGATACTACATGTTTCAGATTTAGGGAAAGTTTATCCTGGGAAAATTTCTTTTACAGCATTATCCCATATTGATTTAAAAATAAACAAAGGTGAATTTGTAGGAATTATGGGACCATCTGGGAGTGGTAAAACAACGCTATTAAATATGGTGTCTACTATAGATGCTCCAACATCAGGAGAAGTATTAATTCATGGAGAAAATCCATATCTGTTATCTCCAGATCAGTTGTCTTTATTTCGAAGACGTGAATTAGGATTTGTTTTTCAATCATTTAATCTCCTTAATACATTGACAGTGAAAGAAAACATTGTTCTTCCACTTACGCTTGATGGTGTAAGTCCTCGAGAAATGGAAGAGAAAGTTGAGGCTATTGCTGAAAAACTTGGGATAACTAAAATATTAGATAAACGTACGTATGAAATTTCTGGTGGACAAGCACAAAGAACGGCAATCGCACGTGCTACTATTCATAATCCGAAATTATTACTTGCGGATGAGCCTACAGGAAATCTGGATTCAAAATCTGCTAGTGATGTGATGGAATTATTGACAACGCTTAATAAAGAAAATAGCACAACGATGATGTTAGTGACACATGATGCAATGGCTGCAAGTTATTGTGATCGAATTGTGTTTATCAAAGATGGACAGTTATACAATGAGATTTATTGTGGAGATAATCGCAAAGTATTCTATCAAAAAATTCTAGAGGTTTTAGCATTATTAGGAGGAAATGCACATGACTTTTCGACAATTCGCATTTAATAACGTCATTCGAAGTAAACGAACATATTTGGCTCATTTTTTAAGTAGTACGTTTGCCATTATGATTTTCTTTACGTATGCATTACTTGCATTTCATCCAAATTTACAAGGCGATCTTGCTGCCAGTGTAACAATCAATACATTTGCAAAGTCAGGATTACAGATATCGCAGGGGTTAATATTTTTCTTCTCATTCTTTTTTATCCTATATTCTGTAAGTGCATTTTTAAAAACAAGAAAAAAAGATTTTGGAATTCTAATGCTACATGGGATGTCACGCCCACAATTGAACAAATTAGTATTTATTGAAAATATAATAATTGGTATCGCTTCCACTTTAACAGGAATTACAATTGGAATGGCGTTCTCTAAGTTTATCTTAATTATGAGCAACAATTTGTTAATGATTGATAAAGGACTCCCATTTTACATGCCCTTTAAAGCAATTGGGATAACATTTGGAGCGTTCTTCTTATTGTTTTTATTTATTTCACTTTTCACTTCTCGACTAGTAAATGTAGAGCAATTAGTAGAATTAATAAAAGCAGAAGAAAAGCCAAAGCCTGAACCAAAAGCATCCTTTGGGCTATCTTTATTCGCACTTATTTGTATTGGATTAGGATATACGGCTGTTTTCCATAGTGTTCACGCAATTCATTACATGGATATGAAATATGTATTATTCATGATGGCGACAGGGGTGAGCTTTGTTGTACTTGGAACGTACTTCTTATTTACACAGCTCAGTGTGTATGTGTTACGTGTATTAAAGAAAAGGGAAAATATTTTCTTTAAGAAAACAAACATACTCACCATTTCAGATTTAGTGTATCAATTAAAAGATAATGCAAAAATGTTTTTTATGGTAACTATTATTTCTGCTGTTGCCTTCACTGCAGTGGGAACTTGTATGGGATTAGGTAACTCATCCATGGCTGAATCAAATAGTCCCTTTGCATTTTCTTATAAGTCTTATAATAATAATCCTTTAGAAAAAGAGCATCTAAAAAAAATAGAAAGCGAACTCAATAATGGTGGGTTTAAATTCAAACAAGTCGCTTATTCAATAAAACAAATTCCAGATACCCTTTATAACAGTAATGTATTATTAAGCGTTATAAAAATAAGTGATTACAATAGGTTAGCAGAGTCATTTGATTTTGAAAAAGAAAGCTTAAAAGATCAAAATAGTAGTTTTGTCATTCCTTCAAAAAAAGTCGCTAATGCAAAATCTAATCAAAATGACTTTCAATTGTTGCATGGAAATATAAAAAGAGCTATGCATGTAAATAAAATACTAACGTCAAAAGAACTACAAGATACAAACATAACGACAATTATTATTCCGGATACTGTATATAATCAAATGATTGTGGATCCAGAGAGTCACTACGGTCAATTCACTATCAATGGTTTTATTGTGAAAAATTGGGATCAAACAAAAAAGGTTGCTGAAAAAATCGTGACTACTTTAAAGAAAGATAATCAGGGTATTAGTGAACTTGAAGTATACAACGAACAATATACATTTTCGTCTTTAATTTTTACATGGATAGTGATGAAACAAGGTTTTGGACTTGCATCTATCATGAGTGTATTAATAGGTATCGTTTTCTTTACTTTTGCTGCAAGCTTTTTATATTTCCGATTATATACAGACTTAGAACGAAATCAGCAGCAATATAAAATGATAGCAAAAGTTGGTTTAAGTAAACCTGAATTAAAGAAAATTGTGTCACGTCAACTTGCATTGTTATTCTTTTTACCAATTGCAATAGCGATTACACATAGTACAGTTGCTTTTATGGCCTTACAAAAGTTAGCCAATTTTTCAGTCTTGGGTAGTTCCGTTGTGGTATTGATTTGTTTCTTAGTTATGCAAATTATATACTTTTACTTTGTTCGTGCTCAATATTTGAAAAAAATGTATAAAACAATCTTTTAATTTAAAAAGAAGGAGAATATAGGATGAAAAAAAGAATTGGATTATTAATAGTAGCTAGTATTTCGATTACCATGTTAGGAGCATGTTCATTATTTGGTACAAAAGACTCTCCAGCAAATGGAATTTCAATAGAAGTAGGAACGATAAACGAACAAACAAGAAACTCTATAATTGACTCATACAAAGATATAACAACCTCACAAGACCTATATCAATTAAAAGAAGGGACTATAGATAATAATAAGCTTGACATAAAGTTACCAACTAAATTTGGGGATTCTATGGATACTGCTACTAGTAATTTACTATTTATTAGTAGAACAACTGCTGAAAAAATGAATACAAAGGGATTTATTCGTGAAAGGGATAATAACGAGGGGCTCCTATCTTCAGTCCCTCTTGATTCGTTACCAAAAATAGAAAAAGATGAAACTATCATATTTGCAAATAAAGAATATAAAGACTTGAAAGAACTAACATTTGATGAGAAAAAAATGAATGTTCAATATAAAGGGGATGTATGGCTATCTCCATATCGTGGTGGATCCAACGTAATCCTATTAATTGTAGATGATATATTATTTAAAGAAATAAATGGGAAAGAACAAACAAGACAATTTCTATCTTTTAATAAATCTTTTGGGAATCTTAACTTAGTCAATCAAGGGAAAGCACCAGAATTAAGAAAGGAAATAGATAAAGTGAATACGGCTTTAGGTACTGAGGACGAGAGAGCTGTTAATTTTGTGAATATTACAGAAAAGTAAACAAATATTTCTATATAGAATAGAAAAAGTTAAAACCTATTAAACGATGAATGAAAGTTCATTTATTACTTTTTTTAAATATGATTATTTTTAAGGACACAAATAAGTGGATCAGATTTTTTAGTTATAATAAAAAATCTGATCCACTTTTGAAATTATAACTATCATCTAAATTTACACACTCGTTTTTTTGTGTCTAAAATGTGTCTAAACGTACAATTTTCCCGCAATGATATGGTGACCCCACATAGCTTATTATAAATTGTTTTAGGGAGGGGTATAAGTAATGGCATATACTTTAAATGATATTTGTATCGATGTGTGTCTTTTAGTTACGTTTACTCCGAGTGGTGGGGTAGAATCAATTGTAAGTGGTGGAGAAGAGTGTGGATCTAGTCCTAGTATAGTGATTAATTCTGATGGCTCAATTACCATTAGTAGCTTGTTTATCCCTCGTATTAAATGACGAATTAAGTGTTGGAACATCATTAACAAGCTTGTCTTTTAAAACTTCTTAAGTGAGTTACTAATTTTATAATACTTAGATTAATAATATTGTTTACTTATAAATAGAGTATTTTCTTAAAAATCATTTTTATTTCTGCTTTAATAGGGATAGAATTACATGTATTAATGGATTTTATTCCTATAATCGGATGACTGAGTAAAGAGATATCAAAGTTATTATAGGTTTATTTTAAGAAAATAGATAATTTAGGAAGACCACTTCCTTTATTGAAAGGGGTGGTCTTTTTTAAGTTGAGGTTGTATTCTCGTAAATAACTGTTGTTGTTTTCGAAAAATGTTTGATTAATTTAACGTTATGATCCCTGATAGAAGAACAAAAAGAAAAAGTGCATTCGGAAAAATTTTTTTATTAAAACACGCTTTTTCTAAGTTCAATTGACTCATTCTTTTATACAAAAGTTGGATAATTTTTGTGATTTTTGCTCAATTAAAGATATGAAATTTAACTGAATAGAGATTTTTCTCGGAATAGTTGAGAGTTTTATGCCCTTGTACAAGAACAAAAAAGTTTGGATGAGTTTGCACTTAGCTAATTTTACCCTGATAGGCATGTGTTTCTCTCCCAGGGGTACGGAAACGATTCTCGGTATGAGGGGCCACTCTGGGATTTAATTACAAATCAAAAAAGAACTTTATTCAAGTTCTTTTAATCTACGATACAGAGCGGCCGGACTCACACCAGTAATTTGGTATATTTCTTTAACAGTTTTATTGGTATGCTTGCGCAATTCAATCGCATGATTCATAACTGGGTGCTTATCCGTATATTTCTTTACTCTTCCTCTATACACTCCTTTTTGTTTTGCTAGCTTTATTCCCGCATGTTGTTTTTCTTTAATCATTTCACGATCTAATTCACTAAAGGCAGCCATGACAGTTAAGAAGAAATTACCCGTTTGAGTTCTTGTATCAATTCCTAAATTTAAAATTGCAAAGTGAACATCCTTTTCCCAAAATTGTTCTACTAACTATAACAGTTGAATGGTATTTCTACCTAAACGATCCATTCTAGTTACGACTAAGGTATCCCCAGTAGTTAATTTTGAAAGTAACGTATCTAACTCCGGCTTTTGTTTTGTTACTCCACTAATTTTCTCTTTTATGATTTCATCTACTCCATATTTTATAAGTTGTTCAATTTGTGTATCTAAATTTTGATCTTGTGCACTTACACGTGCGTATCCATAGACCATTTTCATCCCTCTTTTTGTACATATTTTTGATAAGTGTTATTGAGGGTCTATGAGACTAATAATATCAAGGAAATGATTTCTTCTCAATAGGGTACACCCTATTGAGAAGGTTAATATGCAATTATGCATATTTGTATTTTTTTATTTTATTATCAATTAAATACAATATATAATTAAAAGGTTTTTTACGAATTGATAAGGAGATGCGAGTATGAAGAAGATCATAGGACTTATATTATCATAATTTTAATTATTTTCTACCTATGCACCAATGTTTAAAAAGGAAGTCGAAGTTTTAAATCAAATAGGCCACGTCAATGAGAAAGGAGATTGGTATTATTATGGATTTCGTCAACATAATGCGAATTTTACACTAAGAGATTTTCAAATTAAAAAACTTAGTTTTACTGTATGTTAAGAAGGTTCCATAAATGGGTTACTCCATTTAAAAAATGAAACATCTTATGAATCAATTATAGGTTAGACAGAATGACTTAGGTTGTCCTTATGCGAAATATCAGTATGAATAGAAATTTGATAATTATATAAAACGCCGTAAATGAAGGATAAAATAAGTGCTGATTTTGCAATTATATTTTTAACAATTGAATAGGAGCTATTGTGAATACAATTAAGAAATTATTTTTAAGTTTTATGGTATGTATTTTATTATTCAGTACAGTAGGAACAGCGTATGCAGAACAAAATGGTCAAGTGAATTCATCATCTTTTATTGACGTTCCTAAAACTCATTGGGCGTATAAAGAAATGATGTATATGGTGGAGAATAAGATTATAACAGGATACGGAAATGGGTATTTCGGTGCAGCGGATCCTATTACTCGCGAACATCTCGCTGCTTTCTTGTATCGATATTTAAAACCGCAAGATAGTACAAATAATCCATTTGTTGATATTGGTGACAGCAATTTCAAAAAGGAAATTTTGGCACTAACAGCACGTGGTATTTTCAGTGTAAATGCTGAAAAAAAATTCAATCCGAAAAATAATATGACACGTGCCGAAATGGCAACTGTGCTTGTCAAAACATTCGATTTAAAACCGCAAGGAAATGTAGAATTTACGGATATGAAAGGTCACTGGGCCAACGAATATGTCAAAATATTAGCCGGTAACAACATAACAAGTGGTACAGGTGACGGAAACTTTAATCCAAATGGCATTGTTACTAGAGAGCAATTTTCTATGTTCTTATATAGAACGATTATGAAAGTAACAGATATGCAAAATGATGAATCAGTTGGCTGGGTGAAGGAGAAAGAGAATTGGTACTATTACAACAAAGATGGGAGTAAGCAAAGAGATAACATTACGTTAGATGGAATAGAGTACTCCTTTTTTAAAGATGGAAGGCTATTCCAAGGAAGAAAGCAGGTAGGGAAAGATACTTTATATTATAGTGAACCTGGTAAACTAAAGACTGGATGGAGTTTTTCTGCAACTTCATGGAGCTATTTAAAAGATGGGAAGTATGTGACAGGAACATTTACCTATCAAGGAAAACCATTTGAAATTAATAAGTACGGGGATATGGAAAAGGGATGGATTACTCTACGTTCTGCTGTTAAAAGAATCTATCCAAAGCCAGAAACAAAATTTCTATTGACATCTAAGCCTGTAAAGGATGGAGATGTTTTAGAAGTCATATCCAAGCAAGGTTTATGGTATCAGGTCAAATATCAAGGAGAGGTTGGATATGTTCGAATACTGGAGTCTGTTGTAATTGGTGAATCACCAGTTCGTTCATGGGATGTAACAAAAGAAGCAACGAATTTGTCTCAGTTTATGATAACTGAGTATCATAAAGATCCTGAAAAGTACTTTCCATCCAATATTCAAAAGAAATTTGATAAACAATTAGATAGTGATACAGAGGTTCTTGCGAATGGATTACAATGGATTGATCAATTAAAAGAAGCACTTTATTTAGATAATCAAAAAGGGTGGGTACAAGAAGAAGGAAAATGGACGTATTATAAAAAAGATGGGCAAAGAATAACAGGTTTCCAATCAATTGATGTGAAACGCTATTATTTTGGTGCCGATGGTTTTATGCAAACGGGCTGGTTACATACAGGTGGATATGATTATTATCTGGGAACCGATGGTGTAGTGCAAACCGGAATCCAACATATTGATGGCAAAATCTATTACTTTAGTCCATTAGGTTCTGTACAATCAGGTTTTACAAATGTTGATGGGAAACCGTATTATTTTGATGCTTCTCATGAATCAAGAAATGGTTGGATGAAACAAGAGTTTAATTGGTATTTACTACAGCCTTCAGGTGCATTACAAACAGGAGATTTTACATATAAAGATAAGAAATTCTCTTTTAATCAAGACGGAGAAATGATTAAAGGGTGGGTTACATTAGAATCCCTTGTTAAAAAAGTATATCCTGAGCCAGACTTGAAAAAAGCATTACGTGCAAAAAGTGTGAATAAGGGTGAAATGATAGAAGTAGTAGGGAAAGTCGGTTCTTGGTATGAGGTTAATTACCAAGGTGAAAAAGGATATGTGCGTATTCATGATGCTATTATCTTTGATCAGGAGGCTAAAAGTCCACTTACTTTGCTTGATGGAAAAGTAAAGATATTTGAAGGTGTATTAGATTACTTAAAAAGTGACGAAACATACATAAATAACACGATCAAAATTTTAGAAGAAGAAGAACGACGTTGGGTAGATGATGCAGAAAACTTAGAGAATCTTTCGAGAGACATTAATGATGCAAAGCAGGATGTTCAGTATAAAAGGCAAGTCATTAAAGAAGTGCATGATAAGTTAGAAGAATTAGTGAATGCCATGAAAGGTGACATAAGAAACTTAACGGTTACGCAAAGGAAAGAGTTAGTAAAATTGCTTGGAGCCGATGGGAAAGAATTACTAGATTTTGGTATGGACACATATGTTTTTATACTTCAACAATATGTATCTATGGCTCAAGCGTATGAGAAAACCTATCAAGAATTAGATGTGGTTGCGGGTAAAGTTCTTGAATTGCAAAAAGATATTAACGCACTTACTCATCAAATCACATTGGATATGCAAGAATTATCGAAAGGATTATCTGGTGTCATTAAAGACTTAGGACCAGTCGTAAATAGCTCCATTCGCTTGAAACATTCCATAGATGAGGCGAAACCTGGGATGGAGGAACTTGTACAAGTAACAAGAAAAAATGTTCCAGTCATTGCACAAGACTTACAAGCATTGGATGCGAAAGTCCCAGGATTCTTCACAGATTTCAATATGGGAATAGATCTTGCAAATACATTTATGGACTCAGCTAATAAAATAGCAAGTCATAAGATTGATATACCTGCTGCTGCCATCAATGTTGGAAATATTGACTTGAGTAATGCACTACGTGATTTAGGTGGCGATCCATCTAGAGTATATGATCGTAAGAATGATGGAGATGTATCATTCGTATTGGGTATGACGCCTATAATTGGTACAGGAAAAGAAATTGGACAACTCATCAAAGGGGAAGACTTAGTAACAGGTCAAAAATATGATCCAGAAGATTATGTATGGGGTACATTGGCTGTCGTATCTGGTGGTACAACACGGGTTATCGGTAAAGTTGTAGGGAAGGTTGGAGACCTTGAGAAGAAAGGTAAGGCTTTAGAAACGGCTGCAAAAACTACTAATTTCACAAAATATCCTACTGGTTTTGATGAAGTTGCTAAATATGTAAAAGAACATAAAAAATTACCGGATAATTATATCACGAAAGAACAAGCACAAGCACTTGGTTGGGTTAGTAAGGATGGGAACCTTCATAAAGTAGCCCCTGGAAAAAGCATAGGAGGTAATATATTCCAAAATAAAGGAAATCCCTTACCAAGTGCTCCAGGTAGAGTTTGGTATGAAGCTGATATTAATTATTCAACAGGGTATCGAGGTAATGATAGAATTCTTTATTCTAGTGATGGATTGGTGTATAGGACTTCAGATCATTACAAAACGTTTACTGAAGTAAAGTAGAAAGGAATTTAGTTATGGAAAAAATATATTTAGATGGACGGATGTTTACAAGTAAAAATGCACTGCATAAAACATTAAAGAGCAAATTAGATCTTCCAGATTACTATGGTGAAAATGCTAATGCGTTGTGGGATTGCTTAACTGCATGGGTTACTCTTCCTTTAACAATAGAATGGGAATTTTTCAAAGAAAGTCAGAATATGTTAGGAGAAGAAGCAGATTTGATTCTAGAAACATTTCAAGATGCACAAAATGAAATGCCAGGTAAGTTCTATATTGTTGTAAAATAATTAAAAGGATCTTAGGTAAAAAGAAAAACCGTGGAAATATTTAATTTCTACGGTTTTTCTTCTTAAGAAATATTTATTGTTGTTCTAAATTTCTTATATAAGATTTTACAGCTTGTAATAAGAATTCTTCCTGTCCCATACCTGCATCCACTGTCATTTGAACTATTTTCTGCTTAAATTCATGATCTGCATGAAAAGTTAATGGCTCTACATTACTTTTAAAATAAATTCCTTCAACATGTGGAAGTATCGTACCGGATTTCATATGAGAATGTAAGTATTTAATCTCTTCTTGAAATTGCAATGGATCAACTTGTAATACGAAAGGTTTAATTTCTAATTTAATAGTATCAGATGAAACACTCAATCGCATATTTGTGACACCTAGCTCTTTATAAAATAAATTTATAAGATTATAAGTAATGGAATTAAATAGTTGGGGTTTTTTAAAGGAAAAAGATAAATACCCTCGTTTTGTAATTACAGCTTGCTTACGGAAAGGTTCAAAGGAGTAATCATGTTCTTTATACGTGGATAAAGGGAAGATTTCTTCGTCTTCTGTAAGAATCTTGCCGTCTGCTCCATTAATTTCTATTACTCTCCCTATTTTCCCCGTATGTTGATGTGTTAATAATTGATATAAATATATATCTTCGTCTTGAATCTTAGCAATGAATGTTTTTCGCTCTTTTGATGTAGTTTTTTCATAAGTAAGTTGAAAAGTTTCAAGGTCCTCTTTATTAATGATATATACTTCTTTTCCGCGCTTTTCAATCTTTGAAGCAGGTAGTTTTCCAGATTTGATATATGTAAAGACAGTAGATGGTGCTACATTCAGAATCTCAGCTGCTTCTTTTGTACTATAACCCTCAATCTCTTCGATATCTTTTAAACGTTCAATATCCTCTAAATAGAAAATCTTACTACCGAATTGCTTCCAATTATCTTTATATACACATTCTATTAATCCATCTTTTTCTTTCTTTAAAATTGTTTGTACCGTTACTCCTAATAAGTCGGCTGCCTCTTTTGTCGTTACAGTAGGTTTTGTAATGAACAATAAATCTTGTGTCATGAAAGGACACCTCCATAACTATTGTTTACTAGTATTTTAGATATGTATATATCATATCAGAATATGAGATATATTTAAAATGAGAAATAGAATTTATTAAAGTTCTTATAAAATTTTGTAGTTTAAAATCGTTTTAGATTTAATTTATCTCTTAATGTATTTTTAAATTTATTTTCTTTATAAAAGGGATTTAAATTCTAAGGTATAAACTATTAAATGATATCTATTTACTAATAAATTATAAAAAAATATAAGTATAAGATAATAGAGAAGAATGTAGGATTCTTACAGAAAGAAAATGAATAATCATTTGTATAATGTATAGAAGTAAAATAAAATAATAAGTAAAGGTAATAAAGCGAATTATATTCATAATCTTCAATAGGAGGGGTTAATTCGAAATATGGATAAACAAAATAAAAAAGAGAACTTACCTATAACAAAGAATCAAAGTGAAGATATAGATACATATGTAGAAAGTATAAGAGATATGGTTCCATTCCTGCATGATAGTCGTTATGTAGATAAGTTGGAAGAGAAGATGGAGGTTGCAGAAAAAGAGGGAAAGAGTAAATATACGTATTTAAGTGATTTGGAAGTCATTTATCATTTCGTACATTTACAAAAAGATATGGATGAGAAAAAGAATAGAAAAGAGGATACGAAAAAGAGTTATGTATCTGAAATCTTATCATTTTGTCAGTGCATGGTGCAGCATGCAGAGGAATTCGAATTGAATGGAGAAGAGGTGCAGCAAAATGATTCGTTATTGAAAACATTACAGCCTTGGCATATTCGTAAATATAATGCTTGGTTGAAGCAGGTAGAGAACGGTAGAAATGGGGATACGTACGCGGTCGCAACACTTGCAAAAAAATCAATACTTATACGTTCTTTTTTAAAACATCTTCATGTATTTGGGTATATTGAAAAACCAATTCATGAAGAATTACAGCGTGCGAATGTAAATGAAAAAGATCGACCGAATCGGGATTTATCCTATGAAGAAGTCATGAAAATATTAGGCTTTTATAAAGAAAGAGGACATTTAATAAACTATACAATAGTACTTGCATTAGCAAGTACTGGTGCGCGTATTCAGGAGTTGTGTACTGCAAGAGTAAAAGATTTACACTATGATGGAAAGTATTGGTTAAAGGTTAGGGGAAAAGGGAACAAAGTGCGTGAACTTTTTATTTCAGAACATTTATACCAATGTATTTGTGAGATGAGAAGAAGAAGAGGTTTCCAAACAGTATTGGAAAAAGGGGATGAAAGTCCGTTATTTATAAATCAAAGAGGAAGTGCATATAATTCTAAAACACTATCAAATCAGGTAACAGATATGATAAAGAAGACAGACTTAGAGTTCTTACAATATCGTGAAAATCCAGTAACCGCACATACATTTCGACATGCTTTTGCAATTATGGCAGTTGAACAAGGAAATGCGGATTTATATCATTTAATGCAAACACTCGGTCACGAAAATATTCAAACCACAAAAATATATTTAGAGAAGCATATGAAGCGTAAAAATAACGTTGGATCTACTTTCGCTGATATGTTGATATGAATTTTATAATAGTTATAACTGTATTTAATTATGTGTTTTTTACATAATTAAATACAGTTAATTATCATTTATTTTCAATTTACATGATTCGTTTATCAAATGTAATTAATTGAAGATTAAAAAAATCCTTCTATTATATACAAGTTTATCCATATAAAAAAACTCATAAAATATATAGAGTTAAATAGAGCTGTTAGATATGGTCTCTATAAATAGGAAATGATAAATTTTATTAAATATAGAAAAACCAGGATGATTTTAAAAAGTTATCCTGGTTTTTTTGAATGCACATAATTAGTAGGTTAATTTGTGTTAAGTATAAGTCATTGGAAGATTTCCTTATTCCAGCATTAATAGTATTAATATTAATTTGTATTTTGAGTGGTAAATTTTTAGATTATATGAGACTAGTTTTCATTTGATGTATTTATTGAATGATTGTTAATGGTACTATACTTCTTATTCATAACTATATAAATCCAACCAATAATTGATAAGATAACTGGATAGAAAATAGCCCAACCACTAAATGAGTATACAATAATACATATAATTAGAGAAAGGAAGGCCATCCACCAACCAATATCACGCACTTTTAATAATTTTAGAGCAGCTAGCATTGTAAAAATATAAGAGGTAATAAAAATTACACTAGGACCTTTAAGAAGCATTTCTAAATTTGGTCGTGCCACACCATAAAAGATTAAAATACAACTAAAAATACTTCCTAAAACTAGTAATACCCTAGTTGGAGTTTGAAATTTAGAATGTAATCTAGCAAAAAAGGAAGGGAAATGTCCTTCTCTAGCTTGAGCGTAAATCATTCTTGAAAAACCTGCAATGTTAGCATGTACAGCACTAAACGAAATGAAAATTGCTAAGATAGTTGTTACATATGTACCTATGGGTCCTAATCCTTTTGATATTAGAATACTAAGGGAAGCTATCTGATTCTTATCACCATATGAGTGAGTCCCTATTGTTACAAAAGATATAGCAATGTACATAATAGAGATACAAATTGCTCCTAAAAATAAACTAATGGAAATATCTTTAGCGGGTCTTTTAAATTCTTCAGCTAATGGGGTAATCATCTCCCATCCTACAAATGAGAAAAAGATAATTACAGAAGAAGCGCCAACGGAAGACCACCCGTTTGGTACAAATGGTGTAAAAGAACTTAATTTTACATAAGGTATAGAAACGATAACAGCGACGACTATTAAAAGTGAAATGATACAAATTACAAACACACTAACTTTTGATGATAGCTCGATCCCTTTTATATGTAAGAGTAAAGAGGTAATTAAAATTAATGCTGCAATTCCTATAACACTAAGATTGCTTATTGGAAAAACATATCCAATATAATGGGCACCTGTTAAAGCAATAATAGGTACTCCAATAGGAATAGAACCTAACATAATCCAGCCTAGGATGGCACTTGTATTTGCATTAAATGCCATTTGAACATAAGCTGTAATTCCTCCAGCACTAGGAATCATTTTAGCAAGACGCGCTAGAGTTGCTACAATAGGAAAAGCTAATATAGACATGATAACCCAAGATAAAATTGAAGCTGGTCCAGCGCTATTTGCAGTAATGGAAGGTAAAATAAGGATTCCACAACCTAACACAGCTCCTATGGTTAATGCGGTTCCCTGTACCCAAGTAATTGAGCGTTTCAATGATTGTTGTGTCAAGATACTCAGCCTCTCTTTCATTAATTGATATTAATTATATAAAGTTTTAAAAAAGGATAACATGCTATAATTTATGTATTAATTATAATTTTCTTAAAAAATTTAAGAATTACTAAATATTTTCTTAATTAATCAAGGGGAGGTCCAACAATGGATGAAACAGATTTAAAGATTCTTTCTCATCTTCAAGAAAATGCACGTTTAAGTATGGTTGAAATAGGAAAACTGGTAGGTTTGAGTTCCCCTTCTGTTACAGAGCGAGTTAGAAGACTAGAAGAACAAGAGGTTATTACAAGTTATCGCACGATTGTTAATTCGAAAGAATTAAAAAAACATATTACTGCGTTTGTGTTGATGGAACCAAAGGATTGCAACAAATATAAAAAATTCGCAATGGAACATTCAGATGTAGTCGAATGTCACCGTATTGCCGGTATGTATAGTTATTTAACAAAGGTAGTGACGGAATCTGTACATACACTCGAAGACTATATTAATTTGTGCATAGAGTATGGAAAGCCTACAACCTTAATAGTGCTTTCTTCTCCAGTAGAACATAAATCATTTTTTACAGAGAGTGAAAAACTTTAATTCCATATGAGAGATTATTCTAAATAAAAAGCGAAAAATTAATGCCTAATGGGAAATAGAGTCCTATTAGGTATTAATTTTCTGAAAATTATTTAGAAAATTTAGATAAAAAATAACATTTGACATATTCTTACTATTGGTGGAATAATGAACATTGTATTTTAGAAAAATTAAATTCTTAGTTAATTGGAGGTAGGATTATTATGAAATATGCAGTGCTTACAAATGACTTACAGTACGATTTGGTTAATAAAAATGAGGATAGAATTGCAGCTGTGGAGGAGTTTACGCCTAAAATGGTGTCTTTCTTAGATACTATGAGAGAAAATGATGTTTCTATTGTTCACCTACAGTTAATTAACTTAGAAGATGATCCAAAAGCTGAACGATATGGTGATTTTTTACCAGTCACAAAGGGATCTAAAGGTGCAGAAATCTTACCTGAGTTTCTTCATGAAAAAGATATTATTATGGAGAAAAATAAGGATAGTGGTTTTTTTGAGACAAATCTTGATGAAATCTTAAAAAATTTAGGAGTAGATACAATTATTATTACGGGTATGCAAACTCAAATTTGTGTACAAACAACTGCAGCAGATGGATTTTTCCGTGGTTATAATGTAATCGTACCAGAAGACGCGGTTGTTTCAGCGAAGGCTGAAGATAAAGAACGAGCTTTAAAGTGGTTAGGTTCATATTGTGCAAAGATTATGAGTATCGAGGAAATCTGTAATTCGATTTCTAAAAATGAAGATATTTCTTTTGATGGAGTTGCAATTCCGTAAGTAAATACGTTGTAATATCACTTGTTCTATGTAGCAAGTGATATTATTTTTCAAAAATAAAAATAAAAATAAAAATGAAAAGGAGTTTTAATTCATGAAATTAACTAAAGATTTAGAAAATATAATTTTAGACCATGGAACAGGAGGCCTATTGAGTCATGATTTAATTAGCTCAATTATTACTGCAAAACTAGAAGATGTTCATCTTGGAAAAATGGAGGATAGTGCCATTCTTGAGGTAAGTAGTAGAAGATTGGCGATGACAACGGACTCTTTTGTTATTGATCCTATCTTTTTTGGTGAGGGAAATATAGGGAAAGTAGCAGTTTGTGGGACAGTTAATGATTTAGCGGTTAGTGGTGCAAAACCACTTTATCTATCATTGGCGTTAGTACTAGAAGAAGGTTTTCCAATTAAAGATTTGGAAGAAATATTAGATTCTATAAGAGAAACAGCGAAAGAAGCTGGAGTGTATATTGTTGCCGGAGATACAAAAGTTGTTAAAAAAGGTGAAGTAGACAAAATCTTTATTAATACAACTGGAATAGGAGTTTTTGAAGGAGATGTATCACCATTTTCGGTAAACTCTATTCAAGAAGGTGACGATATCATTATAACAGGACAACTAGGAAACCATAGTATACATATCCTTTCTATAAGAGAAGGATTAGGGTTTGAACAGAGAATAAATAGTGATTGTGCACCATTAAATCATATGATATCAGAGTTGCAAAACCATTTTGGTGATTCTATACATTGTATGCGAGATATTACAAGAGGCGGGTTAGGTACAGTTTTAAATGAAGTCTCAGAAACAATTAATACCGGAATAAAAATAGAAGAAAAAGAGATTCCTATGTTAGCAGAAACCATTATGGCTGCCGATATGTTAGGTGTTAATCCAATGTATCTAGCTAATGAGGGTAATGTTTGTATGTTTGTGTCTCCAGAGGTAAGCGAGGAAGTCGTGAGAGTATTGAAAGATACTAAATATGGTAAAGAAGCTGCAGTAATTGGTAAAATTACTCAAACACAAGATAGACAAGTACTAATGGAAGCAAAATCAGGTGAATTGAAAATCATTGAGTTATTATATGGGGCAGAATTACCTCGATTATGTTAGGAGACAATTCATGAAAAAAGTAATAAATATGTTTATAAAAAAGTATCAAGTTAAAGGCATTGTGCAAGGTGTTGGTTTTAGACCTTTTGTATATAGAATAGCAAAAAAATATGATCTAAACGGATGGGTGTTAAATGATTCAAATGGAGTGCTGATAGAAGTAGAAGGGGAACAAAATAATATTAAGCATTTTATTCATGATATAGAATTTAATTCCCCAGAATTGGCTTATGTGCAAGAAGTTAAATTGGTAGAGGAACAAGAATCCGATAATCGTTATAGCTCTTTTGATATTTTGAGTAGCAAAAAACATAGTAGTAGGCAAACTTTAATATCTCCTGATACTTATGTATGTAATGAATGTTTAGAAGAATTATTTGATTCAACGAATAGAAGGTATCGCTATCCATTTATTAATTGTACAAATTGTGGACCTAGATATTCAATAATAAAAGATATTCCTTATGATAGACCGTATACTACAATGGCTAAATTTCCTATGTGCAAAGAGTGTGATAAGGAATACAAAGACATATTAGATCGGAGATTCCATGCACAACCAAATGCTTGTTGGAAATGTGGACCACAAGTTCAATTGAGAACAGCAGATGGTACAAATGTCCCCACTGATAATCCAATAGAAAAAACCATTGATTTGTTGAAACAGGGGAAAATCCTAGCTATTAAAGGTTTAGGTGGATATCACTTAGTTGTAGATCCAATGAATCATGAAGCTGTAAAAGAATTAAGAAAAAGAAAAAAACGGGATGAAAAACCTTTTGCTTTAATGTCATCTCAATTAGATGATGTGAAAAATTTTGCTAAAATAACAAAAAATGAAGAAGCTTTATTAGTTTCTAAAGAACGGCCAATTGTATTATTAAACAAAAAGGATAATGAGTTTATTTCTTTAGATGTTGCACCTAATAATAATACTTATGGGGTAATGTTAGCCTATACCCCACTTCATCATCTCATATTAAGAGGGAATTTTATTGCATTAATAGCTACGAGCGCCAATGTTTCTGATGAACCTATTGTATATAAAGATGTAGATGCAATTGAGCAGCTAAAAGGAATTGCAGATTATTATTTAGTACACAATAGGGAGATATTCACTAGAGTAGATGACTCTATTGTTAGGGCTATTGATTTAGATGATGAAATAACAAAACTACACATAATTCGTCGCGCTAGAGGATATGTACCAAACCCAATTGATTTTAAAGAAGGATCAACTAATGTACTTGCTTTAGGAGCAGAATTAAAGAATACGATTTGCTTAACTAAAGGTGAAAAAGCTTTTATTAGTCATCATATTGGCGATTTAAAAAACTATAAAATTTATGAATCATTTAAAAATACTATAGCTCATTTACAAAAAATCTTTGAAATCAGACCTTCCGTAATAGCAAGTGATCTTCATCCTGATTTTTATAGTACAAAATATGCATTTGATCAAAAAGCTTTACCAGTTGTACAGGTTCAGCATCATCATGCCCATATGGCTTCTTGTATGGTTGATAATCAATTAGATGGTCCTGTTTTAGGAGTTATCTTAGATGGTACGGGTTATGGTGATGATGGGAATATTTGGGGCGGAGAGTTTTTAATCGGTGATTTTCTTAATTATCAAAGAGCGGCATATATCGATTACTTTCAGCTACCAGGCGGTGATAAAGCCGTTAAAGAACCGTATAGAATCGCTTTAGGAATATTGACGCAAATATATGGTGAACAAGTCAAAGAATTACCAATAAAGATCATTTCAGAGCGAAATAGTTTTGAACTAGATGTACTTATAAAAATGATTCAAAAAGGAATTAATTCTCCTCTTACTTCAAGTATGGGAAGGCTTTTTGATGCTGTTTCAGCACTATTGGGTGTCCGTGAAACAATCCAATATGAAGGACAGGCTGCTATTGAGTTGGAGCAAGCGATTGATATCAATGATTCTTCCAATTCTTTATTATCATATGAAATAGTTGCTTCGAATGGAATTAGAAAAATCGATATAAAACCTATGTTTAAAGAGTTGGTATCTTTGATACTTAAAGATAAGTATACCAAGGGTGAATTGAGCTATCGTTTTCATTATACAATGGTTCAAATGATTACTGAAACCTGTAAACAAATTCGTCAAGAAACAGGGATTAATAAACTAGTTCTTAGTGGGGGAGTATTTTTAAATACGTTTTTACTTGTAGAAACCTATAAGTCACTTAAGGCTTGTAAATTCGAGGTTTACATGCATAAACAAGTACCTACTAATGATGGTGGAATCTCTCTTGGCCAAGCAGCGATAGCAGCTCATCGTTATAAAGATACGCATTCAGTATAAATTCACAATAGTGATTATATAACTTTTCGTTATTCTTTGTGAGCATAGTAAAAACGAAAAATTAGGAGGAGCTCTTATATGGTAGTTAGTTCAAAAATGGATATATTTAATGAACTGGAATCCCAAGTTCGAAGTTATAGTAGAAGCTTTCCAACAATCTTTACTAAGTCTAAAGGATATAAATTATGGGATGTAGATGGAAAAGAGTATATTGACTTTTTCTCAGGTGCTGGGGCTCTTAATTATGGACATAATGATGAAAAAATGAAACAGGTATTAATAGAGTATCTTTTAGAAGATGGTATTATTCATAGT
Source organism: Bacillus sp. 16GRE42 (assembly GCF_019837435.1). Taxonomy (NCBI): domain Bacteria; kingdom Bacillati; phylum Bacillota; class Bacilli; order Caryophanales; family Bacillaceae; genus Bacillus; species Bacillus sp. 16GRE42. The sequence continues at coordinate 180,045 of NZ_JADAXF010000005.1, forward strand.
CTTGATATGGGAACAAGTGCTAAAGTGAATTTTTTAAAGCAATTTAACAAAATTATTTTGGAACCACGTGATTTAGACTATAAAATTATGTTTCCTGGTCCAACTGGTACAAATTCTGTTGAAAGTGCACTGAAAATTGCTCGAAAAGTGACTGGAAGAACAAATATCATAAGTTTTTCTAATGCTTTTCATGGAATGAGTTTAGGATCACTTTCGATAACGAGTAATCATTTTAAGAGAAAGGGTGCTGGAGTACCACTAAATAATAGTATTATCATGCCGTATGAAAATTATTTAGATTCTTTTAATTCTTTAACGTATTTAGAAAAAGTATTAAGTGATAGTGGAAGTGGAGTGGATTTACCTGCTGCAATTATTCTAGAAACAGTTCAAGGTGAGGGTGGTTTAAATACTGCTAGCTCCCAATGGTTAAAGGGAATTGAAAGACTGTGTAAAAAGTATAATATATTATTGATTGTTGATGATATTCAAGCAGGGTGCGGACGTACGGGTACATTTTTTAGCTTTGAGCCTGCGAACATTACACCGGACATAATTTGTTTGTCAAAATCTATAAGTGGTATTGGCCTTCCGATGGCTATTACACTAATTAGACCAGAATATGATAAGTGGGAACCAGGAGAACATAATGGAACGTTTCGCGGGAATAATCTAGCATTTTTAGCGGCTACAGAAGCATTGAGTTATTGGCAAGATATAGAGTTTATTAATGCTTTAAAATGGAAAAGTGAAAAAATAACTAGTTTTCTTAATGGGATTTGTTTGAAATATCCCCAACTTCAAGGAGAAGTACGAGGGAGAGGCTTTATGCAAGGAATAGCGTGTAATAATTTTGGAATAGCTAAAAAGATCTGCTCAGTTGCATTTGAAAATGGTTTAATTATTGAAACGTCTGGGCCTAATGATGAAGTAATTAAGTTGTTACCTTCTTTAACAATTGATATAGAAGGCTTAAGTAATGGATTTGAATTGTTAGAAGAAAGTATTTCTAATATTATAAAAGATTAACTGGGTATTAATTAAAGATATCATCAAATTAGGTAAGAAGAGTGCTTCGGGATATTATGGTATTCCAAAGGATTAGATTATTTCAAAGTGAAGAAATAAAATATAAATAAGAATTTTTACTTACCATTTAGAATTTGCTATACGTAAATGTTTATGAGTAGAATTCATATTTTTTATTTTTGGAAGTTCCATTACATGTAAAATCGTTATTTAGTAAGCGTTAAGGAGGGTTTGACCAGAGCGCTCCTTAACGCTTACAACACCTATAAGGGTTTATGAGTTCTTTGAGAAATATGTTTTTAAAAAAATCCATATTTAACGATAAATGTGTAGAGCATCTTGAGAAGAACATGTTCTGAAGATGATTATTATCTTATTCTAAGTAGATAGATATTGTGAAATATTGAACTACTCCCACTTTCACTTCGTTTAGAAGTGAGGGATTCCTAATTAAAGAGTTCTATCGAACCCTAATTGATTAGGCTAACCCCGCAGTCCTTGCGGTTATAAGCCTTATCGCTTCATTCTTTAGATTGATACTTGCGTTAATATCCCTATCATGGTGTGTATGACAAGAAGGACAGTCCCATTCACATAGGTTTAGATTTTTAACGTTTTTATTTTGATATCCACAACAAGAACATAATTGGCTAGAAGTTTCATCAAGAATTTAGCCACACAAGAAGATTTAGATATGTTAAAAGAATTAGTGGCAGAAATAGAGGAGAATGATCGTGCTAGAAAATGAATTAGGTATCAAAAATCAGTTGGAATTGAATCGGGTGGAAGAACGACTATCAAAAATAAAATCCAAAGATTTATATGATTCAGGAGAAATAAACAACATAGAAGTTGGCACATTTAAGGGTCTTTCCGACATTCATAATTATCTATTTGAGTATATTTATTTCTTTGCTGGAAAGGTTCGAAAGGTTAACCTAGCGAAGGGGAATTTTCGATTTGCTTCTGTTATGTATCTAAGTCATTCACTAGAACATATAAACACTATGCCACAAACAACCTTTGATGAAATCGTTGAGAAGTATGTTGAAATGAATATTGCCCACCCTTTTAGAGAAGGAAATGGTAGGGCGACTAGAATATGGTTAGATTTAATCTTTAAGAATGAAATTAAACAGGTGGTTGACTGGAATGGAATTGGTAAAGAAGATTATTTACTGGCAATGGAACGCAGCCCAATTAAAGATATTGAAATTAAGCATTTACTCCAAAATGCACTAGTAGATAAAATTAATAGCCGTGAAGTATTCATGAGAGGCATTGATATTAGTTACTATTATGAGGGATATACCGAATATTATATAGGGGATTTATAAATAAACAAGGGCTGGAATTGCTCTTTTTTATTTGCTTTTTGAAGAGGATTTTTTAAATGAAAACAATATAAAACTGAGTCCATTAGGGATCCCTAGTGTTATTTGGAACTTATCTTTTATTTGCACCAAAATCGTCACAATGCTGTACAGTTATAAGAAGAATAAATTAAATTTAAAGTAATGAATACTGATAAAGTATTACTTTATCTTAAGATCCACAAAAGAAGTTCCTCTTTTCTGATAATAAATATTGATGCGTAATTTATAATTAATATACGTGAAATGTTTTATGTTTGATTCATGTATTCCTTTCCATCTACATGAATCATTTAATGTAACAGCTTTCACGTCCAAAATAAGATGTTCAAACAAAGGACAATACAAGTATCTTTATAATGATTTTCCAATATAATCAATGTGTTAATGTAAGGAACTCTGTGTTATTTTTGCTTTTCTATTAACTAATACAGCTTCAAACAAAAGACATAATTGCTACATGCTAAGTGTAATTTATTATCCATTCAAGATTCTGTTTATTCAATCTTTCTAAAAATAAAAAATCATTAAACTCATAAATATACAAGTTATAATGAGGGCGTCGAGAGATAGTTCGTTACCTCTAGATAAAATATCAAATCTAGTTTTGGTGCGAAAATTCTAAAGACCTTACAAGTAACTTTCTTAAATTGGACATACTGATATGATTACTCTACAAAGGATGTGTAATCAGAAAGGAAATTTATTTAACATCAAAAGAAAGCGCTAACAACGAGGTTTTATTTTGAATTAATTATTCTAATAACTTAGTTTCAACTGTAATTAAAATCATAAATTATGGAGGTGCTTATATGAACATAAATGTAGCATCTATTGAAGAAAAAAAGGTTGTTAAATACAAAAGTTGTTTTGATGTAATTGGGCCGGTAATGATAGGGCCTTCGAGCTCACATACTGCAGGGGCTTTGGCTATTGGAAAAGTTGCCAATAAATTATTTCAAGGTCTTCCAAAAAAAGTCGTGGTAAGGTATTATGAGTCATTTGCTGAAACACATAAAGGACATGGAACTGATTTTGCGATTATTGCTGGGGTATTAGGATTTGCAGCCAATGACAGCAAAGTGCCAGATGCAATTAAAATAGCAGAATCTAAAGGAATCGACATTACCTTTATTGAAAAAGCGGGTGATAGTCCTGCTAATCATCCAAATACGGCAGATATATATTTAGAGGATGGAAGTCGAAGTATTAGAACAATGGGTATTTCTGTTGGCGGTGGATTAATTGAAATCAAACATGTTGAAATTGACGGATTTAGTTTGGATCTGCAGGGGCCATTGCCAGTTATTATTGCACTTTCCGAAAGAACTGACTTTGAATTTGTTTTACGCAGGATTTTTAAACAATATGATGTGGAAATTAATAATTTTCATAGATTAGAAGAAAATAGAAAATTTTTATTTGCATTCGCATTAGATTCAATATTGCCTGGTAATATCCAGGAGGAGTTAAGAAATTTAAGCAATATAGCTAATCTCATTATTCTTTAGTTACATTAAGGAGTGAAAAAATATGTATATGTCCATAAAAGGAATTGTGGATGCAGCTAATAAAAGCCAAAAGCTAATTTATGAATTAGCAATTGAACAGGAAATAAAACAAACTAAATCTACTTATGAAGAAGCTTGGAATAAAATGGAACGAAATTTAGCGACTATGAAAAATGCTATAAATAAAAGTATTGAGGGCGACGGGGTATTTTCTCCAACTGGTTTAACTGGAGGGGATGCAGTTAAAATTAAAAAATATCGAGAAAATAGGAAAACTCTTTCTGGAGATTTGATGGTGTTAGGCATCCAAAGTGCTATCGGTGTTAATGAAGTAAATGCTGCATTAGGAGCTATTTGTGCAACTCCAACAGCAGGTGCGAGTGGAACGATTCCGGGAGTTCTATTTAGTATTAAAGATACGTTAGATTTAAGTCATGAAGATATGATTCATTTTCTATTCACTTCAGCGTTATTTGGAACGGTAGTCGCAAATAATGCTTGTATATCAGGAGCGTACGGAGGATGTCAAGCTGAAATAGGAAGTGCCTCAGCGATGGCGGCTGCAGCTGCAGTAGAAGCTGCGGGTGGAACACCACAGCAATCTTCTGAAGCTTTTTCAATTGCATTACAAAATTTACTCGGTTTAGTTTGTGATCCAGTCGCTGGTTTGGTAGAAATTCCTTGTGTAAAGAGAAACGCCATTGGGACGGCAAATGCTTTAGCGGCAGCGGACATCGCATTAGCCGGTGTAAACAATATCATCAATGCTGACGAAGTTATTGAAGCGATGTATAGAGTTGGAAGACAGATGCCTCGCGAATTAAGAGAGACAGGTTTAGGTGGAATTGCAGCTACACCTACAGGGATTGCCATTAAAAATAAAATATTTGGGGAGAAACAATCAAATCAATGAACAGTTAACGTCTATATTGTGAAATAGTTAACAATCTATTCTCTATTGTTCGCTTAAGGATTTCTGGATATTGGGGGAATTATCAATAATATATCCTGCTATATAATTGAAACATTTTATAAGTGGTAATAAAATCGTCAGGTTGATGCTTCGTAAATTTTTTAATTTTGATCAACTTAAAAGAAGGATATACGATGTGGCGCACTTTATAAACAATTCATTTTTCAAGAACTGTCTATATTCCGATGCCTTAAATAGAGAAGTAAGAATAGGACACTAGGAGGAATTATTATATGAATGGGAATACTGCAAAAAACATAGAATTTCAAGTTGATAATACTGCAGTAAAAAATGAGAAATATCTAGACCCTAAAAAGTGGCATAAACAGGATACTACCTGGGCATTGAGTCTATTTGGAACAGCAATTGGAGCAGGAGTACTCTTCTTACCTATTAATGCAGGTTCAGGTGGTTTATTATCATTGCTGATAATTACCATACTTGCATATCCTGTTATGTATTACTCACATAGGGCGCTTGCTAAAATGATATACGCTTCGAATTCTGCCGACGAGGGGATTACAGGAACAATAAGAGAGTATTTCGGTAATAAAGCAAGTATCATTTTTAACATCGTATATTTCGTCTCAATTTATACGATCGTGCTGATGTATTCGGTTGCACTTACAAATACTGCAAGTAGTTTTATTGTGCATCAATTACACATGCCAGAGCCTCCAAGGGCCATTTTATCACTTGTATTAGTACTCGGTCTTATCACTATACTGAATTTTGGTCAAGATATTACTGTAAAGATAATGAGTATGTTAGTATATCCTTTCATTGCTTCTCTACTTTTTATTGCAATATCTTTAATTCCACAATGGAATACTTCAATGCTAAGTTTTTCAAGTGTTTCTACTGCTTCAACTGGAACAGGATATTTCGGAATGATTTGGATGATACTACCAATTATAGTATTCTCGTTTAATCATTCTCCTATGATTTCGTCATTTGTTATGAAACAGAGAGCTACGTATGGAATAGATGCTACTGATGCCAAGTGTGCTCAAATACAAAAAGTTTGTTATATCATGACATTCGTTGTTGTTATGTTCTTTGTGTGGAGCAGTACTTTAAGTTTAACTCCAGATGATCTTAAGGTGGCAAAAGAACAGAACTTGTCAATCCTATCATATCTTGCGAATGAGCTTAATTCACCAGTAATCACTATTGCGGCTCCGATCATTGCATTTGTGGCAATTACAAAGTCTTTCCTTGGCCATTATATAGGAGCGTATGAGGTAATGCGTGACATGATTATCAAGTCCGGTAAAAAACGTGGGAAAGATATAGGAGAGAAAACAGTTAAGACAATGATTCTTACTTTTGTCATATTAACATGCTGGTATGTTGCTTATACAAATCCAAGTATTCTTGGAATCATTGATGCTCTTAGCGGTCCGTTAGTTGCTGCTATCTTATGTCTATTACCAATGTATGCAATTCGTAAAGTGCCTGTACTAGCTAAATATAGAGGGAAGATGAGCAATGTATTTGTCATTATTATAGGTATCCTTACTGTACTAGCAAGTATTAAGTCATTATTCTAATTCACTATTGTTGGTTATCATGCAAAAATCGTAGGATATGAAAAAAGAAAGATTCCTAGCGGAATTGAATTTTACATTGTTAAATCAAATAGATTATGGTTTTGGACAAACTCCTCATCTTGGAGAGTTTGTCCTTTTTTAATTATATGCTTAACTTCTATTCCAGTAATGACTTTTTTAGCTGCTTGCAATGATTATAATTCAAGCATATTAGACTGCTGTCCCATGATCAAAAAACGAAAAATCATATCACTACAACAGTTATTTATTGGTATTTAGTGCGTTTTTTGTATTTTGGGGTATTTGCTTTTCTTAGCTTGATGGTGATGTGGCGTGACCCCTAAATGCTTTGAAAATCCTTATTGAATTAACATTAAAAAGAATCTATTTTGGAAAAATTAATCAAAACGGGTTCCCATGTTTAAAGTCTGATTGTAGATTTTATAAAAAAGATTGATCAAAACTCATGAACATATCAATTACAAAAATTGACTTACTTTTACTAGAATTATTCTATTCCTCAAACCAAAATAGAGTCTCGATAGGCGCTTCTAAAACCTTTGCAATATCATAAGTAAGTTTAAATGTAAGTATTTTAATGATGTTATTAAACAATATAACCCAGATTCTAAAACATATTTTCTGATTAAACAGTTTGATGAGTTTTGTGATATAAACGGAATAGGTGGCATAACACATCAACACCATTTTATGAAATTACCCTTATTATCAAGGGAGATTGCACAAGGAATTGACTCATATATATGGAATACCTTCCAAGATGTTTTTGAACCACCACAAACCAAGAGAGGAATTGCATATAAACGAAAAAATAGGCGAGCTGGATTTGGTAAGTTATGTGCAAATCGTCAATGTCTAATTTTACGTTTTGGACCAAAGGGAAGTAGCAAAGGGTTAGAAATGCAAGAAGTTATAGACAAAAGATTTGGGAAATCATTTGTGCGTAAAGGGAGAGATTTAACCGTTTATACACATGAAACATATATAGATTATCAAGAATTGTATCTTTTCGATTAGCGTACGAAATGCGTGTTTTGTTAGTGCTCCCTAATAATAGACTAACCTGCTTCTAAAAACTTAAAAGGGGAAGGCTTTGAACTAATATTTACCAGCAGAAGCGAATTACAACACAATAACTTCTTATCATTAATAAAAACACATCACTATTAAATGGTGATGTGTTTTTATTTTAGAAAGGATCGTTATACGCAGCTGTACAGAAATAAAGTTCTCTTTTAATTAATAGATTTGCTATTGAAAATCATGGTAAAGATGCACGTAGATATATGTAACTAAAGCAATTCCTTTATAAAAAAGTATCCATTTTCATGTCTTTCTACAGTACAACAATTGTAGAAAGACATAAAAGTCTAAACTTTTTGAACTAGGGACAAGAAACTTTAAACTACTTAGCTTATAATAAAATATCCATGAAAGTATTCTAAATAGATTTATAGGGGATAAAATGTTTCATTTAAATAATTATAAACAAATTCACTTATACAAAAAACAAGAAGCTTCTTAATTGTAAGAAGCCTCTTGTTTTTAGCTTTAGACAAAGCAAATTCATATCAATTTTAAATAACTAACACAACCATAGATATTAGAGAAATAGCATCTATATACTTATTTGGTATGGGGATTTTCCCATTGGAAACTTATTGCTTATTTTACCACCTTTTCGATGATAGGAGCTTTAGCAGATAATTCACCAGTTGCCATATTATTCATAAAATATGCCCCATAAATAGTAACGGTATCTCCAATATTTATATCTTGTACGACTTCAGGAGAAACGATAGCACTAACAGTCGAATCTCCACTAGAAATTTCAATAGCGTCATTTGATTTATTGATTACATTTCCAGTGTTCATTTTATATTGTTTTTTTAGCACGTTGTCTTCATTTTCTTTTTGAACAATTGCATATTTAGCTGTATCGGGTTGACCAAATACAAGACCATCTATAAAAATAGGTGCATAAATAGTAACGGTATCTCCAATTTGAATATCTTTAAGGATTTCGGGGGAAGTAACCATAGCACTTAAACTTGAATTTCCATTGGAAATGATTAAAGACTTTTCTGTTTTAGCAGTTACTTTTCCTGAACGCTTTTTGTGCTGATTTAAAGCATTTTGTTCTTTTTTATTGACTTCTAATATAGAATTCGATTTATCCATACTTGTATTAGGAGTAACTGTCTTACTGGCCAACTTTTCAATGATAGGAGCTTTAGCGGATAATTCACCAGTTGCCATATTACTTATAAAAGATGCCCCATAAATAGTAATAGTATCTCCAATATTTATATCTTGTAAGATTTCAGATGAAACGATAGCACTAACAGTCGAATCTTCATTAGAAATTTCAATAGCGTCATTTGATTTATTGATTACATTTCCAGTGTTCATTTTATATTGTTTTTTTAGCACGTTGTCTTCATTTTCTTTTTGAACAATTGCATATTTAGCTGTATCGGGTTGACCAAATACAAGACCATCTATAAAAATAGGTGCATAAATAGTAACGGTATCTCCAATTTGAATATCTTTAAGGATTTCGGGGGAAGTAACCATAGCACTTAAACTTGAATTTCCATTGGAAATGATTAAAGACTTTTCTGTTTTAGCAGTTACTTTTCCTGAACGCTTTTTGTGCTGATTTAAAGCATTTTGTTCTTTTTTATTGACTTCTAATATAGAATTCGATTTATCCATACTTGTATTAGGAGTAACTGTCTTACTGGCCAACTTTTCAATGATAGGAGCTTTAGCGGATAATTCACCAGTTGCCATATTACTTATAAAAGATGCCCCATAAATAGTAATAGTATCTCCAATATTTATATCTTGTAAGATTTCAGATGAAACGATAGCACTAACAGTCGAATCTTCATTAGAAATTTCAATAGCGTCATTTGATTTATTGATTACATTTCCAGTGTTCATTTTATATTGTTTTTTTAGCACGTTGTCTTCATTTTCTTTTTGAACAATTGCATATTTAGCTGTATCGGGTTGACCAAATACAAGACCATCTATAAAAATAGGTGCATAAATAGTAACGGTATCTCCAATTTGAATATCTTTAAGGATTTCAGGGGAAGTAACCATAGCATCTAAACTTGAATCTCCATCGGAAATAATTAAAGACTTTTCTGTTTTAGCAGTTACTTTACCAGAACGTTTTTTGTGTTGATTTAGTAGAGTTTGTTCTTTATTATTTTGTGTTGAAACAGCTGTCTCAGTAGTTAAAGATCTATTTTCTATTGAAATTAACTCAACCTCTTTACTATTGGCATCCATATCTTTACTGCTGACTTTTTCTCTCAATACACCTTTTATTTCTTTAGAAAGCATATCAGTTTTAGCAGTAAGTTGAACAGCTTCAACACGTGTTATCACTCTATTTGGTTGCCAACCATTATCAGTACCCGCGGAAATTTTTAAGTCAATTAAAATATTGGCATATTTTTCTCCCCAATGTCCTTTTAAATCCTCAAATTTACTTTGGCCATTATCATGTGCTGTACTTTGCAGTTTATAAGCATTTACTAGCATGGTCGCCATAGCAGCACGTGTAACTTTTCCGGATGGATTGAAGATTCCATTTCCTTCGCCTTTAACAATACCAGCTTTTTCAGCTGCAGCAATATAGGGAGTAGCCCAGTGGTCTTGGGTATCTGTAAAAGAAGGTTTGGCTTTTGTATCAATTTTTATCCCTAAGGCTTTTGTTATAATTGTTGCGGCGGAAGCTCGATCTAACATAGCGTTTGAGCCAAAGGTACCATCTGGTAAACCTGATATAGCTTGTTTTTCTAATAAATAATTAACAGATTGCTCTGCCCACTTTGGAACATCAGAAAACTTTTGAGTATCCGCAAAAATACTAGAAGAATAGGATAATATAGCCCCCGCAAGAAGACCTGTTGTGATTAATTTGCGCTTCATAAAAATATACACCTCTACCAATCTATTGTATTACCAAATTGAGATTTTTTATTTTTATATTTATATGTTTGTGATGATGCTGACATCTATTCAATTTGGTGTAACGATTATAGTTACTTATATACATAAGTGTCAATGAATAATTTTAACAAAAATGTTTTATATTTACACAAAAAATTAATATAAATTAATTTTATTCACTAAAAATTAATAAGGTGTTGACGTATTAATGTATACTTAACTATAATTAATCAATATTAATTGAGATTGATTTTCAAGTTTGTTTACTAGTTTAACAAGTATACAAAAACTAACTTGAATTTAATTAAAAAAGTTGAATATAAACTTATATTTGTTCATTAACACTTATATACAGGTAACTAAAATCGTTGAACCAAATGTATGTTATGCTTAAAAATTTTTAAAAGATACATATTGATAGAAAACCTTTTCTCTATATACTCTGTTGGATAAAGAACCTTTATTTATCCAACAGAGTATATATATTGTCCATTAACAATATAGTTAATTATTCAATAAGCTTACCAACATTCATTGCAATTTTTTATTATTATTTCTTAATAAAGGAATGTTATAAATTAATTGCATGAAAATGGCCAGAAATTAAGATTTAGAAGGAGAATATTTTATGAAATCCAAGTTAATTGCTACAGGAATTATTGCAGGAAGTCTACTATCCTACTCATCTAATATATTTGCAGATACCAAGAAATTCCCTGATGTTCCAAAGTGGGCAGAGCAATCCGTTAATTACTTAGTGGATAAACAAGTTTTAATTGGTTATCCAGATGGAAATTTTGGTTCACATGATTCATTAGACAGAGCTTCCGCCACGAAAATTATGACAAAAGTATTAGGTATACAAATTGACTTCGATGCAAAACCATCCTTTACAGATTCCCAAAACCATTGGGCTACTCCCTATATTGCTGCAGCTGAAAAAGCTGGTATTGTTAAAGGTGAAGGGAATGGAATCTTCAATCCATCCGGAAAAGTTACACGTGCTGCTATGGCGACCATGCTAGTAAATGCTTATAAACTAAAAAGTCCAGCACATGATAATGGCCAAAGTAAATTTGAAGATTTAAAAGGACACTGGGGAGAAAGATTCGCCAATATTTTAATTGATTTAAAAATTTCCGTTGGTACTGATAATGGTTGGCAACCAAATAGATTCATAACACGCGCCGAAGCCGCTCAACTTACTGCTAAAACTGATATGATGCAACTAACTCCAAAGAATGTTTTAGAAGAAAAAGAGATTATTACTGCTACGTCATATGAAGATTTAAATTTAACAGTGGCTTCAAAAATTACAGCCCAAGAGATTGATAGTTTTATTGCAAAATACCATTCAGATAGTCCGTTAGTTGGCCATGGGCAAGATTTTATTAATGCGCAAAATCAATACGGTGTCAATGCACAGTATTTAGCAGCACATGCAATTTTAGAGTCTGGATATGGAAAATCAGAAATCGCATATCAAAAACACAATTTATTTGGGTTACGCGCGTATGATAAGGATCCGTTTAAATATGCAAAATATTTACCAACCTACGGTGACAGTATTGCTTATAATGCCAATTATGTACGAGAAAGATATTTAGAAGAAGATGGCATGCATTATAATGGACCAACATTAGCTGGTATGAACGTAAAATATGCTTCAGACAAAGGCTGGGCTGGAAAAATCGCAAATATTATGGAACGTATTAAACCGTTCCGTGTGGAAGACTATAAATCTGCAAAAAAATTACCCAAAAGTCCTGAAACATTAGATGTTGAAGCGTTATCTAATAACATTCCGTATAACATGTATGCAGATGCGAAAACAGCAAATGTGGTATCTTCAACTGCTTATTACCAAGTACCTTATCCTTTTCATTTAAAAATTAAAAGTAAATCAGATGTTGCAGTCGAGGAAAATAAAGTCGGTACAGTAACTCCTGGAACAAACATCTTTATATATCGTGAAGATCCAAATGGATGGGTAGAATTCTCTTTTGAAGCTACTGGAGAAAAATACTGGACATTAAAAAGTAAATTAAGTATGTAATTAGAAAGGTCTCTTTCACTACTCATAATCGTTTATAATTAAATGACATATAATTATAAGACAAGTTTTTTACTTTTTTAAATATAGTTATGTATACAAAAAAGTTAGAGAATTATTTTCTCTAACTTTTATGTGCTATTACTTGAAATTAAAAAGATGGTGGGGTTACTCCAAATATAACAGTGACTTTGTGTAAAGAAGTGTTTTCCCATTTATGTTTTGCGTATGGTGGGATTTTAACACTATCACCTGGATTAAGAAGTAAAACCTCATCATTTAGATATAGTTTTACTTGTCCTTCCATAACAAATGCTATTTCTTCACCTTTATGTGCCATAGGCTCCATAGAAGAAGCGGTTTGAGGTAACAGATTCATTAAAGCTAATTCCAGTGATCCATCTAAATTAGGTGATAATAACTCATACGAAACATTGCCGCTTTCAGGGAAAGTTATTTTTTTTCTTTGATTAGCTCTTACAACTAATTCTTCTGTATTGGTATCTTCTAAGAAAAAATTAAATAAAGGAATATTTAATGCTATAGAAATTAGTTTTAGTGTTTGTAAGGATGGATTCGTGATTCCTTTCTCAATCTGACTTAACATGGAAGGTGTTATATCGGATAATTCAGCTAACCGTTTACTAGTTAATCCGGCACTTTTTCTAAATACCATAATTTTTTCACCAATATTAATATTGTTCATATACGTAATCCCCTTTAAATAAGTGAATAAAATTAAAATTAATTTTATTCACTTATACTAAACATATTGTTAATATATACTTAATTATAATAAAGTATGATTAATTTTCAAGCACCTGCATAGTTGTGAGAATAGTAAATAAGACGAGAAATGATTGATACTTATGCACCATGTGAACTTTTAAGTATGATGACCTGATTATATGATGGAATTTCTGTATAAGATTTTGGGATTAACAATTATACAATAGCTAATGGCCTGGCACTGGGAAGAGCATCTAAATTTGTAGGTAAAACAACGGGACTATTTTTAAGTGGTGCATATACAACATTTATATAAATTATTAAGAAAAGTAATAGGTAAAGAGGATCTCAAGTTAGAACCACCAGCATTAGCAGCAGTGATTGGACCAATAAGTAGAAAAAGATTATATACAATAAATGATTTAAAACAAATTTTGACTCAAAGTACACATATTGTATGGGGAACAGGAGGGAGTATGGTTCCAAAAGAAGTAATGGAAGAACACTATCAAAACAGGGTCTCAGTTAATTAAAAAAAGTTTAATAAGTAAAGGACAAGTTAAGAGTAAAAAACGAATGCAATATTATAAAATTTTTTAGGAAGTGAAAACATTATGAAATCAGCTTTAACTAACATTATGATCTCCTTGATTCTTGCGGTAGGAGGGGTCATTTCGCTTTTGTTCAATTTAATGGGGAATCGAGATTGGATCTGGAATTGGGTAGGGCTATTACTGGCATATCTATCTTTGGGCATTTTAATAGGTTTATATAATAAAACTGTGGATCACAAAACATTTCCTAAAATACTAAAAAGAACTTTGTTTATTTCCTTTAATGCTACTATATTAGGGATAATAATAGGGGTAACATATCAACTATTAGGAAAGTGGAATCTTACTATAATGATGTATTATTGGTTGATAATTTTATTACTACATTTAATTACTATAATAACATTAGTCATCCTAGTATTCGAAAACCGTAATAGTAAAAATTATAGCTTGCTTTATAATTTTATTATACTTTTAAACATTTTCCTTACCTTAGGACCAGTATTATTTCCGGTAGTTCTAACTATTATAGGAAATGCCATGAACTCTAGTGCAGGGTACTAATTTTTACTTGTATAGATTATTAAAATGATTAGTCCAAAATTGAGATTGGTTAAGTTAAAGAACTTTATAAGCTAATAGGATAATATAACTAAACAACATAAAGTGAAATAATAGGATAGAAAGAAGATTATAATATGAAAATTAAACTTAAGAAAAAAAGAATTATAAGTGTATTGTTGGCTATTACATTAGTAGCAATAGGGTATTACATGTTTCAATCTATTACAAATCCTAAGCTGGTAAATGCAGAAGAAGTAAACAGTGTTCAACAAGTGAGCAGTCTACCTAAAAATGAATTGAAAAAATTGATACCTACTCGTTTTGATGGTAAAGAAAGAAAAGTTGCATATTTAACATTTGATGATGGACCAGGAAAATATACAGCTAACCTATTAGATATATTAAAAAGAAATAATGTGAAAGCAACATTCTTTTTAATTGGCGACAATGTGAAAAGGCTCCCAGATTTAGTGAAACGAGAGCATGTAGAGAACCATTATGTGGGCATGCATAGTATGACACATGATTTTAAAAAGCTATACACCAATCAGCAATATGTTAAGGAAATGAAAGAGGATCAATCTTTAATTAGAAATATTATTGGAAACTCACCGAAATTAACACGCCCACCATATGGATCAATGCCCGGGTTAAATGAATCACTTCGAAATGAAGTGGTCGGAAATAATTTAAAAGTATGGGATTGGACAATTGATTCTTTAGATTGGAAATACAATAAATTACCCGTTGATGTAGCAGCCGCAAAAATTGTTCAAAATGTCTTAGCAGGTGCGACGTCTTCAAAAGAAATTATTTTAATGCATGATATTCATCCACAATCTGTCTCGGCAGTTCCAGCAATTATAAAGGGATTAAAAGAAAAAGGTTATGAATTTGAAGCTTATGATGAGAATAATCATTTTTCAATAAACTTCTGGCATGATAACCAAATATAAAAAGGCTTTATGAGTTAAATGAATAGAATAAGAAAATGATATAGGGTTTAAATATATGTAAGAGCGCGTTGACCTAAATATATAACAACACGCTCTTTTAACCATTTATATTTATTATTTAAGTTAAATTATAGTATTTTCAATGTATACAAGTAATTAAGTGTATTTTATTTTTATACATCTAATTATTTAATCAATATATAACAATGAAGCGGATTTAATTGTCGTTTTTAAAAAACAGTAAAATTGGAACAACACTAAACGTAATGGTAGTTATAGCAAGTGTCTCTTGTATAATATTATCTATACTAGGATTTTGGGGCCTTAAAAAAGGGGAACATGCTTCTACTACTATGTATGAAGATAGTTTATTACCAATTCAGTGGATAGGAGCTATAGAGTCTAATTTTTATCTTATCAATATGAATGTAAAAGAAACAATCCTATCAAAAGATGAAAAACGAATAAAAGAACTTTTAACAGAAATAGATGTAGCTCGTACAGAAACTGATCAGTTATTAAAGAAGTTTGAGACAAGAGTTAGTTCTAATAGAGAAAAGGAATTGTATAACACATTTTATACAATATTTAAAGACTTAAGAACACAACTGAAAAAAGTGCAAGATTTGGGACAATCTAATAATGAAGAAGCATATGCTTATTACCTAAAAGAGGTTGATCCCAATATGAAAAAGTCAATTCAGTCAATTCGTGAACTTATCCAATTTAATAATAATAATGCAGATCAATTACAAAAAAATAATACTGACAGTGCAACAAATACCATGATGCTGTTTGTTAGTATCTCCATTATAGCAATCGCAATCGTTATTTTTATTGGCTATATCATTAAAAGTGCGATTAAACAACCAATTGTATTATTACAAAGGGATATGGAGCGAGTATCTGAAGGTGACTTAACGATACGTACTTCTTATAAATCAAATAATGAATTGGGGAGCATTGTGAAGTCTTTTAATAGTATGCTGGATAACTTGCAACAATTAATTGGAGAAGTAAAAAACACAACACAAGAGGTTATTTCTTCTACCAATGGGATGTTGCAAGATACTAAACGAGCATCTCATATATCAAGAGAGGTTGTCCAAACTATATCTGAGGTCGATAAAAAAATAGAAGGACAAGTTACTAGTATTCAAGAAAGTTCCTCATCAATGGAAGAAATGGCGACTGGCGTTCAAACAGTAGCTGAATCTTCAGCAACGGTTACAGAAGTGGCTGTCACAACAACAGAACAAGTCAATTCTGGTAGTGAAGTAATAAAACAATCTATACTTCAAATGAATAGTATTCATGAGGTTGTTGAAGAAACATCCAAAGTAATAGAGAGACTTGTTACACGTACGCAGCAAATTGATAAAGCTCTGGATGCAATCACTAATATTGCAGAACAAACAAATCTTCTTGCCTTGAACGCCTCAATTGAAGCTGCACGTGCTGGAGAAAACGGAAAAGGATTTGCAGTAGTGGCTACGGAAGTAGGAAATTTAGCTGAGCAGTCTAAAACATCTGCATATGAAATCAATCATTTAATACAAGCCATTCAACAAGATACCAAAGATACAGTTGCTGCAATGCAAAAAGGCCAACAAAAAGCTTCAGAAGGAAAAGAAACAGCTAATAAAGCAGATCAAGCATTCTCATCTATTATGTCGGATATTAATAAAATCACTAGTCAAATTCAAGAAGTATCTGCAGCGACAGAAGAAATATCTGCGGGTACAGAAGAAGTCAATGCCTCTATGTCTAGTGTTTCTGAAACTGCCACGCAAGTAGCTAAGGAAACAACTCAAACTGTACAGTCTATCCAATCACAAGCAGCATCAATCGAGGAGATATCGAATCAATCGAACAAAATAAAAGAAAAAGTAGAAGCATTGTCAGAATTAGTTTCAAAATTTACTATCGAGAAGCAAGACAAAGAGCAATCAAATATAATGTAAGAAAAATAAAAAATTGCTATTAAAATAGGGCAATTTTTAAGTCTGGTTAACAGTTAAATTTAAATAGTTAATTATATTGTTGGATTTCCCACTCGGAGTTATTAATAGAAATAACTATTTTTTAATCAAAAGACATTTACTTATGAATTAGAGTAAGTAAATGTCTTTTAAATATAAGTTTTTAATTAATATAATATATGAATCCTTATGTTTATATATAAATATTTATTAATATATTCTTGCGCCATCAGCGCTTACTACATATGGAACTTCTATTATATATATTGTTTTTCCTTGTTCTATTTCTAATTGTACGAATGTTTCATACTGTTTTAAATCTTTTAAAGTATGACCATGTTTAATGTCTACACCTAATTCTAACGCACGCTCTTCTAATATTTCTTCTATAATAGATTAGGGAATAAAAAGCGTATATGGAAAATCGGTATCTAAATTTTTAAAGTTTAATCTTGTATCTAGGGCAGCAAAATGGCTTGTATCTAATTTCTTCCCTCTGGATAAAAAGCGATTTTCAATACCTCTCATAGCCATTAATTCTAAGGAGCGGGGATGAAGTATGAGTGCTCTAGAATTTCTTATCCGATTTAATCTTCTCACTAAAACCACAACTTTTACATCTTGAATAGCTAATTCACATGCTGTCATAAGTCCAACCGGACCACCGCCAACTACCGCTACATCATAATAAATTTCCATGTCATGCCTTCCATTTTTTTACGTAATTAAGAGCTAAGACAAGATTTTGCACAATGGATTTGTAAACGATATCTATTGTACAGATATAATTATACCCCACTTTAGTTTCTCTGGAAACTAAAGTGGGAGTAATTTGAGATATTCCCTATATCAAACATTCGATACGAAGGTTAATTGGATTCAATATGAGAAAGATAATAGGGTAATCTATTTTTAATTATTTAATGGAAGGGGTACGAGATTGAGATGGTTAATTCATATAATGAAAAGACACATACATTGATTAAACAATTATTTAACAAGTTTTCACCAAAAGCTCCTGGCTGTGCATATATTGCTAGTTTTGATAGCGGGGTAACTTATAAAGGTGCGGTTGGATTAGCTTCTATAGAGGGAAATTTACCTATAACCACAAAGAATATTTTTAACATTGCCTCAGTTTCTAAACAATTCACAGCATTTTCTATATTACTCTTAGAACAAGAGAGAAGATTGAGTTTAGATGATTCAATTGTGAGGTTCATCCCTTTTATTGGAACATATGCTGAACATGTAACATTAAGACATCTAATTCATCATACTGGTGGACTAGTTGATTATATGGAATTGGCTGAAACAGCAACTATTAAATTTACTGATACATTAACTGTGGAAGAATCGCTAAACCACCTTAATGGTCATCAAATTACAAGGTTCGCAGCTGGTACAAAATTTGAGTATAGCAATACAGGATATTTTTTATTATCACAAGTGGTAGAGAAGGTAAGCGGCAAGTCTCTACGTCAGTTTACAAAGGATCGTATTTTTGATCCTTTACATATGAAAGACACAACAATTGTGGATTGCTACCCAACTACTATATCAATTGCTAGAGGGTATTCAAAGAATGAACAAGGAGCATATATGGTCTATGAAAGTCCTTGGGAACATACAGGGGATGGGGCAGTTCATGCAACAGTTGAAGACCTGATAAAGTGGGGAGAAAATTTAACTACAGGTACCGTTGGTGGAAAAGAACTTGTTAAAAGAATGAGCGAAATAGGTCCAAAAATTTCCCCAACTGGGCAGACGATTATTGACAATGAAGATTATGCTTTTGGACTAAGGCTTGCTGAAGGTTTTAACTGTCGGTACTTGGAACATTCAGGAAGTTGGGCGGGTTATCGTTCACACTTCATGCGGTTTCCACAAGAATATTTGTCTGTTATAGTCCTAAGTAACTATGATGGATTTGATTCTAAAAAATATGCTAATGAAATAGCAGAAATTGTTTTAGAAAAGTAAAAAATAGAGGGTAGAAGTCAGTATTTAAATTTGCTTTATCCCACGTTGTTTTAGGTGTAATCAATTTTGAGAACGGAAGGCAAGCATAAATTTATGCTTGCCTTTTTAGGTATTGAAATAAATATAAATATTAGCATTCATACAGTAAAAAATTAATTAGAAATTCTTTGAATATAGATTAATTAATAGGGTGGAATTTTATAATTTTAAAACTAAATATTCTAATTATCAAACTTAATTTTATTGAAAATTGAAATATTAAGCAATATTCCTATTGCTATTAAATTGACCATTAAGGAACTTCCACCAAAACTTATAAACGGAAATGGAGTACCCGTAAGAGGAAATAGTCCTGTAATACCACCTAAATTTACAACGGATTGCATACCAATCATACACCCTATACCAATTGCTATAAAACTGCCGAATGGATCTACACATAATTGTGCTATTTTTAAAGAGCGAAGTACTATAGTCAAAACACCAGCCAATAGAATAAATACACCAATAAATCCTAGTTCTTCAGAAACTATTGCCATTATAAAATCAGTATGTGGTTCTGGAAGATAACCTGTTTTTTGTATGCTATTTCCAAATCCACGACCAATAATTCCTCCAGAGCCAATGGCAATAAAAGAATTTACAAGCTGGTATCCATTTCCTTGTGCATCAACAAAGGGATTGAAAATCGTAGTAATACGTGTCTTTTGAACTTCTGACAAACTATATTGAATTAAAAAATATGAAATAGGTAATCCCAAAATAGAACCGATGGTAGTTCTTTTGATTAGTAGATTTATATTTATTCCTGAGCAAAAAAATATGCTAAAACCTATACCTATTATTAAAAGTGCTGATCCTAAATTTGGTTGTTTAAAGATAAGAAAAAAAATTGTAGCTAAAAACAATAAAAGTTTTCCACTACCACTCCAGCTATTTTTAGCTTGTTCTTGTCGTAATGCAAAAAAACGGGCTGTTACGAGTATTGTTCCTAATTTAAGAAATTCAGCTGGCTGTATTCCAAAGATCCATGATTGAGCATTATTTACCACTTTTCCTTTCCATAAAACCATAATTAATAAAAAAATCCCCCCAACCATAATACAAATAGAGACTATTCGTTTTTTCCATATTTCATATGGGAGTATGGCACAAACTATTAACCCTATTGTTCCTAAAATTAGCTTTGTTAATTGAGAATCAATAAAGTGTCTACTGTTATAACCGTAATGCTGGACAGCGACAATGGAACTCGCACTATACATCATGATAATACCTAAGGTACATGTTATGAGTAGAGGGAGGAGCAATAGATAATCGAGTTTTAATATTTTTTTCATTTTAATATCCTCCTAATTTAAAACAAAACATAATATTACATTTGCTAATCCATTAAACCTTTTTCTCGTCAATTACTTAACAGGATTTTTGTTTAGGCAGATTCTATCGCTTACACCCTGTTTTCTTACGCAAAAATCCCCCTAGTATATAACTAGGGGGATTCAAAATGGCATGACTAAATAAGGCTTTTTCCCCCTAGTAGAGCTTTGGCACTATACAACGTAAAGTAATGAAAATTCATCACTTAGCTATCTTAAGAAGAGCCTTAATCCGACAATTCCTGTTCTACCCATTGGCGTCTCTCGACATTTTTGGGCAATAGCCTGTGTTTGCATAGGAGCCTCACCTAACAGGTTAAGCAATATAAATTTTATGTATTTGTTTCGTGTAGCAAGCATAAATATATATTTTTTTCTTGTCAAGTAACCGTATTGCTAATTTTATATGTTTTATTGCTTTATAATCCTTTGAGAAATGATGTGAGAAAATGTATGTAATCATTCCGTATAAGTACATATTTTCGACTTGTAGTATATAGTTTGATTAAGTAGTTTAACCATATAAATTTGATAAACAGTAAAGAAGATTTTAATCATAAAAGAAGATTTTTTTAAGAATGTTCTTTTAAAGTACAGAATGACTAATCATTTATCTTTTGCTATAAAGTTAAAGATTGATTATAAACAATAAGTTTCATATACGAAATTTCATATGTTTTTTAGTGCAATTTTAAATTTGTGATAGATATATTTTCATTTTCTATAAAAAAGTTTTTAAGAATAGAATTGAAAGTGAGTTGACAAATATTAAATTCTGGTTTAAATTTTGAAGTAATTCAATAATCTTTGTTAGGTGAGGCTCCTGTATAGAGAAACGCTGCTGCCCAAAAATGTCGAGAGACGCCAATGGGTCAACAGGAACGGTCGGATTAAGGCCCTTCTTAATGTAGCTGGTTATAAAAACCTATGCTATACAGTGCTAAAACTCAACGAGGGAGTGGTATACGATTTGATAGAAAGGCACCTCTGTGATTTTGGCAGGGCGGTCTTAATAATCATTTATTTGTATTGTGAAAAAACCTTTACTCCTTTTTGAGTAAAGGTTTTTCTGTTTAATTTTATTTGTTTTTATCTTGTCTATATTCAAAAAGGAGGTAATTCTAACTAATGAATTGATTGCAATGTAACTATTATTGCTTTAATAAAAAATTTAAGACAGATAAAATAAAACAAAACCACTCATGAAACTCTAGAGTCTCCCTTAGCAATATGAGGAGGAGTTAACATGAAGAAATTATTAAAGGAATTACTTATAACCAAAAATAACTTGGATACAGAGAAAGTTTTACGTCATCCATCGTATGATATTGCACAAGAAGTAAAACAGTTTTCAATTGAAGATCAAGTCATATTGCTAAATACAATACCTGTATTAAAAAGCTCTAAAATTTTTCAATATATGAGTGCAGAAGAAAAATATAATATCTTAATTCACTTATCTGAAAATAAAGCCAAAAAGTTGCTGAATTTACAACCGATTGATGAATTAGTAGATTTACTTCTAGCGGTTCATCCGGAAAAACAGGCTAAATTAATGGCGTATCTAGATAAAATTACAAAACATAACGTGAAAAAATTGATGACTTTCAAACCTGAAACGGCGGGAAGTCTTGTAACAAGTGATTTTGTTGCAGTTAGAGGAAATTGGTCAGTAAAAATGACATTGAAGTACATTAGGGAACATTCTAAAAATGTAGAATCAATATCTTATAGTTATGTTCTTGATAATCACGGTTATCTTAAGGGAATCGTTTCCATACATGAGTTATTACTAGCACCAGATGAAGAGATATTATCTACTATCATGATTCAAGAGGTAATTTCAGTACAAGCTGAAATTAATCAGCAAGAAGTTGTAAAAAAGCTACTGAATTATAATTTAGCAGCAATACCTGTCACAACAGCAAATAATAAAATGATTGGTATTATAACATTTGATGACGTAATGAATGTTATGGAAGCAGAAGCTACAGAAGATATTCAAAAGTTAGGCGGAAGTGAACCATTAAATCAATCTTACTTTAAAGCTAGCATTTGGAGCATTTTCTTAAAACGTCTACCATGGTTATTACTTCTTTTTGTTGCTGAGGCATATACAGGTACAGTATTAAAGTATTTTGAAGACGAAATTGAAACTGTAGTTGCCCTTGCTTTCTTTGTTCCATTATTAGTAGGTACTGGAGGGAATACAGGAACACAGGTTGTAGCAACAATTACTCGTGCAATTGGTATTGGAGAGGTGAAATTTAAAGACATTTTCCGTGTAATGAAAAAGGAACTTGCAATTGGTATGCTTCTTGGACTTGCACTTGCGGTAGCTGGACTCACTCGTGCTTATATGTTAGGTGTTGGAACAGAAGTTGCACAAGTTGTAGCAATCACTTTATTATTTATTGTTATTTGGGCCTCTCTTGTTGCAGCTGTTTTACCTTTAATTCTAAGAAAATTAAAACTGGATCCTGCAGTTGTTTCAGGTCCATTTATTACAACATTTGTTGACGGAACAGGATTAGTAATTTATTTCATGGTTGCAAAAACGTTATTACATTTGTAAATATACACTGAAAAAAACAAATGCGGAATAAGTATTTTGCCTTGATTACTAAAATATAGTGGGAAATTTAGTAATGAGAAAATCAAGCACTTTTGTCTTTAGATAAATAATATTTTAATGGATTTATTGAATGTAATGAATGCTGGAGGATAAAACTATGAAACATCTAAGAAAAATCTTCAAAAGAATCTTGCTTCTATTTTCTATTTTAATGATTATTGGCATAGGAATATTATTTGGTACTAGCTATGGCCGAGAGCTTCGTATAACAATCGCTGGGAGTATACTAACTTCTCAGCATCCACAATATGCGAAATATACACTCCTATCCCAAAAGGAACTAGATAAACTGCAAGATAGAATTAATCATCCGAAATGGTCAAACAGTGATGAGCATATTTATAAAAAAATAGTAGGAAAAAGATTAGAAGAATTAAAAAGTCAGCCATTAGAAATTGATGTAGAAACAATTAAAAGTAATAAAGATAGTCGCTTTCTATTCGAAGGAAAGTTAGTCACTATTAGTAATCCTTTCAATGTTAAACTTGTTAGCCATCAAGGAACACAGGGTGCTAACAGGGGAGAAAAAATTAGTGTAATGGCAAAACGTAATCATGCACTTGTTGCTGTGAATGCAAGTGGATTTGCTGATGAAACAGGAAGGGGTGGAGGAAATGTTGCAACTGGAATAGTAATAGAAAATGGGAAAGCTATTGATGCGAATATGGATATTAATACCCCTACAATTATTACGGGTTTAACAAAGTTTGGGCATATGATAACAGGAAATTATTCTACCCGACAACTTTTGGATAAACAAGTCGTTTCAGCAGCAGGATTTATGCCACAGTTAATTGTAAATGGTGAAAAAATGATTACAGAAGGAGACGGTGGTTGGGGCTCTGCTCCGCGAAGTATTATGGCACAAAAAGAAGATGGCACAATAATGTTTCTAGTGATTGACGGTAGGCAGACACATAGCATAGGAGCTACGTTAAAAGAGTGTCAAGATATTCTATATGAAAAAGGAGCAATAAATGCAATGGCTATGGATGGAGGTTCTTCTGCTACGCTATATTTAGGAGGAAAGGTTATAAATTCACCTTCTACATTATCCCATGAAGATCGTTATTTACCGAATGCTTGGATGGTAACAGCAAATTCGAAGCAAAAAATAAAGATGACAATAGATGGAGAAAAAGTAAATCCCAAAACATTAGATAAATTTGATACAAACTTTACTTCACAATAGTTATAAATAATGGAAAGCAAATATAGGGGATATTGTTCAAAAAGAAAGCAAAAAAATACGCACCCGTGGCGGTGCGAGTAGGAATTATGATTGGCAGTATAATTATATTCAATAATTTTATAGATATTCCTCATGTTTTGTATCAGGGTCTGAACCAGATGTGAATGTTGTATTTAAAGTTGTGCAATTAGATGATGAAAAGTTCAAGAATTACATAGTAGGAGAACTTTACACTCGTATTATAAATGCTTTTGAACCGATTATCTTTCTGATTAAGGCCGTGCCCTATCCGATAACATCAGTTGTAGCGTAATGCAGTGGACTTGTTCATTATGATTGGTAGCCAGGATCGGTGATTCTCACAAATATCTTGCTCTGGACATGGTTATATAGTAGTTAAAATAAGCCCTATATTTATGAGACTACTTGTTGAGATTAGTGGTCCAATAAATATAGGGCTTTTCTTTTGGAAAAATAGGCTTATATAACATAGTCATGTGCGGATACATATATACCCACTCCTCATAGAAATATCTAGAAACTTAATATATAAAAGGACGTAGGAAAATGTATTATCATCCTTACCCTTTTTCTTATGATTATCCTATTTATAATGAAGAGTATCCGAGACCTGCACCACATGTTGCTCCATTTATAGGTCCAGGCGCTATACAACCACACATAGGTCCAGGTGCTATACAACCGCAGCCAGGGCCGTCTTGGCCTACCCCATCTTGGCCTCCTGTACCTCCAACTGGTCAAGGCTGCATGAATAAGTGGGCACGATTCCGTTTGAAAGATGGAAGGGTTATAAATATGTATGTTACCCATATCGATTCTAATTCTGTAGCGGGATCGGTATGGATACAAGGTTCAGGGTGGAAACAAGTAGGGCTTGATTTAGATGAAATTTTAGAATCCCAATGTTAAACAAAGCCCCAGTAATGGGGCTTATTAGTTATCTTTTTTCATTTGTATTTATTTTATTATCACCAACACTTTTTAATATATTTTACATATGTTAAAGCAAGGGTGAATTACACCATTTTCCACTTCATGATTAAAAAAAGAGATGATTAGGTAGCATCTCTTTTTTTGTTGTAATTTATATAACATTTATCATTTTAGCCAAGAAGACCCCTTTCTCAGGGAGCGTAAAGAGTCATTTCCTAGTGCCCTCGGAGTAGATGGGAGAAAAATTAGTTTCGGACAAGGGATACTATAGTTGGATTTACTGATAATAAGTATGTAATTGGTTGTTCTCCTTTTAGAATGAACAAGGAAAAACTTCTTGATGTGAATTAAATTATATGAAAGTTATATATCTAAAATAGGAGGTTTAATACCGTTAAGGAGATCCCAAGTACTTAAACCAAAAGAATATTCGAAATGTGGATGATCCATTATGCTAGTAAAGCGCCCGCCCCAATTTAAACCAAGTTTCTCTCCTATATACCCCATTTTCTTGAATTTTTTGATGTTATCCCAAGGTATAGAGTTATTTTCGTAAGGTGCAGCATCAAAGGCTAATCCCCAATTGTGATATGATTCCCCGCCTCGAGCGTTTGTAACCTTTTTACCCGGTTTCCATCTTCCTAAAGAAAATAACTGGTCTTGTTCACTCCAGCTCCTAAACACTGAATATATTCGAACATCTAAGCCATTAGCTTTTGTTAATTGAAGAAACTCTTTAGCCAACATCTCCACATATGGGTGTAAGGAGTGTAAATGATTGGAGCTAGTATAAAATTCAGATTGAGAATTGAGATTAAATAATTTGTGGCGTGTTCTCGGTGTAATATCTCCGGAAGGGTATAAATTTTGCACTTTTTGGTATTCTTGTGTGGCTTGGGTAGTTGACGCATCGAATATCCCATTAAGTGCTCCAAAATAAATCCCTATAGATTGCAGCTGCTTTTGTATTAATAATACGTTCTCAAACAATGATTTCCAAGTGTTAACTTCTACTATTCCATTAGGATTTAATTTAGTTTTTTCTTGGAAAATTTTTGTGTATTTATTTGTTTTTTCATCAAAAAATCCGGTAATAGCAAGTTTCTCGTAGTTTACTCCCAAACCGCTTAAATTTAATTGGAGAACTGTTACATAATAGCCTGTAGAGCCTAATTTAAGAGTGGGTAAACTCTCCATATTTCACCCCTTGATTTTAGAATACTGTTATTTATTATAGTTGAATTGATTGTTAATATGACAGGTAATAAGCGAAAAAGAATAAAGTCAATTTTATTAATAGTACAATTAATAATTGGTCTTTACAAGAAATAGCGGTCAACATTTTCTTTTAAAATATAATATTTGTAAAATTGGAGTTTTTTGATTATCTTCACGAAAAATGTAAGTTACTTTATTTAAGTAGTTTTTTCTATTTCTTAAATATAGATTTTAAAGGAGTAATTCAATAGTCTTTTATATCAACTTAAATTTTTATTCATAACCTTCTTTGTAATGAACATATATAGATTAGAATTACATAAAATTATCTTTGTAAATAAGGTTATTTAACTTTTATATTATGTAGCAAAAATGTAACTATATTAACCTTTTGGATTGAAAGAACATTCCGGATAGTTTAGCAGAAGAAGGTGAAATATTAATAGAGCTGTCCATATTTACTTTTTTAAAATTCTAGAGAATTTTTAGTGAAAATAGGCAATTATATGATTTCCAAAAAATAGAGTTTAGCATAATATCTTGGATAAAGGGCCTTTTTTTGATTTGAATATATATGCAGGTTCAATATAAATAGGGTTTAAAGGAGAGGAGAGATGAATGTGTATAATTCTCATCAATATTTTTTAGGGAGTTCTAAACCACAATTTTCTACAGCTGGAGCATATGATGAAGAACATGAACCTTTTTACCGGCAACCAAGTGGCAAAATATTCGCGAAAATATATGAAAAAGACACGGAAAGTCCGATTAAGGGTGTCAAAGTATCTATTTATAAAATGACAGAGGAAGGACGTATTTTATCTTCCCGCCAAAGTGATGTTATTACTTTGTATACGAATGAATTCGGTGAAACTGATATAGTTGCTTTACCTACCCCATCTAAAGAGAACACTTTAGATCCTTTAGGCTCTAAACCATATTCTGAATATGCTATATCTATCGAGGCTGCAGGTTATGCACCTTTAATACTGCGGGGGACACAAATTTTCGCTGATGCTACAGCTGTTCAAAAAATGGAGCTTATACCTGTTAGTGGAACAGAAGGACGGGATTCTGTTGAAATAATTGATATTCCGGAACATACATTAATCGGACAATACCCTCAGCAAGAATCACAACATGAACTGCAACAAGAACATAAGGAACAACAAGAGTCAAGACAAAGCCTAGATGTGGATGTTGTATTACCGGAATTTGTTATCGTTCATGATGGTCATCCGAATACGCCTGCTCCAAGATACAAGCTAAGGTTTAAAGATTATATTAAAAATGTGCTTGCTTCTGAAGTATATCCAACATGGAAGAAAGATGCATTGATAGCCAATGCACTTTGTGTTATTTCCTATACATTAAACCGGATTTATACAAACTACTATAAAGATAAAGGATTTACAATCACAGGTATTACACAGTTTGATCATAAATATACTCATGGCAGAAATACTTTTGAAGAAACTGATGATGTGGTAGAAGAAGTATTTAAACAATATATTGCAAAACCTGGTGAAAACGCACCGCTTTTTGCGCAATATCGTGCTGGTAAAAAGCAACCATGTCCATTCGCAAGTCGACCAGGGATGCTTTATCAATGGGGGACAGCATGCCTTGCAGAACGAGGGATGAATTATATGGATATTTTAAAATATTATTATAAAAATGTAGAAATCCGTTTAGCTGACTTTATACAAGTAACCAAATCATTCCCAGGTTATAATGTAAAGGAAGGAGATCAAAAAGGAACTGTTCGGACTATTCAGAAATAATTATTTCAAATAAGAAAAAAATATTCAAATATCCCTGAAATAATAATAAGCGGCACGTTTGATTTAAATACAGTAAATGCAGTCAAAATTTTCCAAAGTAATTTTCAAATTCCTGATAATGGAATTGTAGATGAGCTAACTTGGAATAAGCTAAATGATATATATGTGAATGTTACAAATCTTCCTGGATTTTACCCGATTTTGCAGAATGGTAGCCAAGGAGAAAGTGTTAAAATGATACAGAGTTTATTGAAACGGTATGGTTTTTACACAGGGCAAATAGATGGATTTTTTGGACTTGGAACTGAAAAATCAGTAAAGGAATTTCAAAAAATTAAAAGTTTTACTGTAACAGGAGTAGTGCGTAAAGAACTATGGAGATTACTTGAAGAATTACAATATACTGCAGGTACCACAAGGGATTTGGAATATAATCCTATGCCAGTACAGACAAATACAGGTGCAAATATTAAAACATACACACCTTCTCAAAATACAAACCAACTGTTTATTTATCCTTCCTCTATACCTTCTATGACAAATTCATCCACATCTCATTACCCACAATCATTCTATTATCAAAATGGATACTATCCTAATTATTAATCATTGAAAGTAATAAAAATATAAAGGAGTGATTGCAATGATTTGTTATAGATGGAGGGCGAATAGTTTTGATTGAATATCATTCTTATCCATGGGATACGGGAAAGCAGTTATGCTATCAACCAAATATATTTTTGAATGATCAACAACTTTTTTATGATACACGGGATACTTATCGCGCATCAACTGGTAAGTTAATTGTGTCTGTTTATGAAATGAATACAGATAAACCAATCAAGGGTGCAAAAGTATTCATTCGTAAGCAAGATGAGGGTAGTCAAGTTATTACCACACTTCAAACAAATGATATTGGTTTAACAAGTGTCATTTCTTTATCAGCTCCCCCTAAAGAATATGCTTCAGATCCTTCGGGTCCTAAACCTTATTCAGAATATATCCTTACAATTGAAGCATCTAACTATGGTGTGAAAATAGTTAGAGGTGTACAAATCTTTGCGGGAACTACAGCAAAACAAAGAGTAGAAATGCTGCCTATAAATCGAACAAGAGAGCTGCAATCAATTGAAATTATTGATGTACCTCAGCATACATTAACTAAACAGCATTTAGAAAGACAACTTCAGCAGTACTCTATGTATTCTTCAGATATTCCTTTACATGCACATAATCTACAAATACCGCAATATATTATAGTTCATGATGGGAATCCTTATGAAAATGCTTTAAGATACAAAGTGGATTTTAAAGAATATATAAAAAATGTTAGTGCTTCGGAATTATACCCAAATTGGCCGAAAGAAGCTTTAAAGGCTAATATTATTTGTATAACTTCGTTTGTATTGAATCGTATATATAAAGAACATTATTTTGAAAGAGGGTTTACAATCAGTAGTTCTTCGCTGTTTGATCAATCTTTTAATTATGGTAGAAATACTTTTTCAGAAATTGATGATGTAGTTGATGAGGTGTTTAATCAATACATTGCAAAACCAAATAGTGTTGAACCAATGTTAATCTTATACTGTAGTGGCATAAGAAATTATTCAAATGAATACTTCTGTAGATGGGGCAGTAAATATCTCGCTGATCAAGGTAGGGATTATGTAAGTATTTTAAAGAGCTATTATCCATTTGCCCAAATTTATTTTTTGTAGTTTAGTAAAAAAAGTAATTGTTATATATGTGGGTTAATTTTTGGGGAGTTTTAAGATGATTAAAAAGAAATGAAACATGGATTCTAATTTATTTTAAACCTATAGATATTTAAAAACCGTAGGAGTAATTAATTTCTATGGTTTTTCTGTTTATAATTAATAAAAGTCAATTTAAGGAGATATATCATGTATACGGGTGAGGTGAAAAGTGAGATAAAGTGAAATAGGGGGAGGTAATGGTGAAATGGTATAAGTATTGTATACATACCATGCTGAAAAAAGATTACGCTTCAAAAACAGGAGAATTAGTTTGTAATTAGAATATGTGATATTTCTAATTTAGATTACTTCCTAAAGTGTGAGTATAACGCTTTAAGACAACTGAACACATTAGAATAATAGTGAAAAGGAATCTCTGTTTGTTATATTAACATGTTTTAGTAATGTGCGGTGCATCTAATGTCTATTTTGGATATTAAACAAATTACTTAGGGTGTTGGGGTTCAAGATTTTGTTCTTGTAATTTTACTATCTCTCTTCGATAAAATATATAGTGGGCTCCCTATAATGACTGATTTCACAGTGGTTTATCAGTGAGTTTTAAATTTAGGTGTTTAAAGATTTTGGTCAAAAAAGTAGCATAATCTTAGGTTTTAAACACTATCAATTTGAAGATCTTTAGACCCCATTAAATATAAGTTGTATATTTAATGGGGTCTATAGAGAGAATAAATTTTGATTGTTTAAAAACAATCAAAATTTATTACATGAGGTGAAGATATGAGTCAAAATAATTCAAATGATGTAAAGAAAAACGAAGTGGGATTAATTCCTTTTGAAGTGTTGGAAGTTGTTAATGAGGTTCATGAAATACCTGAAGGTGTACAACTTATAAATGCTCCGGCAGCATGGGGGAAAAGTGAAAAAGGAAAAGATATTGTGGTTGCAGTCCTAGATACAGGATGCCAACTTGACCATGTAGATTTAAAAGATCGTATTATTGGAGGAGAAAATTTTACTACTGATAATAATAGTGATCCTAATAATTATTCTGATATGAATGGTCATGGAACACATGTGGCAGGAACGATTGCTGCTACAGAAAATAACCAAGGTGTTTTAGGAGTAGCGCCGCAAGCTAAACTACTTATCGTAAAAGTATTAGGTGGACCTAATGGATCGGGCGCCTATGAATGGATAATAAATGGGATTAATTACGCGGTAAACTGGAGAGGTCCTAATGGAGAAAAAGTAAGAGTAATTTCTATGTCTTTGTCAGGACCAGAGGATAATCCAGATTTACATCAAGCTGTAAGAAATGCAGTGAATAACAATGTATTAGTTGTTTGTGCAGCAGGTAATAGGGGGCATCATACTGATTTGCTTGGCTACCCTGGGGCGTATCAGGAGGTTGTAGAAGTTGGTGCTGTTGATTTAAATAAAAAAATAGCCATTTTTAGTGAATCAAACAAAAATGTAGATTTAGTTGGGCCTGGAGTAGGAATTTTATCAACTTACAAAGGTGGAGGCTATGCAACATTAAGTGGAACTTCAATGGCAACTCCGCATATTTCAGGTGGTGCAGCATTAATTATTAAACTTTGTGAAAGTAAAAAGGAATTCGATAGAACGTTATCTGAGGATGAAATTTATGCTCAATTGATTAAAAGAACAACAGCTCTTGCTGATTCTAAGCGTTTAGTAGGTAATGGATTGTTAGATTTGTCAAAAGAATAAAATAGAAGTTATAGGGTTACTAGTATTAACATCAGTGTACAGTATTATTCCAGCAAAATTCCTAAAAGATTAGTTTGAAATTTTATTAAGTATTTGGTTTCATGTACATTTGAAGATATGGCGTATTACAAATACGATAAATATATGAGGGTTTATATCGGGACTAACAATCGTTACATCATAATGTTAAATTCAAATAATATAAAATAGAATAACTAGAGCAGTTCCTTTTAACCGAAAAATTCATAGAAACTCATGTGGATTTTTCGGCTGTTAATTATAAACAAATTCTAGAACTAGTTTCTTTTTAAGCTTAAAGTATTCGTTTAAAAGTAATACATTTATATCTAAAAATAATACAGATTTTTAAATAAAATCAACTATACAAAAATTTATTAAGTATTCTTTAGCTCATTACACTTTAATATCAACAGCTCATATCCCTGTTACGGTTTAATAATACCTTTAATAAACATAATATAAGAAGGATGATATAATGTCAGAAAATTTAATTCAATTTAAGTATGAAGTTAAATTTTTTCTTCAAAGTAATCAAATTTTAAATGAAAAGTATGAATTACAAGAAAATATAAAAAGTGAACTTAAAATTACAAAAGCTGAGCAACGGTATATTCAATTTATAGATACTGTAAATAAAGAAATGTATCAAGTGGGTTGGATTTTACGAAACCGAAAAGTTGAAGACGGTCAAGAATTAACATATAAAAAAAGATACCCGATTACCAATGATGATATAGACACAATTCTAGGACAAGCAAAAGAAGAAGGGTTTGATTTAAATAATACAAAATTTGAAGTGGAAATTGATTGGGGATTTACAAAAAGGACATTAAGCCTATCTTATGATGTTATCGACACAACACCTGATTCTTCAAATCCAATGCCAATTCAAGAGTTACGTGAAAAATTCCTTCAAAATGCTCCCGAAGAATTTCGGAATTGGAAGCAGGATGATTGGACCGAAGATAAGATAATTAAAGCAATTGAATATGGCCCTGTATATGAAAGGAAATATACAGGAGAATGGCAAGGGCATAAAGTGAAAATAGAAGTATGGTCAAGAGATAAATGTTCAGAAGTAATTGTGGAAATATCTTTAAAAAAATTCAACGATAAGGATAGTGCAAGTCAACAACATCAACAATTAAAACAATATCTTAGCGAGAAAAAATGGTTATTAGAGCAAGACATACTAAAAACAGAATGGGTTTTGAATCCATGTAAATAATCATTATTCATACTAAATATTTATAAATGAGCTTAAACGGAAGGGTGTTTACACTAGTACTCAGTAAACAGATGATTTTTGTGCAAAATATAAATATACTTCTTATAGACGTTCGATTGATATAAAACGAATATAGTTGAAGCAACTTACTAAATAAGAAAGAAGGATGAGGAAAATAGATAATACAGAATTGAAAAACACAGAGACATTAGATTTTTCATTGTTAAAAGCCATTAAAGCTGGCGGATATAATTTATACCTAAGGCATGGAGAAAAGGAAAGAGAACCAGGAGGAGTACTAGATCTGAAAGATTGCAAAACACAAAGCAACTTAACCGATAATGGAAAAAAACAATCAGAAAAACTAGGAGAGATCTTTAGAACACAAAAAGTACCCGTTCAATACCCCGTATTTACAAGCCCTTATTGTCGAACTAAAGACACAGGCAAACTGGCTTTTGGAGAACAAAATATAGAAGTGCTGGATGAATTAGCTGAGATTAACAACTTAAATATTGAAAATCCAAATGAGCAACAGAGACTAGTAAAAGAAAAACTAATTAGAATATTTGAAACAGAACCTAACTCGCAAGTAAATAGGATATTCATCGCTCATGATTATTCTTTTGATGAATCTATACGATCGCTTGATTTTTTAGATACAGTTATTTTAAAGCCAAAAGGCTCGGGATTAGGATATGAATTTGTTGGTTTAATAAGTTTAAATCAATTTATAAGCTGGGCAAGTGAACATCCATCTGATTAAAAGAGAAAGTTATTTGTTTAAAATCCACAAAAAGATTAGTGTTATTTTAAATACCGTTACACTTTCCAATTATTAAACAGATGTAAGTATAACAAAGAGATGGAGAGAACAACTTTGAGTGAGCATTTACAACGACATCCGCACTTTGGTAATACGTTAGCAGATTATTTTATGGATCATCATCGAAATCCACTTTCATTTCACGGTCCAATTGTCCATGTAAAAGCAACAATAAAATTAGTTGAAGAAGATGATTCTAATTCAGAAGGCGGAACACATCAGCATTTTTTAATTAATAATATTCAAGTTATTGATATAAAAGGTGTACCAAAATCTTTAGTAGAAGATGAAGCCTTCTGTGCAATTCGTTTTGGAGATAAATTAGGATTAAAAAATCCAATTCCAGACTTAAGAGAAGGAGCAGAAATCGAACTGCAAGGGGAATATGTTGATAAAACACATGTAAAAGTAGGAATAGGTAATCCAGGAGATCCAGTCATACATTTCACGCACCACCCAGTAGGTTTTGTAAATTATAATGGTGTACATTACGAATAAAAATTTGTAGAGAAATATAGGAAGTAATATTTATTATTAGTGTAGTTATTTTCCTATTAATCAATCCATAGATATGTTTTTAATTCCATACGGATAAGAATATGGGGAAGAGATTAACAAATAATGAGTTCTTTTGGATATAAAATACCAATTATTATAGAAAAGGAAAGATTACTATGAGAAAAATTGAAAGTATTGTTCCAGAATACTTATTGGAAAAGTTTGCAGAAAAAGGGAGCGAAAAAGCCCAAAAAAGCTTAGAACATACTAGAAAAATTCATGAAAAAAGAAAGAGTATAACCAAAAATCAAGAAACAATGGAATCTTCACTAGAGAAAAATAGAGAACATAAAGCCACTAGGCATGTTTATGATTGTCAACATATGGAACAACCTCAGCATAAATTAGTTCGAGATGAGGGAGATTCACCTACTGAGGATGAGGACGTAAATCAAGCATATGATGCTGGAAAAATCATTTTAGAATATTATAAAAAGGTATTACATCGTAATTCTATTGATAATCTAGGGTTGGATCTTATTTTTAACGTTCACTATAGTAAGCAGTTTATGAATGCATTCTGGGATGGAGAACAAATGATCTTCGGGGATGGTGATGGTGAAATCTTCGTGGATTTTACAGCAGGAATTGATGTTATAGCCCATGAGATGAGTCATGGTGTAACACAGTATACATCTCAACTCGAATATCATGATCAACCTGGTTCCCTTAACGAAAGCTTTTCTGATTGTATTGGTAGTGCAGTAAAACAATATCATTTGGGTCAAAATGCTCAGAGTGCCGATTGGTTAATTGGTGACAAAATTATTGGTCCAAAATTTCCTGGAAAAGCCCTTCGCTCAATGAAAGAACCAGGAACCGCAAATGATCATGATTCTCAACCGAATCACATGGATAAATATGATGATGGTAGTAATCGTATTTTTAAGAATGAGAAAAAAAGACAAAGTTATATTGTGCATACGAACAGTGGTATTCCAAACAAAGCATTCTTTCTAGTGTCTATGGAAATAGGAACAAATAATGCTGCTATCTTATGGTATAATGCATGGCCGCATCTTCGTCCAAATTCTAGTTTCCAGGATGCTTTTGAAGAAATTCTAAAAGCCGCGAAAATACTAATAACCGAAGGGGAAATGCCCCAAAACACAGAACAAGTTGTTAAAAAAGCATTTAGTAATGTTGGTATCACAAAATCTGAAATTATTTAATCTAAGATTGAAGAGACGTTTTTTGCAAAAAGCCACCTTACTTAGGTGCCTTTTTGCTTTGCACTTTTTGATAAGGACAAGCATACATTTACGAATCGAAGTTTAAAATGAAAAAAGACTATTTTTTTTCATTTTAAACTAACAAATGGCATGCAAAACTTTCATATGAAGCAAGGAAATGGAGATGAACCAGAATATTTCTCAAGAGAGAATGGAATATGCCAGGGTGTACAGATAACCATGGTTATCCAATAGAAATTCGCAAACGTACACAAGCTAACGTATACTACTAATGTAATGAGCAGATTTATATATCTACATACAAATAGAGGATTGTTTTTCAAATGTATATTTCTATCAAATTTTTTATTAATACTTTCATCATTCATATACCAATCAAAGTGAAAGATAAACTATATATTTTTTACATAATAAAATTAAAAATTACATCAAGTAATAAAAGGTTCAGCAATACATATTCATATTGCTGAACCTTTTATTGTTTATTTTTCCCTAATCTGCCTAAACTATCCTTAATAGTTGTTTCCCCAAGTTGAGTGTATAACAAAGCTGTATCTTGACTAGTATGCCCAAGTTGCTGCATGACTTGTAACGAGTCTTTTTCTTCCATATATAATTTATTTGCCAATGTGTGTCTTAATTTATGAGGAGACATTCTTTTGCCATAGGCCTTAGTATATTTTTCTACTATATCTTGGATAGCCCTAACCGAAAGAGGCTGTGCAGTATGTTTATACTTCGATAAAAAAACATTTTTCATTTCTTTTCCTGGAGCGTATTTGTTATCTCTAATTTCCATATACTTTTCAAGGTCGTTCAGTGCAATTGGTGTAATCCATACAGAATCTTCTTTGTTTCCTTTTCGGATTACATCAATTAATCTTTCTTTTAAGTTTATATCTTCCATACGAAGATCGGCCAATTCACTTACACGAATACCACTACCAAGAAAAAGGGAAAGGATAGCTACATCACGATCTTTATCTCTTAGAAAATAGAACAACTGATGTTTTGTTAAAGATTTTTCATGTTCGTACTTAACGTAATTCATAAATTCTTGATCGTCATCATTATGGAATATTTTAGATCTCATACGTTTTGCACGGGCATTTAATGTTTCTTTATCTTTATGTATTTCAATTTTAGCCATTACATTTCTATAAAAATAGCATTCTCCATCTTCATTCTCTGATAGGGCGGTAAGGTACTTAAATAAAGACTTTAAGGCCGAAATTTTTCTGTTAACAGAGGAATTCTGCATGTTTTGTAGTAGTTTTAGAAACCTCATAAAGTTCTCAATATCTTTTTTCTTTAAATTTTCCAGATCAGAGAAGGATATTGCTTTAATGGGTTTTGATTCAATAATTTGTTCAGATAATAACCAATTAAAGAAGACTCTAAAATCATATACATAATTCAATAGGGTGGAGGGAGAGGCATCATGCAATTCTTTGTACTCCACAAATTCTTCTATGTAAAAGGGCATTTCATTTAAATTTTCGTATAATTTTTTACGATGTACGGATTTTTGGCGTTGCTTACTATAGTCCATAAAAATCACCTCATATATAATATAACAGAAAAATAACACGAACACAAGTTCGCATTAAATTCAATTTTTACACGAACTTATTTACATAATTTAATTATGAAATACTAAAATATGCTCAAAACTGAATGGTATAGTGTAGTTGGTCAAATGAAAATTACAGCTAGCTAAGTGATAAACTTGTATAACACCATAAAAACCAGTGCAAAAATTACATATAAATGTATGTAAAATAAAACAATTTTTTTATATAAAATCATACAAAAAATCAATATATGAAGACAGTTTAAAATTCGTTATCTAACATGACTTGGTTAATTTAATCATGATAATGAGGAGAAAATTAGATCAACATAAGAAAAAATCATATATATTAAAAGGTAATTTACTATGAATATTTTCAATGAATAGTTCAGCATTTAATGATTCCTATATAAAATATGAATTATATATACACATACCAATATACTGAGATTCATGCAATTGAGCTCGAAATCCTTAAATACTGTATTAGATTTTTATTTACCTATCTTATTGTTCGTAAAATTGGTATTTCGTGCGAAGTTATAAAGTCTTTACTTTTTTACTTTTTTTATAATACTCTTATGTTAATTCAATAAAATGCATCATTCCCTTTTATCAGTATGAATTTCTTTTAGTTTCAGATACATTCACCTATACATATTATATTGATTACATGGTTGCTTATAGGCTATAGCTATCATGTAAATACACTTTAATAAAAACAGTTAACTTTAACCCCTTAAGACTAAATAGCTTGTGTTGTACTCAAAACTTAATAGTGCGTGATGTCGATAGAGAGTGTTTCCTTTAGTTCTTTTGCATCCAAGGTTTTTTTATTGTACTTTCTTTAGGTAAACATTCAGTTTAGTTTCATTCAAATGCAGATTTTAAAATATAGCTACAAAATTTTCCTCTTTTCTCAATAAGATAAGTATTCTTTTCATTCTGAGACGAGTTTCACTCTTTTTTTAAACTTATCTATAAAATTTTTTATATAAACATGACAACTTTATTCAAAACATCATATTTTTTATAAGTAGTACAATTTTATTTCAAATCTACATTTCACTTATGATACCAACCAACGATTGGTTTTCCGCCAATTAAAGTGGATCCATTCATTTTTACAAATGGGTTTTGACCCTATTCCATTTCTTTTGTGGTAAAATATTGTATTGCTTTTTTTACTAATTCATTCATAAATGAATCCTTTCTTAACCCATTTTCAAACCATGTCCCCAGATTTGTCCGCAGGTTTTGTTGAGTTTAAATTGAAGTCTACTTCTCCCGTTTTCCTTTTTTATTAAGTATTTCAAATCTACCATGTTGTGTATCTAAAGCATAAAGATTATTTGATTTTGAATCATCATAGTTAAAATTTAAACAGAGATATAGAGTAAACTAGTTAATGGTATTCTTTATTCTACTAATATCCCCTAGAAAGTCTGAATTAACTCTAATATTTATTAGTTAGATTTATTAATTATAGCCTTCTATTTTCCTAAAATTCAATTAAATATTTATAAATTTCTAACGAGTATTTATTGATAGGAATCCTGCAGTAAAAAATGGAATTTATTCTCAAGAGTGATTATTTATTGTATCTGTCAAACTATTAGTTTATCTTCTCCTCATATTTCAATTGCTTTTCCACCACGATCAAACAAATAAAATCACGGATAAGTAAGGAGTATTAGTATGATTATACAAGAAAAATTATCTTTTTCAGATCTAGATTCATTAGATTCAACTACAGATTCCATAATGGACGCGTTTAAAGATTTTTATGGAATACTTCCTGATGAAATCGCAGTAAATAATGAGACGTTTCCAATTCATAATAAGCCTGCAATTACTGAACGTTATGGTCACGCTTGTTATAAAATGCTTGGCCCTTTTATATTTCGCAATATTGAAGAGCCTTCAAAGAATGAAGTAAGCCTAGGGGAACAATTTGTATTTAATCCTAATAATGAAGAAGCAGAAATTGTAGTCTCAATAAAAGAGCAATGGGCCAATATTCAATCTTGGACTTCGGTATCTACTACAGGTTTAACTTTAACATCAGATTTTATCATGTCAGGTGAATTTCAATCCGGTAACAAATTTAATATTTCAACTTTTGTGGGAGAAAGTAATTCAAAATCAATCATTACCTCTCCTTCCATTGAGCGTTCTATTAAAGTACCTCCAAATAGTAAGATGAAGATAACAACAATCGGCACATTAATTACAGAAATTCTACATTTTCAATCAATTATATCGGTACACGGTATGTTTGGTGCATGTTTTCCACGTATGGTCCGTGGGCATTATGTTGGATTCAAAAGCGCTGGTCACATCCTAAATAAAACATTTGGATCCATTAAAGGTTCTATTAATAATACAGCAATTCAGGATATTCAAATACAAAATGGAGAAGTCGAACCTTATTTCATTAAACCAAAAGTTGGAAAATAAAAACCAATGCATTTCAACCTTATTTTCTATACTTTTGGCTGGACCGATTATTACCATAAAATTCAATAAAGGATTTATAGGAGGGTTTGAATTTGAGTTATTATTAGCTGTATCTTTATTTTTGTACTAACTAACATCCAATCTATTTCCTTAGATAAATTACTACTAAATCATAAAACTAAACAACAGCAAACTTTATAAGTACACTAACAAAAATAAAGCTTCTCCCCAACACTTCATTATTTGTGTTAAGGAGAAGCTTATTTATGCGAAACTTGTAATTAAATTAAAAACAAGCCAATTCGAAAAAGGATAAGATAACATATCCCAGACGTAAGTCAGGCCAATCTATTTCCTAAATTAGAGGTACCTCCAGTATTTCAGAAAAAAACAACGCTAAGAGTATACATAAATTTATACAATTTTTCGAGTAATCCAGTAACAAACGAGAACCCGAATACCGCACCATGATAGGAATGTATAAAAAATTGTATAGATTCACAGAACAAAAAAGGCGGATTCCCTTTGAAAGTAAGGGGCTGCCTTTTTCCTTGATACCGATAATAGGGCGTTATGTCAACCTCACATGTATAGAGTATACAGTCAAAAAGGTACAATACATCGCTTCTTCTAAATGGTACAATTAGGAAAAGGGGGAAAGAATATGTACGATTACAAATTCGTGAAAGTCGAAATTGGTGGATGGAAAGGGCAACCTAAAGAAGATTATAAACGTATTATTACCGAACATGCTGAAGATGGTTGGGAATTTGTTCAAGTCCTTACTCTAACAATGGCAGGATACACGAGTTCTTTGGAGATTATCTTCAAACGAACCAAATAACTCCTTTCAAAAACAAGAGAGGTTTGCTGTAATAAACAATAGGAGGAGAGATATGAATTTTTCTTCAAATAATAATCAGGTGTGCACCTTTAGTGACCTATTGGACACACTTGAAAAGTTGCCTAAAAAGCAAGAGACGATTCTTGTTGGAATTGATGGATGCGGAGGTTCAGGAAAGAGTACATTTGCTAATACATTACAGACCATAAAACCCACTGTAACAATTGTTCATATGGATGATTTTTATTTTCCTTCTCCCCAAATCTTAAAAGGAAGTCCTGATTCTAAACCCATCGGGGCTGATTTTGATTGGAATCGCTTATTAAAACAAGTCATTCACCCTCTTAGTCAAAACCAAGATGGTTATTATCAACGTTACGATTGGAATATAGATAAATTGGCAGAATGGCACTTAGTTCCTACTGGTGGGATTGTTATAATTGAGGGTGTTTACGCCCTTCGTAAAGAACTTGAACATACATATGATTTCAAAATTTGGGTGGATTGTCCTCGCGAAATTCGACTTGCGAGAGGTATTGAAAGAGATGGAGAAGCAGCTCGTGATATATGGGAACATAATTGGATGATTTCAGAGGATATTTATGTAAGAAAACATAGACCTGATGAAAAAGCAGACCTTGTCATAAACGGGACAACATAAATCCTATGCAACTTCCGCTTTCGAAAATTATGTAAATAAGCTGTCCATAAGGACAGCTTATTTTATTTTTTTTGCTTAGCGTGGGTTTTTTCCGAAATGCTGGCGATACCCATTTATGTTAAAAATATAATAATAAACACATCTTCCAACAAAGTAGAAAAGTAGAAATATATACTTTTGCGTAGTTTATTCTAAATCCATTACCAGAACCGCCACCACGGCTTTTTCTTCTCTTTCGATTCAGCAACCTCATCCCGAAATTCCTACATCATTCTCTTCGTTCCCTGCATCTCACGTAGTGTCTTCATAAGGGTTTCATCCCGCGCTTGCTAACATGTAAACGCATAGGAACGTTCTTTACTCAACCATCCCCTGCTTCTTACATAATTCTAATTTTTGTTGATTCTTTGTGTATTCACTTGCGCTCGTACTATTACTGATCCCTTGATTAATTGCCTTTTTCATCATTTCATTTTCTGATTTTACAGTATCGCACTGATCTTGGGTGAGATTAGTCTTAGTTTGTGTCTTAGTCTGTGTTTCTTGAGCTTTTTGTTCCTGTTGAGCTTGAGTTTGTTCTCTAGCTCTCTGGTCATTCTCCTCGCCTTTAACTTTACTATATTCCTCTGGGGTCATTCCTTCCGCTTTAGCTTTCTTCTCCACATAATTATATAACTCAACCTTTTCTTTTCTAGTCATCCACACAGATAATTCAATTGTTCCATCTTTCTTACGAGGATATACAGCAGGATGAAATTTATCAGCAATGGCAGCTTTCTCCGCGTCAGACTTAGTGTCTTTCTTATTATCTTTCTTAGATTCCTGTTTAGCTTCTTGCTTCAAGTGCTCCTTTTTAGGTTCTTCTTTTGAACCGCAACCAACAAGGAACGTTGTTGCCAATAATCCTGTAAGTGTTATTTTAAGCGTTTTATTCATAGTTACCTCCGACATTAATTATGTATATAATACAATTTTAACATATTAAAAGGTATAGAAGAATCATTCCATCGATTCTTCTATACCTCAGGTACAATCTCTTACCAGAACTTCCACCATGCCTTCTTCTCTTTTGATGCAGCAACCTCATTTCGAAACTCCTGCATCATTCTCTTCGTCTCCTGCATCTCACGAAGTGTCTTCATTAGTGTCTCGTCTCGCGCTTCCAATCGTTTTTCCACTCGTTCATTGTGCGCTTCTAAGCTTGCTTTGATTTCCTCATTGCTTCGCTTCGCCTGGTCACTTAATCGCTTCTCCATCGCTAACATACCCTGTTTCATTTCTTGCGCCATAACGCCATACTGCTGCTAGAGTTGTTCTTGAATGTGGAATGGTATTAAACTCGTTTCCCCAGGTTCTTCTTTAATCAGATCAGGATTAACCTTTTCTATTTGCTGCGCAATCATCTTCGCAGCCTTCTCTAGCGTCATACCGTCATGCTTGCTGAGTTCAATTAATTTCTCAATCACCATAATGTCACTGTCTGTATATTGGCGTCTGCCACGATTATCTTTCTTTACTGCGAATCCTTCACGTGATAATACTTCCATGTACTTTCTAAGGGTGCTATCGGATATTCCTAATCGTTTATATACTTCGTTTGCGGAATAAACAATTTCGTCCGTCATAACGTCACAACACCTCCTAATGACAGTATTCCATGATGGTAAAGAAATTCCTGCAAGTAAAAAAGCTCCGATTAGGGATTCTTACAGGACTATCTATGAAATTGTTAATTGAAGAAAACTAAAAAAGACGCATCTAGATTGATGCGTCTTTTTGCGATGTTTCTTTTGTGAAATCATATAAAGCAATTGCACCTAAAAGGACAAGTATACCTTGAGGAACATCTATCAAAATAGTTTGCCAAATTTCCGGTATTACCCATATAATATCTGCTGCTCTTTCAAGATACGTTTGAAAATAACTGATTGTAAAATTAATTAAAGATAAACATACAAATAATGTTAGACCAAATCGAATAAATTTCTTATTTGTAAACATGTAGCACCTCTCAAAATTCATTGGATATTCCTGATTTCGGTTCAGTATATACAGAAATCTCTATATTTGATTTTAACATACAAAAAAACCAAATAAATACAATATGCATATTTACATATCCTATTGACAGTATTCAATGATGGTTTAGAAATTCCTGCAAATAAAAAAGCCCTATACACACAGGATTTTTTTATAACTTCACCAGTAACAAAATAAATATTCTTTTGTTCCGTATATATTTATCTTCCCTCAAGAAGTGCTCGTTCTTTTTTTCATTCTGAAAGCACTCTTTCTTATTCGTTCTAAATGTGCTTTCTTTTGTTCTTCATACCTTAATGTTACACAAGTCATTACTACGGAGAATAAAAAAGCTACATACGCTACTATAACTGCCGTAAAATAAATATAATCAATGAATATTATATTATTATAATCAATCAATAGAAATGCAGGTATCAAAATAATTATTAGCGATTTATAACTCTCAGAAAATACTTTTTTAAAAGCACGAATCACTCATCGCACCTCCCTTTTATTCTCTTATTATACAGTTTTTATAATGATTTTTATATCGTTTCATATTACTTTAGAAATTTCTATAAGCAATCGCATAAACAATGGGATATGACACTGCTTTAAATTTCATCTTGTATGAACTTTGTTAGTTGTTCTTTTATTTCAAAATTAAAGATTATGCTTCTCCTTTATATAAAGGGTTATTATATTAAGGAACATTAAGAATAAAGTTATCCCTGTAAAAATAATGTAGATATAGCTCCCAGTACCTAGATTGTTATAATCAAGGGTTGTTAAAACAAAAATTAGAAATAAAGCAAACGGTATATTCTTCCACATAAATTTTTTCATAATAATTACGAATATGTT
The DNA here is from genome assembly GCF_019837435.1 of Bacillus sp. 16GRE42. Classification (NCBI taxonomy): domain Bacteria; kingdom Bacillati; phylum Bacillota; class Bacilli; order Caryophanales; family Bacillaceae; genus Bacillus; species Bacillus sp. 16GRE42. Next base: position 224,168 of record NZ_JADAXF010000005.1, read on the forward strand.
ATAATCTTAGGTAATAGGAGAGGTTTTCCTCCCCTTGTGGTTATTCTGAGTTGTTATCTTGGTGGGTGCGACTCTTATGTATTTCTTGTTTAACCTTGAAATATATATCTAAGGTGTTTTTAATCAGATTAAGAGCGCCGAGGACGGCTACAATAGCTAGCCAAATAAAGGTATCACATCCTTGTAGTATCTTTATTTTTCACCTATAGTTAACTTGAGTCAATAAAAAGATATAGCTTTTTAAAATTAGTTAAAAGGATAAAAATAAAAGCGTTGGAACATGTCTCACCGCTTAAAATATTAGCATTCTTCTAACAGCTAAGAATGCTATAAAATAAAACGACTCTCTTCTCTTTAACCTTGAATCAATTATCAGCACCTAAGACTATCCACACATTCATATTTTCACCTCTTTCTTTTCTCTTAATATACGATTTTTTGACATTATTTCCTATATCATTTTATATTGCTTTAGCAATTTCAACAAGCAACCTCATAAACAACGGAATCATTTGGACTACAATATAGCCGATCCCTGCCCTTGAAATAAGGGAGAATCCCCGTTCCTGGCTACCTACCATAATAAACAAACCGCCGCATAGCGCTACAACGGATATGATAGAATCAGCAGTTAAGAAATTCCGGCAAATAAAAAACCGACTCATAAGAGTCAGTCTTTTAATTATTTTTTACTTAGCATTATCTCGTAGATCTTTGATAGACATTGGAATAGTTCTATATAGAAATACTGCTAATTGTTCACGCGTAATTGTACCGTCTGGATTAAAGTTATTATTACCTACACCACCAGTAATACCATTACTATATAAAATTTCTACGGCTTCATTAGCCCAGTGTCCTTGCATATCATTAAATTGATGATTAAACTGCTTGTTTAACCAAAAAGCGTTTACGAAAGTTTGAGCAAGTTCTGCTCGGGTTACGATTCTTTTTGGGTTAAAATGACCATTAAATTCGTAAGAGAAAATTCCACTTTTATATCCTGCTGCAATTTCCTTTTTAAACATTGAATCATTTATATCATTGAAAGGAAGCGGCTGTGACATATCATAATCAGGAATTTCCACCGTTCTATATAAGAATGCCGCTAATTCTTCACGCGTTATTTTTTCTACAGCTCCAAAATAACCATTGTGGTATCCCAACATTATATTGTGGTCAACCATGTAGTTAATTTCATTAAATGCCCAATGCCATTCGGGTACATCTATAAACTTACTAGTTTGAGTGCTCGCTGCTTGTATTCCCTGATTTGTGATATTACCCGATGTCTCAGCCATAGAATTATTCGCAAAAAAAGTTGTACCGAATACTGCTGCACATACACCTGAAATTATTAATTTTTTCATTACTATTCTCTCCCCTTTATTTTAAACGTCAATAATACAATTCCAACAATCATTATATAACTATTTTCAAATTAGTAAAAGAAGGAATTTTTTGATTTTTATTCCAATAATAAACCCGTTAATAGAATTAAATAGCTTTTGCTATTTCGACAAGCAATCTCATAAACAACGGAACCATTTGAACAACTATATAACCGATTTCCGCACGACTAATTAGCGAGAATCCTCGTTCTTGGCTACCAACCATAATAAACAAGCCACCGCATAACGCTACAACGGATGCATTTTATAATAATATGACGTTGAAATTTATCGATATTATTAGTGTAAAACAAAAAAATCATCTAATAGGGCGGATTTTCTTTATTTCGCATAATTATTATTATACTAATCTAAAGTTTCTATATTTACATTTTTTTCTTTTTATCTCATAATTTTAATTGGGGAAAGGGAGGAAAAAAATGGTTCAAATCAAAGTAACACCTGAAATGCTAGAAGACGTCGCTAATCATGCAAATAATACCAGAATCGCATTAGAATCTATACATAATAATCTATGTAATGAAATAGATCGTTTATGTTTTCAATGGATTGGTGCCTCTAATCAACAATTCGTTCGAATGTTCAACGATGCGAGACCAAAAGCTTTTACATCTATCAATTCTATTATAAAAGTGGAAGAGGATTTGAAACGAATTGCCGAAAAATTCCGTACCGCAGATGCTTCATATGACAAAAATCTTGAAGAAGGAGCAATGTGTGGTCCGTTAAATAGTGAGAAAAATGATGGATCTTTACGTGATAAAGTTTGGCATGATCTCAAAGAAACTTATGAGGATCTTAGTAAAGTAAAAAATTCCGATGAGTCTTTATATGATAAATTTAAACATGGTATCGATGCAGCTTATAAAGATGTGAATAAAATAAAAGACACTATAGATGATGAAATCGAATCTGCTTTTGAAAAAGCTGGATTAGGTGTCCCCTATCACTTTAAAAAGGGCGTGGGCGACGCTATAGGTGATTGCAGATGCAGTTATCCATCCAATTGACACATTTAATAACACGATTGAAGCCGTTTCTCACCCAATCGAGACGTTTAATGCGATAAAACAAACAATTTCTGATTCTTGGAATCGTGACGTTACCAATGGTGACTCGTATAGTGGTGCAGCATGGTATGGAAGCGCGGCTGGTCATACTATATTGGCTGTTGGACAACTATTCTTAGGAACAAAAGGCGTGGATAAAATTGCAATGTTGAACCCTGGCACAAAATTAGCTGAGATTTCACGAACTGCTAATCAAAGCTTGCAAGACGCTGCATCCTTATTCAATCGCAATCACAATGAGTTTGCTTTAGCTGGTGGAAATAATATACGCTCTGTATTTGATACACCTGATTTTAGAAAAGCTGAAGAAAAACTATCGACTCATCAGTTTGCTAAAGACGAGGCTGGTTCTAGCGGAAGTAATCCTGTTAATGAAAGTCATACTTCATCACTCACTACTAGCGAAATCATATCTAGTTTACAAGAAACTGAGAATTTCCGGTCAAACTCACTTAAACATATCCTTGAAGGGGAGATAAACCGGAGAGGCGAAGCAACTGGATACCACTCAGAGTTTTTAGAGAATACTCACGGAAAAATAATCCCTGGAACAGATCGTAGAATTAATGATTATGGGGCATACAAAGCCCAAGTGGAAGTGGATGGGATTCCTAAGGCGGCGAATGGTGGTTATTCTACCTTTTTTCCTAAAGATTGGCATCCACAACAAATCGTAGATAATATAAACGAGGCATACAGCAATAAAATTCACATGGGTGGTAATACTAATATCTATGATGGAGTAGGGATAGACGGCCTACCTATTCGTTTGTTTTTAGATGGTAATGGTAAAATTATTTCTGCATTTCCAAGACAAGGTCGATAATTTAATTTTTAAGGGAGAAAATAATATGGATTACAAATTTGAGTTACTTAGTACAGGTAGTTTAATTATTAGACTACCAAAGGAATTCGATATTTTAGAAGCTTTTTTAAATGTAGAGGTATCTGAATTCGGTGATTGGATAGCAGAAACTGTAGATAAAGTTTTAAATGAAAAAAGTGATTATGAAAAAATAAGTGCAAATATTTTGGGGGCAGATGTTCGAAGAGATAAAACTGTTATATTTAATAAGTATGATGAAGATGAAATCGAAATCCCTCTTGAAATAGAAACTATTACATTAAGAAATCTAATAGATATTTGGTTAAATGAACATACAAAATTGAAAAACGAAAAAAATAACAAGTAAATAATGTTACATACAGCACGAAAAAGGCCGCCTGTGGTAGGTGGCCTTTTTTGTTAAATTAACGCACATTCACATACGTATCACTAGCCGTAATATAGAAAACTTTCCCATGACTATTATGCACTTTATATTGATACGAATCATTTACACTTATCTTCGCATCAATTATAAATCCTAATCCTGCATCTACAGAACCAGCAACATATTTATCATGCCAAGATGGGGTATTATAGAATCGTAGGTTATTAACTTTGGAAACAACGCGCTTACCTACAATAGAAGAATCTAATGTACTTTTATTGCTAAATTTCACATAAGATGGATCGTTCTTAATCCATTGCTTACCGCCAATATTTAACCAACCATCCTTTTCTTCCCATACAACATAAGCTTCTGGTTTGTTTAACTGACGAACCTTAGAATAGCTTGTACCAGGTCCTTTACGTAAGTTCACGTTATACCCTTCAATATACGCGATTCTATCTGTTACAGCTGTTGGAACCTCCGCTGGTTTAGATGGATTCTCAGGTACAGAAACATCCACACTAGAATTATTGTATGCTCGTTTTACATCTGCTCTAAACTGAGCTTCTGATACACCATGAGATTTTAAGTAATCAATTGGGTCTTCATGATCTGTACCGCCAAGATGATGCGTTACATCGCTATGCGTCCACAATCCTTTTTCTACAGATAAACCACACTATGTGCCACAACGCCCTCATATGCTCCTACGCCATAACGATATGGCATCTTAGGTAAATCATCAATAATAAGCGTTCTATCAGCAAAAGCCCCTGTTGTAAAGCTTAATAGAAGTAATAAAGTCATAAATGCAGAGGAAGCCATTTTAAAAGTTTTTTTCATTAAGTATCTTCTCCTTTTTCTTCGTGATCAGTCCAAACCCCCATAGCAATCCCAAATAAGTACACAGCTTCTTCGACCTTATCCAAGTTCCCCTCGAATCCGGTTACTCCAAAGACTGACAAGATTAATCCAAGGCATGAAAAAAGCGCAACCCATGTTTTCCAGTTGCGCAATCGTTTTAAAATATTTTCTTTTGTAAGCGGCAAATCTTATATACCTCCCTTCAATAGCAATCCGATTAATGCTGTTACAATTGCTCCTATAATAATCCGGAGAATCCATGTAGTATTGGCGCTAATCTTATCGAGAAGCTTATTAATATTTACAATGTCCTTTTCGTTGACAGTAGTACGTGTTTCTAGATTGCGAATATCACGCTGCATATCCTTTTGATCTGACTTAATTTGTTGGATTTCTTGCTTTAAATCTTGAATTTCTTGCATTAGTTCAGCTCCTTTTTTAAAAATAAAAAAGACCAGTTAATTACACCTGCTCTTTGTTCTCTAAATCCGCTATTCTACTATGCAAATCAACAATTTGCTCTCCTAAATTCGGAATGACTTGCTTTATTTTATTAATTTCGTGTTCATAATCTGGTGTATCTTGTATAGGTGCTGCAAATGCTATTGGCGTTTCTGGTTCATCAAGAGTTGGCGGTTTCTGATTTTTGATATCTTCGAGTTCTTTCTGAATATCAGTTAATTGTTGTTTTATTTTTTCTAGTTCTGAAGGTTCTTGAGGCTTTGGTTCCTCAGGTTTCGGTTCAATCGTTTTAACCCACTTACCATCTTTAAATACTGGAGCATAAATTAAATCTGGACAAATCTCTAAAGAGCAATTTGCAGGAATGTCAGGCTCATAGCCTATAACAACATCTTCCTCGTATGGTACTTTAATAGTTTCATACTCTACATGTTCCATTACACAATCAGAACAATCGTATTTACTAATTGGCACTTCTTCATTCTCTTGATCTGGCACGTAAGTACCGTCTTGAATTGATTGATGAAGCTCACAAAGTTTCTCTTCTGTGGTAACCTCTTTGGTTTCTTCTCGGTAGAATGTTTGCTTTTCATAGATTGGTTTCTCTTCCAAGGGAATCATTTCAGTGTATTTCCCTTCATTGTTGTAACAATAACCGTAGTATTTTGCCATATAGATTCCCCCTTGGTCGACTACGTAGGTTAATGTAGCGTACATGTTTTTACCTTCTGTTCCGATTCTCACATTGCCTGTGCTATTCTCTATCGTTACCCTTACAGCGGTTCCGTCATTAGCAATAAAAGACTGTATAACATTTAATGTCGGTCTCATATCAGCAGGTAATACTGATGTGATATCTCCTGTCGAGCCCACTTTTCTGTTGATAGCTAACCTTAGAGTTACAGTATTTCCTCGTCTGTCGGCTACATTAGGTGTAGCTCCATCCCAAGCGATACCATCAGCTGTCAAGGTTAAAACAGCTCGTCCGTCTTTAACCTTAGTTACCAAGTTAGTATTAGTAGCCCTAACCTCAAAAGTTTTAGAGGCTTTCTCGTACGTCCAAACTATTTCGTTGTTTTCACTATTAAATAACATCGTCCTAGTATTATTGTCAGCTAGTTTAGTTCTTTCTACACCATTTTTGTACCATATGATAGACCTTTCTCCTTCACCTCTTTCGATACCTATGTTTCCATTCATAGTATCTCCTGTTTTCTTTAGGAGATTAGTGTTCGGAGCTGTTACGTTGAACGCTTTAGTATTCTTATCGTATTCCCATATACCGTTTCCTCCTACTTGGTCGTATGCTAGAAATTTTCCTGATGTGTTTAGACATCAACAACATTATTCGTATGGAATCGGATATTTCTATGAGTAGTATCATTAGGACGATCGATAGTGAAGTCACCGCTCATAGTGTCCCCTGTTTTCTTCATGAGGTTGGTGTTGGCTTGCATAGTAAGCGTCTTATTTGTAGGGTTATACGTAAGCACATCTATCAAGTTTTTTCTGTCCTGCCACACAACATTTCCGTTTGCTACTGAGACAACCCTTGAAGTTTCATTTCCTGCGGTGTCTTGGAACCCGTAACCTACAGATCCCGCGGCGGGTACAGTCATCTTAAGGGGACCTGTCATAGTGTCGCCTGATTTTTTAACTGCTCCCTTTGCTAATTCGCCAGCTGCAATAATGCCATCAATATCTACACCTTCAAGCTTCTTACCTGCTTCAATAGCTTTTTGGATTACTGGAAATTCATTTGTAGATTTCATCGCATCATCAGACATTATTGATTCATCTACTGTAAATGCGAATTTACAAGTTTCAATTACTTTGTTATTCGGGAAAGTAAATCTCAATTGTGCAATGACATTACCATAGGCAATCAGAGTTTGTGTACTTAAAACAACATAGTACTTACCCTGCATTTGATTTACATTCTGTACATCTTGGAATACTCGCTTACAATCAGGCTTTAAAAATGCAATTTGTACACTTGTCGCTGATGAAAAATCTGTTACTACTTTGTCGTGAGTAACATTGATTAATAGTTTGGCAGAGTTTAAATCATTCTGGTAAAACTGGATGAGCTTTAGTTCCTCTTCAATTTGGCGTTTAAAGTTGTCAGGAACTAAATCAAAGTACTGCGCCAATTTATCTAGGGCTTTCATCTTGTCAGCAAGCTTAACTGACACACCATCTTTTCCTAGCTTTACCTCAGTAATTATAGAACCATCAACCATGTCAGCCTCTTGTAAATCAACGAAGTTCATCATTCTAGTGAATGGATTTCCCTCGTCATCTTGAAACTCAACTTCTCTTTGCCCAAAAGTCACATAGTTAGTAATGTCAGCAAAAGCGATCTTAATGTACTCTTTCAGGACATCCATTGCTTCAACAAATACATTTTCAATCAACTCACCTTTAAGCTCTTTTATATAGGAAGAAACTCGTTCACGCCTTAACAATCGACTAGCCTGTACGTGAGCGCCATCTTTGGAATAACCAGCCTTTAATGCAGCTTGCGTACCATTGAAGTATTTCACGTAATACAAACAAAAGAGCCGTTCCTTTTCGGTCAGCTCTTCATCTTCTAAAATCTCTTTTAGTTTTTCCTTCGTTTTGGGATTTTTAACATTAGTAACGCTCCTTTTCGCAATAGTAACGTTACCATTCATTTGCTCATCCCATTTATCTTGTGATTTCCACTTCCTGATTTGCGAAGGCTTGAGGTTTAACTCAGCTGCAATATCAATAAGTGGCTTCTCACCTTTACTTGCTTTATATATTTTAAATGCTTTGTCACGATCTGGGCTTCGTTGCCTAGCCATATTCACCACCTCGCGGTAATCCCTAATTTAGTATTGAAATTCTCTGAAACTCATTGTATTATATTTTTGTGTTTTTCTCTTTCCTAATCCGAGAAGACATCATCACTTTTGAAAAGGACCCGAACTCCAACGGTATCTTTCTTTTATTCCTCTTCTTGTAAATCTATTTATTTAAATGTAAAATTATAAATAAGTTCTAACATTTTGAATCGAGGTGAAAATCATGAGAAGTTTTGGCTCATTAATGGTCTCTACTGTCTGTTCAGTACTTCTTGTAATTTGGAATGCCTATTCCTTCTATAACGGATTCACAACAGGGCGCACATACTACTGGATTTATGGCATCGGAGCTGTTATCTTCCTTCTATTCTTTATCCTCAACATGCGAGATTTCAAAAAGAAAAACTACAGAACCTCATAACAATAGGAGTTGATACATATGTGGAAAAAAATTAAGAATTATAGATTGAGCTTAAAAGATTTGAAATTCATGTTATGGTTATTCGGTATTACATGTTTTATATACGGCTACAATTTCATTACAGGATTAGCTTTTGACCACAAATTCCAAGTCTATTATTTAGGTGGTGCTATAGCTACATTCGCCGCATTTATGGATACTAAAAATAGGATTAAAAATAAAAATTATAAGACAGCGTAATATAAAAGGGAGCCTTTGTGGTTTCCTTTTTTATATGCAAATTAAAAAGCAGCGAATTCGCTGCCTGGCATATTCCCCCAATTCACGGTAATTCCTTTATATTTCATTTTAAATCTATAAATTTCGCTGTATAATTTTTGTAAGAATCTTGTTTTTCAGAAATGGAGTGGAAAATATGAAAAGTTTTAGTACGTTAGTAATCTCAACCGTCATTTCAGCAGGATTAGTATATTATAATGTTGATTCCTTTTATAACAAATTTTCATCAGGGAATACATATTACTGGGTAAACGGTATCCTAGCTGCTGGATTCCTTATATCCTTAATTATCAACATAAAAGATATCATTAAGAAAAACTACACAACTTCTGAATCGAATTAAGGAGCCTATTATGGTTCCTTTTTAAATGAAAAATAAAAAAGAAGCGGATTGGCTACTTTAAAATCTACATAACTCCCTTTTCTTTCGCTCTTTCATAAAGAACCGTGCGACTTACACCAGTAACTTCACATATCTTTTTTACTATAAACTTATTCGTCTCTCGGTTCGCAAGTAAATCTAAAGCATGTTCCATATTAGGATTATCATCGTCATATTTCTTGGGGCGCCCCTTATAAACACCACGTTCTTTGGCTAGTTCAATACCCTCTCTTTGTCGCATTCGAATTAGGTCACGCTCTAACTGATTAACACCAGCCATGACGGTAAGTAGGAAAGTGCTGTATGGATTTTCACTTGTTGTATCTAACCAAGTATCTTTTATCGATTTAATCGATGCACCTTTTCCTTTAATTGTTTCTATAAGCTTGAATAAATCTTGAGTACTCCTACTAATTCGAGTTAGATCAGTAACAACAACTACATCACTCTCACGTAAATTGTCCAACATGCGTAATAATTCTGGCCTATCAGTTGTTGCCCCACTTGTTTTCTCCTCAAATACATAATCACATCCATAATCATTTAACTGTTTGAGTTGTCTTGCTAAGTTTTGTTCCTGTGTAGATACACGAGCATACCCAAGAATCATCTAATGTCTCCCCTTTGTCCGTATAAGTGTCCGGAAATTAACTATAAGCCAATAATACCATTACTTTTCCGTACATGTAAACAGGACATTGAAGAACTTATAAAACAAGAATTTAAATTATGTCTAAAATGTAAACAAAACAAATCCTAAAAGAGTAGACCTAATTAGGACGTTATTTTATTCCTTGTGTTCGTTTGTTTTGTTAGATGTTCAATCAAATTGAAACGGTATCCTTCGAGTTAATAAGTACTAATAAAAACATAATAAAAAAGAGTGCGATTAAGATATGCACTCTTTCAAAAGATTTTACCAATCTCGATGTTCACCATGATCATGATCACGATCACGTTCATGATCACGTCTACGACGACACTCATCACAATCGCAATCGCGTCTACAATGACAGTCGTTAAAATCGTTTCTTCTGCGTCTACGACCGCATCCGCAAAATACTAAATCATCCCAAAATCTATTACAATCTCGAGAATGTCCAAAATTATTATTCCATCCCATAGATATGATTCCCTCCTCTAAAAATAGAATTCATCATATTCTATGAATAAAAGGTGAAAACAGCTTGTTTACTAGTCTATGTTTTAGAGTAATTATATTTCAATTTGCAAGTCTATCTCATCTCTCAATTTTCAACCGTTATGTCCATTTGTTTTTTTTAAATGGGCTAATCTATCAATTACATTAAATCAATTAATCAAACTATTACACATTAATGATTTATACATATACTATAGTAGATTACTAGAAAGGAGGCGTAACCATGGATAGTTGCGTTGTGTTTGTAAACGGACAACCTTTTTTAGTTCTCTCAGTAGCTGGTATTGAAATTGCTAGATTAGAGATTTCTCTTCAAGTAGCATTAGCTCTAAGATTGCTCGGAATACCAATCTGCGATTAATTACCGTACCGCTAAAAAAGAGGGCATTAGCTCTCTTTTTTTATTTCCCCCTTATCTTTCCTTAACAACAATCATTTCGTATAAATTCACGTTTAATGTGTAATTTCTATATAGCAAAGAAAAAAGCACCCTTGTCGGATGCTTAATGTATACTAATATTAATATTGAATAGCTTCATTGATAGACTTTCTAGAACAATAAATATACTAGCTGAAACGGATCTATATCCGATATTCTTTCCTGTAACATTAATAGTAATCTCCGCCAAATGGGTTGGAACATCATCTTTTTCAAAAATTTTATCTTCAATCTTTTCAACTATTGCTACATTATCCACTTCTTTAAAAGTTTTCAGCAATTTTGTTTCTAATAAAGTAAAATCAAAATTTTCATCTTTAACCACATCAAATTTAATTTTCATTTTTCTTTCCCCATTTTTAACTAGTTAATATATTAACATCGGTATAATTATATATATTTGTATTAAATAATTCAAAAAATATGTTTTATAAATTTATCCATAGTTAACTTATCTAATAGGGAGAAATAAAAACAAATGGAAGAAGTTCCTCCTCCCTTATCTTTCTTTAACAACAAACAAGACGCCACCTAGATCACGGTAGCGCCCACAATAATTGCTATCAACTTATTTATCCTCATATTATTTATTTCTTTGCTTCCATACCCCATTCTCTTTACGATAAGTATTTTTACCATCCATGAAGTCAGCTGTATTACCAGGAACGCTATATTTCTTATTCTTTTTCTTAGCCTTCTTCTTCAGCCTTTTCTCTTCTTGAATAGCTTGCAGATCCGCCTTCCATTGTTTCAACAAATCCTTTTCACGCCGCATCGAATTTGTACCCCTTGGATTAAAATGTGAACCAACTAATTAGATTCTACCTATTTATATAGATATCCTTTAATCCAAATGTCCATTTTGTTCAATAAAAAAAGAACACTATAAAGTGCCCTAAGCCTCTGAGTATTAAATATACGACAATGCCCTGCCCGTTCTAATGGCGCAACATAAAAGAGCTTTATAGCGGAATATATATAACTCTCGGAAAAGGAATAAGTTGGTTGGCATTGACTCGATATTGTATGTTTGGGAATTCCTTATGTGCAATAAAAAAAAGCCCTATAAGGTGCTCGTCCAATACGATTATAAAGAATGAATATGTCGTGTTCAGTTATTAGTATATGCTTGTCTCATTCAAAATTTCACTGGTTTAATGTGTAATTTCTATACAACAAAGAAAAAAGCACCCGTTATGGATGCTTTCCTTAATTACGCATTTAATATATCTTTAATTTCTTGTATTGTTAGTTCGTTTGGGTTTTCAATCTCTCTCCAAACTGATAACATTCTTCTGTACTTACTAAGCATAGAACGATGACTATTATACGTTTCATAATCGTTTTCTGCTCTTACATCAACGTAAAAATTCAAATCGTGCATATAGTATTTTGCATAATCAGCATATTTTGCCTCGTGTTCATCATTCAAATCGAATCCGTCGAATTTAAGGTCATCTTTTTCCACATCTTCTTTATCCTCTAAATTATCATAGGACCAGTTAAGTGCCCTGTGCATCTTGAGCACTTCGATAACTTCTTCACACTGATGCTCTGATAATTCATCTTCAATAAATCTAATGTTTTCTGAGTAATGTTTAGTATATCCTTTTTCTAAAGCTATTCGCATTGTTTTATAATACTCTTCTTCATTCGGATAAAGTTTCTCCAAAATTAAATATTGATTCACTAATGCTAATCTTTCTTTTTTTGTTAGTTGCATTATTCCTCTCCCCTTTCTTTTCTATACCTATTATTCGACAAGAATCATCATAATCCTTTCATTCGAATAAACAAAAAAACCACCACCGAAGTGACAGCTTTCTTTCAAGGGGATGGAAGAGAGAAAACAAATGGCAAAGTTTCTCTTAGATTAAGGCTGAGTACTCTCAACCTTCTCCAAGCCACCGCATCATGTAATTTTCTAGCTCTTTTAGCTACGCGCTTTACGTTCGGTGACTGGGAGAAGAGCAAGAGCTTCCTGTATCTCTTTCAGCACTCATATGTTTCTTTCTCTTCTCGTTTGTACTCCGTAGAGCAATAACAGCATTAGGGAGTCGAACCCTGTCTTTTATGTTCGTGTATCGTGAACCCGGTGCCTACCTTCTGTTATTTGTTGGCTTATACTTCAGCTACTGCCTTTGCAAGCCGAGATCGAATTATAAAGGATTTATATCAAGACGTATGTGTTTCTTCCGACGCCTTGTTTGAACCAATACACTAGAGGGACGGAAGGGGAATGTTTCCGCTGTATTGGCTCAAACAAAGAGTGGAACTCTTTGCCCTCGTTTTGGTCATTAATAAGAATCGTGAGTAATTACTAATGTACGAGATCACGTATACTTTTTAGATTTTTAGAATGCAAGTGTCACTCAATCATGAGCAACCACCCCCATTCCATTTTCAAGAACCGACATATTAGAGAGTAATAGACTTATATTTATTATCAACCCAGAGGACGCGTTCCGAGCTGATTGATAAACATAAATTAGAAACAGCATGACGAATGCGAGTTATTTCACACCCGCCACACTGGAATATGTCATCGTAATACATTCATTGGTCTTTTCGTCTTAACGCGGGTTCTTACCACCTTGCCCGCCCTACTATGCGGTATACGTTACCGTGACATTCTCGCATAAGAACATTTCACTTATAGGTGTACTAATCCTCTTCGTTATGCTGTTGTCAAAGGGCTTGTACATATAATTTAACGTTATTTTCATTTCTAAAATTCCCCCTTTTTTATCGGCGTTTTGTCGACGTTTTTAAATATAAAAAGAGCAGAATCAATATAATGACTCTACTCTATATGTACTATTTAGTTTGTTTTCTCATATTTATAATTAAGCTTTTCAGCAACTTCCTTTAAAAAAGCTTCCTTATCTTCAGCTTCTTTAAAATTCTTTTGGAATTTTCCCCAATGATTATTCATATCAAAATCTACCCTTCCAATAGACATTCCGTTATCAGTAAGTGCTACTAAATATTTCTCAGGGCCAGATGACAGACGCAAAGGATCACTTTTACCAAATTGCTTTTTCAAAGATAATGATACAACAGCATACTCCCCAGCCTTATATTCAGTTTCCTCAACTTTATATAAAGCATATTCATTAGTACGATTTTTCTTTTCGTGCATTTTCCATTCATTATCTTCTACTACTTCTATAAATCTACGTCCATCACTTTCCTTGTACTTGTCTCCCTTTTTAAAAGCTACCGAAGAGCCCCCACACCCTGTAAGTAAAATCAATATACTTACAAATAAAACTGATAATAGATTCATTTTCTTAAACATACTTTAATCTCCCTATTAATATATTAGAAATGAATAACTATAATATATTAACATACAAATATTACATAATGCACTATTTTTCTATATCTTCAAATCATACCCAATGAAGTTGCGATTAATCGAATAGCATTTTTCTTCTTATAATAGAAATGATCTTTCTTCATTGATAACTCAGTGTAGATAAAACTATCCTTTAACTTCTCACCATTCAAATACTTCATCTTGATAATCTCCGCCTCGTCATAATCTAAAACGTATTGTAAAGCCTTATCAATCTGTTTGAATTTGATATTACTAACATGTCTTGTATTCCTTATCTCAGGAAATAGACTAATTCCCTCCTGCTGCTCCACTTCATTCTCAAAACGTGCTTTTAAGGCGCGATACTCTTTTAGAATGCTGACAACTTCCTTTTGCATCTTCTTCTCCATTTCTTTGTCCATTACTGGTAAGAATGCTAATTGCTCCATCTGTAATCCCCCTATTTCGAATTTTGGTTTTTACATTCACATCAGGTACGTGAAATTTTAATATCTCTTTGTTGAATAAGGGAAACATGCATAGCGAGTAGCCCCCACCATCCACCCTGCATGGTTCCGTTATCCATTAAGCCTTTAATAACTTGCGTGTCTTACTGATCATCTTCTCTTTTGCTGCTTCAATGTTATTCGATACCTTTTGATGGTCCTGATCAAATTGAATCATTCCATCAAACATAGCTGGCGCTACTGCTTCATCTACATATTGCAGGTAATCAACTGGCGCTCGTTCTGTCTGTTCTACTAAGTACCCGTAAATATCAAAGTCTGCTCTTGGTATCGACTTCTTACCTTTTGGCTGTTGTGACATCCTCACGTAAGATTGAATCACTACTAGTGGTACTATGAACACTGACTTGTCCTTGCTAAATTCAATAAGGAAGAAGCAAATTGCTCCCATCTTCTCTGCTTTCTCCAGGTAATCTAATTGGTGCTGCGCGATGTTCTTTAAATCAAATCGCCCAGAATTCTCTGTAGATTTCGCTTCAAATGCGATAGCTCGGCCCTTATACACACCGTCATAGTCTACTGTACTCTTAGCTTCATAGAATCCACTTAGCACACGGCCACCTTTACTTTTTAATAGCCTCACAGGAGTCGGACGCTTGTTTATAAGCGCCACTCCAACTCTTTGATACATTTCATTCGCTAGATTAATAAGTTTTTCAAATGCCATTCCGCGGTTTCCTAGTCCCATTTTTATTCCTCCATTTCTTTCTTACACTCTTCAAGAAAATCAATAACTTCCTGAACATGCTCCCTTGTAGTCATACTCTCTATTACATGCCCTTCACCGTTATAAACCTTAACCTTATTTCCTGTGAACTCCATTCCACACATTCCGTCTGCGCCCAATAGATTTACATTGCCTTCCACTCTTTTAACCTCACTTTCTATTAAAAGGATTATTTTGTTGTAATCTCATTTACTTTATTTTTTATAGATTGCATGTCTTGATATGCACCCAACATCACCCTAGTCGTATAGTTGCGTTTACCTAAATTTATGTGTACTTCCCATTTAACCGCACTAAATCTATCTTCACTTTTCCTTTGCTTTTCTAATCGAATAACCGCACGCCTACGAACCATTTTCATTTATCTTCACCTATATTCGCACTAAAGCTAAGGAAGCATGATCCAACAACAACTAATAACATGGTTACTATTTCTCTTGTAACAGGAAGAACCTCTATATAAACCAACACAGCGAACAAATACGCTATGAGAGCATTTACTATGAAAAACGTCATCCCGAATTTCTTCATTTCCTTCTACCCCCCTGAATAAAACTAAATATTCCATCAATACTGTAGGCACATGGTTATCTTTCCTCTGTTTTTCTTGGGTGAGTAGTTAGCTTTTGCTAGCTGCTCTTTTATCTATCGAATAAACTTCTAATAATAAAGTAAGGCCAAAATAGTATAATCGGGATTGCGAAATGTAGTATTAATCCTCCCCAAGAAGAAGTAGTTACTGACCAAACTAATAACCCTATTCCAATTACCAAATAAATAAGTACACCAATTGTTATCCAAGTTAACATGATTGTTTTTCACCTAATTTCTCTACAAAATGAAATTTTTATTGTAATCTCCCTTTGTATATCTTCTGGATCTCCACTTCACTGAATCCCTCGTACACCGTAAATACTTCTGGAAACTGACTCAAGCACATGTCGATAATCATGTCGTCAGTTGTTCTAATGAAGAAGTATTTAACCTCGCCCATGTAATCATTGTGTAGGTAATAACTCCTAATCTCGTGATGGTAGCCATTAGCTTCCAAGACTTCATACAGCTTAATTTTTGTTTCATCCATTTCAAATATTGATAACTGCCTCTCTGCAATATCCACTTGTTCAATCATTTCCCCATTTCCCTTTATGCTCGTTTCTTATTCCAAAATGCGCTTGTTCCTCTATAATTGAAAGAACTCGCTTGATATCCCCGTGACGCCGCTTCCGATGGTGTTAGTGTTGGTGTATTGATAGCTGTTTCTACATCCCATTTCCAGCGCCTTACTTTGCACCATAGCAATTCTCGTGAAATACCATTACGCTTTGCTCGCTGTACCTGTTCATCAGTGAATACCGTATCTGCTTTGCTTGCTCTAGCAATCTTAATCGCTTCTTTATTACCTATTACCGATTTTGTTGCTGCCTCGTGCGGATCCCAGCCTCTTTTCCTACGATCTGCAAATGTTCTATAGCAAATCCCGTGTTCCTCGGCTATGTCCTTGTATTCTTTCCAACCCGTCCCTTTTGAAACTGCCTTAGTAATCGCTATTTCCTTTGGCCAGCCGTATGAATATACGCGCTGACGCAAAGTGTCATTACTGATGCCGTTCACTTCTGCTCGTTTGAAATCTTCTGGAGTAATGTAGTAGTCGTTGTTCATGTCCATTCCCCTTTCGATTAAAATAGCGTTTTTGTTCAAAATGACTCTAAAAGTAAAATTGTCATTTTTTCATTCAACCGAGTTCATAACATATTCTTTTCCTCCTATAAAATAATGATTAGGTGTCCCATGCGCATTTTATCCATTGGAAATAATACCTTTCACGTACTTACGTATTAGAAACTTCATTTCTGCATCTTCTGCAATAGCAATTTTGTTCACTTTTTCGATACATTTATGAAACATTCACATGTTATCTTCAGTATGTTCTATTCTTTTTGAAGAACCATGTGAGAATACCAAAACAAAAAGCCCTAACTCTAGGGCTTTTTGTTTTTAAATAAGGATTTTGTATACTTTTATTCATTTCGCCTTAAATATTATATATACGTAATATATGGATGTATGTTATAATTCCTTTGTGAAACATCACGTGTTTCAAATACAACATCTTTTTGATGACCTCTTATCTTTCCATAAGAGGTCTTTTTTTCAAATAACTATTTTGTTTAAATTTACCTTAATTCATACCTAGTTTTCTTAATATTAAAATTAATGACTGTATAATATAATTAAACTATTTGTATGAGAGGTGAGTTTTATGAAATGGAAACAAAAATACAATCCAAGGTATCTCTTTTACCGCATGTATAGTTATATTTATAAAGCCCTTGATGATATATCATGGTCCTTAAAATAATCTAGATTGTTATGAGTACACATTTGCTGTATGCTCTTTTCACATTGCTATAAAATAACGCTTTTGTTTAATTTAATACGTGTTCTTTTCGATGCAGTATTCTATTACAATTAATTTTGATGTTATAATTATCTACAGCATATATATTGATAGGCACAACAAATCTCATACATATAGGAGGACCTTAATGATCCTAACTCAAGAAAAGAACATAAAATTAATTATGTCTTTTCTTTTTGTACATACTAAAAAAGCCTTGCTATCTTATAACACGGTAAGACCTTTCAACAAACAATACTTGAAACTATATTAATTTTACTTCACATTAAGGTTAGGGAATATTATTATACTAATAAAGTGCTAAATAGTAGGTGTCGAAAATGGAATTTAATGATTTGGGTATTACCATTAAAGAACTTAGAATTAAAAAAAATATATCTCAATCCAAATTATGTCATGGAATATGTTCACAAAGTCAAATTAGCAAAATCGAAAAAGGTGTAATCTATCCATCTAGCATATTGCTATATCAATTATCAGAAAGACTTGGTGTTGATCCAAATAATATATTTGCATTAACTAAAAACAAAAAATTAAAATATATAGAAAATGTAAAATACGTAATAAAAGATTGCTTAAAGCAAAAACAATATAAAGAACTTTATGAAATTGTGAAAAAAGAGAAAGATGAAAAAAATTCCCAGGCAAAAGAAGATAAACAATTTCTCCTATGGCATGAAGCAACTGCTGTATTTGAGGTGAACAGATCCATAAAAACTGCTTTAAATCTTTTAAATAATGCATTAAAACTAACTTTAACCAATGTTGATTTTTTATCAGAAAGAGAAATAGATATTATGCAGACAATGGCTATATTTCATGGGGAAAATAAAGAATATGAAAAAAGTATTACTATATCAAAAAGATGTTTAACTAATTTTAATAAGTTAGATTTTCCTAGAGATAAAGAAATTAAATTAAAAATCATTTTCAATTTAGCAAAAACTTTGACCTCCACATATCAACATGAAGAGGCAATAAAATACATTGATAAGGGCATCAAATTAGCAATTAATCTAAATACTTTATACCTATTAGGTGAACTATTCTATTTAAAAGGTCAGTGTTTATTAAAGATTAAACAACACAATGTAGAAGATGTTGTTTATAACTGGAAAAAGGCATTATTTATATTCGAACTAACCGAAAAAGAATATTATACAAAAATGATACCAGATGAACTTATTGAAATACAAAATAAAAAACACTCATAATTTCGTAAAAACTACTTACAAATCCCTATAGTTTTAAACTTAGAACTATATTATTAAAATTAAAGTGGTTCAAGTCGGAGGAAGGCACCTTTGGGTGTCTTTTTTTGTAAACAAGATAAAGTACTTAAAACACCTTTAATGCAATTATGCATATTGGATAATTATTCCCAAAAAACATTTGATAAACTAGATATTAAGTTATATTATTGTACATGAAATCTTTTTACAAATAATAGAAAAAGAAGGGTGAATTATGAAAAAGTTATTAATGTCAATCATGCTATTTTCTTTAGTTTTAACTGGTTTTGTAATGCCGAAAGATGCATCTGCTGCTACAGAAGAAAATGATGCTCGTGTAGAAAAAGTTGAAGTAACAAACGTAGGTAAAAATGAGTATATCAATTACGGTGATGGTTATAGATATCGCGTATACAGTCAAGGGAATGGCGGTCTTACAACGTTTACAGGTACTGCTTATGATGCACAAGGTAATAAAGCTCCTGCTGGAACTACTTTCTATATCTTTTTTGATGCTCATATCAAACCAGGGAAAATGGATATTAAATGTGTAGTTGGAGAAAACGGTAAATTCACAGGTACTGCTTCATTACCACCAGCATATGGAGATAAAATTGCTAGTGTAGGAAGATTTACACACAGATACGACATTGTAGATCTTTACTACTACAATGAACCAGGAAGAACAAACTCTATTAAGTCAAATAATTTACAAAGCGTTTATCATTTTGCTTTTTCAATCTAAACAATTACATGTATATATAAGAAAGGCACCTTTGGGTGTCTTTTCTTTATGCATTAAAAAGCCTCACCACCTTATCAAAATGGCGAGGTTTTTATGTATGTTATTTAATCTGCAAATTATTTCTTTAAATTCTCTGTATGGGGTCCCGTCAGGAAAATGCGGATTTACAACGCTAAGCCCATTTTCAAGCCGATTCCCCCATTTTTAACAACGTTAAGAAAGTTTCAATGGTCTTAAAGAATCTAACGAGACCATTTTTTCTGAATTAAAATGGTATTCTCCAAGTAAATTAATATGTTCCCAACCTAGAGGTGACATATGGTGCAATAATTCTTCATTAAAACTATCTGACTGTTTTTGATATTCAACTGCTTTTGTTAGATGTAAGGTATTCCAAATACTGATGGCATTGATAATTATGTTTAAAGCACTGGCTCTTTGCAATTGATGCTGTATGGTTCGTTCCCTAAGCTCTCCTTGTTTTCCAAAGAAAATAGCTCTTGCCAGTCCATTCATGGCTTCTCCTTTATTCAATCCTCTTTGTATTTTTCTTCTTAGAGATTCATCCGAAATGTAATTAAGAATAAAGATTGTTTTTTCTATTCGCCCCATTTCACGTAAGGCTGTAGCTAAGCTGTTTTGTCTTGAATAAGAACCTAATTTCCCCATAATAAGGGATGCTGAGACTGTTCCTTCTCTTATTGAATGGGCTAATCGCAAAACATCTTCATAATTTTCTTCAATGACCTTTATATTTATTTGTCCACGTAAAATAGCTTCTAGTTTTGGATATTCACTTGCTTTATCTATTGTAAATAATTTTGAGTCCGATAGATCTCTTATCCTTGGAGCAAATTTAAATCCTAATAAATGGGTTAATCCGAAAATTTGGTCTGTGTAACCTGCTGTGTCTGTATAATGTTCTTCGATGTTTAGATCCGTCTCATGGTGTAATAAACCATCCAAAACATGAATTGCATCCCTTGAATTAGTATGAATAATTTTTGTGTAGTAAGAAGAGAATTGATCACTCGTAAATCGATAGATGGTGGCTCCTTTTCCAGTTCCGTAATGTGGGTTTGCATCTGCATGTAGAGATGAAACACCTAGCTGCATTCTCATTCCGTCTGACGAAGAAGTTGTACCGTCTCCCCAATAGGAAGACAATTGTAATTTGTGATGAAAATTTACTAATACGGCTTGGGCTTTATTCATTGCGTCTTCATACATGCGCCATTGAGACACATTGGCTAGTTGCTTATATGTAAGCCCTGGTGTGGCTTCAGCCATCTTACTCAATCCAATATTCATTCCCATTCCTAAAAGGGTAGCCATGATAATAATTGTTTCTTCTTTATCTGGTTTTCGATTATTAGAAGCATGAGTGAATTGCTCATGAAATCCTGTTATATATGCAACATCCATAAGTAAATCGGTTAATTTTATTCTTGGTAGCATTTGATAAAGACTTGCACTAAATTTCTTTGCTTCTTCTGGAGCATCCTTTTCTAAGCGTGAAATTGACAGTTTTCCTTTTTCAAGAGAAACCCCATCTAATTTATTAAAATTGGCAGACAACCACTTCAGTCTTTCATTAAGGCTGCTGGTTCTCTCTGTCAAATAGTCTTCGTATGATAAACTAACTGATAACCTCGTATTCTCTTTCGTTTGATTCCATGTATCTTCCGAAAACAAATATTCCTCAAAATCTCTATATTGTCTACTGCCCACAATGGATACATCACCAGCACGAACATGTTCCCTTAGTTCTGTTAAAACAGCCATTTCATAATAATGACGATTAATTGTACCGTCATCCCCATATAAGTGTTTTTTCCAACACTTCGAGATAAAGTCCACAGGTGATTCATCAGGTACTTTTCGCTTCCCAGATTCATTCATTCTTCGAATAATCTCCACAGCTTGTAAAAGTGGTTCATTTGCCTTTGTAGAATGAAATTCCAATACCCTTAATAGCGTTGGCGTATATTTTCTAAGTGTATAAAATCGTTTTTGTAGTAAGTCTAAATAATCATAGTCGACAGGACGTGCAAGCTCCTGAGCTTCTACCACCGAAGAGACGAAAGAATTCCATTCAATAACGGATTCTAAAACCTCAAAAACGTCTAATTTTTCCTCCTTTGCTTTGATTAAAGCTTGTCCGATGTTCGTAAAGTGTATAACTTTCTCATTCAGCTTTTTACCGTTTTGTTTTTGAATCTCCTCTTGAGCCTTGCGGCCTTTTGATAGGAGACTGAGTATTTGTCTATCATGAATTTCAAAAGCTTTATCCGTTAACTCCTGAGTAAGATGTAATAAATAGATGGTTAATATCGAATAACGTTTATTTTCTTGAAAGTCACGGAATGCATAAGGCTCATATCTTGAACCTAAGCGAGATAGCTGTAACAAGCGATTGCGATGCAAATGACTAATTTGTACCGTTTCTAATTCCATTCCCCGTATATATTCAAGTCGTTCTATTAATTTTAGAAATGTTTCGGGTGAAGGATGACCCGGTGGTTCCTTTAACCACCCCAATATAGTTTTATTAGATTCGGATGGATGAATGATCTCTTCAAGTTTTTCTTTTTGCGTATTTGACAGAGATTGACTAACCGTATTAAATAGCTTCTTTTCAGCCATTGCTCTTGCCTCCCACACCATTCTTTCAAGTGTAGTGATAGCAGGCATTATGATTTTGTTTTTTCTTAGAAAATCTATGCATTCATGTAGTAGATGAATGGCATCACCATTTTCCAAAGCTAATTGATGAAGGTGCTTAAATGTCATTCGATATTCTTTTAGAGTAAAAGTTACATAGTCGTATTCATTACGAATTTCTTTCAAATGATCCCAAAGTGTATTTTCTCTTTGAGGATAAAGACTAAGCGAAGATGGAGTAGAACCGATTTGTTTCGATATATAATGTATGACTGAATCTGGGATGCTTTTGATATGAGTGTACGACCAACCGGGATACCGAAGAATGGCTAATTGAACGGCGAATCCTAAACGGTTTTCTTCTCTCCTTCGCTTATTTATAATTTCTAAATCTCGTTTGGAAAAAGTGTAGTAGGTTCCTAGCACCCACTCATCTTCAGGAATTTGCATAAAGACTTGTCGCTGTTCCGGTGTAAGCAATTCTCTACCTCTCGCCATTTTCATACAGTATCATCTCATTTCTGTAAATATTCAGTTAATTGGTTCAATTATATATCAATAGAGTGTACTCTATTGATACAAGTGTTGCAGACTGATAAAATCATAGTTAAGAGCGTCTCATAAGACTTGTCTCGAAAACGAGGTGATATTTTGCGGAAAATCGGTTATATACGTGTCAGTTCGACTAGCCAGAATCCTTCAAGGCAATTTCAGCAACTCAACGAAATAGGAATGAATATTATTTTTGAGGAAAAAGTTTCTGGAGCAACGAAGAATCGTGAGCAACTTCAAAAAATGTTAGAAGATTTAGGTGAAGGTGACATTATTTATGTTACAGACTTAACTCGGTTCACTCGAAGTACGCAGGATTTATTTGAATTGATTGATTTAATACGAAGTAAAAAGGCAAGCTTAAAATCACTCAAGGATTCATGGCTAGATTTATCAGAAGATAATCCATACAGTCAATTCTTAATTACGGTAATGGCTGGTGTTAATCAATTAGAGCGAGATCTTATCCGTATGCGTCAACGTGAAGAGATTGAGCTGGCTAAGAAAGAAGGCAAGTTTAAAGGCCGGTTAAAGAAATATCATAAAAATCACGCAGGAATGAATTATGCAGTAAAGCTATATAAAGAAGGAGGTATGACTGTAAATCAAATTTGTGAAATTACAAATGTGTCTAGGGCTTCATTATATAGAAAGCTATCAGAAGGGAAACAATAATCATTCCTTATTCCGTTAAAGGGCCAGATTGTGGAATAACATTTTTATTTGTTTCGTGAAGATTGAGAAGAGATGTACTTAACGAACAGTCGTTTAGTTTAATAAGTTGGGAAGTAATGAAGTACCGAAAAAATAACTGTACCACGAAATAGTGCGATAATTGGGCTTAGAAACAAGTCGATAAATTAGAATTTGTAATGGAGATTATTTATATTTTGTGCGGAGCGCAACTTTGATAGCAGAAAGCAAACATTAGGTGATAAAAGTCAAAGCGTCAATCCGTTAAAATTTAATGTATACTTTAAAATGTGAGGTGAAGAAATTGTGACAGACAAAAAAATCACAGTACAATTTACGATGCTGACATTTTGCATAGCCTATCTTGTGTCAGGTGCTTTGATTGCTCTTGGGCAATTCGGATATTCGGTTCACAATTGGGTTCACTCGTTACAGCAATTCGGGATGAATATCCCTTTTGCAATCTATATTTTGTCGCCCGCTATTGCTTCATATATCGTTCTAAAGAAAAATAACAAAATAGCAGGTTTCAAGGAATGGTTGAGAACTGTTTTTTATGTCAAAAATAGCATATCTCTCTATTTGTTCGTTGTTGCAGGACTTGCACTGTATTTTTTGATACATATTGCAGTTTCAGGCCGCACGGAAATGGTGCTTCCATTTTATACGTTCTTCCTTTCTCTGCTTGGTAATCTTTTTATCGGTGGCTTGGAGGAAGCTGGCTGGATGTACATATTGCAGCCTGAGCTTGACAAAAAATACGGTTTTGTTTTGTCTTCTGTTTTTGTTGGAATCATTTGGATTTTATGGCATATCCCTCTCTTCTTCATTCCGGGGACGAATCACGGAGAGGGACTCATTAACTTTTGGATGTTTGCAGTTCAACTCATTGCGTTTCGGTTTTTCAACGGGGCAATCTACAAAATATCAGGGAAAGGCCGTGTGTTTATGTGCGTATTATTCCACACCATGTTCAATGCGGCATCCCCCATCTTCGGCACCATGACTATGACTTGGGCGGGAACCATTGCCGCAAATGCTGTGATTGTTCTTGTTTCAATTGTAACCGTTGTGATATACAACAAAAAGAACAGGCGAATAGTATAAGCATAATCCGTGTTCGTCAAATTCCAGTTTGTTGAATAGCCGTTTACATAAACGAAACGTCTTTGCAGGAGTGGCCAAGCTACGACTACATGAATAGCCCCCATTATCTAACAGGGGTGCAAATTAACCTATAATTCCCCTTTCTGAAAGAAATGTGATTAACATCAATGTATAAGATTGTGAAATGTTGTACTTAAAGTAACGGGTAGCTTTTGTGGAAAATCTGGCTGCCATTTCGGCGGCTTTTCTTAAAACGGGTGCTATAGTTGAAAAAGAAGTGATTTTAGGATAGAGATCCTATTTTAGTTATTCCATTAAAGGGCGCTTTAATTGAGTAATGAAAAAAGCTTAATTTCTTCGCATTAAATTGAGAAATTAGGCTTTTTAATATTGAAATTTCCTTAACGTTGTAAATTCGCATTTTCCTGACGCTACCCCAATTAAAAGAACTTAAATAGAAGTACTTTTTTATTTGTATTTTAATCTAAGGCGACCTCTCCCTATTATAAAAACTATAATTACATAAATACTTTCTTGTTTTTTTTAAACCTATCTGTATGCATTTTCTCAGTTGTTAGAACCACTTTCTGTGGAATCTTATATACTGGTAGTTTATCTTTACAGAACTCTCTCAATCGCTTTCTAAATTCACTTACAGTTTCATTCGTATTCAATTTAACAACAGCCTTAACCATTTGCCCCGTGATTACATTTTTTTCACCAACTACGGCGACCTCTTCTACTCCACTCATTAGCTGTATTACATTTTCAACTTCAGCTGGAAATACTTTTTCTCCGCCAATATTTATAAGCTCTGATTTTCTTCCTAAGATTTTAATATAATCTCCGTCTACTTCCACCATATCGCCTGTCATAAGCCAGCCATCTATGGTAAATGGGCTTGGAGCATTAATATAACCAATCATCGTAGACACTGATTTAACCTGCAACATTCCATCCACAACTCTTGTCTCAATATTCCCATCGCTTAGTTTGATCCACAAAGAATCATTCGATTTAGATTGTGAATATAAAACCCCCAATTCTGACAAGCCATACATTTGTATAATTTTAATGTGAGGGAAAATTTCGTTTATTTTATTTAATGTAGCCTCCGGCATAACTTCTGATCCATAAGAAATAGTCTGCAAACTATTTAATTTATACTTTTTATAAACTTCACTCAGTATAAGTAAATTTATAAAAGTTGGTGATGCGGGTAAAGCTTGCACTTGATGTTTCTCAATCATATTACATACTTGATTAGGGGTACGATCATCTATAATTACCAAACACCCTAGGCTAGAAAGAATTTGGAAGAGCGTATTAACTCCTCCAATATGATCAAATAACATAAATGGTATAACCCGCTTTGCACTTCTTGCAACTCTGTACTTCTTTTGAAGTAACGTAAAGTCATGTACAATTGCTTTACTGCGTCCAGTTGTGCCAGATGAAAACAATACTAATCCTGGATGTTTTAACTTTTTCAGTTGTAATAATAATTCATTTTGAATGTAATCTCTTTGCATATTAATGATTTCAAAACATCCACTTTCAACTTTAATCACTTTTTCTAATTCAACTATTTCATAGTATTCTTTCTTCTTGCTGTCAACCAAGGAATTTAAGATTGGTACTACTGTACATCCTAATTCAATAAGTGCTAAAAACATTGCTATGGAATATGGAGAATAGTCCGCTTCTAAAGAGACTATTTTATACTCCATCTTTCTATGTTCATTTAACTCCCTAGTATAAATCTTTGTTTGATTTAGTAACCACTCATACGTGTAATTTTTATCCTCCCAAACAATAGCTTCGCATTCTTTGTTCAGTTCAAACCTTTCTAATAAAAAATCAATATGCATACCCAACCTCCTTTTAAGTTTTATCCTTTATTATTTTGCTATGTTAGTGATTTTAATGTTTCCTGGGATTGTATGATATACGCAACTAATGTATCTATTGTTTTAAATGGGCTATTATGTTGTGACATTGTATCTAAATTAACCAAATCAACGGATAAACCCAATTCATCTTCTAAGCCTTGTTCAATACTTACCAGCAAAGATACCAGTCCCAACGAATCTAAATACCCTTCCCAATCATAAAGATGTGCTTTCAAGCCTTTTTCAAGATCAATTTTATTTTCAAGATTTTCATTCACTTCTTCAACACAGCACAATACGATTTGAATAATCTTTTCTTTATTAGTATTTTCCAAGTAAATGCACTCCTTTTTATAAATCATTTTTTACTATGAAGATTTCCTTCCAACACCTGTAGAAGTGTTTAACATGAACACTAGATACACGTTTTCATCTACTACTAAGATACATAAGTATACACATAATAGTTCCCTTACTTTACTTCTCAATTATCTCTTCTCTATCAAGACTGGAGACTATAATTATGTTGCAGAAGAAATAAAATATTCTCGTGTAATACACTCTCTCTAGTAATAACATCCATCATTATCAAATTAAAAGATTCAAGATCACTTAAGTTACTATCTTTTTTTAATAATTTAATATGTGCAATCTTATACAGTCTTTCCCATGATTGCTTTATATCCATTAAGTCACTAGCAAGATGCATAAATTTATCTTTAAATAAATCATTCATATCTATAAGTAAGTCATATAAAAAATATCTACTCCATCTCATATCAAATAAACATTTTAAATACAACGGAAACATGTTTCGTTGCTTATGAAAATCGGTATTTATATTTTCTTTAAGTTCAAGTGCTGCAGTCTTGCCAAAATAATATATCTTATTGTTTTTTCTCATAACTAAACCTCTAATATACTCACTCGATATCTTTTGTAATGTTCTCAAAAAAATATCTCTAATATTTTCTAGGTTTATTTTTGTCTCTATAATCACATTAATTGAGGAGTAAGATGAGATTCTTTCTATTCCTTTTGCCTGAACCAATTCAGGTATACCTCTTCCACCTTTCCAAAAAGAATGAAACTCCTCAAGTGATATCTCTCCCATATATTTATTAGGGACAGGATCTTGAACAAATACACTATCTTCTGTAAGTTTGTTAATCGCTAAGTAGTGGTCTGTAACATACTTATCCGTATGGATATCTATATGACTCTTTATAAATTTTGGATTCAAATAATCATTACTATAAGGTAGAAAAAATGTACTTCCTAAGGCAATAAAAACTTCTTGACGATTCAGACATTCTTTTATAAATTGAAGACCATTTCCAAAATCAGAATACACATTTTTCTCCATGCGAAATGTTTGATTATATTCTAACAACTGTGTATATCTAGCTACAGAAGGTGCAGATGTGGTAGTATCCACACGGTAAGATGGTATGCTATATAATTCTTCATTTGCTATTAAGCTCAAGTAACTAATACTACCCATACTTTTTAATTTATCGTGAAGAATTGGTATATAACATGAATAATAATAAGGAACATCAAAGGTTGGTGTTAATTCCTTCATTTTCACTGCAGCACTCACCCCACACTTTTAATTTTTATAGTCCTATCCAGTTCTCGACAGTATAATTTAACTGTAAGTCCTTAGTAGCTTTAAATTTCCTATTTTGAATAGGTTGTCCAAATTTATCCACTTCAAAGAGCCTAAAGCCTCTTGAAAACTTAAACTTGCATGCAAGATCCCTAGGCACTGTAAAGTTCCCAGCAAAACGATTTTTTTCTATTCTATCTAGTATCATTCCTACACTCATATAAATTCGTTCACCAGCTGGTGTATTTTCAGGTACTTCGACTGTTACGGAAACATCTACAAATTCTGATAATGTTTCTATTACCTTATATTTTTTTGGTATTCCCTTTACACCTTGTGTTACAAAGGTGACTTCGGCTTCTCCTATTTTTTTGGGTATAATCGTTCCATCATTCATAACCTCTAATACATCTGGGTTATTGACTAAAAACACACCATCTAAATCACTCATTTTAAAGCCACTATCGTACGTCATAATTGGATTAATTTTCACCTTCATTCCAGTTAATCCAACTTCATCTCGCCCATCTAAGGTAACATTAACTATATTCCCTATATCTCCAAAGAAATATATTAATGGAAGATGCATACGATCTCCCCAGTCTTTTTCAAAATGAGCACCATTTGGATCCTGATAAAAAATTAAATTATCTCTATATTTATAACCATTTTTTAATAAAGTTTCTGCAATATCTCTTACATGTTTCACCAAGAAAAAGCCTTCTGCACTACCTATATCCATCCAAACTTTCAAGTCTTTTTTCCCTTTATACATCTCATATAATTTTAATTCTGAATGGTCATCTTCGACTTTCACAAAGAATGGAGATATCATCCCTATTTTCCCAAACACTTTAGGGTTACGGAAACCGATATTATAAGTTGATAAACCTCCTGCTGAAGAACCTATTAAAGCAGTATTTTTAGCGTCAGACATTGTTCTGAAATTATCATCGATATAAGGTTTCACCTCATTGATTATAAATTTTTCATATAATAAACCTGAGCATTTTATATGTTTATCTGGTGAAATAAAATGGCAAAACTCATTGTTCTCTATAATTCTTTTATGTGCTATACCTACAATTATTATTTTTTGAATTTTCCCTTCAAGAATTAGCTCATCAGCTGTCTTGTGGACATTCCAAGATTCATCATTTTTTATTAAAGGCTCAAATAGACGTTGCCCGGCATGCATATATAATACAGGATACCTTTCCTGTGAATGCTTTTCGTAACCAGGTGGTAAATATACAAATAATTTCCTACTATTTTCTAGTGTTTCAGAGTAAAAATCTTCAATAGTAATCACTTTAGAAGCATGTACCATAGCAACCTCCAAAATTGTATTTTTCACTTCTCTTCATACAGTTCAACACGGATTTTTTAAACTCCAAAGCTATACTCTAGAAATCTTTAGTATAAATTTCTGATTTAACCCTTAAAACGAAATAGCTCATGGATATAAATTAATATTTTTAATAGCAAGTAGATTCATATCATTAAATCTCAACCAAGATAGATTTTTCTGCGGTTTGCCATTTTACCACAACCTCACCTGTTCCAAACTTTGGTGTCTGGTATCTATGATTCTCTCCCCCTTCAATATGTAGTGTTTTATTTACCCTTCTAATAAATTTAAATTCAAGCAGGGTATCTGCTGGAACACATATATCAAAATAACCAATAGGAAATTGATACATGATTTGGTTAAAAAATGGCCCTACTGCTTTGCAAGGGTTCATATCCCCTAATGAATATGTATTCCCCATTATAAAAACTTCACTCTCGGGTATTTCATATCCGTTTTCAATAACAAATCGAATACAAACTTGTTTTTTATTTAAGACCTCCACATGTTTATAGATATTACTTCTAGTTCCTTTATCTGTTACAACAGTAATTCCATATTTACCGTCGTTCACCACTGGAATTTTCACTTGAATACTAGTATGTGACCATGAAATCACTTCCGCCTCTTCTTCCTCAAAAAATACAGATCCTTTTTTAGAAGTAAAACCACATCCATCAATACAAATTATTTGACCAACTGTAGTCATTTTATGTCCCACAGTTCCTATTAAAGGTAAACTATTTACTCCTTTATGGTGCCAAACATGTACTGATCCTGGTCCGAGCC
This sequence comes from Bacillus sp. 16GRE42, assembly GCF_019837435.1. Taxonomy (NCBI): domain Bacteria; kingdom Bacillati; phylum Bacillota; class Bacilli; order Caryophanales; family Bacillaceae; genus Bacillus; species Bacillus sp. 16GRE42. Next base: position 254,342 of record NZ_JADAXF010000005.1, read on the forward strand.
ATAATGAATTTATACTATTATTCTCAACCGTAATTACCTCACCATCTAAAAGGCCCTCTAATATATCTTTATACTTTCTAGAAGGAAGTGCTGTTTTAACACCTTTTATTTCATACCCTTCTGTTAAATTTCGATTCAAAGCTATTAATACCACATCACCGCCAAAGCATCTTTCATATACATAGAGATCATCTGTTATATACCGTTCCTTAGTAGTTCCATATGGAAGTGCATTATTTAATCTACGTAACGAAGATAAAGCTTGTATTATCTTAAAATTGTCTGTATTTACATTAAAAGATTCCATTTGACCACGATTATTCGGATCTCCATTCCCAACCATATACTGTTCTGTACCGTAGTATATAGAAGGGATCCCCCTTGAAGTTAATAAAAATACTAATGATTGTTCTACTCCACGTTTACTTTGTTCCTTCATGTGAAAACGATCCATATCATGATTGTCAATAAAAGTAACAAGATTGTTCGCATCATTATAAATTTGATATGTTTCTTCAATCATTTTGTGTAAACCATAAATGGAATCAATTCCATCTCGAAAAACTTCACGTACTTTATGAGCAAAACTAAAATCTAACAAACTCATACCACTATTATTTGCAAAGTTAATATTTCTATGATCATACTCATTCGGATTTATATACCATTCACCAAAAATAAATACTGGCCTATGATTATAGATTGAATTTAGCCAACTTTTTTGCCAGCCGTATGACATATGTTTCACTGCATCAACCCGTATGCCATCTATTCCTTGATCTAACCATAGTTTAATAGCTTCTTTAAAATACAAATCAATAACGATATTTTGATGATTTAGATCTGCAAGATCAAATAAATTACGATAAACTCCATCTTCATATTCTTCAAAATCCGTCCCACCATTATGATGAAAATAATGATTGTAATCATTATCGTATCCACCAAGTAATAATCCATCATCATATAATCTACCATTTTCAGCATAGGTCGCATCATCGTGTAATGCAGGTGAGGTATGATTCGGCGCAAAATCCATAATAACTTTTATGTCTTTTGCATGAGCAGTTTTAATTAATGTTTGGAAGTCTTCAAATGTCCCAAAAAAAGGATTTGCTTTTTTAAAATCACGAGCCCAATACCCATGATATGAAGTACTTCCTACCAAATCATTTATTGGTGTAAAGATATTTTCTACCGGTTGAGATATCCATAGAGACGTCACACCTAGTTCAGTAAAATAATTTGCATTTAATTTTTCAATAATCCCTATCCAATCCCCACCAAAGTATTTCTTTTTATTTCTCCTAGATTCATCGTATAACTCTCCTTTTGGGTTATATGATGGACATCCATTAAGAAATCTGTCAGTTACAATTTGATATATTATATCTTTAGAAAAATTCACACTACTCCTACTAAATTTAAGCCTATCTTTTTCTTTCAAATGACAACCTCCATCCTATAGAAGTATTAATCAGCTATTTTCAAACATTCAGCACCCTACCCTTAAGTACCATTTGAAAAATAGTTAGAATATATTTTCCCTCCTAACTAGTAACTACTGTTTTTTTAATTTTTATATAAAATAACGTCTACAAGTAGGTTCTATATTTGTCCTGTAAACTGTACCATTTGATTTATGTCGAAGTAAGGGAAAAATTGTCATTATATAGGGAGGATAAATATAGAAAATATTTTCATTGAATCAGCTTACAAAATAGAGAACTAATAAAATATATAGACAAAACATTTTTAATTTGGTAATATTCACCTGAAAATATTTGGTAAAATTTTCTGAAGAGAGGAGTATTTATAATAAATGCTAGATTTTTAATAAAATCACCATTTATACTACTAATTTCAATCTTATATGCCTAAATTAACCATAAAATACAAATATAGTTTCTGTTCTTACAAATATTAAAAACCTAGGAAAAAGTTGTAAGGAAATTTCAAAATAATCTGGAGAAATATTTTATTTTTGAAAATCTTATATAAAAGTTAAAACATTATTGTACAGTTAAAATGTTCTCCCTTAAATATTCATTAACAATTTCTCTATACATTATAGACTTGCTTCTACGAATGTAATAATGCTATTAGTAGTTATTTTCATGTAATTTGATTTCATAAAAATAATGTATAGGGATTATATTAGTTACTTATGTACTTAAATCTATCTCATCACTGCCTTTATTACCTCAGAATAACAATATTTTATATTAATATAACTCTAATGCAGCAAGATTCTATTTCATTAGCCTTCTAATTAACTTGATTACTTAAATTCACCACTTTTAGTTTGTAAGCAAATTTTCAAAATTAAATACTTAAATTTGTGAGGTGGCCATACTATGCAACAACAAGTCGAATTAGATTCTTCTCTTGCTGTTTCTTCTAGAAAGACAATATGGAAAAATCGTACATTTACATTTGTATTTACAGGTTATACTTTGTCAATGTTTGGGAATTCATTTCACAGTATTGCTTTAAATCTCTGGGTACTGCAATCCACCGGTAGTGCTAAATTAATGTCTACCATTGCTATAACTCATATGGTTATGAGCATGTTATTTTCTTCCATCGCAGGTACTGTTGCTGATAGGGTCGATCGCAGAAAATTAATGTGGATAACAGATATGATACGAAGTCTTTTGATACTAGGTATTGCACTTTGTATTGCACTTCCTGGCACACCATTTATTCTCATTATTATCTTAACTGCCCTCACTTCTTGCGCAGGGCTATTTCAATCTCCCGCCTTCCATGCTTCCTTAATCGATATTGTAGGAAAAGAAAAAGTTCAACAAGCAACTGGTGTATTAAATGTCGCAGATAACGTTTCCCGAATATCAGGGCTAGCTATAGGAGGAATTGTCGTTGCAGCCTTTGGTGGGAGCATCGCTATTTCAGTCGACGCATTTACTTTTATGCTATCTGCCATTCTAGTGTTGTTAAGTGGAAAATTTCCTAATTCTATTAAAAAATCTGATGTGAAAAACTCATTTCATGAAGACCTTATTGCAGGCTTTAAGTATATATGGAAGAATCCATTTGCTAAGTCTATTATTATTCTCTCACCCACTTTAATTACATTTTTCACCGCTTCTTTAATGCTTATCCAGGTAATGTCTGTAAAAGTATGGAAAGCAAATCCTATTGAATTTGGAATAATAGAATCCAGTATTCCAATAGGTTATATGTTAGGCGCAGGGATTATCATCTTTTTTGATAAAAAATTACATCGTCGTGGTTGGTGGATAATTCTTAGTATGGTTTTATTGGCTCCAATCTTTGTAGGAATATCTTTTGCTCCATCAGTACTGTATGCAGTGCCTTTAATTCTACTCTTGGGAATACTTTTTTCGTTCTGCACACTCTTAGTCAATGTCATTATTAAGGTTGAAGTATCACCAGAATTGCAAGGTAGAACCTTTGGAACACTTGGTTCCCTTACGAGTATAGCATCACCAATTGCTCTAGCTATTTCCTCATTTTTTGCTGACATATATGGTCCACCATTAATCTTATTAATAAATGGAGTCTTATTATTTATTTCAGGGCTAATTGTGCTGTTCTTTCTTAAATCAATTAGATCATATAAATAATATTCTTTCGATATACCAAAAACACAATAAGTATCTAAACATGAAAAATGCAGAAAGTGTTAGGGATACCGATACCCACTCTTTCTGCATTTTTCTATACTACTTAAGGAGAGATTCATATGACAAAAAAAATCCTTCTACTAGGAACCTTTCTGTTAGCAGCTAGCCTATTAGGTTGCAAAGATACAGAACACAAGGATACTCTAAATAAAATGGAAACATCTCAAAAAAAGCATGAAGGTGAAAAAGAAAAAATTCCATTTAATAATATGACAGCAGAAGAATATTTGAAGAACTATAATAATATAAAGAGTACATTATCTACTCAGGGTGTCAAAATTCTCCCATTTAATCTTGAGCTAGAAAAAAAATCTAATACATATAGATTTTATTATCCAAAAACAAGAGATGATTTAGATAGAAATGCGAAATGGGTAAGTGTTATGTTAAGGGAAGGCGGAAAAATGATTGATGGAATTATGTATAATGGCCATGCAGATAAACCTACGATTAAAGCGATGATACAAGCTACTAACGTTACCTGGACTAATGAATTAGATCAATTAATTGAGTCAATTGGACATGAAGATTTTTCAAAAACAGTACAACTTGAAAAGATAAAACTATCAGTCAAAGGTAATTCGAAAAATATTACAGTTATGATAGATTCAATTAAGTTAAACCCACCTGAATCTCTTTAAAATAAATTATGTTCCAAATTTCTATTAAATATGTGACGCTCCTTTGATTTTACACTCAAAAGAAATTTATACAACTTTAAACACTTAAGTATAACTATGAACTATACAAAAAAATCGTCAGTGCTTTTAAACAGCCACTGACGATTTTTTATGCTCTTACACCATTGTGACAAAAAAGGCATCTGCAATATGCTCCACCTTCTTATTTAATCTTAATCCCAAATCATTATTCAATGATTTCAAAAAGATTATTACCATTATTACCACTTGGTAAAATGAATTTTACATGTTGGTCTGTTGGAATAGTTATATAATGATATTGATCGGGTTTGGTTAATTTAGTAGTACTTTTCCAAGCTCCTGAAGTCCAATAAGTTACTTGTGAAAAAAATGCTAGTGGCGGAAATTTCTCTGGATCAGATGGCTTATCATTTTCTGAAATAATTTCAGGTTTAATTCTAATTTTCTTTCCTGCCGCATTTTTAAATTGAAAGTCGTAAACAATTCCATAATTCCCTTCAAGAGTTGGGTTAGAATTTCCTAAATACCATAGAGGTGCTTCGTATTCATTAATACCAACACTGGATTGAGGATAGGCTTTACTTGTTTTTAAACCTACATAAAAGCTACTTGTTGTCGCATTATCAATAACAGCATACCTTTCATCGTAATTATAATTAGCAGTTGAAGTATTTTTATTATAATTTTTAACCTGTGGTGTTTTTATGGAATCAAAGATTTCTGAAGGGCTAGGGAACTGTCCATCTGGTTTTTTCTTTGAAACAAATTGACGTAGTGTTAATTTTGTATTCGGAATGAATTTAATTTTCCCATTAACTGCAAAAGTGTCTTCTACCTCTTTCTCTAATATAAATACATGGCCACCTGCTGGAATAGTAATAGCTTGATCATTGCTACTATTTCCATATTTAACTATAGTACTAGATGTAATCCCCATTATGTCCCACGAACCGTCAGGGCTAACCGGGTATGCCGCATTTACAGCGCTATTTTTAATTCTTATAGTTTGTGGTATACGATCTTCATTGTGTATAGCATATCCAAATTTCAATGTAGCCCCAGTATAATTTCGATTAAAAAATTCAGCACTATATTCTTGATTTGCTTCTAATATTCTTTCGTTTGTGTAGTAAGCATACTTACCATCGTCAAAGTTCGATCCCATATTTGGATTATCGTATACAACTTCAGGTGCATTTGTATATATATACTTTGCCCCGCCTTGGTTATATTTTACTTGTGTAATCGTAGAAGCATCTACCCCTCCTGAATCAGTTATTCCTAAAAACAAAAGTGACGATAGCAAAACTGATGAAAAAACTTTTCTTTTCAAAAATACAGCTCCCTTCCATTTATTACAACTAAATCTAGCATACGCTTCGCATACAATAAATGTAAATAAAATATACAGCTGTTGTTATTGAGAAATACTGATTCATTTGGATAAATTAATTAAATCTAATGTTATTAATTCATTCTAAAATATTTCATTAAATAAAATAAGCATCTCCCACTTTTAGTTCAATAGCTAGAAATAGGCGATGCAATTTCTAGCTATCGAACTAGATTTCTTTTTTATACCCTAACTGTATATTATCTATATTATAAGACTTAATAATTTCATAATATCTCGTTTATTTAGTTACAGGATTAAAAAACTAGTTTATAAAAAAATTAATTCTCGTATGGTAATCCCGACTTTTTCCACGCAAGAAATCCTCCCTTTAGATTAACTACTTCCTTTATACCAGCTCTTTGTAAAATACTAGCTGCTATAGCGGAACGTAACCCCGTTCGACATTGTAAAACTATTGGACAATTTTTCGGTACATCATCTAGCCGTTCAAGTAGATTACCTAAAGCAATATGTATTGCATCATAAAGATATCCTTCATTCCACTCTTTTTTACTACGCACATCGATAACCTTTACACTTCCATCTTTTATTAACGGATATAATTCATTTGATGTTTTTTCCTTATAAATTTCTAAATTTTGGCATCTTCGAATTACCTTTGAAGGTGCAAAAGCAATAATATTATCTAAGCCAATGGACTCAAAGTCTCTAATAACCTCCTCCGCTTTAACCTTTTCCTCATCTAGAATGATTAAAGTTTCTGTTTTATATTCTAGTAACCACCCACACCAAGTTGTGAAAGAATTGTTATACGGTATGTTAATTGATTTCTCGATGTGCCCAGAAGCAAAACTCTCTATATCCCTTATATCAACTATTTGCTGAACGCTCCTCATAACTTCTTGAAGTTCTTCTACTGTTTTAATAGCAAAAACTTCTCTCTTCTTACGAATTGGAGGACCATACTGATTTAAATTCTTCATTAATGAAAAATACTTTGGAGGCTCTGGCTGTCCCGTCAATAAAGTCGATACAAAATCACTTTCTTCATTACACTGAAATGCCCAATTGAACATCTTTTCATAGCCTAAGGTAGAAGTGGGAATTGCTCCTAATGCTTTTCCACATGCGCTTCCTGCACCATGTGATGGCCATATTTGCAAATAATCAGGGAGTGTTTTTATTTTTTGTATAGAATCAAATAATTCTTTCGCTCCTATTTTTGCGGTATCTTTCATACCTACAGCAGTTTCTAATAAATCGGGTCTTCCTATATCTCCAACAAATATAAAATCACCTGTGAATATTCCTATTGGCTTATCATTCTTATAGTTATTTTGACTTGTATCAGTTACTAAAAAAGAAATACTTTCAGGTGTATGCCCTGGTGTGTGAATTACATTAAATTTTATATGACCTACTTTAAACTCTGCCCCCTCTCTAACCAAATAATATCGACCTTCGTTAAGATATTGATATTTCCAATCACAATCTCCTTCATCAGATACATATAAATTGGCATGATAAAGAGTAGAAAGTTCTCTAGACCCAGAAAGAAAATCTGCATGAATGTGAGTTTCAGCCGCAGCAATTACTTCCATCCCCTCTTTCTTAGCAAATTCTATATATTGTTCTATATAGCGACCTGGATCAATTACAATTGCTACGCCTTCCTTCTGACAACCAACTAAATAAGAAGCATGTGCTAATTTTTCATCATAAAAATATTTTAAAAGCATAGCTATTCCCTCCAATTAGTTATTTCAAATTACTTTTCAACACTTGTAATCGCTTTCTATATTCTTCTATAGGATCCCTTTCAACATAAAGTTCCAATACATATAGGGCAACATATATCTTTTAAGTAAAAACATACTATATCGTTCTTTCGCTTGATTAAACGGAAACGTTTCTTGAGGCTCATGTTCATAGTTAAATTCAGCGAGTATAAGACTTTTATATCCTGTAACAATGGGGCACGATGTATATCCATCATATTTAGCATGCAAGTCTCTTCCGTTAAGTACGTCCATAATATTTTGTTTTAAGACAGGTATTTGTTTTCGAATTGCCGCTCCAGTTTTAGAGGTTGGTAAATTGGTACAATCTCCAAGTCCGAAAATATTCTTATACTGTACATGTTGCAAAGTATAAGGGTTTATATCTACCCAGCCCTGAGAATCACTTATTTCACTCTCTTTAATAAAATTAGGTGGCCCCATAGGTGGAACAACATGGATCATACTATACGGTACTGTCTCTCTTTTCAGTGTTTGCGTATCTTCAAAAATTTCCTCTTTCTTCTCAGCGATAATTTCTACTAAGTTTTTATTATAATTTGTTATTATTTTCTTTCTTTCAAGTACTTGTTCTAATGTATTAGCATATCGTGGAACCTGAAATATGTTAGCGTTCGCGGTATAAAACATTACTTCACTTTTGTTTCTTACACCGCTATTAGAAAAATACTCTTCTGCTAAATACATAATCTTTTGTGGAGCACCACCG
>NZ_JADAXF010000006.1:0-210839 GCF_019837435.1 Bacillus sp. 16GRE42
GTCTGCCGCTCCAGAAGCGACTTCATCATATTAACATCTTCGTTTTTTGATGTCAACTAAGTTTTAAAATTTCTTTTTTGTCGTTTTCTGCGTTTCCGCATCAGCGACGTTTATTAATATACCATCATGATTTTTAAATAACAAGTGTTTTTTAAAAAAAACAAAAAAATATCCATCCTACTTTCTTCTATATAGAGACACCTCATCCCATCTATGGAAAACAGCTATTTAAATTGCATACCAATACACTCTAGTTAACCAAACTGTATTTCATAACCCCTTCCTAGCTTTTCATTCTCTTCTATATTAAAGCCTTGATCATTTACTTCTCTATAGACTAACAATATACAAAACAAATCAATCCAACCTTTTAAAAAATAGATTCACCACTTCCTACATAAAGCAAACATGCCGATTTTTAGTTTTGTTCCTCCACACAAACTATTAATTGAACGAATCGGTTGTTTACAGACAGCTCGATTAGGTAATAATCTTATCGCTCGGCGAATAGCGGAATAAATAACGAAATTCCAACAAAAACATTAACTTAAGATTATTGTTAGAATTTTTTTACATTTAATTAATGAAAGATATCCATTTTTTGTTATATAGTAAGAAAGGACGTACTCAACTATAAATAAACCAATGGAGGAATTACTTTATGGATAGGTTAACAAAGTTTTCATTAAAAAACCGCGCCGCTGTTATCATCATGGTTTTTCTCATTTCCGTACTTGGCGTTTATTCCGGATCTAAATTACCTATGGAATTTTTACCAAGCATCGATAATCCAGCAGTCACTGTCACAACCTTATCTCAAGGACTCGATGCTGAAGCGATGACAAAAGAAGTAACTGATCCCCTCGAAAAACAATTTCGCAATTTAGAACACATCGACAGCATCACCTCTTCTACGCACGAGGGATTATCACGTATCGATATCGCGTATACATCCAAAGCAAACATGAAAGACGCGGCACGCGAGGTTGAAAAGGCCATTAACACAATTAAATTACCTAAAGATGCAACGAAACCCATAGTTAGCCAATTAAATACTTCTATGATTCCACTCGCTCAAATTGCTATCCAGAAGCAAAACGGATTTTCAAAAGCAGATGAAAAACAAATCGAAAAAGAAATCGTACCACAACTCGAAAACATTGATGGTGTTGCCAACGTTATGTTTTTCGGAAAATCAGCCTCTGAATTATCTATCATACTAGACCCAAACCAATTAAAAGATAAAAACGTAACAACAGAACAAATATTAAAAGTTTTACAAGGAAAAGAAACTTCCACTCCAGCTGGAGCAATTACCGTTAATAAAGAAGAATATAACCTTCGTGTCATTGGGGATATAAAAAATGTAGATGATATTAAAAACATAACCGTTGCACCTCAAGTAAAATTGCAAGATGTGGCTCAAATCGAACTTAAACAACACTACGATACAATCTCGCATATAAACGGAGAAGAAGGAACCGGATTGATCATCATGAAAGAGCCAAGTAAAAATGCAGTTACAATCGGAAAGGAAATCGATAAGAAAATCAAAGATATAAGTAAACAATATAAAGATCAGTTTTCTATTAAACTTTTAGCCTCAACTCATGAGCAAGTTGAAAATGCTGTTACTAGCATGGGCAAAGAAGTAATTCTTGGAGCAATTGCTGCAACTCTAATTATCTTAATCTTTTTGCGTAACTTCCGAACGACACTCATCGCCGTTGTCAGTATTCCATTATCTATTTTATTAACACTCTTTTTACTACACCAATCTAACATCACACTTAACACCTTAACGCTTGGTGGTTTAGCAGTTGCAGTTGGACGTCTCGTTGATGATAGTATCGTTGTCATCGAGAATATTTTCCGTCGTTTACAAAAAGAATCTTTCTCTAAAGATATTATTCTTGATGCAACGAAAGAGGTCGCCGTCGCAATTACTTCTTCTACTTTAACAACAGTCGCTGTTTTCTTACCTATTGGCCTCGTATCAGGAGTAATCGGAAAATTAATGTTACCTATGGTATTAGCAGTTGTATATTCTATACTATCGTCCTTAATCGTTGCACTAACAGTTGTTCCACTTATGGCTTTTTTACTACTCAAAAAAACAAAGCACAAAAAGCCAAGTTCTTCACCACGATATGTCGCTACATTAAAGTGGGCTCTTTCGCATAAATTCATTATTCTACTTACTGCTTTTTTATTATTCGCAGGATCGATTGCAGCCTATGTATTACTACCGAAAGCGAACATAAAATCTGAAGACGACACAATGTTATCTATTAATATGACTTTCCCAGCTGATTACGCTCCTGAAACGCAAAAACAAAAAGCCTTCGATTTCGAAAAGAAATTACTTTCTAATTCGGATGTAACGGATGTTATTTTACGAATGGGATCTAGCGCAGAAGATGCACAATGGGGGCAAACGACAAAAAATAATCTTGCCAGTATATTTGTAGTCTTCAAGAAAGGCTCTGATATTGATCAATATATTAAAGAGTTAAAGAAAGAACATAAAGCTTTTGAGCCTGCTGAACTAGATTATATAAAAACGAGTTATTCAAGCTCTGGTGGTGGCAACAATTTGCAATTCAACGTAACAGCTACTAACGAAACGAATTTAAAAGAGGCTGCTACTATCGTCGAAACAAAACTAAAAGATATGACTGCTCTCTCTAAAGTAAAAACAAATTTAGAAGACTCTAAGAAAGAATGGCAAATCCATGTTGATCAAACAAAGGCCGAACAACTAGGCTTAACACCAGAATTAGCAGCACAACAAGTAGCATTCCTTATGAAGAAATCACCTATTGGTGAAGTTTCAATCAATAATGAAAAAACAACTATTATAATAGAACACAAAAAAGAAAACATCACTAAACAAGAAGACATTTTAAATACAAACATACTATCACCTAGCAATGGACCAATTCCTTTAAAAGACATTGCGACTATTTCAGAAAAGCAACTTCAAACAGAAGTCTTCCATAAAGACGGAAAAGAAACGATTCAAATTACTGCTGAGGCCTCAAATGAAGATTTAAGTAAAGTAAGCACAGAAGTAAACGAAACGATAGCTAACTTAGACTTACCTAGCGGCGCAAAAGTAACTATTGCAGGTGCAACTGAATCTATGCAAGAGAACTTCACAGATTTATTCAAAATTATGGGGATTGCAATCGGGATTGTATATTTAATTATGGTTATCACCTTCGGACAGGCACGCGCTCCTTTTGCAATTTTGTTCTCCCTGCCATTAGCTGCTGTTGGCGGTATTTTAGGATTAATCATTTCAGGAACACCCGTTGATGTAAATTCCTTGATCGGCGCATTAATGTTAATCGGTATTGTCGTTACAAACGCTATTGTATTAATAGAAAGAGTGCAACAAAATCGGGAACACGGAATGGAAACAAGAGATGCCTTACTAGAAGCGGGATCCACTAGATTACGTCCAATTATTATGACAGCTATAACGACAATCGTCGCTATGCTTCCTCTCCTATTTGGTCAATCGCAAGCAGGAAGCATGGTATCAAAAAGTCTTGCCGTCGTTGTCATCGGTGGTTTAGCAGTCTCAACCGTCCTTACGTTAGTAGTCGTTCCAGTTATGTATGAACTATTAGATAAAATCGGGAGAAAAAGACGCTCTCGTAGAAAGATAAGCACTTCCACAGAAACACCTGATATTTAAAGAAAAAGGCGTTATCTTCAAGAACGAAGATAACGCCTTTTCTCTACTTACTCATATAATCCATCATTTTTTGAGCATATCGCTCTAGAGGTTTACCAGAATCTACAATAAGACATTCACTATTTAAAGGTCTTTTACTACCATCTAACCACTTTTTAAAAGCTACTTCCGAATCGACTTTTCCAATCTGACTGATCATACGTTTACGTGTTTGTAACCTATTATTAATCTCCTCCATATCATTAAGATAGCATTCAATATATTTATATTTCACATCATGTTTATTAGACAGTTTCATTCCTTTTTCAACCATCCCTTCATATAAACATGGACTATCCAATATAACACTATGCCCTTGTTCTAAATAAGAATCAATCAATGCCCATTCAACATCGTATGATACTCCTCCAACAATTGTCGATTCAATCCCTTTCATTTCTAATGATTGTAACAATGCCGATTTCAAAACGTCATGATTTACAATTACAGCACCCGTTAACTTCGCTATATACTTAGAAACTGTCGATTTTCCCGATCCAGGAAAACCTGACATTTGCAGAAAAAACAAATTAACTTCTCCTCTCACCTGTACCTATTCATCTATATAATCAATTACAACTTCAACAATCATTACATCCATTCCTTCTATATTAAAATACAAAAAGAACTCTCTACTTATAAGTAGAGAGTTCCTCTTTATAATTTATGCCGCTTTTGCTTTCTTCGTCGTTTTATTTTTTCTTTTCGTTCCTGTAAAACGCTTGTGCAATATAGATGCTACCAAGCGTGAAATAACATTGAATAGTAATACCATAATAATTAATACAGCTGCAGATTTTGTCGCAATCAACTTTGCATCCGGAATAACTCCTTCAGAATTTAACTTCCAAATGTGAACCGCTAACGTTTCAGCTGGTCTAAATGGATTTAAAGGATGCGCAGGACTTGAGAAGTCCGCTGCTGAATTTAAAATCGGGGATGTTAAACCCGCTGTGTAAATTAACGCTGCCGCTTCACCAAATATACGACCCGCCGCTAAAATAATACCTGTAATAATTTGCGGTAATGACGACGGAATAATAATACGAGCAATTGTTTGCCATTTCGTTGCACCTAATCCAAGACTCGCCTCTTTTACATTATGAGGCACTTCTGAAATCGCATTTTCACAAACACGTGTTAAACCTGGTAAGTTTAAAATTGTTAAAGCAAGAGCACCGCCCATTACTGTGTATCCCCAACCTGTCATGGTAACGAACACTAACAAACCGAATAAACCAACAACAATCGAAGGTAAAGACGCCATTGTCTCAATACATAAACGAACAAAATTTAAAAAGCGCCCTTGTTTTGCGTACTCTGCTAAATATATTCCAGCACCTAACCCAAGAGGAATAGATATAACAAGCGTTATAACAAGCATGTAGAAGGAATTGAATAACTGTGGACCAATCCCACCACCAGCTCTTGTATTACTTGGTTCTCCAAACAAGAAATTAGGATCCCAAAATCCCCATCCCTTTTGCAGAATTTCAAACACTAAGAATACTAGCAGAGCTACAACTAAAGCTGCAACTGCATAAAAGATACCTGTCCAAATTTTATTTACCGTTCTTGCATTCATTATTATCGCTCACCTCTTTGCCCAATCGCTCGAATTACTAAAATAAACAGGAATGAAATAACAAGTAAAATCATTGCTAAAGTCCATAGCGCATTATTCCAAGCAGTTCCGTTTAATGTATTTGTCATGTCCATTGTCAAAATACCAGTTAACGTCGCTGTCGGGCTATATATTCCTTCTGGTAATTTAATTGTGTTCCCGATTACCATTTGAACCGCTAATGCTTCACCAAAAGCACGCGCTAAACCTAAAACAACACCTGTTAAAATCCCTTTTTTCGCAGCAGGAACAATCACTCGGCTAACCGCTTGCCATTTCGTTGATCCTAGACCATAAGAAGCTTCTAAATAATCAAATGGAACAGAGCGTATTGCATCAGAAGCGATACTAGCAATAGTAGGTAAAATCATAATACTTAATACAACAATACCCGCAATTAGACTAAATCCCACTCCCCCGAACGAATCACGTAATAGCGGCACTAAAATCGTAACCCCTAATAATCCGTATACAACCGACGGAATACCAACTAATAATTCTAAAACGGGCTTCAATACTTTATTTCCAAACTTCGGCGAAATTAAATTCATGAATATAGCAAGAGCTATAGCAATTGGCGCACTAATAATAACCGCACCTAATGAAACCACCGTTGAACCTACAATGAAAATCAAAGCCCCGAAGGTTCCTTCGTCAGCATTTGGATTCCATTTTGTCGATGTTAACATTTCAGTAAATGAAATACCACTTTGTGTAAAAGATTGAATACCTTTACCGCAAATAAACGCAATAATAGCTAATGTAATTAAAACAATAAAAATACCACAAAACGTAACAAGCGATCTTCCTATATATTCACTTTTTACGTAATTAATTTGTTTTTTCCCCTTCATCACAGGTCAGACCCCACTTCATAGATTGAAATGAACAGGACTGGCCTTGCAGCCAGCCCCATAAAAATTTATTACTTATTTAATTTAGACATTGGGATGTAACCCATATCTTCTACTTGCTTTTCAAAGTCTTTGCCTTTTACATAATCAATGTAAGCTTTCGTTGCTTCTTTCGCTTCACCTTTTGTTACCATGTACTCGTAAGACCAGAATGGATATTTACCAGACGAAATATTTTCAACTTTTGGTTCAGAACCATCAATTTTCACTGTTTGTAGCGCACCTTTTTTATCGCCAACCATGTAAGACATTGCTAAATAACTTACTGAACCTGGAGTAGAATTGATCGCTTGCTCTACTGCACCGTTAGAATCTTGTGTTGTACCAGTTCCATCATTAATTTTCGCTTCTTTCATAACTGTCTTTTCAAATGTAGCACGTGTACCAGATGAAGCCGGACGGTTAATTACGTTGATTTTTTCATCTTTCCCGCCTACCTCTTTCCAGTTTGTTACTTTCCCAGTGAAGATATCTTGTACTTGTTGCACTGTTAAGTTATCAACTTTTACATCTTTATTTACGACAAGTGCGAATGCAATACCCGCAACCTTGTTATCTACTAATTCTTTCGCTTTTTCAGCATCTTTTATTTTATCTCCCGACGGAACATCTGAATTACCAATTTGTACTGCACCCGATGCTACTTGGTTAATCCCAGTTCCACTACCGCCACCCTGCACTTGAATAGAAACTTTTGAATTTTTCTCCATGAATTTCTTTCCAGCTTCCTCCGCAAGAGGTAGAAGAGCTGTAGAACCAGCTGCTGCAATCGTACCTGATAATTCTTGTTTTGTATTATCGCTTCCTTTAGCAGTTTCTTTACTAGCTGTATCATCTGCTTTCCCACATCCAACTAACGCTCCTGCCACCACTAAAGCCGCTAAAGAAAATTTAATACCTTTTTTCATAACCATGTCTTGTACCCCCATTTGGATTATCACTTTTCGAATTCATTTTCTTTCGAACACAAATTCATTGTAGGACAACAATATTATGTGAGTGTTAAGCAATTTTTAATTTTAAGTAAATGACGATAATAATCCTTAAAAGCTAGGAATCCCAACATTTATAGTTAAAGATTCCAACAAAATCCACACGAATTAAGCTGTAATGTAAATTTATTCTTAACAATGTAAATTCAATGTAAATGTTTTTCGCTCTTTTCCCCTTTTAATTAAAAATACATTTACAAATCCATTGTATCTTTTAACTTTTACACTCTTACTTTATTTACATTCAACAGAATTTCAGTAATATTTTTTAGTACAACTAAATAAATTGGAACAATTCTAAAAATAAATGAATATTTTTAAAGTACCAATTGACAGCATCATTCAATGTAGTCTACTATATTACTAACAAAAAGTTTACCTAAGGAAACTTTTTAAACTTAAACTAACAATATAGAGATGAGGTAACTTTTATGGTATCGGCTAATACAAAACCACTTTCCGAATTTAAGACAGGAGAGTTTGTACAAATTGAGAAGATACAATTAGAAGGAACTATGAAACGACGTTTATTAGATTTAGGATTTATCCCTGGGGCAACGATTAAAGTATTACAACGCAGTCCACTTGGAGATCCGGTCGCTTATCAAGTAAGCAATACAACTATTGCACTACGTAAGGAAGAAAGTTCCCTTATTTTCGGGGTATTAATAGGAGATGATTTCAGATGAGCAAACATCGTATTGCTTTAGCTGGCAACCCGAACACCGGGAAAAGTACATTATTTAATACTTTAACAGGCTTAAAACAACACACTGGAAACTGGACGGGAAAAACTGTTTTAAAAGCTGAAGGGGAATATGAACATAACGGAAGTAAATATACATTAATAGATTTACCTGGAACTTACTCACTATATTCAAATTCTGCGGATGAAGAAGTAGCGAGAGATTATATTATATTTGAAAAACCAGAAGTAACTGTAGTTGTTATAGATGCAACTGCAATGGAAAGAAATTTAAATTTAGCCCTCCAAGTGATGGAAATGACAAGCAATGTAGTCATTTGTATTAATTTAATTGATGAAGCGGAGAAAAAAGGCATCGTTATTGATGAAAAGAAATTAGCAAAATCGCTCGGTGTACCTGTAGTTAAGATTTCTGCTCGTAACCGAGTAGGTATTGGGCATTTGCTAAGTGTTATCGCTAAAGTAGCAAATAAAAAATTAATTCCAACACCAATTAAAATTTCTTACAGTGAAAAAATCGAAAATATGATTCAGGAATTAGAACCACAAATTTACAAAGTGTTCGGTGATACGTATCCAGCACGTTGGATTGCGTTACGTATATTAGATGGAGATAAAAATTTCTTAACTACACTTCAAAAACACCATAATGAACCACTTGTAAGGGAGGTCGTAATGAATGGAATCTCACTCAGCCAGTAAAGCTCTTCCATTAGACTATATTATTCAACATGCACAAGCACTCTCAAAACAAGATATACGAGATGATATTGTCGGAGATATTTATCGAACATCTGCAAGCATATGTAAAGAGTCTGTCCAATATACAAATACTGATAAATTGTATCGTTCTGAAAAACTAGATAAAATTTTCACATCTCCAATCTGGGGATTTCCAATTATGCTCGGTATTTTATCTATTATTTTTTATCTTACAATTGCAGGCGCTAACGTACCATCTGATATGATTGCTGAGTGTTTCGGATGGGCCGAAGGATATTTAACATCTTGGTTCCAGGCAGCACATGCACCCGAATGGCTACATGGCATTTTAATACTTGGTTTATTCCGTGGTATCGGTGCTGTTATTAGCGTTATGTTACCACCTATGGCAATCTTTTTCCCTATGTTCGCACTATTAGAAAACTACGGATATTTACCACGTGTCGCTTTTAATATGGATCGCTTATTCAAACGCTCCGGTGCACATGGCAAACAATCTTTAACAATGGCAATGGGATTTGGTTGTAATGCAGCCGCTATTATGTCAACGCGTATTATTGAATCACCACGTGAACGTATGCTTGCAATCTTAACAAACAACTTCGTTCCTTGTAACGGTCGCTGGCCTATGTTAATTTTAATGGCTTCATTATTTATGGCTGCTGGTTATACAGGTAGTATGCAAACATTAGTTACTGCTGGCGTTGTAGTTGGAATGGTTGTAATTGGTGTTATTATGACATTAACTGTTTCTTGGGTACTATCAAAAACAGCTTTAAAAGGTGTACCAACTCACTACACTCTTGAGTTACCACCGTACCGTAAGCCAAAAGTTTGGAATACAATTGTACGTGCAACACTCGATAAATCAATTTATGTTTTAAAACGAGCTATCGTTGTAGCTGCCCCTGCGGCTGCATTAACTTGGTTACTAGCTAATATTTTCATCGGTGACACAAGCTTACTTATGTATTTTGTAAACTTCCTAGATCCGTTCGCTAAAATGTTAGGACTTGATGGATTTATTCTAGCTGCGTTCATTCTTGGACTACCAGCGAATGAAATTGTTATCCCTATTTTATTAATGTCTTATTTATCAACTGGAGCTTTAACTGAAATAGACGATTTTAATCAAATTAAAAATCTATTCTTAGAAAATGGTTGGACTTGGTTAACAGCGTTAAACACAATGTTGTTCTCACTTCTTCATTTCCCATGTGGAACAACACTGGTTAACATATATAAAGAAACAAAAAGTGCAAAATGGACATTCTTATCGTTTGCAATCCCTACCGTTATCGCCATTGTTGTGACATTCCTCTCTACACAATTGGTACATTGGTTAGGGCTTGTATAAAAGCAAAGCATACATAGAAGGTATCCCCCTTCATTTGCTTTGCACGAAAGAAACCTGAATTTATTTAGGTTTCTTTTTTTGTGCATCAGTATTCCAAGGCTGTGCTCCATACGTTGTAAGTTTCTTATGAATAAAGTATATGGTTCCCGGAAGAACCGCCATTAATATCGTGCAACTAATTCCTAATCCAGTAAACAACTTCCATCACCTTATTTCACTCTTTTGGGTAAAGCTGAACCAGAATGTTCAATTGTCGGATGAACATGAACAGTAATTTTAGCATTACTAAAGTAATTTTCGCCTTGATCCCAATTCTTACTTATCTTTTTCCACTCTTTATAATTATGCCGCTTATATATTTCCCCTAATTCTAATACATCTACCTTATATTTTTTTTGAACAAGCTTAATCGATTTTTGGATGCGTTTCTCCATTTCCTCCGAGATGTCCTTCTCTAAACGCTTTTCATTCAAAACCTTTTTATGATCACTAAAGTGTAACTCAGCCAATGTACCTTCCAAAGACAAGTGAATATTAAACTCTGGTTTTGTGACATTCGTTGTAGATACTTTAATTTTCCGATGCAACTTATGAATTTCATATGTAATAAGTTGATTTTTTTTACGAATGGTAAAAAAACCTCCAATTTTTTTACCTATTATATAATTCATTCCTAATGTTTCTTCCCCACTCAAACTGCCTACACACTTATTATCCTTTCCACGAAACAACGCTGCCCCGTTCATTTGTACCCCTTGTTTTGTTAGTTCGAGAATAGGTAGTACAAAACTTCGGTTGGAAATCATCTTTTCCTGGACTTCACCAATTCTTGCAGCCTCAACCATTTGGGCATTTTTCGGAGGGTGCTCAGCTAACATATCAATATACTGCGCCGGTAAATTTTCAGGTTTGGCACTCTGCTTTAAAATAGCCTCTGCATTTTTCGCAGAAACGAACAAACGAATATTTCTTCTCATCTCGTGATCGCGAATATATACATCTAACGTATTTTGTAAAACATATGGATTCGATAATAAATCTTTAGAAAAAATGATCACTTGTATGTGCGGAAAGAATAATGAGCGACTAATTTTTTTGGCGATAATTCGTATTTGCTCAAAGACACTATCTGCTTTCGCACTAACATTAATATAATTTTCACTATCTCCACCGCCTTGGCCACCTTGCTGCGCTAGCTTACTGGGAAGTACCATCTGATACGTCCCTTTCATAATTGGATTCGCTTTCTTTTTTTTCACAATATCATAAGCTGCGCCTACTACAAATCCTCTTTCTTCTATTTCTTCTAGCTCAGAGCACCCACTAATAGATCCAGCTAAAACCATAAGCATGATAATTTTAAGAAGGTGTTTCATTTCTACCATTCCTTCTTTTTATTTTATATACAATAAAAACGAGCAAAGGCGCTAACACAACAAACCCCATATCTATCCAAGCTAAATAAGTACCGTAATTTGACAAATCATTTAAATTACTCGGTATCATATTCACCATAAAAATAATAGGGGCACTTACGAAAATAAAAATATGTTTCTTCACTTTCGGAAACATAGCACAAAACAATAAAGATGCGACGTCATAATACATTGCTGTCGTGTTATAAATAGTAATAATCCAAGTCGTAAAAAAAATCGCATCAAATCTTTCTAAAAATCCTCCACCAATTTCAATTTCTTTCCCTAGTTCAATTGTTGGATATGTCAATCCACGTGTTGTCATATATGTAAAAACACTAATACAAGTTACATAAATTAAAATGTATGACAACACGTTTACTATCACCGCTTTCGCAACTGCCATTGGAGCTTTTTTCGCTGTTTTATCGTTTAACAACACCGCATAAAACAGAGCTACCTCAAATCCGATGAATGTAAAAATAGAATTTTTAACTCCTACAGCATATTGACTGACATTCGTTTGAAAAGCCGGCAGTAAATTATCTATTTCCATTAAGTTCACATTCAATAAAGAAAGAAGCACTATCGCAATTAAAACAATTGGCAAGAATAGAACATTTAACCTTAATAAAGCCGCTCTCGATCCTGCTACTCCATAAATAACAACTAATAAGAAGAAGAAAGACAGTAGTTGTATTGGTGTATCACTAAATAAATACGTTTGTGAAATAATTGCAATCATTCGTGACTCATATGCTGTCAAAGCAGCAAACGTTAATACTAAAATGCTACTAATTGTGTATGCAACAGGCTTTGTTAAATGCACACTCGTATATTGAACAAAGTTTTGTTTCGGGAATAAAATAGCTACCCTCGTTACAAACCAACCTAAAACTGCACATATCAATCCACCCAGAAGCAAAATAATCCAACCGTCTGAAAATAAAGTTTGGTTAGCTATATCTCTTGGCATAGACAATGCCCCTATACCAATAATTGTTGAAGATACCGCAAACCCAATTTCCCGAGATCCAATCTCTTCATCGCCATACTCAAATGGTTTCAATTACTCTCGCTCCTTTGGACGTAATGTAGCGTCTTTCGTTTGTAAATATTCCGGTCTCTCTTTCAACATCGATTTTGGCATACGAATAAGTTCTTCTTTCCAATCTTTATAAAATGCAGGAGCAATAGGCGTTGTGTACGGCACCCCGACACTCTTCAAATTCGTAATATGAACCGCAAGTGCAATAAGAGCTAAAATAATTCCATATAGCCCAAAAGCAGTCGCTGCTAATACAAAGACGAAAAGTAAAATCCGAAACGTAATTGTAATGCTATATACAGGGAGAGAAAAGGTAGCAATTGCAGTAACTGCAATAATAATTACTAAAAATGGATTTACAATCCCTGCGTTCACCGCAGCTTCTCCAATTACAAGACCACCTACAATCCCAATTGTTTGCCCCATCGGTTTTGGCAACCTAATTCCCGCTTCTCGTATTAACTCCATCGTTAATGCCATCATTAACGTTTCTATATATGCCGGAAATGGTACCCCCTCTCTCGCTCCCGCAATAGAATAAGCTAATTTAGATGGAATAAGCCCTTGATGATACGATACAAGTGCTACGTACATGGCAGGTAATAAAACAGCAGCAATCCCCGAACCCATCCGCAAAATTCTTAATAAAGTCCCAATTACCCAACGCTCATAGTGATCTTCCACAGATTGAAAAATATCAACAAATACTAGCGGAGCTATAAGGGCAAACGGTGATCCATCCACCAAAATAGCTGCCTTTCCTTTCGCTAATGAGGCCACAATATTATCAGGCCTTTCTGTATTCAAAAACTGCGGAAACGGTGACAAATTATTATCTTGAATTAATTGCTCAATCGTACCTGTCTCAAAAACGACATCTGTCTCTATTGATTGAAGACGCCGATCTAGCTCTTTCACAATATAAGGATTAATAATATCTTCTATATATACTAGGGTTACTTCTTTCTGCGATCGCTTCCCCATAATATAAGATTGAAACCGTAACTTCGGATCACGTAAACCACGGCGAATTAACATTTTATTCACATTAATATCTTCATTTAATCCAACTCTTGGTCCACGGATTAAATCTTCTGTTACCGGCGGTTCTAAACTTCTTTTTTCCCACGCTCTACTATTAATCACGATAGCGGTTGGAATATTATCAATTAATATAACTGTATCTCCCGCTAAAATCGCATTTATAATATCCGGAAACGTTGTCTTCTTACCAACTTCCGCAATAGAAATAAAACGATCCAATAATGTTTGAACAACAGCTTCTTCTTTTTGTACTTCTTCATATTGAAGTGTACGAACTACATATTTATAAACATTGTCCTTATCTGTTAACCCACATAAAAAAATAACAGCACAGCGTGTAAAACTACCAGCAAGGGCAACTTCCCTAATTGTTAAATCATTAGGCGAACCTAACTCATTCCTAATTTCTTTCATAACTTCAAATAAGTTACTTTTTAACTCTAACAATTCCCCCACCTAACTTCCTTTTCAACACGTTTTTAGTTAGATTCCGCTAAAAAAAGAAAATATATACAAAAAAGAGCTATCTCTTTTCAAAGATAGCTCTAGTACACGGATTACTTTTCTACTATTATATTGTCTGTCCTTATAGACACATTTCTCGTGAACCCACTAACGATAAACATCACAATCATATTCATCAACAATGCAACTATACCTACATTTAAATCTTTTATATATTGAGGGGAATCCGGAAACATCGTAGCTATAGTTGAACCCGATAAAGTAATATACGCGACCACTAACAACCCAATCCCCATTCCTGCAATTGCCCCTTGCTTCGTAATGATTTGACGTGGAAACAAACTACATACAAGTGCAGGGAACAGTTGTGTTACTATACTGTATCCCATTAAAAGAAGAGCCCCTATCGTTTCTCCACCTTTAAAAGTAAACAAAACAGCTACAAGCGTTACTACAGGCACAAATAATTTTGCAACTTTAGCAACTTGTCTATCTGAAGCTGATGGGACCATTGTTCGGTAAATGTTTTTTGCTAACAACGTAGATGCGGCCATTACAAGCATGGAACCTGGAACTAATGCTGTTAATACTCCTGCGCTACCAATAATACCAATAAACCATGGGTCAAAGGTTTGAAGAGCGAGACGGAATAACGAAAGGTCTACATCCCCTCCCTTTAACCCTGGAACTTGCAGTATTGCAGCAAAACCTGCAAAGAATACGAAAAGCAATACTAAAGAATAAAGAGGCATGATTGCCGCGTTTTTCCTAAATACTTTTTCATTTTTTGCAGAGAAAGCAGAAGCAAATGTATGGGGCCACATATAGAAACCGAGAGCTGTTAATACAATAGTAGAAACAAACCAAGAAATACTCATTCCTTCATCGGGTAAAGATAAAAATCCCGGTTGCGCCGCTTCCACCGCTTCGAACATCGGCTGAAATCCTCCGTAATAATGGTACGGTAAATATATACCTAAAAACATCACGATAAACAGGATCATAATATCCTTCAAAGCGGCTGTCCAAGCAGAGCCGTGTATGCCTGAAACCATTACATATATCGTTATGACAATCGCACCAATCCACACTGCAATAACTGGTGATACCCTTCCATAAGATGCTTCCGAAACGATAATACCTAATCCTTTTAACTGTAAAACAAGGTATGGGATAATCGAAATAACTCCAATGACAGAAACGATAATGCCAAGTGTCTGACTCTTATATTTCTTCACAAAAAAATCCGGCTGCGAAACAAGATTATGCTCTTTCGCATACTTCCAAACTGGCGGCAATAAAAAGTAAGATAAAATATAAGCTAACGCACCATAACCTAAAATATAGAAAGTAGGCGCTCCTTTACTATATGCCCATCCACTTCCGCCTAAAAATGTGAACGTCGTATAAATTTCACCTGCCATAAGAAGAAAAACAAAAATGGTGCCAAAACCTCTTCCTCCAACTGACCATTGCTCTAAACTCATATCTTTTCCATGTTGCGCCCGAATTCCTAAAAATAGTGCAAGAAACAAAAATAATATAATGATAAGTAATGCGATCATTTTACATCCCCCTTATTAGCAGGATCAAATACGTATACAAGTCCCATACAAAGAGACGTAATGAGCACCGATAATAATACCCAAAACAATAAAAATGGCATTCCTAATACGTAAGGAGTAACTGAATTAGCAAATACAGGTCCAATGACTAAACAAAAAACTGGAATAAGCGCTAATACGTGTATTTTCTTCATCTCATTCTCCTTTACTTATAAAATTCATAATGGATGATACGAAGACTTCCACGCCAATCGGTAATGCATCTTCATCAATCGTAAAACGAGGATGATGGTGAGGATATATAATCCCTTTCTCGTTATTTCCCGCTCCAATAAAAAAGAATGTACCTGGGGCCTTTTGTAAAAACGCTGAAAAATCTTCTCCAGCCATCGTCGGCTGTAAACGAGTAACTTGCTCTCTTCCATAAAGCTGTAATGCTGTTTGCTCAATAATCTCTGTAACTTCATAATCATTTACTACTGGTCGATATCCATATTCATAAGAAAATGTATATTTCGCCCCGTAAGATTCCGTCACATGCTTCACAATCCGTTCAATCCTTTTCTCTGTTTCTTCTCGCAACTCATGTCTTAAACTCCGCACTGTCCCTTCAATCTCCGCTTGTTCTGGAATCACATTATGGGTTATCCCAGCATGAAATTGCGTAACAGATACTACAAGGGAATCTAACGGATTCGTGAGGCGAGATACAATGTGCTGAAGTTGCGAAACGACTTGTGTACCGATTGCAATACTATCAACCGTTTCATGAGGGATTCCAGCATGTCCACCTTTTCCTTCTATCGTAATTTTAAAAACATCTGGGGCAGCCATTGCAGGACCATAAATTACACCTATTTTACCAACCTGTAACGATGCCCAAAGGTGGGCACCAATAATATAATCCACACCTTCCATTACACCCGCTGCAACCATTTCCTCTGCACCGCCAGGAAAGTTTTCTTCTGCATGTTGGAAGAGAAAGCGAATCTCTCCTTTAATCTTCTCTCTTTTTTCTACTAATTTATGTACGACCCCAAGTAATATCGCTATATGTCCATCATGGCCACATGCATGCATCACACCTGGATATGTAGAAATAAAATCAAACTCATTTTCTTCATGAATAGGAAGAGCATCCATGTCAGCACGAACCGCGATAGTTTTACCAGGTTGCTTACCAATTAACCTTGCCATTACACTATATTTAGTAGGTCTGGAAACTTCTAAATATGGGATTTTTCGAAGTATATCAAATACAAACTGTGACGTTTTTTCTTCTTGAAAAGATAGCTCTGGATACTTATGAAAATGCCTTCTCCACTCAATTAATTGATTTTTCGATAAAACCAGTTCCTTTGCAACATCCATTTTCCTTCGCCCCTTCTTCACCAAGTTAAATGTTATTATAACGTGAATTGTTTATTTTTGAAAGAATCTTCTGAATTTTCTATTATAGTAAATTAAAAATAAAAAGCCATCAAAAAGATGACTTTTCATTATTATAAAATAGTAATCGCTTGTTTCCCCATTTGCTCCCAAGCTTTCTCAAACTCTGCACGCGGAACAGCAAAACGTGGATTATTTTTAAGTGGATCATTTACATATATAAAGTTTTGATCATAGCCAACTATTACTACACTATGTTCATAATATGTAATTTTCACTTCGCCAGAGCTTGTATTCCATGTTTCAAAACTACTCTCGGCTAGTGGCTTAAACGTTGTATTAATAATGACCCATACTGGCGAACCGGAACTAACTACTTTATACATATCTTGCACGTCTCTACCTGTTAAATTAACTACTTTTTCAGGAGCATATTTTTCTGCTAAATTAAAAATGGGTTGATTATATACACCATATCCTGGCTTTGCCTTCGTATAAATATTTCCAACGAACCCCTCATAAGGATTTCCACGTAAACCATTTTGTTCAAATGGAACACGATGAATTTCGCTAGCAAGTTGCATCTTATCTACTTGTATACCTTTGTATTGTAGCAACATAGCCAAACTTGTAACTTCACATCCACGAGGTAATTCTGGTAACTGCTTTATAAATGGAACATTTTCAATCATAGTCGCTTCTTTCATTTCAGATAGAAACTCTAAACGGAACACTTGCGCCTTTTGTATAATTTTATCTTTCCCTATAAAAAACGCGGCAGCAAATATAATTCCAAAAACAAAAAGATATTTTAACTTTTTCATTTTAAACAAAACTCCATTAATTATTATTTTACAGACATACCTCTTATCATTGTACCTTTCTTCTTACTAGTTTGCTAGAAAGATTCTGTGAATTATTGTTCACACTTTAATTGTTATAAAAATCTAATTATTTTTAATAAAAAGAAAAAACAACATGCTTTTCTGAATCGTTTTGCTGAAACCAAAATAATTAACATAATTAATATATCATACCATTAACAAAAAGCACACTTAGAGCATTTAGTCATAGTTCGCATTTTTACATACTCCATTCATTTCATAATAAATAAGCCGAATATGTGTCACATCCCCCACTAATGTTTAAAAACTCGGAATAAACATCAGTTCATACATACAAGAAAATAACGGGGGAGGGACATATGAATCAACAAGTAGAACAAAATGATTTAAATTATCGCCACCATTTTATCCAATAGTTCCAATCTTAGCATTTTCACTCAATTTCATTACATTTGTTAGTTTAGCTTTCATTCCAGATTAGAGAATTGCTCTTTATTGCGGTATTCCATTTATGATCATTTGTTGCATTTTATACCAATTAAAATATAAAAAAGTTGTCACATTTGAACAACAAATAAATCTAAAAAAAGAAGTAAAATTAATATACAAAATATTCAGCTACCTTTCTTATGATAGGATAGTTTTTTTCTATTTCTTGGATATCTTGGTATAACTTTATTTATCTTAAAATTTCCACAATCACGTTTTTTACTGGAAAATGGTTTACAATGTTATCAAGTTACAAATGATATTCACCTTAAAAAGTGTGCATTTGTGTCTATTTTTTAACAATATCACAAAAACTATTGCCATCTATAAATTAATAGGTTTATATTGTTTTATTGGCATAGTTTCAATCCAAGGAGAAAGGAGATTTTCAATCGTGCAACTAAAGAAAACGTTTTGGAAGCTGGCTTCGCTTCTTCCGTTATCATTACTTCTGTTCCTCGGTGGCTGTGATAAGAAACTCGCAGTATTAAATCCGCAAGGACCTGTTGCAAAAGCACAGTATGATTTAATTGTTTGGTCATTCTTGCTTATGTCATTAATTATCGCAATTGTATTCATCTTGTTTACAGTCATCTTGATTCGTTATCGTGAAAAACCAGAGAATATGGACTACGAGCCACCTGAACAACACGGTAACACATTATTAGAAATTATTTGGACGCTTGTTCCTGTTATTATCGTTATCGCATTATCGATTCCAACAGTAAAAGCAACTTATGCTTCGGAAGAGGTTCCG
This sequence comes from Bacillus sp. 16GRE42, assembly GCF_019837435.1. NCBI lineage: Bacteria > Bacillati > Bacillota > Bacilli > Caryophanales > Bacillaceae > Bacillus > Bacillus sp. 16GRE42. The sequence continues at coordinate 19,079 of NZ_JADAXF010000006.1, forward strand.
GAAGAATCCAAACATATTAAACCAGTTGAGATTTATGTTACATCTGCAAACTGGAAATGGTTATTCAGTTACCCAGAGGAAAAAATTGAAACCGTTAACTATTTAAACATCCCAGCTGGTGTACCAATTCAATTCAAACTGACTTCTGTCGGTCCAATGAATGCTTTCTGGGTACCAGAACTTGGTGGTATGAAGTACACTATGGATGGCATGATTATGGATCTTTATTTACAAGCTGATAAGCCTGGTTCTTACCTAGGCCGTAGTGCGAACTTCTCTGGTGAAGGATTCACACATATGGAGTTCGAAGTTGAAGCAAAAACTAAAGAGAAATATGACAAGTGGGTTAAAGAAGTACAACAAACTGCTCCTAAACTAACAGAAGATAAGTACAACGAAATTGTTAAACCTGGTGTAGTTGGTCGTATGACATTCTCTAGTCACCACTTAAGTTATGTAGATCCAAAATCACTTGAATATTGTGATTACAACTACTACAAAAACAAAAAATAATAGCTATTATTCCAACAGATTGGAGTGAACACAGTGAAGCTTGATGAATTCTTTGTCACAGGTGACCCGATTATTTACGGTGCAGACGCTTCTATCGTTCTTGTGACATTAGCAATCATTTTCGTACTAACAAAGTATAAAAAATGGAAATGGCTTTGGGACGAATGGTTAACAACTGTTGACCATAAAAAGATTGGGGCTATGTATATTATTTCTGCGGTTATCATGTTATTCCGTGGTGGTATGGACGGTTTAATGATCCGTGCACAGTTAACATTCCCAGAAACAACTTATTTAAATGCTGAACACTATAACGGAATCTTCACAACACATGGTACAGTTATGATTCTTTTCATGGCGATGCCATTCGTTATGGGATTAATGAACCTTGTAGTACCATTACAAATTGGTGCTCGTGACGTTGCATATCCGTTCTTAAATGCTTTAAGTTTCTGGTTATTCTTTGTCGGAGCAATGTTATTCAACATCGCTTTCGTAATCGGTGGTTCTCCAGACGCTGGGTGGACTTCTTACTTCCCAATGGCAGGTACAGAGTTTACTTCTGGTGTAGGAAATAACTACTACGCAATTGCATTACAGATTTCAGGTCTCGGTACGCTAATGACCGGTATTAACTTCCTTGTTACTATCTTAAAAATGCGTACACCTGGTATGACTTTAATGAGAATGCCCATGTTTACTTGGTCAATCTTAATTACAACAGTTATCATTATTTTCGCTTTCCCAGTATTAACAGTTGCTCTTGCATTAATGACATTTGACCGTCTATTCGATGCTCACTTCTTTACGATGGCGAGCGGCGGTATGCCAATGTTATGGGCCAACCTATTCTGGGTATGGGGTCACCCTGAAGTATATATCGTTATTTTACCGGCATTCGGTATTTTCTCTGAAATCATTAGTACATTCTCACGTAAACGTCTATTCGGTTACAGTGCGATGGTCTACTCAATGGTTGCAATTTCTTTACTAAGTTTCGTCGTATGGCTTCATCACTTCTTCACGATGGGTGCAGGTCCAGCGGTTAACTCATTCTTCTCGATTTCGACAATGGCGATTTCGATTCCAACCGGGGTTAAGATCTTTAACTGGTTGTTTACACTGTATAAAGGACGTATTCGTTTTACAGTTCCAATGCTTTGGTCATTGGCATTTATTCCAAACTTCGTAGTCGGTGGGGTTACAGGGGTTATGCTTGGTATGGCAGCAGCTGATTATCAGTACCATAACAGCTACTTCTTAATTGCTCATTTCCACTACGTATTAATCGCAGGTACAGTATTCGCTATGCTTGCTGGATTCACATTCTGGTATCCAAAAATGACTGGTCATATGTTAAACGAACGCCTAGGTAAATGGACATTCTGGATCTTTATGAGCGGATTCAACATCTGTTTCTTCCCAATGTACTTCTTAGGTTTAGACGGCATGACTCGTCGTATGTACACTTACTCTGAGAGTCTTGGATGGGGATGGCTAAACCAAATCGCATCTGTTGGTGCGGTAATGATGGGTATTGGTTTCCTAATTCTTTGTTACAACGTAATTTGGAGTGCTCGTCACGGTGAACGTGACACAACTGGAGATCCATGGGATGGCCGTACACTTGAATGGGCAACTCAATCTCCTGTACAACATTACAACTTCGCGAAACTTCCTGAAATCAAAGAAGCTGATGCTTTCTGGTACATGAAAAAACGCGGAGAAACAGTTACACCAGCAGCAGAAGATTTAAAACCAATTCACATGCCAAGTAACTCTGGCGTGCCTATTATTGCGTCTTTATTCTTCGGTCTTGCAGGTTTCGCATTAGTATTTAGCTGGTTCTGGCTTGCAGCAATCGGCGGCGTTGGTATTTTAGCTTGCTTAATCTATCGTTCATTCGATTATGATGATGGCTACTACGTAAGCGTTGATGAAATTAAAGAAACAGAACATATAGCATGAGAGGTGAAATGATATGGCGGCTTTAGATAAAAGCTTACCTTTGGAATATCAATCCGAGCAAAGTAGATTGAATATCCTAGGATTCTGGATTTTTCTTGGGGCTGAAATTATGCTGTTCGCAACACTTTTCGCCTCTTATCTAGTACTTGCTGGTCGTACGGCAGATGGCCCAACTCCAGCGCAACTGTTTGAACTTAAAACGCTTTTAATTCAAACATTACTACTTTTAACAAGTAGTTTCACATGTGGTATCGTAATTCACGAAATGCGTAAGAACAACCAAAAAGCAATGCTTGGATGGTTCATCCTTACATTACTTTTAGGTGCAGGTTTCCTATTCTTTGAAATTGAAGAATTCATTATGTACATTGGTGAAGGCGCAACGCTTCAAACAAGTGCTTTCCTATCTGCATTTTTCGTTCTTCTTGGAACACATGGTGCCCACGTAACAGGTGGTATCATTTGGGCAATTTGTGTTATTATCCAAATTTTAAAACGAGGTTTAACACCAGTTACAGCTCGTAAAGTATTTATTATCAGCTTATACTGGCATTTCCTCGATCTTGTTTGGGTCTTTATTTACACACTAGTTTACTTGAACGGGATGGTGGCGTAAATGAGTCAAAATAACAATCAAGCAAATGGGCATGCGCATAGCGGATTCCCATGGTCACACGTTTTCGGATTTATTTTATCGCTTGCACTAACGTTCCTAGCTTTATACGTGGCACTTTATACAAACTTGCCACTTTCAACGATATTAACGTCCATTATCGCAATGGCTGTTGCGCAAGCGTTGTTACAATTAATTATGTTCATGCATTTAAAAGAAGGAGAAGGAAGAGTTCAAGTCCTTACAATGATATACAGTTTCTTCGTTGCAACTGCAACAGTTGGTTTAACTGTATGGATCTTCTTCTCAATGTAATGTACATGAAAAAGACTGCTGAGATTCCTCGGCAGTCTTTTTTTTATCCCCTCCCCTATTACATCCACATTACGGAATTAACAACAGAATCATGAAAAATATACTTATTATGACAAATCTTAAGAAAACTCTTTCTTTATGAAATCGAATCCATATGCGTTGCTTTTCTACCTATTATATGGCTAAATAGGTACTATATTTATTTGAAGGGAGAGAACGCAATGGAACATCATACTTCTGTTCTATCACTTATGGTTGTCGTTGCAATCGCGTTTTTCGTTCCCCTTTTGTTACAACGCTTTAAATTAAAAGCACTTCCTGTCGTTGTTGCAGAAATCATCGCAGGAATCTTTGTAGGTAAAAGTGGGTTTAATATTATTGAGCCAGATATGTGGCTTCAAGTCTTATCGACACTAGGATTTATCTTCTTAATGTTCTTAAGCGGTTTAGAAATTGATTTTTCTATCTTTAAACAAAAAGGGAAAAAGAATACGACAAACGAACCAAACACATTCCAAGCAGCGAGCATTATCTTCTTATTTATTTTCATCTTATCTTATGCCCTATCATTACTGTTCGTATGGCTAGGATTCGTGGATAATGCAATGTTTATGACTTTAATTATTTCAACTATTTCTTTAGGTGTTGTCGTACCAACATTAAAAGAGAATAACTTAGGAAAAACGGCAATTGGACAAATCATTTTATTAGTCGCTGTTATTGCAGATTTAGTTACAATGATTTTACTCGCTGTATTCGTCGGATTAAATTCCGAAAGCGGCCAAAGCATGTGGCTCCTTCTTCTTCTATTCGGCGCTGGTATTGTTATTTACTTCGTTGCAAAACGCTTTAAAAACATTCCATACTTAGATAGCTTAAAAGCTGGTAGTGTACAAATTGATACACGAGCTGTTTTTGCACTCATCTTAATATTAGTTGGGTTATCTGAATCTGTTGGAGCTGAAAATATTTTAGGTGCCTTCTTAGCGGGTGTACTTGTATCGTTATTATCACCAAATGAAGATATGGTTGAAAAACTGGATTCCATCGGCTACGGTTTCTTCATCCCTATTTTCTTCGTAATGGTTGGTGTGAATCTAGAAGTTTGGTCTATTTTTAAAGAACCTTCTAGCATGCTAATGATCCCAATTTTAATTGTGGGACTCTTTATTTCAAAGCTGTTACCATCACTCGTCTTACGAAAATGGTATCCACGTAATATCGTACTAGGAAGTGCCATCTTATTAACATCGACACTTTCTTTAGTTATTGCAGCTGCACAAATTGGTGAAAAACTAGGAATCATCAGTCCAAGTTTATCTGCTTCCCTTATTTTAAGCGCAGTTATTACTTGTATTTTTGCACCTATATTATTTAAAAAAATGTTCCCAAAAGTAGAAACACCAAAACCAAAAGTTTCTATTATTGGCGCAAGCAGAATTACCCTTCCGTTATCACTTGATTTAAAACGAGAAGATTATGACGTAACACTTTATATGATGCGTCAAAATAAAATAAATGATGAGGAAGCAAAATCACATGACTTCCCTATCGTAAAATTAGATGACATCACGATCGCATCATTAACTGAACAAACAGCATTTAACGCAGATCGCGTTGTTGTTGCAACAAGCGATGATGAACAAAACTTATTATTAGCAGAACATGCAAAAGAACTAGGTGTTGAACATGTTATTGCAAGTGTAGAAGATCCACTTCTACAAGAAAAAGCAACGCAAGAACATATCGCCGTATTCTCAACAATTAACTCTACACGCATTCTATTACGTGCACTAATTGATAAACCGAGTCTCGTTCGTTTAATTACAACAGCAAACGAAACAGTCCGTGAAGTGGAACTACGGAGTAATAAATATAACGGCGTTGCACTTCGTCGCCTTCCGTTTTTAGGCGATGTACTCGTCATTCAAATTTACCGCGGTAATAAAGCATTGATCCCGCATGGTGATACAAGCCTACAACACGGCGATACATTACTTGTAACTGGCTCAAAAGAACATATCGATACACTAAAAAGCATATTAGAATAGAAAAATGCCCCTCACATAATTGAGGGGCATTTTTTTCCATTTTATATGGTAAAATGTTACTATCACATATTATGAGGATGGATCACATTATGTCTATTGTAACTTTAGCTCTTTTATTATTAGCAGAAATACTCGTTGCCATTATTCTCATCGGTGTTAGCATTGAAATTTGTAGCTACGGATGGAAAAAATCGAATGGAATAAAATACTCCTGCCTCTTACTTTCACTCCTTCTCGGAACTGCTAGCATACTCGGACTTTTCGCCGCACCTGCCTATTTCTTTATACAACTAACAGAAAACGCCTTATAAGAAAGGATGTTAATATGATTACCGTGAAAAATATTGAGGGATCTGAAACTTACGTATTACGTCAAAAAATTTTACGCCCGAATCAAACATTAGCAGATTGTAAATACTCTTCCGACTATGAAACGGACACCTTTCACTTAGGCGCATTTATAAACGATGAACTAATTAGTATCGCTTCCTTCTCAAAAGAGATATACCCTGACTTACTAGCAGGTATTCATTATCGTCTACGAGGAATGGCCACATTACCTGAATTTCGAAACAAACGTGCTGGAAGCTCCTTAATTCAGAAAGCGGAGCAAGTCTTGCAAGAACGCCAAGCAAATATATTATGGTGTAATGGCCGAATTACTGTAGCTGACTATTACAAGCACTTAGGCTTCCAGGAACATGGTGAAATCTTTGAAATTGAACCGATTGGTCTTCATAAATTACTGTATAAAAGAATATAAGAAAAGCTTTCCCCATATTGGGGAAAGCTTTTCTTATATTTCAATCTTCACTTTTTATTTTTTCATATATATGTATATAAACAAACTAGGAACTAAAAAACAAGCAAACATAATAAGTCCTGTTATACTAATTTCTTTTATCGAAATACCCGGTGTTACAACGATACAAATAGCTAAAATCCCAATAACAATACCTACTGGAATGAATAATAGCTTCCTAAAATAACTACGAGATACTCCCCCTGTATGCTCATACACTTCCACCGAGTTTTTTAAGTTTAAAAAGTTAATAACTATTATCCCGACCATAAATACCATTAATAAATCTGAAACACTTTCATATCCTGCATCTTGCAAAACGTACCGATAAAAAACAACACCTAGTATGACGATATTTTGTAAGATGAAAACGAGTCTAATATGTTTGAGTCCCTCAATCATTAAACGTTCATCTTTCACGATCCTCATCCCCTCACTCCTCTTCCTCCCAAAATAAATCATTCAATGTTTTGTCTACCGCATAACAAATTTTCAAACATAAATCTAAAGACGGGTTGTATTTCCCCTTCTCAATTAAACTAATCGTTTGCCTTGTAACGCCTACTTTTTCTGCTAATTGTTGTTGCGTTAAATCTAACTGAACACGCGCGACTTTTATTTTACTTACAGCCATTCATGTTCCTCCTCTACCTATATTGTAACATATATATTCCATTAAGTAATTTATATTTTACGCCATTAATTTGATTTTCACCTTATTATACACAAAAAAGGAGCCTCTCATAAGAAGCCCCCTTTCCTATATCTATATTATAAGAATAAATGACATCCAAATAAAATTGTAAATAAGTATAGTAACGGATGTACTTCCATCCCTTTCCCCTTCACAATCTTTAAGACTGGATACACTAAAAATCCAATTGCAATTCCATTCGCAATGCTAGACGTTAACGGAATACCAACGAAAATTAAAAATGCTGGTAATGCATCTTCAAATTCATTCCAATTAATATCACGAAGACTTTGCGCCATTAAACTACCTACAATAATTAATGAAGGAGCTGTAATAGCGGCTACACTTGATAAAGAAGCAATCACAGGGCTGAAGAATGCCGTTATAATCGTTAGACCGACAACTACAATACCTGTTAATCCTGTTTTACCACCTGCAGCAATACCAGCTGATGATTCAATCGTCGCTGCTGTTGGGCTTGTTCCAAAAATAGAACCTGTAGTCCCACCAATTGCATCTGCAATAAACGCTTTACCAAAACGTTTCTCTGTATTATCTGTAATTAAACCCGCTTGTTTAATTAAACCGAGTAATGCACCTGTTGTATCAAATAACAGTACAAGTAAAAATGAAAATACAACACCATATAATCCGTATTCAATTACATCTGAAAAGGCATTGATTGGGTTTGAAACGATAATTCCCTCTGGTAAATGAGGCATCGCAACAATTTTATCCGTAAACTTCAGTTGCCCTGTAAAGAAGGCGATAACTCCTGTCACAATCATACTAATAAATAATGCACCGCTCACACGTAATGCCATTAATACCGCCGCTAATATTAAACCAATTAAAGTTAAAATAACGGCTGGAGAATGAAAATCACCAATCGTAACTAAATTAGATGGATGATCAACAATAATTCCAGAAAGGCGTAATCCAATAAAAGCAATAAATAGTCCAATTCCCCCTGCAATTGCATGTTTTAAACTATCAGGAATTGCGACAATTAGCTTTTGCCTAAATGAAGTGAAAGATAATAAAAGAAAAATGATACCTGTTACAAATACTGCTGAAAACGCAATGACATATGTAATCCCCTCTGCCTGTTGAACAACAGAATAAGCAAAATACGCATTCATTCCCATAGCTGGAGCAATAACAATTGGATAGTTAGCTAAAAACGCCATACATAGCGTCCCTATAACAGTCGCAATAATAGTTGCTGTAAAAGCTTGATCAAATGGTACACCTGCATCAGATAATATTTTCGGATTGATGACAAGAATATACGCAAATGTAAAAAAAGTTGTGATGCCAGCTAAAAGCTCTTGCTTCACAGAAGTGTTATATTTTTGTAATTGAAACATGGTTATGTACCCTTCCTACATCTGAATTATTATCACATATTCTTTTCTTACTAGTATATGAGAAAATATAATACTTAATCTTAACAATCAATAAAAAGAAGAGTCAATATATTCACTAATAGTTCGAATTTTAAGTTTAAGTCTGACAAGTACAGATATAGTACAGTTAATCATGTTTATTTTTGTAGCATAACAGATAGAAATGTTTTATAATTTGAAATAGTTAAACATTTAGCAAACGCATTCAAATATCGTTCACTCTACAAGGGGGATTCTTCTTATGCAGCACACAAACAAATCTGAAACTTTAAACCGTGGTTTAAAAGAACGACATATTACTTTAATGTCGCTCGGCTCCGCTATTGGCGTTGGACTATTTTTAGGATCCGCTTCTGCTATTAAGCTAGCTGGCCCTTCTATTCTACTAGGTTATATGATCGCCGGACTCGTTATTTTTTTCATTATGCGAGCACTCGGAGAAATGGCAATTGAACAACCTGTTGCCGGTTCTTTTAGTAAATATGCTTCTGATTATCTTGGACCACTAGCTGGCTATATTACTGGCTGGAACTACTGGTTTTTATGGGTTGTTACTTGCATGGCTGAAATTACAGCGGCTGGCATTTACATGCAATACTGGTTCCCAGATATCCCGCGCTGGACTTGGGCGTTACTCGCTCTATTATTAATGAGTGCCTTCAACTTCTTATCCGTAAAAGTATTTGGAGAACTTGAATTTTGGTTTGCTCTCATCAAAATTGTCACAATTATCTGTATGATAATTATTGGAGCTGGTATTATTTTATTCGGATTCGGAAACGGTGGTATCGCTACTGGTATTTCAAACCTTTGGTCACATGGTGGCTGGTTCCCAAATGGTTTTTCTGGGTTACTACTCTCTTTACAAATGGTGTTATTCGCTTATTTAGGCGTTGAATTAATCGGTGTTACAGCGGGTGAAGCTCAAAATCCGAAAAAAACACTCGCAAAAGCAATCGATAACGTATTTTGGAGAATATTACTGTTCTACGTTGGGGCTCTATTCGTTATGATGGCAATTTATCCATGGAATGAACTTGGTGAGAAAGGAAGTCCATTCGTATTAACATTCCAGCAAATCGGTATCGCAAAAGCAGCAGGTATTATTAACTTTGTCGTATTAACAGCAGCTCTTTCTTCCTGTAATGGTGGTTTATTTAGTACAGGCCGTATGCTATATACACTAGCTCAGCAGAAGAAAGCTCCTGAAAGATTCGGTCGTTTAAATAAAAATGGCATTCCGAGTCAAGGAATTGTAGCAACAGCTATCGTTTTACTCGTTGGTGTTATATTAAACTATCTTGTGCCCGCAAAAGTATTTACATGGCTCACTAGTATTTCAACTTTCGGGGCAATTTGGACTTGGGGCATCATTTTAATCGCTCAAATTAAATTCCGTAAAGGATTGCAAACTGATAAAAAGGACAAGCTAACATATAAAATGCCTTTACATCCATTCAGTTCATATTTCTCACTCGCTTTCCTTGCACTAGTATTAGGTATAATGGCGTATTCAGAAGATACAAGAATTGCATTAATTGTTGGTCCTATTTGGCTTATTGGTTTAGCTATCGTATATTACATGAAAGGGTTCCATAAAATTGACGAAACACCTAATTCAAAAATTAGTTAAACAAAACATCCCTTCCTTATTAATTGGAAGGGATGTTTTTATATCTATATAAATATTTCTCAACAAAATTCACGGTATTTTTACAATTTTTTAATATTTTTTACGTTTTCTGTCTTTATTTTTTCAGAAAAATAAATTACATTATTAAAGCACATATATTTATTATTAGGGGGATTCTTCTATGAAGAATAAAAAATGGATTACATTTTCTTTAGCAACAGCAATTACACTAAGTATAGGGGCTTCGTTCATACCGTCTACTTATGCAGAAAGCTCTGTAGACCCAGCTCCTGAAATTGCTGCAAAAGTTGTAAATCAAAACAATGGGAAGAAAGTATTATTCGATAATACACACGGTCAAACTGCTGGGACGGCTGACTGGGTTATTGATGGTGGCTTTTCTGATTTCGGAAACGGCATTGCCCAAAACGGATATCATGTAAAAGAACTACGTAAATCAACACCGATTACATACGAAGATTTAAAAGACTACAATGTGTTTATCGTTCCAGAAGCAAATATTCCTTACAAAAAATCTGAACAAGATGCTATGTTACAATACGTGAAAAGTGGCGGCAGTATCTTCTTCATTGCCGATCATTATAATGCAGATCGTAATAAAAATCGCTGGGACTCTTCTGAAGTATTTAATGGATATAGACGCGGTGCATGGGATAATCCTGCAAAAGGAATGTCTAGTGAGGAAGTAAATTCACAAGCTATGCAAGGAATAGAAAGCTCTGATTGGCTATCTAACAACTTCGGTATTCGCTTCCGCTACAATGCAATCGGTGATGTTGCAGCTAAAAATATTGTGTCACCTGAACAATCATTCGGAATTACAAAAGGTGTTTCATCTGTAGCAATGCATGCTGGCTCTACTCTAGCCATTACAAACCCAAAACTAGCAAAAGGACTTGTTTATCTTCCAGAAAACCCGTCAAAATGGAATAATGCTGTTGATAGCGGTGTTTATAACGGCGGTGGTGTTGCAGAAGGCCCTTATGCTGCTATCGCAAAAGTAGGACTTGGAAAAGCTGCCTTTATCGGTGACTCTTCTCCGGTGGAAGATGCGACGCCAAAATACGTTCGTGAAGATTCTGGCCAAACAAAGAAAACTTACGATGGTTATAAAGAAGAAAACGATGCTATCTTACTAGAAAATATCGTAAATTGGCTATCGAATAAAGAAACATTTACAAGTTTAGATCAAGTAAATGGTTTACAACTTGATTTACCTACCACTTTACAAACATTTGAACAACCAAGCTTATCAACTGAGCCACAACCTGAACCTTGGAGTGCACCAAATGCAGGTTATCAATGGTTTAATACAAATACTTTCAAACCAGGTTCATACGGTTATAACGGTGCTATAACAGCAAACGACTACGTAGTTACACACCCTAGCACTCTACCAAACAATGAAGTGTTCCAAATCAAAATTCAAGTAAATAACTTATTACCAAACACAACATACACTAATTACTCTTTAGGTATATTCACTACTGGCGGTACACAAGTAGCAAAAGTTCAAAATACAAATGGTACTTGGCCATCTACTTTCGGATACAGTAGTGCGTTCTCTTTCACAACAAACAGCTTAGGTTCTGCTGAGAGAATTGTGAACGTACAAATCGATTCAAATACAGCTGGACAAGCAACGCTTCGTCTACGCCAAAATACAACAGCGAAATACAATGAAGCTGTAATAATTGATAAGAAATAATGAAAAAGGCAATCCGCATACGGATTGCCTTCTTTTTACTTCTCTTCTTTTGAGAAAAACATCCTTGAAATAACGATACCTATACTACCTACAATTAAGAATAACACTGCCCTGATCATCATCGATACTTCTGGTAAGTCCAGAAGGAATAGCTTCCCTATCGTTACGACTAACACGACTAAGCCGGCATACAATATTTCATTCATATTTTTATTCCGTCCAAGCCAAACTGCAAATAATGCATATACCATCCATAATAACGATACAGATACGCTTATTATACTTCCATCTGTAGAAAGCACTTCACCGACTCTAGTAATTGCAATAAATACGATAACCATAAACCAATAGAGTGCTATAGAATAAACATATTTTCCAAAGCTCATTAACACATCTTTCGCTTGTTTCATGCAGTAATAAAATGTACCTATTAAAATAATATGAGCAACAAACCCAGCTGAAATGAAATGATCAAACGGACTAAAAATAGTTTGTATCATTCCAATCGCGTAAATCGTCGCACTAACATACAATTTCACCTGTTGTTTTACTTTAATAGCAGTCATCATACCGAGGAAACCTTGTAATAATAATACAATCGCTGCATTCACTAAACTATACTCATATAAAATCGCTAAACTAAATGCACCCATTGCGAAACCAAATAAAAGATTTGTAAATGTAGAATGTCTATTCTTCCTATATTCAAACACGAACATAGTAGCGTGCACGAGTGCACTAATCATTAATCCCCATGTTGTAAATTCAGGTATTTTTGAAATGGCTAATATAAAGAGAACTGCATTCGCACTAAATATCGCCAAGCGTGGCTCTAATATAAAGCTTCTCTCCGTAAACATATGCCAAAATAATAGTAAGTGAATCAAACCATAAACAACCGTTAACTGTATTTGCAAATCCTCCACTAACATTGACATAATAGCAAAGAAAACAAAAAGGACAATAACAGCAACAGCATAAGAAATCATATATAAATACTGATAACGATTTTTCAACGCATACCATAATAAGCTAAGTGTTAGTATCGTCTCATATCCAAAGAAAATATATGGATTAGGAGTCGTACTATTTAATAAGAATGGCACGAAGAAAGCTCCTACGGCTACGAATATAGTAAGATATTCCGATTGATACCTCTTCGCTACATAAATACCTAAAATGACCCATGCAATGTTACATACAAACGCAACACTTGCTGGAATAAATCCATATAAATAATGCGCCGCAAATGTCGTTAAAACTATACCCGTAATACTTCCTCCTGCTAATACTAAACCCAACGCTTGCCGCTCTCGTTTAATTTGAATATCACCTATATAATAAAAACCGATTGATAGGACAATACCAAACACAATTCGTATTACAGGTGTTAATAATCCAGCATCTACCCCTGCTTTAAATAACCAGATTACTCCAAGTAACATAATGCCGACAAATATACGTGGCAACCAAGTTTGGCAAAAATTAATAATATTAAATGGTTCTGGTTTAAATGCAGATATATCTACTTGTTTTACCTCACGTTCTTGCACGGGCTCCTTTATTGTAACTACTTCTTCTTTTTGCTTTTCCTCCATTACCGTTTCAATATATTCTTTCTTTTCTTTACTAACATGTTGCTGAGCATTTTCTACTTCTATTTCTCTTTGTTTTGCTTTCAATTCAAAAAGCGCTTCTTGAATCGTTTCAATTGCCGTTTCGAGCGCTTCTATTTTCTTATTTAAATCCTCCTTCATACGCTCCCCCCTCATCATCTATTCAAAATCTATATATTACCAATTACCTTTATCATACTCTTAGTCTATTCATTTTCAATACTATTTTTCCAAAAAAAAGGTGTTTTCCGAAATAGGAAAACACCTTTTTACTCATTTATTCTTATTTAGAACAACACTAACGATGACACCAATACAAGCACCTACAATAGCTGGAACAATCCACCCAACACCTTCTGTATAAAACGGAATGTATTTCAATATTGACGTCCACTGATTCATCATTACATTTTTATTAAAAATATCGATTGCACTAAATACCGCTACAATCCCAACAGTTACTGCATATACGTATGCATACTTTCCAATATATTTATGGAATAACCCTAGAATAATGAGTGTTAATGCAACTGGATAAATAAATCCAAGAATCGGTACTGATACTTTTAAAATTTGTGTTAATCCTAAATTAGCTAAAATCATACTAACAAAACTTAATATAAATGCCCAAACTTTATAAGTTACTTTCGGAAATGCACTTGCGAAAAATTGACTACAAGATGTAACAAGTCCAATTGAAACACATAAGCACGCGATTGTAAAAATAAGACCTAATAAAACGACTCCACCTTGTCCAAATAACGTCGTCATCACTTGTGCTAATACGTTCGCCCCATTATCAAATGTACCTAACGAACCGCTAATTGAACCAACATATCCAAGTATGACATAAATAATAGATAATAATAGTCCTGCTCCAATTCCAGCAATACTCATATATTTCGCTAAACCTTTATCATCTTCAATACCTTTTGCACGAAGAGCATTTGCAATAACAATCCCAAAAATTAAAGCTGCTAATGCATCCATCGTTAAATACCCATCTAAAAACCCTTGGAACATAGGAGCTTGTCCATAGTTTCCAGCAGCCTCTTTCACACTACCTACTGATGTAAACTTGCTCTTTATAAAGATAAGGGCAATCATGCCTAATAATAACGGTGTTAAAACCTTTCCGAACAACCCCATTAATTTAGAAGGTGATAAACTTAACCAGTACACAATACTAAAGAAAATAACCGTGTAACATAATAAAACTATGCTTCCCGCTTCTGAGAAGAACTGACCTGGCCCCATTTCAAAAGCTAAACTTCCTGCACGTGGTATACCAAGTCCTGGTCCAATAAATAAATACACGATACACGGAAAAATAATGGCGAATGAAGAATGAATCCTACCCGCTAACGTTTGAAAGCTTCCTGCTTTTGCAATCGCAATAACTCCCAATATAGGAAGACCTGTTGCTGATATAATAAACCCTACTAATGAAATCCACACATGTTCTCCTGCTTCATACCCAAGGAAAGGTGGGAATATAAGATTCCCCGCTCCAAAGAACATCGAGAATAACATAAGACTAATCAGTAAAATTTCTTTTTTCTGTAACAATTTCATTTCTTTCTCCTTCTTTAATTTCATCTTTTATGAAATCAATTTCACATATAAAAAAGTGCAATAACCCGCTTCCTTACAAAGAAAACATAGTCCATAGTCTAACATAAAAGAAACACCCATTCTATAGCTATATCTCTTTTCCAATTTCTTCTGAAAAATCAACCTTTATTGACTTATAATAGTTAATAAGGTAAAATATTAAATGTACAAAATTATTAACTTTGTTTTTGTTTGTGTCAGGAGGAAAATAACATGGAATCAGCGATACAACTAGAAAGAGAACAACAAAGAAAAAAGAAACATCCTCCAGGTTTATACTTACTCTTCTTTACAGAAATGTGGGAAAGATTTAGTTACTATGGATTACGAGGATTATTAACATTATATTTAACGACAGCTTTAGTAAGCGGTGGTCTTGGGTTTAGTCCCGCATGGGCACTCTCCATTTACGGATTTTATACTGGAGCCTGTTATTTCACACCAATGATTGGTGGATACTTAACAGACCGGTTCCTAGGTAGACGAAAAGCCATCACAATTGGTGGTATAACAATGGCAATCGGTAACCTTACACTATTCGCCATGCAAAACCAAGTCGGCCTATACCTCGGATTAGCGCTTATTATTATCGGTAATGGATTCTTCAAACCGAATATCTCTACACTTGTTGGCGAATTATACGAAGAGAATGATCCAAAACGTGACAGTGCATTTACCATTTTCTATATGGGTATTAACGTCGGATCATTTTTAGCTCCACTCGTTTGCGGATTTTTATCAGAAAATTTATTCAAAACAACGGTTGATGGCGTTGTACATTACGGATTCCGTTACGGTTTCTTAGCCGCTTCAATCGGAATGATCATTGGACAAATTTTATTTACAACACTATCAAATCGCTTCCTTGGTGATCTCGGTAAAAAACCAACTCGCGATTTACAAACAACAGATGGACAACCATCAGTAGGAGATACACCGTTAACAAAAAAAGAAAAACAACGTACCGCAGTTATCGTCATTTTAACATGCTTCGTTGTCTTCTTCTGGGCTGGCTTTGAACAGGCTGGTAGCTCATTAACATTATATACAAACAAATTTGTAGACCGCTCTGTGTTCGGATGGGAAGTTCCAACATCTTGGTTCCAATCGGTCAATCCATTATTTATTATTTTACTTGCTCCAGTCATTTCAGCATTATGGGCAAAACTTGCAACTCGCAAGCGCGGGGATTTAAAAATCCCAACCAAAATGGGACTTGGTATGATCTTGCTTGGTATCGGTTATATCATTCTCGTTATCGCTACATTAAAAACAGGTAGTGATGAACATAACATTACAGAAAAAGCAAACTTACTATTTATCGTCTTTACGTATCTTTTCCATACGTTAGGTGAGCTATTCTTATCACCTGTTGGACTATCAATGGTTAGTGCACTTGCACCAGTAAAACTTGCTTCTTTATTAATGGGAGTATGGTTAGCAAGCTCAGGAATCGCTAACATTTTAGGCGGACAACTTGCAAGCTTCACAACTTCACTTGGATATGCTGAAGTATTTACCGTAATCGGAGCTGTAGCAATTGTATTAGGTTGTGTTTTATTACTAATTTCTAAGAAATTAGTGAAATGGATGGATTAAAAAAAGATGAGGGAAATCCCTCATCTTTTTTTATTTCTTCGCCTTCGTTCCTACTAAATCACCAGCAACAACGTAACGCTTAGAGTTATCCTTAACAGATACACATGTAATAAGCGTTATTTCATCTTTCCCATGATCCTCAACAACTTCCCACTTATCAGGAGTTACTTCAGATACACCAGTAACCGCATATTCATATTCGTTTTCATTATCATACAAATACATTTTGTCGCCTTTTTTTAAAGAGGCTACATCACTAAATAAAACACCTTTTTTAGACATGTTATGTCCTGCTAATGCATAATTCCCTTTTCCCATTACTTGATTTTCTTTTACTGTTGCTGCACCTGATAATAGGTTTTTCTCAGTAGAAGATTTTAAAACAGGGAGTTCTAATGAAACACTCGGGATTGAAATACGACCAATTACTTGTTTCTTATCTAATGATGCATTCGCTACTTCTGCCAAGTCTGGTTGATCAATTTTCGAAGCATCTACAAATGTCGTCTCATGTTTTTCATAATCCATTTTTTGAACAGCCTGTACATTTTCAGTCTGTTTCTTTTCAGCCTGATATCCATCATAAAATGGCTTTCCGATTAACACACCACCTACAACAAATAGAAGGATTGCTACTATACTATAAATTCTTTGCTTATTCATATACAATTCCTTTCCCTTACAAAATCTTACTCTATATAAAATGATAAGATAATATTGCTATATGTACAAGTGTAAGCTAAAAAGAAACCTTCTTGCTAATGCAAGAAGGTTTCTTTTTAAGCGATTTTATTTCGATATAAGGATACGTGAAAAATTGTCATTTGAATAAAGAAAATACTAAATGCAATATATATTGGATATGCAGGAACATATAGATTAGCAATTGGAGAAAGAGTTAAAAAACCAACCGCACAAGGCAACACGTACCATAGTGACATAAATGTAGTACGACAAGCCTTTTCTGTAATTGCCTTTTCCCTCTCATCCTCTTGAGGAAATAATAGTGGAAACATCCAATACGAGAGCTCTTTATATTTTTTCTTTTGAATTTTATAAAGAACAGTCGATACAATACCAAATATTAAAAGTAATCCTAGCGGCATTAAACTCAGTGAAATTTCAGATGGTACTCTCTCCGTTTGAATAAAATTAGCGACTTCAATAGTAAAATAATACAACTCAATAAACGCCCAACCTGCTAATACCATTAAAAGTACATTTAGCATATAAGAAAATACGAGTCTATTCATCCTCTTTCCCCTCCTTATTCAAAACAAACACATCTTCCATCTTTAACTGAAATACATCGCAAATCGTAAGTGCTAATAACAGTGAAGGGACATAATCCCCTTTTTCAATTGCCGCGATTGTTTGTCTTGTCACTCCAACCTTTTCTGCTAATACACTTTGCGAAAAATTAAACCGAGCTCTTAATTCCTTCACTCTATTTAAAATGGTCAATTTTACCACCTCTCACCGTCATTGTATGCTATCCTTAACAAAATGTAAACTTAACTTAACATTATAATTACAAAAAAATCCAACTTTACATATTGTAAAGTTGGATTACATGTTAATTTAAAATTGTAAGCTTAACATTTTTTCTGCCCCATTTACTAGATGAAGCTTTATCTGGCATTAAAACATCAATTTTGTGACCTTTAATCGCGCCACCAGTATCTGCTGCAATTGCTTCTCCGTATCCTTCAACATATACGCGAGAACCTAATGGGATAACAGATGGGTCCACTGCAATTAATTTCATTCCTGGGTTTGCAGTTAGGTTATAGCCTCCCCATGCAGAATATACTTGTTGACCTGGTGCATAGCCATTTTCACCTGGATCTGCTGTATAAGCTGTTGCATGTACATAGATTTCTCTTCCACCAGCAGCTGGTTTAGATGGTTGTGCAGGTTCTACACTTGAATTATTATTTTTAGTTTGAGCTGGCTTACTAGCTTGCTCTTGCTTTTGCTTTTGTTTTTCAGCAACATCTGCCTGTGCCTTAGCTAAAGCTTCTTGCTCAGCCTTTGCAGCTGCTTCTGCTTTTGCACGCTCTTCTGCAGCAATTCTTGCTGCTTCTTGCTCACGAGCAATTGTTTCTTGAACTGCTTTCATATTTGATTCGATTTTAGCTTTTTCTTCTGCTGCTAAATTAAGTTGGCTTGCAACCTGATTATATTTAGCTTGAACTGTTTGTAAGTTAGCTTGACGCTTTTTCAAGTTATCTTGCAACTCAGCTTGTGCTTTGGCTAATTTTTGTTTGTCTACTACTAAAGATTCTTCTTTTTCATCAATTGTTTTCTTATCTTCTTCAATTTGACGAAGATCTTGTTCTTGTAGACGTAAAATTTCTTTATCTGCTTCTAGAATAGTAGAAACTGCGTTCATACGTTGTAAGAAATCTGCAAAGTTTTTTGACTCTACTACAACTTCTACTACTAAACTTGTATTTGAACTGTTTTGAACAGAAACCATACGTTTTCTCATAATATCCTTACGAGCAAGGACTTTATCCTCTAAAACGACAATTTCATTCTTTTTTTGCTCAATCTGCTTATGTGTTTCATCGATTTTACGTTGAATAGCAGCTTGATCCTCTTTATTTTTTGCAATTGTATTATTTAAATTATGTAGTTCGTTTTCGATACCTTGAATTTCTTTATTAACAGCTTGCTTCTCTTGCTCTTTCTTTTGCATCTCTGCATCGTTTTGCTGCAATTGCTGTTGCATGTTGTTAAGTTTCTCGTCGTTTGACTCTGCTTTTACAGCGACTGTACTAGAAAGACTGATAATGCCTGCTAATACTAGACTACTGATTCGCTTAAAATAGTTCATAATCCGACTCCCTTCTTATACAGTTATACATGATTTATTTTACAGTTTGTTTACAATACCATTAAATACAGTTTATTTTTCATGACGAAAAAAAGGGAATTATGCATAAAATGTAATAGATTCTTAAATATTTAACAATTCCTATATTTAAAAATTATAAAAGATGCTAAAATCCAAATATAGAGAAAATATAACTTCTAAAGGCGGTTGAAATAAATATATGTTTACTCAAAAGAAATCACTCCAACATAAAATTGATCAATTAGAAAGTCGTATACAAGAACTAGAAGCAGAATTAAAACAAAAAGATATTGAAAAACAAGAGATCATTTCTTCTATTCACGACCGTGTGCAAAGCGTCGTTCAAGAGCATCAACTCGTAAATAATCAACACCATACACTTCAAAATTTAGTTCAACAATTAAATTCATGTTTCGAAAATGTTTCAACGCGTACAACACATTCCAATGAATTGAATAATGAAATGTTACAAAAAGAACAAAGCTTAATTCAGTCAATTGAAGAAATCATTGACTGTTCTAATGAAGGAAAAGAATCTGTTCATCGTTTACTTATTGTAATTAATAAATTAGGTGAACAATCTCAGCGCACGTCTAATAGTATGAATCATTTAAGTGAGCGCTCAAAAGAAATCGAGCAAATTGTAGAAGTCATCCAAAACATTGCAGCACAAACAAATTTACTTGCTTTAAATGCGAGTATTGAAGCTGCACGTGCTGGAGAGCACGGTAAAGGATTCGCTGTCGTTGCCAATGAAGTAAGAAAACTAGCGGAAAGTACAGCCGAAAGTACAAAAAACATTGGTAACTTAACGAAAAAAATTCAAGAAGAAATTGAAAAAGCATACGATAACACAAAAGATAATTTGCATTTAGTCGATGAAGGTGTAGAAATGAGTGCCGATACAAACGCTAGAATTGAAAACATTTTAATTATGATTCAAACGTTACAAAGCGGTGCTACAAATGTTATTAAAGCTATCGAAAACCAAAAATCTTGTAATGATGATATATTACGTGAATTCGCTAATACACAACAAATGTTCCAAAAATTAAATACTACTATTATGAACCACATTCATGATGCCGAAAAAGTCGATGTTCAATTGACTAAAGGTCTTCAAGAAACAGCGGCTTCTCATTAATAATAAAAACCCCTTATAGCGCGCTATAAGGGGTTTTTATTATATTTCGAATATTTATTTCTTCTCAATATTCATCCGTATCTTTGTTATAATGAACAAGTTGTTTCTTTCGACTAATAAACAAGGAGGTTTTTATGGAACAATTTCATTACATTTTAAAATATTTAATTCTTGGTCTGTTCCAAGGACTAACAGAACCAATTCCGATTTCTTCAAGCGGTCACCTCGTTTTAGCACAACATTTGCTAGGACTAAAAATAGAAGGGTTTAGCTTCGAACTACTTGTTAATTCAGCTTCATTATTAGCTGTATTACTTATTTATAGAAATGATTTAATTCGTCTAACGAAGAATGGTCTATCTTATATATTTACAAGAGCAGAAGATGCAAAATCAGATTTCTTCTTTATTATTTACCTTGTTATTGCGACCATTCCAGCAGGCGTTATTGGTGTTTTATTTAAAGACTATATCGACCAGTACTTAAAAGGCGTGAAAATGGTTGGGATTTCCCTTCTTATTACTGCTGTCGGCCTTTGGATTATTAGAAACTTGCGTGGACGTAAAAATGATGGCGATCTTTCTATGAAAGATGCAATTATCGTCGGATTAGCACAAGCTTGCGCACTAATTCCTGGAATAAGCCGATCAGGTGCAACAATCGTCGCAGCGATGTTACTTGGTATGAAGCAAGAAACAGCTCTTCGTTTCTCATTCTTACTGTATATCCCTGTTAGCTTAGGTGGTTTATTACTAAGTATTACAGACATTGCAAAAGATCCAAACCTAGATACATTATTCGTACCATATGTCGTTGCATTTATCGCAACATTTATCATGACGTATATTTCTTTAAAATGGTTTATGAACATTATGGCAAAAGGAAATTTAAAATATTTCTCTTTCTATTGCATTATCGTAGGTGTACTTACTCTTATTTTCTTATAAAATGAAACTTACAAATCGAAAAGAGAGTCATTCTATTAAACTAGGATGACTCTCTTTTTTATATTTTTATAATGATAAAGCCCCTCTTACCTTTCTGTACAGTAAGAGGGGGCCCCTTTTATGCGTATACTTTCTTTTCTTGACAATACAAACGAATAACATGTTTATTTTGTTGAAATACATCATGCGTTAGGCGGATAATAATAAAATTTCGTTTTGTTTGATCATCATGAACAAAAATCTGTTCTCCCTCCTGAAAACGCCATGCACTTTCAAAAGTTGTAATATGATCCCCACTTACAGAAAAAAGCTCATACCGCATATCTTGTACCCTCTCTCAACTTATAATAATCACAATATCCTTATATTAAATTTAGTATAACTTAATCCCGTTTAAATTTGAAATTTTTTCTATTTAGAAATATTTTAATTTTGTTTTAAAGTTCTTTTAACGTTATAATGATAAACGAATTTTCATTGAAAGGAGCTTCATTTTGACTGCATATTTATTTCCAGTAAAAACAGCATTTATTTTATTTCCTATTTTAGCAATGTTTCTGTTAATCCCATTTTTAATATTTAATTATCGAAAATACGGTTATTTAAATAAATGGCGCTCATTTATTTTGTATTCATTACTACTCTATTTATTAAATGCCTATTTTCTTGTTATTTTGCCGTTACCACAAACGTATGATACTTGTAGCCTACAACCGGCTAATACACAGCACATGCAACTCTCACCATTTTATTTCATACAAGAGATTAGTAATCATACATCGGCAATTTTAGCGAAACCAACTACTTATTTCTATTTATTAAAAGAATCTGCGTTTTTACAAGTAGCATTTAACGTTCTATTAACCGTTCCATTCGGTGTTTATCTACGTTATTATTTCCGACGTAGTTTCTTACAAACAGTTTGTATTTCTTTTTGTCTTTCACTATTTTTCGAACTGACACAGGTGACTGGACTATACGGTATATACAATTGTGCATATCGCTTATTCGATATCGATGATCTATTTTTAAACACATTAGGCGGCGTAATTGGTTTTATCATTGCACCAATATTTACGTACTTCCTTCCGAAAACAAGCGAATTGGATAGTCATATTGATTTGGAAACAAAACCAGTCGGATTCGTTCGTCGTCTTATCGCTATGCAAATTGATTGGCTGTTCTTATCTATCGTTGTGCCTGTCATTAAAAATAAAGGAAATTCTCTATTTATTTCTAATGTCCAATCTTACACAAATGTATACGAACTCTTTTTCATTACATGTTCAATCTTTATTTACTTTATTATCATTCCATACTTTACGAATGGAAGAACAATAGGAAAAGCGTTGCTTCGGATTTACATTAAAGGACAAGCAGAGCGTATTACACTAAAAGAATTATTCATTCGTTACGGGATATTCTATTTCATTTTAGGCGGAATCAATTATATTCTTTCGAGTAGCTCTATCTTAAATCATACAGAGCCTTTAGTATTACTAGTTATACTATTATTCCAATTTGTAATTAACGGTCTATTTATTATTCATGTTTTATTACATGTATTTAGTCGTGATAAATTACTATTTTACGAGCGTATTAGTCAAACAAGAAATGCGATCATACTAAAAAAAGCTGACAAGTAATACTTTGTCAGCTTTTTTTCATAATCGTAAATAATTTTTCTGTGTAAGGATTTGAAAATATTTCTGCTTCATCTAGTAACTTCCTCGCCTTTAGAAACGAATGCATTTCTGGATATATATTTTGTAATTTTTCGTACGTTAACGTATGCATTTTCCCCCAATGCGGGCGTCCTTCATACTTTAGAAAAATTTTCTCTACCTCACCAAAATAAGCAGCATACTTCATACCTTTATACATATGAACAGCAATATACGCTGAATCCCTTCCATACGCTGGACTGAGCCATATATCATCCCTTTTCACATAACGGCATTCAATTGGGAAGTGCACTTTATATTTTTTCTTTTCAATAAGGTTTGAAATCTCTTCTACAACGGCCCGCATATATTTTGAAGGAACACTATACTCCATTTCATAAAATGGAACCGCACGCGATGTAGCAAATACTTCATAACTCGGACCAACTATCTTTGTATTCGGTACAGCTTTAGCCGATAATCGACTTACTCCTTTACTTATAGAAGGAAACCATTTACATCCTTTAGATAACAAAGAGAACATCTTATTTTCAAGCAACTCTACCTTTAGTTTATGCCATTTCAAGTCACTTTTTTTACCCGTTGTTTCGTTTGTAAATTTTACTTGCACTTCATCTGAATAAGGAAAAACGAAAAATTCAAAATGGCGATTCTTCTTATATTCTTCTAGCTTGTTCATTACCGTAGATAATGACTGTTTTTCACTTTTATAAACGAGTGAATAGGCTGGAATAACCTTCAATTTTATTTTTACAATGATACCTAACATTCCAAGCGACAACTGAAAGGCTCTCCAATATTCCACATTCTCAGTTTCCGAACAAACTATACTCTCACCTGTAGATAAAACTGCGGTAATCTCTATAACTTGTGTTGATAAACTTCCAAAGGTAATCCCCGTTCCATGAGTCCCTGTACTAATCGCTCCTGCAATAGATTGTGAATCAATATCCCCTAAATTTTCTTGTGCATAACCTTTTTCTTCAAGTAACTTCCCTAAATCATGTAACTTTGTTCCTGCCCATACTTCGGCAACCATCTTCTCTGCATCAATATCCAAAATACCTTTCAATTTATCTAAAGAAACTAAAATTTCTTCCGTTTGCACAAGAGGTGTAAATGAGTGTCCTGAACCGACAACACGAATTTTCTTCCCTTTTTTTCGAGCAAGCCCTACAACTTCTACTACATCTTGTATACTTTCTGGATACATCGTATAATGCGGCGTTCCTTCTACATTCCCTGTCCAATTTCTCCATTTTTGTCCCTTTATAGAAAGCATTGACCATCCCCCCGATATGTTGAATACTCCCCAACAATCTCTCCTTCTTTCACACGGTATAAAAAAGGAAAACGCTCACATAACTCACCAGCTTTACTATGGCGAAACAAGATAGAATCTCCTATCTCTACTCGTTCCTCACCGTTATAAAAAATCGGTGTTTGCACTTCGCCAGCGCCTTCTAAAGCTAATAGTTTGGCACCATTTGGTCTCCAAATCTCAGGTTCTTTATCTTTACCAATTGCACCTGAGGCAATATATCCACCACCTAGACAAGTGTAAATAGATGGGGCTGGTTTACGCACAACTGGTAAAGCAAATCCGACAGCTGGATGAAATTGCACCTCTTTATAATAATCAAACAGCTTCGGGGCATAAAAAGCAGAACCTATTGTAATCTCCGAAACCGCATTATCTTTCTCGGTTGTTTTTATACTTCCTGTGCCTCCCCCATTTATAAACCTTAGTTCAATACCTAGGTTTTGTATTTCTTTTACGATATGTCCTCTTCTGTCTTTAATTTCTAAAACCGATTTCTTCTTTAAATACGAAATTACTTTACTTTTCACTCGCTGATTCGGTATGTGATCTCCTACCCCAGCAATTTGGGCTTCATATCCCATTACACCATCTAGTATTAAACATGATGATTCTTTCACCCTTTTTACTATTTTCAAAGCACCTTGCACATCTTTTACTGGTGATCTTTTGACCCCAAAATGAAATTGAAAAAAATAACTACTCATATCAATATCCAAACAAACACGAAAACACCCTTTAGATTTCTCAGCAATTTTTTCTAAATAAACAATATGGTCTTCACAATCCACCATACAAGTTATAATGAGCCCTTGCTTTGTTAGCAAACTTATTTCATGTAAAGCTCTTTCATCATAAGCAGGATATCCGAGCAATAAATCATTGAATCCTTGTTCAATTAAAAACAAAGCCTCCCTAGGTGAAAAACACATAATACCTTGAAATCGATCATTTGCAGCTAAAACCTTTCGCATAACCGGAACAGAACGTAACGATTTACTCGCTATACGAATCTTCTTATTTCCACTTAATTCTATAATCGATTGAATATTTCTATCTAAAGCCACCTCATCCAAAAATGCACACGGTAATGGAACTTCTTTAAAAATTCCTCTATCCACATTTTTTCTCTCCTCTTCTCTATATGTCTTATACATATTGGAAAGAAAGTTTAAATTTCCTCTTACAAAATAAAAAAGTTTCTTCCTATTTAAGAAGAAACTTTTTTAGGACTACTTCATAGAAATAGTCGCCTCTACTGGATAATGATCAGAATAATCATCATACGTATATTTTTTGAGCCATGATGTAACAGTCCACTGTGGAGATTTCGGTTGTAATACTTTATTCTCTATAAATGATGGATTCGCATGATCTTTACTTGCAATAATATAATCTAAATGTTCAGCAGGGCTATCAGGGAAATTATATTTCGCAATACTGTTTGTCGTCGCATCCCAAGTTGCTGTATGTCCTGTATAAGATGGAATAGAAGCGTGCAATGTTTTGAACATGGATGCGTACTCTGAATCACTATTGTTCTCTGCATTTATTTTGTTCACGTTCATATCACCACCAAATAGAACGTACTCGTTATTTGGTATATTCTTATTTTTTATAAAATCTTGAATTTCTTTTAACTGATTTGTACGTACAGATGCAGGTGAAGTTTTTCCGCACATACTATCTTCAGCCTGCAAATGCGTCCCAATTACATGAACGAAACGATCATTTTTCTTAATTTTCGTGTATACAAATCCTTTATTCGATAAATTATCTGGCCCGCATCCTTTTGCAAATACATATTGAACCTTTTCAACGATCGGCCATTTGCTCACGATTGCAACTCCCCCATCTTCAGGAGTTGAAGATGAATAGCTACCTAACGTTTTATCCCATTCGTTTCCGTTACTACGGCCTAATACCGCTGTTTGATTTGGATATTCTTTCTTCAAATTCCCTAACAAACGATCTGATGCGCTATTATCAAACACTTCATTTAATATAACTACATCCTGATTCTTAATATAATCCGCTGCCCCAATTAAATCAGCACGCTCGCTTTGTCCCCAGTTCGGATATAAGTTTGTTGATAGCATGTACACGTTATGCGTCATCACTTTCAAAGTGTTATTTTGATCTGTAGACATCTCTGCCTGAGCTGAAGATCCTCCGTATAAAACTCCTAAACCAATTCCAAAGCTAAGTACACCTTTTAGCAAATTACCTTTCACGTTTCATACCTCCATGTGTATAGTGATAAAAAGGCCAAATACTCTATTATGAGATTTGACCTTTTTTTAAATACTTAACGATCTCCGTACGTATCAAACCAAAGCTGAATGTATCCGGCAGTAACACGTTGTGCATCCATTAATCGCTTACCTGTCATTGGTGTAACTTCAGCGCGCCATTTATCTGCATATTCTTGTGATACAGCTGCTTTTACGAACCAATCTTTCGTATTATCATTTACAATTCCAGAGTAATCTTGTTTCGCTGCTACTGCCGCTCCATGAATCCACTCTTCTGGATTTGTACCTTTCCAGTTCCAATATCCATTTCCATCCGTTACTTTATAATTATCTTTTATCGTATCTACAAAGTTTTCATATTTAGAATGGAATCCTTGTGGGTATGAAAGATTTGTAAAGTTTGCCGCATGCATCGGTTGGTTTACATCTCCTAAATAATGAAGAGATAATCCTAAATAGAAGAATGCTTGTTTCATATCTTTATTTTTGTATGAC
The DNA here is from genome assembly GCF_019837435.1 of Bacillus sp. 16GRE42. Taxonomy (NCBI): domain Bacteria; kingdom Bacillati; phylum Bacillota; class Bacilli; order Caryophanales; family Bacillaceae; genus Bacillus; species Bacillus sp. 16GRE42. Next base: position 46,345 of record NZ_JADAXF010000006.1, read on the forward strand.
TCACCAGCTAATTTAAAATATTTAGCCCCAGTTTCTTTTGCCTGCTTTGCAAATGGAATATATGTTTTTCCATTGTCTGGATCATAGAAATGTGAAGCAAATGTGCTATTATCATAATAAGGATTTTCATAGTCAGCAGCGTAAATACCGTTCTCTAACTCTGTACGCCATTCATTTAATTGTGCAACTCGATCTTGTTTTACAAGTGTTGTATTGCGAGACATAATATCAATGGCACGGTTTACAATCCATAAATGAGAGTTTACGCCTTCTTTATGCTTATCTTCAGCAGACCAGCGGTGAACTATTTTTATTTTACTTCCCCCATCATTTTCATGTGCAAATGCAACACTTTGTAATGGCGCTACTAATGTAATAGCTGCTGCTAAAGCAAGTACTTTCTTTTTCATCTGAAATCCTCCATTTTATAATTGAATTATTGTAAACTTTTTGTTAGGATCCTAAGATGTCGTCCGGTTAACCTATGACTAGAATATCCCACCTTTCATGAAATTTCTATCAATAAATTAAAATATGCAAATTTTCATATCATTATAACTTTATACATAGTGAATATAATGAATGAATGCACTTATATTGTAATAAAGTATTGTTAAGCTACTACGAATGATTGTCAAAACTAATGTAAAAAAAGAGTAAAGCATTCACATGCTTTACTCTTTTTTTCTATTCGATAATATACTTGGCAGTTGTACATTAACTGCCAACTTATGAATAAATCCAAACACTAATCCAATCCCAATAAATATGTATAAGATTGTAAATATCTTTCCGAAATCAGTTTGCGGACTAAAATCCCCATCACCGACAGTCGTCAACGTGACCACACTAAAATATAAAGCGTCAAGAGGACGTAATCCTTCAACTGTACTATAAAAAATTGTACCAGATGTTAATGTTAAAAATGTTAATACGAATAACACTTGAAATTCTTTATCTTTCCACGCTCGTAAACAAGCTTTTAGCATTCGTTTCAATGTCAACATAAATGAAAGCATTAGACTACCCCTTCCAAACAAAATACCTGTAGTTAAAGGAAAGTCTATCACCTTTCTGTATAGAAAAAAAGTAGCCCTCTTCTATTTCTAGAAAAGGGCTACTTTTTACTATTCTCTATTATTTAGGTGAAACAAGAATTTTCACTTGTGTTTTATCTTTTACAAGTGCTTCAAATCCTTCTTCAACAACTTGATCTACTGTGATTTTTTTCGTAATTAATTTCTCTGCTTGAATTTGGCCAGAGCTAATTAATTTAATAACAGCTGGGAAGATATGACGGTATCCAAGAATACCGATAACTTCTTTTTCTTTTAGTACAAGGTTGTTTGGCGTAATTGTCGCATCTTTTTCCCACACACTAACAATTACAGTTTGTCCTTCAAAGCTTGTACTTTCAATCGCTTGACGAAGTACTACTTCGACACCTGTTACTTCAAAGCTCACATTTACACCTAAACCATTTGTTAAGTTACGAATTTCTGCTAGTACATCTTGAGTAGCTGGATTTAATACATAATCCGCACCTGCTAATTTTGCTAACTCTTGACGTTCTTTAGAAAGTTCTACTGCAATAACAGGAGTTGCTCCTGCTGCTTTAGCTGCTTGAATGACAAGAAGTCCAATTGGACCACAACCAAATACTGCTACAGCTTCCCCTTCTTTTAATTTACTTTGACGTACTGCATGAACTGCTACCGCTGCTGGTTCTACAAGTGCACCTTGTTCATACGTCATTTCATCAGGAATATGGTGGACCATATCTTCTGGTACTACTGTATATTCAGAGAAACCGCCGCCTTCTCCGCCAAGACCGTGGAAAACAAGTTGTTCACAAACATTGTAATGTCCATGTTTACAAGCTTCACATTTACCACAAGAATAAATTGGTTCTACAACGACGCGATCTCCCACTTTATGAGAAGTAACGCCTTCACCGATTTCAACTACCTCACCACTAAACTCATGACCTAAAATAACCGGTGCTTTTACGTGTGTTAATGGGTGCTCTTCGGTTGGAATAAAAATAGGTCCTGCTAAATATTCATGCAAGTCTGTTCCGCAGATACCACACCATTTCACTTTAATCTTAACTGCTCCTGGTCTTACAGTTGGTTCTGGTACTTCTTCTACTCGTACATCGCGTTGATTATGCCAAAGTAATGCTTTCATTTTATACATCCCTCTCTACGTATATACTTAACCTGGTGAAGTTTACAAATCTATTATAATACTTCTATCCATATATTTCAAAAAAACAATATCATTTCCACTAAATTTTAACAAATAACGTTCAATATTTTGTCACTTTGTACTTTTTTCCACATCTGTTAATGCTAATTTCATTGCGGTTGAAATTAGCATTATGCCATAATAGCAGAGGAGAGGTGAATATCGCTTGAAATATTTTATTTACTTTATTGTTATCGTAGCGTTTCTAGATACATTTTCACAATTACCTATTATGAGTACGTTCGCTCAAAGTCTTGGAGGATCTCCTCTTATTATTGGGCTAGTTGTCGGTATGTACTCATTCGCTAATATGATCGGTAATATTATTGCTGGCGCTGCTGTCGATAAATTTGGTGCAAAAAAAATACTTTATATAAGCATGGGACTTACGAGTTTCATAGTCTTGTTATACACCGTTGTTCAAAGTGGTGAACAACTATTAGTTGTGCGCTTTATGCACGGCTTTAGTGACGGATTTTTAATTCCTGCTGCCTTTACGTTTTTATCAAAACAAACAAGTTCAGCAAGACAAGGTAAGGCAATGGCTCTATCTGGTGCTGCTGTTGGAACAGCGGCAATTGTAGGACCTGCTTTCAGTGGAATTATGAAAGCAACTGCTGGTATAGAGTGGGTGTTCATTACCATTTCTATTTTAATGGTCCTTGGTACAATCGTATCTCTATTCTTCTTACCAAATAACGTATCAAGAAAAGATACTTCAAGAACACAAATGGTGAACAAAGAAGATATGATTGAACTATTGAAATCAGAACCGTTATTGCAAGCATATATTGGTGCTTTCACGCTAATGTTTTCACAAGGAATTGTCACGTATATGCTACCAGTGAAAGTTGAGGCATTAGCACTTAAAGCATCTACAACAGGCATGATGTTAAGTGTATTCGGCATTACCGCTATCCTCTTCTTCTTGCTGCCAACAAACCGTATTTATGATCGATTTAATCGTTCAAAACTCATGCTAATTGGTATTGCAGTAATGGCATTTGCGTTATCATTACTTGGATTATTCGCAACAAAAGGTATGCTCTTTATCGTTATGATGATTTATGGCATTGGATTTGCTATCCTTTTCCCATCGATAAATGCATTACTTGTTGAAAATACGACAGATAATAAGCGCGGAAAAGCATTCGGATTGTTTTATGCTTTCTTCTCATTAGGAGTTGTTGCTGGATCCTTTACAGTTGGTGTAATCGGGGCATCCCCTAGCGTCAGCTTCGTTATCGGAACTGCATTCTTATTAACATTCGCTGGAATGATTTATGTAAGAAGCAAAATAAAAAGTAAAGCAAAAAGCAAAGTAAAAAAGACAATGATGGGATAACTCCATCATTGTCTTTTTTCGCCTAATCTATATTACTTTTGTATATAAACAAGTAATACTGTAAATAAACTTATGTATAAAGACAATACTACATTTCTCCTTTTACAAAAAAAGTGTATAAATACCGATGATACTTCGACAATTTCCTCGGAAATATTTCCTATCCCCACATAATTTGATACACTACATATGAACAGAAACTTGTATTACATAGGCTAAAATAATAACTTACTGTACAAATTAAAAAGCACATTCTCCATAGGAAGAATGTGCTTTTATATTATTAACGTTTAATCCAAACAGCGCCTGCCGATTTATCGTCTGCCTGTCCAACAACTTGGAATTTAAGTCCAAGGTTTGGAACTTTTCTTCCTGCGTCTGCAATTTGTTTGTTACTATATACTTTTGAATCATCAAAAGTTGTAACACCTTGTAATCCAGGATAGTTAAACTGTCCACGTGTTAATGAATTTACACTCCATGCTGGTGTTTGATCAAATGAAAATGCAGCGTCTGCAATTTGCATGCCTGTATTACCATACGCTGGTTTCCCGTTTAAATTACCAACAAGTGCTTCTGGATGAGAGTCTACAACACCAAGGAAGCCTTCACCTGGATGCACCCCAACCCAGTTATCTTTAAAGCTATCATCTGCATACCAAACGACAAGACCTGTATTATACACTGGACCTTTTCCTGCTTTTAATCCGTTATCTGACCCCGCATAGTTTCTCCACTCTAGGTAGTAATAATGAGCTTTCTTCTCTGTTCCATCAGAAACAACAAAACCATTTACATTCATTTTAGCCTGTCCTTCTGTATCATCAGAAAATACAACTTGTCCATCAACAGTTACATTTACATTATCCATCGCAAAACCTTTATATGTTACAGCAGGATCTGTAATATAATCGAATTGCAGTTTCACCTTTTTCCCTTTAAATTGACTTAAATCATATGATTTATCCATCCATTTCCCATCTGTTGTATCTTTATCTTCTTGGACTACTTTTTCTCCAAGTCTCTCAATTAATGTTTTCGTTCCATCTTCTGTTACTGCATGTACTTCAACAAAATCACACTCTGCTTCTAACTCATAATTTGCTTTATAATCGAATTTTGCATTTGTTCCTTTTGTTAAATCAATGAATGGTGTTTCTAATGTTGTATGCATATCATCGCCTCTTGTACTATAATATGCATGCTTTCCAAACTCCGGTTTAATCGTTTCAACACTTTTACCTGGTAAGTTAACACGTACAACGCCTGGACGATTGGATTTTGTAACACTTTGATCAATATATGTAGGAACTCCTACTCCACGCTTAATTTTATCGTAATCTACTTCTAAAATTTTTGCCCAGTTGCCACCCATATTCTTTTGTAAGAAGTCTTTATTTTGTGGTGAGAAACTAGTTGGCTCTGTTCCTGCAATTTTCCCTGTCCAACTACCTCCACTCATTAATGACCACGCTTCGACAGGTGAACCAGTTCCAGTATATTTCGTGTCATATTCATCAGGTAAGCCAAGATCATGTCCAAATTCATGCGCAAATACACCTACTGCTCCATCCTCTGGTTCAATTGTATAATCATGCGCCGCTACTTTTCCACCAAAGTAATCTACCTTTGATTTTGTACCTTCAACCGCTACTGGATCTATTGCTAATTTTGAACGATGTGACCAAATTGCATCATCACCTAATTTACCGCCACCAGCTTCTTGACCAACGCCAGCATGGATTACCATTAAATGATCAATTACACCATCAGGTTCATTTTGATTTCCATCACCATTTGTATCATATCTATCAAATTGATCAAATTGAGATAAATCTAGCCCTTTCTCAGCAGCTGCATGTAAAGCTTCTTTCACTAAATCACGTGCGCCTTTTGGCCCTTTATTATCGTGACCACTACTACCATCAGCACCGTAGTCAGACGCTTTTCCTGGAACAGTTAGCCATTCCGTTACATATCCATCCGTCTTATAACTTCCGCCTGATTGCTCTTCATAATATTGTTTAAATGTTTTTACTTTCGAACCATCAAATAATGTGTACGGTTCATTACCAAATAACATTTTTTGATAATGCTCTCTACTAAAGTCATTCGAATACATATACCCTGGTGTTTGATCAATATTATTATGTTTATAATCACTAAATTCAACGAGTAATACTAATACTTTATCAGTTCGAACTGACCCTTTATATGGCGCTTGCTTTGCTTTAGAAGTTGGGACTTGCCCATTCAATTGTTTTTTATTTGGTTCTGGCTTTTGCTCAGGGCTAACATTTTTTTCAGGTTTTTTTACCTTTTCCTTTTCTTCCATTTTTTTCTCTTTTACTTTTTTCACAAAATCAGATGCCTCTTTAGCAGTATCCGCTGGTAGGATTTCTTTATTTGCCTGATCGCCTTGTTTCTTTTCAATATACTTTTCTACAGCCTTTTTCGTCTCTTCTTTGGAAGATGCTGGATTAATTGTTCCTCTTTCTTTCAACGCTTCCGCTAAACGATCTTCTTGAATTAAATTGTAATCAATTGGTGTTGTAGATACATTATCTTTCTCTTTTGCTGGCGTTTCTGCGTATGCTAGCGGAGTACTCATTACAGATGTGCATCCGATAATTGCCGCAATTGCTAAAGATGATAGCACTTTAAATGGCGCTTTTCTTCTCATTCTATTTCTCTCCTTTTATAAAACTTAAAATTCAGATAAATTAGTGCATTTAAATCGAAATCCCTACTTTCTGCCCTCCCTATATAAAAAGGCATAATTCTATAAACGTTAAGCTTTCTGTTATAGAATCATGCCCCTCCAGTTTTCTGGTCAGAACCTCTACCTTTTTATGTCGAAATATGAAAAATAAAAAGTGATTTGATATATATTAAATAGCTTATATAACAAATTTAAAAGACAATATGCAAAATTGCATGAAAATTCTTTTAAATAAAAAAAGAACCCTAGTCAATTAAACTAGGATTCTCGATTTTCTATTATTTCTCTTGTGTTTTTTCCCAATCAGCTAAGAATTTCTCAATTCCTTGATCTGTTAATGGATGTTTCACTAATGAAGCAATTACGTTTGCTGGGATTGTTGCAATATGTGAACCGTTTAATGCTGCTTCTGTTACGTGAACACTGTGACGTACAGATGCTGCAATGATTTCTGTTTCAATGCCGTGAATTGCAAAGATTTCTGCGATTTGGCGAATTAAGTCCATACCGTTATGACCGATATCGTCTAAGCGACCTAAGAATGGTGAAACGTATGTTGCACCAGCACGAGCTGCAAGTAATGCTTGAACTGCTGAGAATACTAATGTAACGTTTGTACGAATTCCTAAGTCAGAGAATGCTTTTACTGCTTTTAAACCTTCTGTTGTCATTGGAACTTTTACAACAACGTTTGGAGCAATTTTCGCTAATTCTTTTCCTTCTTCAATCATTTTATCAGCTTCTAAGCTAATTACTTCTGCGCTTACAGGTCCTTCTATAAAGCTGCAAATTTCACGAATACGCTCGTGGAAATCTACGCCTTCTTTTGCTACAAGTGATGGGTTTGTCGTTACTCCAGCTACTACGCCTAATGCATTTGCCTCTTTAATTTCATTAATGTTTGCTGTATCAATAAAGAATTTCATTTATTATTCTTCCTTCCTAATTTTCATTTTATATTTATTTATTTTTCTTAATAAGCTCTAATTCAATCGGAATAGATTTGTCCACTTTTTTACCTTGCGTGATCTCTTTTGCTGTTTGCATCGCCTTCTCTCCGATTAATTCCGGTTTTTGAGCAACTGTTGCAGCCATACGCCCATCTTTAACCGCTTTTACAGCATCTTCTGTCGCATCAAACCCAACAACGACTACATCCGTTTTTCCAGCAGATTTCAATGCTTCAAGTGCACCTAATGCCATCTCGTCGTTATGCGCAAACACAGCTTTAATATCACCATTTGCTTGTAAAATGTTTTCCATAACAGATAATCCTTTTGCTCTATCAAAATCAGCCGCTTGTTTGGCAACTACTTTTAAAGATTTATCAGCTACGTTATGGAATCCTTTCCCACGTTCACGAGCAGCAGAAGACCCAGGGATTCCTTCTAACTCAGCAACGTTTGCTCCCCCGCCAACTAATTCACGAATGTAATCACTGGCCATTTGACCACCTTCGATATTATTAGAGGCAATGTGAGAAACAACCTTACCTGAATTCGCAACGCGGTCTACTGTAATAACAGGAACATTTGCTGCATTTGCCGCACTTACTGCTGAAGCAACAGCATCTGAATCGGTCGGATTAATAACAACTACATCGACACCTTTTTGAATTAAATCCTCAACATCGTTCGTTTGCTTTGCTGCATCATTTTGTGCATCAACAGCAATCAATTCAATACCGCTTGCTTTCGCTTGCTTTTCTGCACCCTTTTTCAAAGTTACAAAAAATGGATTATTTAAAGTTGAAACAGAGAATCCAACTTTAATAGTTTTATTTCGACCTTTATCGCTAGAATCCTTTGCCCATTCTGGTGGTTCCATTGAACAACCAGCAGTAATGACCATAATACATGCAACGAGTATAAGTAACCATTTCTTCATGAACTTTCCCTCCATTACGCTTCTTTTCGACGATCAATTAATACAGCTAGTAAGATTACAAGCCCTTTTACAACTTGTTGGAAGAAAGAAGATACACCTAATAAATTTAAACCATTATTTAGTACACCGATAATTAGTACACCGATGAATGTACCAACAATCCATCCTCTTCCCCCAGAAAGACTTGTTCCACCTAATACAACTGCTGCAATTGCATCTAATTCGTAAGAAGTACCTGCAGTTGGCTGTGCAGAATCTAGTCGTGATGTTAAGACAATACCTGCAAGCGCTGCCAAAATTCCGGAAAGACCGTAAATCATTACTTTAATTCTCGTAACATTAATACCTGATAGTGCTGCTGCTTCTTCATTTCCACCAATTGCAAATGTACGGCGACCAAATGTCGTTTTCTTCAAAATGAAGTACAGTACTGCGAAAGCGATCATCATTGTAACAGCTGGTACCGGAATACCAAGAAAATAACCGCGGCCAAACATTTGGAACATTAAATGATCACCAAGACCAGTGATCGGACGTCCGTCCATATAAACAAGCGTCAACCCACGAAAAATAGTCATTGTTGCTAAAGTTGCAATAAATGGAGCTACTTTTCCCTTCGCTATGATGATACCGTTTACAATTCCCATTACAAGACCAGCTAATAATCCAACTGCCATCGCAAGGAACGGGTCCATGCCACTTGCCATCATTCCAGCAACAAGTGCACTTGATAATGCTAAAATAGAACCTACCGATAAGTCAATACCCCCTGTTAAAATTACAAAGGTCATTCCGAATGCAATAAGCGCATTAATCGATACTTGACGCAGTATATTAAATAAATTTGGAATTTCAATAAATGCTGGATTTAAAGCTGTAATTACTACAATAATTAATACTAGTCCAATTAAAGACCCAAGTTGTTGTAATACATTCCCCTTCTTAGCCATCCTTACTCTCCCCCTGTAGCTAGTGCCATAATAGACTCTTGTGATGCCTCATCTTTCTCTAAAATGCCGCCGACTTTTCCTTCATGAATAACAAGAACACGATCACTCATCCCTAAAACTTCTGGAAGCTCAGATGATACCATAATAACGGCATCTCCTTGCTCAGTAAGCTTATTCATGATAGAGTAAATTTCTTTTTTCGCTCCAACATCAACACCTCTTGTTGGCTCATCTAAAATAAGTAACTGCGGGTGGATACCTAGCCATTTCGCGATTACAATCTTTTGCTGATTTCCACCAGAAAGAGATTTCACCGCTTGCTCTCCACTAGATGCTTTCACATTAAGTAGCTTCATCATATCCGCTGTAAACTGTTGTTCTAGTTCGTTACTAAGGACACTTCCCTTTGAAAGACTTTCTAAATTCGGTAAAGCTAAATTTTCTCGGATTGAGAAATCTAAAACTAACCCTTCAGATTTTCTATCCTCTGTAATGAAAGCTATTCTTTGTCTAATCGCATCTATCGGACTATCAATCTTTACTTCTTGTCCATTAATAAAAATTTGGCCAGAATCTAAAGGTTCGTATCCAAATATCGCTTTCATAATATCTGTACGGCCAGCTCCCATCAAGCCAGCAACACCAAGGATTTCACCTTTTCTAATTTGAAACGAAACATTTTCAAACTTCCCTTTTTTCGTTCCGTTACGCATTTCAAAAATAACATCACCAATTTGACTATTTCGCTCCGGGTAACGTTCACCAATGCTGCGCCCCACCATCATACTCACTACTTCATCAAACGATGTTTCCGGAATTAATCTCTTTCCTACGTATTCCCCATCACGTAAAATCGTAATGGCATCACATATTGAAAAGATTTCTTCCATTCGGTGTGAGATATAAACGAACGAAACGCCTTCTTTACGTAATTTATTAATGACAGTAAACAACGTTTCAATTTCACGATCTGTTAATGCAGCTGTCGGTTCATCCATAATAATAACGCTCGCGTTTGTCATTAACGCTTTCGCAATTTCGATAATTTGCTGTTGTCCAACCGATAACTCTCCTGCCAACATAGCACCTTTTACATGTAACCCTAACTCCGCTAGTTGCTGCTGCGCAATCGCGTTCATTTGACGCGTACGTAAAATACCTGTCTTCCCATACATTAACTCTTTACCGAGAAACATATTTTCAGCTACTGTTAAATTCGATAATATGTTCAATTCTTGATGTATAAATGCAATACCGTACTCTTCAGCTTCTTTCGCATTTTTAAAAGTTCGTTCTTGTCCATCAATCGTGATGGTTCCACCATCTTTTTTGTATACACCTGTTAAAATTTTCATAAGCGTTGATTTGCCCGCTCCATTTTCCCCCATCAATGCATGGACTTCCCCTGTTTCAATCATAAACTGTGCATTCTTCAAAACAGGATTACCATTGAACGCCTTTGAAATATTTTTCATTTCAATACGCATTCCCATCACTTCCCTTTATTAAAAAATCACGCCTGCATGTAAAATTACATTGGCATAAGGCGTAGCCTCTCCTGTACGAATAATCGCCTTCGCTTTCTTCGTGTGCTCTTTAAATTGTTCATGCGATACATATTCAAATGCTGGTCCTATTAATTTCAGCTCGATTTCTTTATTTACTTCCGCATTATTGTTAATGATTTCTTCTGCTAACGTTACTTTTTCAATTGCCATATCATCAGCTACCACTTGCAATACGTCTAAAAAGCTAGGTTTTCCAATCTCAACTGCTAAATCAATTCGTTTTACTCCGTGAGGAATTGGTAACCCGCAGTCTGCGATTACAATTGTATCTGTATGCCCAAGTGAAGCAAGGACTGATGCAATCTCACTGTTTAATACACCGTGCTTTTTCATCCGACAATCACCTGCACTTCACGTACTCTATCTCTCGTTGGCATACCGCCCTGTGCTCCAAGTTTCGTTACAGAAAGGCCACCAGCAATATTCGCAAAACGAATTGCTTTTTGAAGTGTTTCTCCTTCAGAAAGCGCAACTGCTAATGCACCATTGAATGTATCACCAGCTCCAGTCGTATCTACTACATCAACAGCGATGCTAGGAACATGCACAATCTCCGTACCATTATGGAAACGAACACCTTTAGAACCTTCTGTCATCAATAGTTTATTTGGATATTTAGCCAGTAAATCTTCAATTGGTGATGTGAAATCATCTAATACGATGCGGCACTCATGTTCATTTGGCGTAATATAAGTTGCCTTTTTTAAAATATCTTCTGATAACACTTGTGCTGGCGCTGGATTTAACATAACTGGAATATTATGCTCCTCACAAATAGCCAATACATATTTTACTGTTTCAAGTGGAATCTCTAGTTGAAGAACAACCATATCTGCTTTTATAAGAAGATCTTTTGAACGATCTACAACCGACTCATTTACATGAGCATTCGCCCCTTGCACGACAACAATACTGTTATCCTCTTCTGCTAAAACGATATGAGCAATTCCTGTCGCCGCATCTGTAACCGGTACCACATAGTCGATAAAAACGCGTTCGTTCTCTAAATTGCTCCTAACTACAGTTCCATAATTATCGTTTCCAACTGCTCCAACCATTGCTACATTTGCGCCTAATCTAGCTGCAGCAACCGCTTGGTTTGCCCCTTTCCCTCCCGGGATTGTATGAAATGCTTCACCAATTACTGTTTCTCCTGCTTTCGGACGTTTTTTTGAAACAGCCACTAAGTCCATTGAAATACTACCTACTACTGCAATATTTGGCATCTGTTTCATCTCCTTACTTCGTTGTATTTCGTTCTATAATTTCAATCGGTAAACGATAGTGTTTCTCTTCTAATACGTTTCCTTCCATCTGCTCTAACAACAGCTCTGTTGCAATTTTCCCCATTTCATAAATTGGCTGTGCAACAGTTGTAATAGATGGATACATCATTTCTGTTAAAGAAATTCCATCGAATCCGATAATTTGTAAATTATCCGGAATAGAAATCCCCTTTTGAAGTGCAGCCTTTACAATACCTATTGCAATTAAATCATTTCCAGCAACAATTCCATCAATATGTGGGTATTCTTCTAATAATTCCACCGCTACACGCTCACTATTAGCTGGATCAAATGTACTCTCTGCAATCATATAAGAAAGATTATTTTGCGTAATAACGTCTACAAAACCTTCAAAACGCTCATTAGCCGTGCTTACGTCACGCGGTCCGCGAATATGAGCAATATGTTTACAGCCTTTATCTATTAATAACTTTGTCGCTGCCTGACTCCCTGCATAGTTATCTGCATATACAGTAGGAATACGCTCATTAAACATACGGTCAATTGCAACAACTGGAACAGACAACTTCATGTAATTAACACTATTTTGTGGATTTGTTGCTACAATAAATCCATCCACATTATTTTGCCTAAGTACATCAATATATTGCTTTTCTTTCTCTAAGCTCTCATCAGAGTTACAAAGGACAACTGTGTATCCTTGCTTATGCGCTACATCTTCTACGGCACGTGCAACTTCTGGAAAGAACGGATTCACGATATTTGGAACAACTAAGCCAATTAAACGAGATTTTTTGTTATACAGTGAACGCGCTACTGTACTAGGTTTATAATCTAGCATCTCAATTGCTCGCTCTACTTTCTTTAATGTATCTTCATGAACATATCCATTTTTATTTAACACTCTGGAAACGGTCGCAACAGATACTCCCGCTAATTTTGCAACGTCTTTAATCGTACTCATTCTCTTCCCTCTCCATTTCGTGTAACCGTTTACAGAAAATAATATAACGTATTTCTAGAAATACGTCAATCATTTCTCACGAAAAAGCTTTTAAGGTTATACTCAAAAAAGCACCGCCATAAGGCGATGCTTTTTCATTACGAATACGATACAGTTTGTTCTTTGTCCTCTGCAGCTGGCTCTTCAGCGTCTTTTTTACGATCTGACAGTTTAATCTTCTGTAAGAAAATCGTAAAGATAGCACCTACTACGATAAATACTAATCCTGTTAGGAATACAGTATGAAGTGAGTCTACTAAAGAGTTTTTCAAAATCGGTACAATGCTGTTAGCGAATGCTTCTGGCATTTGTTTTAATGCCTCTGGACTAAATAGCATCGAATATAAACCTTGCGGGTCTGTATGAATCATATCTTTAAATTTCGTTACCATTTGTCCCGCTTCTTTCGGGAACGTATCTAATACAGGTACTAATTTATTTGTTAATGTTGTACCTGAAGTGTTGTTCATAATTGACCCTAAAATTGTAATACCAAATGTTCCACCGATTTGACGGAAGAACTGACTTGATGATGTTACGACTCCAAGATCTTTTTTCGGGAAACTTTCTTGTAACGCTAATGTTAATGTCGGCATAACAAGACCCATTCCTAAACCGATAATACTCATATAAAAAGTAGCAGTAAGTTTAGTCGTGTGCATATCCATCGTTGTTAATAACCAGAAACCACCAGCCATAATAAGCATCCCTGTAATAATTTGTGGTTTCACACCAACTTTTAATACAAGTTGACCACCGATAATACTCATAACAATCATTGTAATCATCATTGGTGTCATAATTGTTCCTGATTCAGCAGCACTTACTCCTACAATTCCTTGCATGAAGAATGGTACAAACATAATCGCACCGAACATTCCGATACTCATAAAGAAACCAATCGCATTCAGTATTGTAAACGTGCGATTTTTAAAGAAATGCATCGGTAAAATTGGTTCTTCTGCTTTCGTTTCAACGATAACAAAGCTAACAATACCAATTAGAGCTAATGCAAATAAACCGATAATTTGCCAAGAATCCCACGGATAATCTTTTCCGCCAAACGTTAATGCAAGTAATAAACTTACAACACCGAGAATCATCGTAAAGATTCCAGCGATATCAATTTTGATCGGTCCTGTTTGTTTATGTGACTTTAATCCCATTGCAATAAAGATTGTTGCTAAAATACCAACTGGTAAGTTAATGTAGAATACCCATCTCCAGTTCACTGCGTCTACAATCCAGCCACCCACTTGTGGTCCAATTACAGAAGCAAGACCGTATAACGCACCAAAAATACCTTGCCATTTCGCACGTTCTTTTCCCGTAAACATATCTCCGATAATAATCATAGCCATTGGCATCATAATACCGCCACCAAGACCTTGAATACCACGGAAAATAATTAATTCTGTCATACCATTTGCCATACCACATAACGCCGAACCAACCATAAAGATAACTAGTCCCGTAATATATACGTTACGACGGCCAAGTAAATCCGCTAATTTACCTGCAATTGGTACAACTGTCGTTGATGTTAACATATAAGCTGTTGTTAACCACGTCATTAAGCTTAATCCGCCTAGTTCACCGACGATACGCGGCATTGCTGTACCAACGATTGTTCCATCTAATGCAGCAAATAGCATCGCGATTATTAAACCGATTAACAGCAACTTTCTATTTATGTTTTCTTGTTGCTCCATGTAATCTCCTCAATTCCTCTTAGTTATTCTCTTTTTTCTCTTGTGTCCCGCAAATAATTGTTTCTAACTTCTCAAAGAGGCGTAACAAATCTTCTCTTTCTTGTAATTCTAAATGTGAGAAATATTTTGCAATATGCTCATTACGAGCGGTCATTGCCTCTTCTACTCTAGCTTTCCCCTTTTTTGTTAACTCAATGATGACAACACGACGGTCATCTTTGTCGTGATAGCGTTCTACAAGCTCTTGGTCAATTAGGCGATCAATCATCACTGTAATTGCACTAGGCTTTACATACATCTTTTTTGCTAATTTTGTCGCTCTTGAAGCACCGTAATGATCCAAAATCTTTAAAATATAAAACTGCGGTGGTGTAAGTCCTGTTGCTTGCATTTGTTCTAATAACTCCGTCTGCATTTTCTTTCCAATCGAAAAGGCAAGAGCTTGAATTTTATCGATATGCGTCATATCATTTGGCATGTTATCCACCTCTTATTTAAGCAATAAAATATTTAACGTATTTAAATATTAATCCCACAAACAAAATCCGTCAACACTTTTTATTTATAAAAACGTTTACATTTTTGTCACAAAGTTGTATAATTTTCGACGAAGTTAATATTGACAGTCACGGAGAATCGGAGTATACGGCTATGAATCATAAAAAAGGAAACTTTTTTATATTTCATGGCCTTTTTATATTCTCTCTGACTTACAACATTTCGAATTCATTAGGGGAGGATTTTCATTTTATGTTTTTTACACAATTATTTAAACCTGCGCCCCACGCGGAACGCTTACCAGCTGATCGCGTTGATAGCGAATACCGTAAATTACGTTTACAAGTATTCTTAGGTATCTTCATCGGCTATGCAGGTTACTACTTTGTTCGAAAAAACTTTTCACTAGCAATGCCATACTTAATTGAACAAGGCTTTAGTAAAGGGGAACTTGGGGTTATCCTTTCAGCAGTATCTATCGCTTACGGATTAAGTAAATTTCTTATGGGTATCGTATCCGACCGTTGTAATCCTCGCTATTTTTTAGCAGCTGGGCTATTTTTATCAGGTATCATTAATATTATTTTCGGCTCATTTTCTTTCATTACAACGAGCATTATACTTATGTTTGTCCTTCAGTTTTTAAATGGATGGGTACAAGGTATGGGCTGGCCTCCTTGTGGTCGTACGATGGTTCACTGGTTCTCTATTAGTGAACGTGGTACAAAAATGTCTATTTGGAACGTCGCTCATAATGTCGGTGGCGCACTTATGCCTTCTCTTGTAACATTAGGGTTATATTTCTTTGCAAATGACTGGCATAGTATTTTTTACTTCCCAGGTATTCTTTCAATTTTAGTTGGTATTTATGTATTAATTACGATGAGAGATACACCTCAATCTTGTGGATTACCTTCTATTGAAGAACATACTGGAGAATATCCAGCAGATGAAAAAGTAAAAGATCGAGAACGCGAACTTTCAGTAAAAGAAATTTTATTTACATACGTACTAAACAATAAATTTTTATGGTACATCGCTATTGCGAACGTTTTCGTTTATTTCGTACGTTACGGCGTTGTAGACTGGGCTCCTACTTATTTAGTAGAAGAAAAAAGTTTTACTCATAGTAGCTCTCGCACAGCTTATGCTCTATACGAATGGGCTGGTATTCCAGGTACACTTCTTTGCGGATGGATGAGTGATAAACTGTTTAAAGGGCGCCGCGCACCTGCTGGTATTTTATTTATGGTTGGTGTATTTATCGCCGTTCTTGTTTACTGGCTAAATCCTCCTGGTAAT
Source organism: Bacillus sp. 16GRE42 (assembly GCF_019837435.1). NCBI lineage: Bacteria > Bacillati > Bacillota > Bacilli > Caryophanales > Bacillaceae > Bacillus > Bacillus sp. 16GRE42. The sequence goes on from NZ_JADAXF010000006.1 coordinate 62,829, forward strand.
CCAATGGTTGATAGTATTGCACTTGTCGCAATTGGATTTTTAATTTATGGACCTGTTATGTTAATCGGCCTACACGCACTAGACTTAGCACCAAAAAAAGCTGCTGGAACTGCAGCTGGTTTAACTGGGTTCTTCGGTTACCTAGGTGGAGCTACTTTTGCTAGCGCAGCTATGGGCTTTATCGTCGATGCATTCGGATGGGATGGCGGATTCATCTTGTTACTTGTATCTTGTGTACTTGCAATGTTCTTCCTTGCTCTTACTTTAAAAACAGGATCTGCAAAACCAAAACAAGCTTAAGTACTAATATTATTCTTATCAAAAAAAGAGAGACTGTTCTTTCCAGAACACCTCTCTTTTTTCTACATATAAATCTTTTTTCTTACAAAAGATTTATTTTCCTCTCACATATATGTTAGCGTTTTCAAAACACTTCAACTACTAATACAACTGCATTCAATTTTTGTATAAAAAGATTTTTGAATATTTTCTCAACTTATACTTGTCAAACATTGTCATTTTATATTAAAATAACAACAACATACAAAATATTTAGTCTTTTCTGAAAAGATGGAGGGATAGCCATGAAGAATCCACTTCTTCGCATTGAAAACTTACAGACTTCCTTTCGCATACAAGATCACTATCATGCAGCAGTAGATGATGTTTCGTTAACTGTCCATGAAAATGAAATTGTCGCGATAGTTGGTGAATCAGGTTGCGGAAAAAGTGCACTTGCCCTTTCTATTATGCGATTGCATAATGAAGCAAATACAAAATTACAAGGGCAGCTTAACTATAGAGATAAGGATTTACTAACTATGTCAGCCGCAGAGATGAATAAAGTACGCGGATCAAACATCGGTATGATTTTCCAAGAACCTCTTACAGCACTCGATCCTCTCATGACAGTTGGAAAACAAATCGAAGAAAACTTAGACTACCACACAAGCCTTTCAAAAGTTGAAAAAAAAGAACGCACCTTAGAACTACTTCATCAAGTTGGTATTCCAAAACCAGAACTTACATATAAACAATACCCACACGAATTATCTGGCGGAATGAGACAAAGAATTGTTATCGCAATTGCAATTGCTTGTAACCCAGCACTCATTATTGCGGATGAGCCAACAACGGCTCTTGACGTAACCATCCAAGCACAAATTTTAGACTTACTAAAATCTATTCAAGAACAAACGAAAATGGGCATCATTTTAATTACTCATGATTTAAGTGTTGTCGCAGAAACAGCCGATCGTATCGTCGTTATGTACGCTGGACAAGTTGTAGAGACAGGAAAAGTTGAAGAGATTTTTAACAATCCTCTTCACCCATATACTCGTTCTCTATTAAACTCCATTCCATCTGCGTATGGTGAAAAAGAAAAATTGCATGTAATTCAAGGGGTGGTTCCTTCGTTAGCGAAGCTTCCTCGCACAGGTTGTCGCTTCCAAGCTCGAATTCCATGGATTAGACCTGATCAACACGAGGAAAATCCAATTTTACATGAAGTAAAACCAGACCATTGGGTACGTTGTACTTGCTACAAGCATTTCAACTTCCAAGATAAGAAAGGAGATGACGTAACTCATGGCACTGCTTAAAGTAGAAGATTTAAAAGTACATTTTCCAATTAAAGGTGGCTTCTTCGGCCGCACATTAGATTACGTGCGTGCTGTCGATGGTGTAAGTTTTGAATTACAACCGGGTGAAACATATGGGATCGTTGGTGAATCAGGAAGTGGCAAATCAACAACGGGTAAAGCAATTATGCATTTAACGAAAGCAACAGAGGGTAGCATTCATTTTAATAATAGAGATTTAACAAAATTAAGTCGCTCTGAACTACGTGAACAACGAAAAGATATTCAAATGATTTTCCAAGATCCTTATTCATCATTAAATCCGAAGAAACGTGTTCTCGACATTATTGCTGAGCCTCTTCGAAATTTTGAGAAGCTCTCACCTGATGAAGAACGTAGAGCGGTTCAAGAATATCTTGATAAAGTTGGTCTAAATCCAGAGTCAATTTATAAATATCCACATGAATTTTCCGGCGGGCAAAGGCAGCGGATTGGTATTGCACGCGCTCTTACATTAAAACCTAAGCTTATTATTGCTGATGAGCCAGTATCTGCGCTTGATGTCTCTGTACAAGCACAAGTATTAAACTTCTTGCAAGATTTACAAGCTGAGCTCGGACTAACATACTTATTCATTAGTCATGATTTAGGTGTAATTCGTCATATGTGTGACCGTATCGGTGTTATGTATCGCGGACGCATCGTCGAAGAAGCAACTAGTACAGAAATTTATAGTAATCCGCAACATATTTATACGAAGCGCCTAATATCAGCAATTCCTGATATTCGTCCTGAAAACAGAGAGAGACAGCGTAAGCTCCGTCAACAAGTAAGCTCTGAATACGAGAAATCATACGAAAATTATTTCAATGAAAACGGTCGTGCTTATGACTTAAAAGCAATCTCGCCAACGCACCGGGTGGCATTACCATAAGGGAGTGATAAAACATGTGGAAGTTTATATTACGGAGATTTTTAGTGATGATCCCGCAATTATTCGTGTTAAGTGTACTTGTCTTTCTACTAGCTAAGGCAATGCCAGGCGATGCCTTAACTGGCAAAGCAATGAATCCAAAAGCGGATCCAAAAGTGATTGAAGAACAACGTGAAAAGCTTGGATTAAATGACCCAGTTCCAACACAATATGTTCGCTGGATTAAAAATGCAGCCCAAGGTGACTTTGGTATTTCCTATGCACATAAAATGAAAGTAACCGATTTAATTGGAGAACGACTTGGAAATACAGTATCTTTAGCACTTGTCATTCTTATTCTTACTTATTTAATTGCCATACCACTGGGAGTTATAAGTGGGCGTTGGAATGATACATGGGCTGATCGACTCATTACCCTTTACAACTATCTAGGTTTTGCTACACCACTATTTATATTTGCACTAGTTATGCTCTTCCTATTCGGATTTAAGTTTGCAATATTCCCAACCGGCGGTAGCGTAGATCCTCAAGTTGCAACAGGTACATTTGCTTACTATTTAAGCAAATTGAATCACATGCTACTACCAGCTTTATCCGGGGCATTAATCGCAACAGTTGGTACTGTTCAATATTTACGAAGCGAAATTATTGATACGAAACATAAAGATTTTGTTCGTACAGTAAGAGCAAAAGGTGTTCCAGAATCAAAAATCTATTCTAGACATATTTTACGAAATTCATTCTTACCAATTGCAGCCTTCTTAGGCTATGAAATTACAGGATTAGTTGGCGGTGCCATCTTTTTAGAAAGTATTTTTAGCTATCCAGGAATTGGACAACTATTTATACAATCTATCTCTCAACGTGATTTTAGTGTAATAACTGCACTCGTTATGTTTACTGGATTTGCAACGTTACTTGGAACTCTCCTTTCAGATATTATTCTAAGCATCGTCGATCCACGTATTCGTATTGATTAAAGAAAGGAGATGACGTTATGTTAGCAAACCCTGAAAAACAAACTGAAGTTATTCATTACGAAAAAAGCCCTTCTGGTTTCTCTATTATGTGGCGAGAACTTCGTAAAGATAAATTAGCAATGTTTTCACTTATTTTCCTAGCAATCTTATTACTAGCAGTCTACGCAACATCTTTTATTATGAAACAAGAAGATATTGTACGAGTTGATTTATTCGCTATTTATGCTCCCCCCTCTGCTGAACATTGGTTAGGAACAGATTATGGAGGACGCGATATTTTCGGCCAACTTATTATTGGTACACGGAACTCTTTTACAATTGGATTAGCAATTACTATTCTTTCTTGTTTAATTGGTCTTTCAATTGGATTAATTGCCGGGTATTTTGGAGGAGCTATTGATAATATCATTATGCGCATTATCGACTTTGTTATGGTTTTACCATTTTTAATGCTTGTAATTGTATTTATTACACTTGTCCCTACATTCAATATTTTTACTTTCATTTTAATTATGAGCGTGTTCTTATGGACAGGAAAGGCCAGATTAATTCGCTCAAAAGTATTAACTGAAAAAGAACTAGATTATGTCTCTGCATCTAAAACTTTAGGAACACCAAACTGGAAAATCATTCTTTTCCAAGTACTACCTAACTTAAGTTCAATTATCATTGTTAGCGTTACATTAAATCTTGCTGGAAACATCGGTATTGAATCTGGTCTAACTTTCTTAGGATTTGGTCTACCAGAAAGTACACCAAGCCTTGGTACACTTGTTAGTTATGCTAGAAATCCAGATGTATTACAAGAAAAATGGTGGATTTGGTTACCCGCATCAGTCATGATTTTAACATTGATGCTGTGTATAAATTTTATTGGTCAAGCGCTACGCCGCTCGGCCGACGCAAGACAAAGAAAAGGATAAGGGGTGGAAGAAATGACAAATAAGCCAAAATTTTTCAAAGTATTAAGTACACTTGCCGTTTCAACATTACTACTTTCAGCATGTGGGGGCAGTGGTGGTAGTGAAAAAACGAGCAGCACAAAAAAAGTAGATACAAATAAATTTAGTGCATCTGTTAAAAATGATAAAAAGGAAATTAAAGATGGTTCATTAACATATGGTCTTGTTTCTAACACACCATTTGAAGGACTTTTGAACTTCGCTGTATATGAAGGAGATCCTGATAACCAAGTCATTACAATTTTCGATGAATCTTTATTATCAAATGACGAAAACTGGGAATACACGAATGATGGCGCTGCTACATATGAAATTTCTAAAGATAAAAAGACAATTACATTAAAAATCAAAGATAATGTAAAATGGCATGATGGAAACCCTGTTACCGCTGAGGATTTAGAATACTCTTATCTAGTAATTGGTAGCAAACAATATGCTGGTTCTCGCTATGACACTCAAATGCAAATGATTGAAGGTATGGAAGATTACCATAATGGAAAAGCCGAAAAAATTTCGGGTATAAAGGTAACGGATCCAAAAACAATTTCGATTACATTTAAAGAACCGAATCCTTCAGTGAAAACTGGACTTTGGACATATCCTCTTCATAAGAAATACTTAGGAGATGTACCAATCGATAAATTAGCAGAATCTGATAAAATTCGTAAAAACCCAATTGGTTTCGGGCCTTTTAAAGTGAAGAAAATTACGCCAGGTGAAGCCGTTGAATTTGAACGTTTTGATGATTATTATGGTGGAAAACCAAAACTAAAAAGTATGGTTTTAAAAGTTGTTAACCCTTCCGTTGTTAACGCGTCCTTAAAAAATGGTGATATTGACATTGCTGAAGTAAGTGCAGATCAGTATCCAAATGTAAGTAAATTAAAAAATGCACAATTAGTCGGTAAAACTGATTTATACTATAGCTATATCGGTTTTAAATTAGGCCATATGGATAAAGAAAAAGAAGAAGTAGTGATGGATAAGGAGAAATTTAAAGATGTTCGTGTACGTCAAGCAATGGCGTATGCTATCGATCGAAAAGAAATTGGTGAAAAATTATATCACGGCCTACGTTATCCGGCTAACTCACCAATTCCACCATCTCTACCAAAATATCATAACAATAAAGCTGGTGCCTATGATAAAGATATAGAGAAAGCTAAAAAATTATTAGATGAAGCTGGCTATAAAGATACGAACGGAGATGGATTCCGTGAAGATCCGAATGGTAAAGAATTTAAAGCTAATTTCTTATCAATGAGTGGTAGCGATGTAAGTGAACCACTTGCAAAATTCTTTATTCAATCTTGGAAAGACATCGGCCTAAAAGTAGAGCTTCTTGATGGTCGCTTACATGAATTTAACTCATTCTACGATATGATTAAAAAAGATGATCCAAAAGTTGATCTTTTCGCGGCAGCTTGGGGAACTGGATCTGACCCAGATCCTTCTGGTATTTGGGCTAAAGATGCAGCGTTCAATTACCCACGTTGGGCTACTGACAAAAACACAGAATTATTAAAACAAGGTATTTCTCCAGAAGCTGCTGATGAAAAGTACCGTAAAGATGTCTACGATAAATGGCAAAAATTAGTTCATGACGAAGTACCATTAATTCCACTTCATTATAAATTTGACTTAAAAGGTGTAAATAATCGCGTAAAAGATTATAAATATACACCAGAAGATCAATACAAGTGGGGTAAAGTTAGCGTAACAAGCGATAAAGCAGAAACAGAGAAATAAGAAAATAGCTCCTAGCACTAAGATACATGCTAGGAGCTATTTTCTATTTATAATACTTCTCTTGCTATTAATAACAACCAATTCCTTCCCTACTCTAAAATTAAAAGATTTGATGAACCATCTTTATTAAAATAGCTAACGTAACAGATGCAGCAAATCCGCCTAAACAAATTAAGCTTACCCCTTGACTATATGATAAATTTTGCAATGATTTCATTACTTCCATCCTCCCTATCTCCCCTTTGATACTCTTATTTTACCAATGGGAAAAATTTCATAACATCGATTTTTCTGACAACAAACTTACAAATTTGTAAGTTAACATTTTCTAAAACTTATGTATCTAGTATGTCCATACCTTCCCCTTTTATACGCCAAAAAGGACCTTGAATTATATCAAAGTCCTGCTTACACTACAGAGTATCTCACTCAATTTATTTAATAATCATCACCGGGCATTTCACTCGTTTTGCTATTTTATGACTTACACTACCAAGCACCATCTCTTGCAGTGTATTTAATCCTCTACTTCCAGCGATAACAAGATCTATGTCTCCTGTATTTACATATTGAACAATCGTATCTCCTGGATCGCCATGTAATATCGTAATTTTATAAGAAATGTTCTCTTTCTTTAATAAACCTTCAATCTCTTTTAATTTATCTTTTCGACTAGCCGATATTGTTTCTAGATCTGTTTGACCTTGTATAATATCTGATTTTGCCGTTCTATTATCTACTACGTACACAACTTCAACATTTGTTTCTTCGCTACATTTCGCAATATATGTTGCATGTTCCGCTGCTCGAAGTGCATGTTCAGAACCGTCACATGCTAATATAATTTGTTTGTACATATGCTGAATCCCCTTTTCGTTATCCTACCCGTATTATATAATAAAGCCCCCTAAAAAGGAGGCTTCTAACTAGCAATTCTTTTATTATAAGTAGCTAAATTTGAAATAATCTTCGAGCTTCGTTCATTTAATCCCGTTATACTTACTTTCACGCCACTTTGTTCATACTTCATGATAACTTTATCAATTGCAGCTACTGCTGAATCATCCCATATATGCGCATAAGTAAAGTTCAACTCAATTTCTTCCACATCTTCATTGAATGAAAAATTATTTATAAAGTCTGCTGTAGATGCAAAGAAAAGTTGACCATGAATTTCGTATATTTTCTTATTTTCAATATATAAATGTTTCACGTGAATCTTTGCCATATTGAATGCAAATAAAACCGCACTAATTACTGTTCCAATAATTACACCTAATGCTAAATTATGTGTAATTAAGACAATCACAACTGTTACGATCATAACAAACGCATTTCCTTTTGGTACTTTATGAATCGTTGTTACAGAGTTCCAATCAAATGTTCCGATTGAAACCATAATCATTACTGCAACTAAAGCTGCCATTGGAATATGAACGACATAGTCACCTAAAACAAATAGTAATACGATTAAAAATCCGCCCGCTACAAATGTGGATAAACGACCTCGTCCACCTGATTTAATATTAATAACAGATTGTCCAATCATTGCACACCCTGCCATTCCTCCGAAGAAACCAGCCACAATATTTGCAATACCTTGCCCACGTGCTTCTTTATGTTTATTACTTTCCGTATGCGTCATATCATCTAAAACTGAAGCTGTTAATAATGACTCTAGTAAACCGATAATTGCAAGCATAACTGCGTACGGTAAAATAATCCCTAACGTCTCAAGTGTAAAAGGTACGTCAGGAATGCTAAAGAACGGTAATTCTTTCGGCAAGCTTCCCATATCTCCTACTGTTTTTAACTGCAATCCGCTCATAAGTGCAATACTTGTCACAATAATAATAGAAATAAGTGTAGACGGTACAGCCGTCGTAATACGTGGAAATACATATATAATTACAAGTCCTAATGCGACAAGTGCATACATTTGCCAAGTTGCATGTTTAAAATGTGGTAATTGCGCTGTAAAAACTAAAATTCCAAGTGAATTTAAAAAACCACTCATAACAGATTTAGGTACAAACTTCATAAATGAGCTCAGTTTGAACACGCCAAAAATAATTTGGACAATACCGGTTAATATTGTTGTAGCAAATAAGTATTGCAAACCGTGATCTTTCACGAGCGTGACCATTAATAATGCCATTGCACCTGTTGCAGCTGAAATCATCCCAGTTCGTCCGCCAACAAATGAAATGGTAACTGCAATACAAAAGGCTGCGTATAACCCAACGGTCGGATCCACGCCTGCAATAACTGAGAAAGCAATCGCTTCAGGAATTAACGCTAAAGCAACAACAATTCCTGACAGCACATCCCCTTTCACATTGGAGAACCAGTCATTTTTTATCGTTTGAAACAAAATACCACTCCTCTACTCTTTTATCATTTGATTTTCTCCATAAGAAAACCTAGGCCGACTGCACGAAGGCTATTATATAACGAGTAGAGGATTTTGCGCTATGTAAAAGTTTCCTAAAAAAAGACGCTACCTTCATAGCGTCTTTTCTCATTTCATTAATGTCCACCGTGCCCTTGACCACTTTCCTGAACAATCTCTAACCTTTCATCCAGTATACCTTGTGTTTCAAATGAAATATCACTCGTACTTCCTAATAAGAAGCCGTGGTTATACGGTCCAAGTGTTGGGTCATCTTTAAACTTCGGCTGAATACTAGCAAGGAATTCATACACTGGCTGTGAAGCTTTCCCTTCTTCTAACAATACAACAGGTGCGTGTTTACCCATATGTGAAAATGGTGCCCCTGCAACTGCTAAGTCTGGTGTTTTGCTTGAAACAAATGATAAACCGTGATCTGGTTTTGTAAACCCCCATCCAAATTTCGTTTTTTCATCTTTAAACTTCGCAAATGCAACCGAATTTTCTGTTGGAGTCTCTCCACTAATACGCGTTATTTTTCCGTATTTACTTAACTCTTTTTCTACTGCTTTTGAAATGATTTTTTCTGGTCCTAATACATATATATTCGCTTTATCTTTTCTCATCTTTAATGCCTCTATCGTCGCTTCTGGCACTTTATCTTTTTCTGTATATAAAAGCGGTTCTGGCATATGAGAAATCCAATTTACAGCTGGTGTTGTATATAAACGCCCTTCTTCTTCAGACGAACCGATAATAACACTATTTGGATAGCTACCTGTTATATCGGCATATTCTTTATCCACCTCTTTAGCAAATTTAGCTGGATCCGTTTCTTTTATTTGCTTTACTTTATAATCTTTTAATTGCTCAAGGATAGATGGACCTACATCCCCCATCAACATAATTTGTGTTCCATCTTTCGTTCCGAGCGGATTTAATCGTTTTATTTCTTTTAACGTCATTTCGGGTACCTTTTCTTTTTCTATAAATAAAATTGGCCCGTTATTCGGATGGTGAATAAGATCCGCACTTGCAATACCTAATTGCCACTCGTTTACTGGTACTAAAATAACAGCGCCTGGCTGATTCTCTTTATGCGTTGCTGGCCATATCGTTTGCGAAGTTAATACTGCCATTTGCATAGGGTCATTTGTATTTAATCTCGTTACATTTTTTAAACTCGTCGTTAATACATCATTCGATGCCCCTTTATTCATTTCTTTCGGCGCACTTACCTCCTGCTTCATTTTCATTTTCATTTCCTTTTGCTCTGTTTTCTTCTCTTCTTTAGATTCATGATTTTTATGATCTGTGTTCGTTTGCCCACACGCCGCAAGACCAGCCGCCGCAATTATTGTTATCCCTAAAATTCGGGTCATCTTTTTCACTATACCGCCTCCGTATGAATCGTTTTCGAGCCAATATGATTACCTAAAATGAAATTTCAACTTTACAATAACAAGCAATTCTGAAGAAATTATGCAGATGCATGATAATCTGCACCATTTCTTCATGATTTTGACTTACAATTTAGGTAATAACTACAAATGCGGAGGTACTCTATGGTCGATATACTACTCGTAGATGATGAGCCGAGAATGCTTGAATTATTAACGCTTTATCTTACTCCAATCGGATACAACTGCGTATGTGCAGTATCCGGGGAAGAAGCTATTTCACATATAGAAAATCGAAACTTCAAATTTGTTTTACTCGATATTATGATGCCAAAGATGGATGGGTGGGAAACGTGCAAAAGAATTCGATCCTTTAGTAACGTTCCCATCATTATGGTAACGGCTCGTGATCAAACGGTAGATGTCATCCAAGGGTTAAAACTTGGAGCGGATGATTATGTAACGAAACCTTTCCATGAAGAAGAGCTTTTCGCAAGAATTGAAGCTGTTTTAAGGCGAACGAATCAACACGCTCAAATCCAATATCACGGCATTTTATGGGATGAGGCAAAGCATTTCGTTTCTGTCTATAATGAAGAACTTCTTCTCACTCCAATCGAATTCTCTTTACTCGGATTATTTTTACATCATGTGAACTACGTGTTAAGCCGCGATCAGCTCATTGAACGAATTTGGGGATTAAATACAAATACAGAAGATAGAACAGTCGATTCACATATTCGTAATTTGCGTGATAAATTACGAAAAGTAAATTTCCCTATTGATCACCATTTAAAAACTGTTTACGGAGTCGGCTATCGATGGATTGATACTGTAGATTAAGGAGCAAAACGATGAAGCGAATCTCTATTCAACTCGGATTTTATTTTTTAATTGTTACACTTTTAATCGAAAGTGTTCTATTTGTCTTGCTTTATTATAGCCTTGTCAACAATAGAGTAAATGAAGAAATGACAGCTTTATTAAAGCGTGGAAATAGTCACCGAGATGTCCTTGAAAAGTATTTTGATAAGCAAACAATCTCCCATGTTGCACTAATGGAATCTGAAGCCGAAACCACTGTCGTTATTACAAATGCCAATAAGGATGTGCTAGCTAAATCTAATGAAATAAATACTACTATAAAAAAGCATATTGAAAAGATGCAAACACGGACAGATCATGACGGAGCAATTATAGAAAATCATTGGAAAACATCTAATTATATATGTACAGTTAGTCCTATTATAGTGGCAGGCAAAACAGAAGGCTACGTATATATGTTTCTCGGAACAGAATCAATCGAGGAACTGGTTAACGGGCTAACAAGACAATTCATTATTGCCGGAGTCATTACGTTTCTATTAACAGCCATCACCATCTTTCTCTTATCACGGTTGTTAACAAAACCATTGTTACACATGAAACATGCCACTGAAAAAATGAGTAAAGGCGATTTATCTGTTTCATTAACAACTAGTCGAAATGATGAAATTGGTGAACTAGCATCATCTATTCAAACGCTCGCTAATGATTTACATTATATGAAAACAGAGCGAAGTGAATTTCTGGCAAGTGTTGCTCATGAATTACGAACACCGTTAACATACGTAAGAGGTTATGCTGACATCGCTTTAAAAGAAACCACATCTCCTGAGCAACGTTTGCGATATTTATCTATTATAAAAGATGAGTCTGATTACATTACGAACTTAGTTCAAGATTTATTTTCACTTGCACAAATGGAACAACATAACTTTTCTATTCAAGTAAAGGAAGTACATTTACATACCTTCCTTACTCGCATAGCCGAAAAAGTAAATACCATATATAAAGAAAGATACATTAAAGTTTCTTTCTCTTGTCCTCCTACACTGGTAGTAAACTTAGATGAACAGCGATTTGAACAAGTTATAATAAACATTTTAAATAACGCTTATAGACATTCAAAAGAACATTCTCATATAAACATTTCTGTTACGGAAGAACATAAAAGTATCTCCATTACAATTGAAGATGAAGGCGAAGGTATTCCGCCTGAAGATCTCCCTCACATTTTCGAACGTTTTTATCGAGTTGATAAAGCAAGATCACGAGCTACAGGTGGAACTGGTTTAGGACTATCTATCGTGAAAGAAATTGTAGAACTACACGGCGGGAATATTACTGTAACAAGCGAAGTCGATCATGGGTCTTGCTTTATCATTTCATTGCCATCTATACAAAAACACGACTACTGATGGTAGTCGTGTTTCTTTATCATTTTACTTTATAATATAAATTTACAAATTGCCCAAAACGTTTCGTATCCGTTAGAGTTAAATTAATTTCTGGATTCTTGTCTTGAAATAACGGAACTCCAGAACCTAATATATGCGGTGTAATCGTAACGATATATTCATCAATTAGATTATTCTTAAAGAACTCTTTCAGTAAACTCCCTCCACCGACCATCCATATTTTAGATCCTTCTTGTGCTTTTAACCTTTTAGTAAACTCCGCTACATCTTCATTTATAAACTCAACGTTTCCGTCTGAGCCTTTTTCTGAACGAGAAAAAACATAACATGCTTTATCTAAGTAGGGGAATGTTTCTGTATGTTCTACTACATAATCGTACGTTCTTTTCCCCATAATTATTGTATCAATCGTTTCATACATTTCTGTATAACCGTTATCTCCCTCTCCTTCGGTTTCCATTAACCACTTTAAATCATCATTTTCTTTCGCAATATATCCATCCAAACTAGCGGCTATAAATAAAACAACTTCACGTGACATCTCTTTTCCTCCTTGCAACGTATATTGATAAAATGACCTTATACACACTATACTAACCTTAAAACATGACAATTCATGTCATGTTAAAAAAAGAAACGAGTGAGATAGTTGTCAAAAGCAAAACGTTTACTAGACATTCTTATATTCGCTTCTGCGAAAAGAACATTTACAGCTCAGGAAATAGCTGATGAATTTAATATTTCCGTTCGTACTGTCCACAGATACATTTTAGATTTAAGTGATATGGGATTACCTATTTATGCAGAACAAGGTCGTAATGGAGGATATAAAGTATTAACGAATAAAGTCATTCCCCCTATTTTATTTACTGAAGAAGAAGCGGTATCCATCTTTTTTGCTTTTCAATCTTTAAGTTACTATCGAGACTTACCTTTTAACACAGAAATCAATTCCGTTACGCATAAACTGTATAGCTCTCTACAACATGATGCGAAAGCGAAAGTTGATAAAATACGCTCTTATATTGCTTTTTGGAATCCAAAGAGAACAATTGATACACCTCTTTTAAACGAAGTGCTAACCGCGGCTATTGAAAATAAAAATTTACACTTTCAATACGAATCTAAATCGGGGATAAAAACAAAACATGTTCATCCTATCGGTGTATATGCTCATGATGGGCTATGGTACTTACCATCCTATGACTTCAGCAGAAAAAAAGTATTACTGTATCGCGTTGATCGTATTCTTTCTATATTATCAACAGAAGAAACTGAAGATACATTCATGAATTTAGAAGAATGGTTCGACTCGAGCTCTAACGTAGTACACATTCCTACCCAGTTACATGTCTCATTAACAGCAGAAGGCGTGCGCCAATGTAAAAGTGCTCCTTACCTTGAAGAATTCGTGGTAGTAAACGAAGACGGGACAGGATATATACATTCAACAATTGATAAAGGTGAAATTAACTTTATTACCCCTTTATTTTATAGACTTGGAAAAGATGCACGAGTTTTAGAGCCGAAAGAATTGATAGATGGTTTACGTATGCGCGCGAAAGAAGTTTTACATATGTATGACGAAAAAAGCTGCTAAATATAAGCAGCTTTTTTCGTCCCGTTGTTCCTATTGTTTTATTATTGACGAATGTCAAACCACCAACGATTTTTCGAATTCATATTTTCAGTGTCACCAATCCCTCTGTAATTGAAAGCATCCAAAAAGATTGAATCTAGTTTATCCTCATCTACAAAATAACCTAATTTAACTTTTACCGTTTCGCCTGAGCGGATGCTGCCAATATTATAAAAGCTTTTTCCATCTCCGTGAGGCTCTAAATAATCAACTTCGCTTGTCATAATATTTTTTTCTGCAATTCCATCTTTCCCAGCATAATTCCATACATTTCCTTTACCTTTAAGCACTTGTATGGATGGATCCATATAAATTTCTTCTGTCTCCTGTTTACCTATATTTTTCACTGTTGTTGTCAGGTAGACAAATTTAGGACGAATTAATTTTGACTCTACTAATGTATCAATTGAATCTTTACCATTTCCAACTTTATATTCATCCCGTCTATATGGTATCAATTGTCCCGCTTGATCCAAAGCTTGATTCTCGCTTAGTCTTCCTAATCCCATTTCATTAAAGTTTTCTTGCTTAAAATCTTTGATTGAATCAAAAGTTTCAACTTTTTCTATCACATATTCAATTTGGCTCTGATCCATAGATATCGTTACTGGAACCTTTTGCCCTATATGAAATAGTCGTTTGCTATCTTTTTTCAAAGGAATCACCTTAGTTGTTTTACCTTCTTGGCTAAAATACTTTTTATCATAATCGCTTATATGTGATGACTTTTCTTTTGACGTGGGCTCAAGTGAAATGCTCCCTAACACATCTATCATTTGCTCTTCGTTTATATCGTTTCCAATATAACTTTGTAACATAATTCCCTCTTCCTCAAAATAGAGAAAAATCACTCTATTAAACATTAAATCTTTATTACCAGTTTCTCTATGGACAATTACTGCCTTCTTACCATTTATCTCTTTTTCTTCATAACTTTTCGAGTACAGAGTTGGAAAATCTGAATTCTCCCCTACTCTCCAAAGTGCGAATGAAAATCCACCCATTGCGTAGTTATCTTTAAACGAATATTTCATAGCAGAGTCATCAATTGCCTCCATATTTTCTGGTAATTTATCGATTTTCAATTTATACCACTTACCAGCCTTTTTCGAATCCTTGTTTGTTACCGAAACATTTACTTCATAATTTTGTTTTTGAACAATCATATTATAGACTTTCACTGCTCCAAAAACGGTTGTCGGCATGCCGATTAATAAGCAAGCAGCAGCGATTAACATACGATGTCTTTTACGCTTTTTCTGCGGTTGTCCATCTTTCAGCTTCATTTCCTCCATAAACAATTTCCTTTTGCGCGTATATGTATGTGAAAATTCATGTCTTTCTTCGAGTTTATCAAAATCATCTAAAGCAATTTTTTCAGCAAGTTCATATATTTCTTTGGAGTTCTTTGAATTCGTCATGTTGTATACCTCCTATCATATTTTGGATTCGTTTTCGAGCGCGTTCAAACTGCTTGCGGACATTAACCTCGGTTATTCCCATAACACTTGAAATCTCTTGATACGTTAAGTTATAGAAGACTTTATACTTAAACACCTGTCTGTTAGATTCACTTAATTCTGTTAGCAATGTATCAATTTGAACCTCAGACATTTTACGTTTTTCCCACTCTTCAATATTTTCATCTACCGCTTCTATTGATTCTCTTTCATATTCTTCTAAAAATGTTTCATGTCGTTTATTTTTCCGGTAACTATCAATCGCCTTGTTTTTCACGACCCTCAAAATGTAACGTTTAAGCTCCTCAGTGCTCAAGCTATGGAGCTTTTCCAAGTTCTTATAAAGTGTAATAAACGTCTCTTGAACCGCATCTTCAGCCTGCTGAATATTATTTAAAATAGAATACGCTACATAATAAATTTTTTGTTCGTACAACTCATATAGCCCTTCCATCTTTTCATAATCGTTGTTTGTGACTTTCATATAATTCCTCCTCTCACTCTATATAACGAATGGTCGATATACTTTGTGACACTGCATAATCTTTTTATATATAAAATTTAATAACAGAATAAACAAAAGCCCAATTTCTCTATTTTAACTGAGAAATTGGGCTTTTGTTTATTAGAATTTTCCTGACTGTTCCCTTAAGAACATTCCTCTTACGCCTTTTTAGTAAGCAGTATTTGCTCTATCGCTTCTTTTAACAAATTCTGTGTCTCTTCAAAATTATAATTCTTCTTTTCTCCCGATTGTACCGTATAAAACTCAGCAAATGAGCGCCCTTTATATCTTGGTACGACATGCATATGGTAGTGTGTTAGCTCGTTAAATACTCCACCATTTTGACAAATCGTAATTCCGTCTGGTTTATATAATGATTTAATCGCTTTTGCAATCAGCTTAGAAGCATCCATAATTGCTTTCGCTATAACATCATCTAATTCGTCCACTTCTACAACATGCTGCTTTGGCACAATTAAAGTATGTCCTGGATAGAAAGGTTCATGATCTAAAAAGCATGTTACATACTCATCTTCATATACTTTATATATTTTTTCCTCTCCGCTTGCTAATTTACACCCTAAACATTCCATCATATTTCCCCCTTTATTAAAAACATAAAAACGTGAGAGCCGTATTCTCACGTTTTTATGTTTCACTTTATTAGTTCAATTGTTTCCGTAACCTTTATACTATCTTTTACAGATTGAACAATCGTGCAATTTTTCACTGCAAGTTGCAGTGCTTTGTCCAACTGCTCTTCTGTAATGTTTTGCGCTTTAATTTTATAGTGCAAATGAACACTTTCAACTGGTTTTGATAAAGCTTCACTTCTACCAATTTCCGTTTCGATTGTAAACGTATCGTATATAATACGTTTCTTTTCTAAAATTGTTTGAAAGACAATTGCACTACATCCTGCGATAGAAGAAACGAGTAATTGTAACGGAGAATACCCATTTTCTTTTCCAATCGCTAATGGACCATACGATAAATCTGCCTCTATATCATCATGCTTAATTTTTATTTTCATACTTCGCTTCCATCTCCACTTTCATCGGCTTCTTTCGTTTCTTACTCATATAATAATATATATAGCAGAAAATGATAAATGGAATACCACAGTATAACGCCATTCTTTGTTCTGGAATAAACGCTAAACTAATAACAACGATACTATTTGTAATTAAAGCTAAAATAGGAACAATTGGATATAACGGTGTTCTATACTTTAAGTCCTCTAACTTTCCTCCACCTTTTATATACTGACTTCTAAAGCGAAGTTGAGATAGAGCAATAATGATCCAACTTGAAACAGCGGATAAACCAGCTATAGATAATAAGTACATGTATACTGTATCTTCTGCAAGGAAACTTGTGAATAAAGAAAGACCAGCTACCGCAATCGTTACAACTAGTGCTGTAATTGGAATGCCACGTTTATTTACTTTCTTGAAAGAAGTTGGTGCCATTCCTTCATTTGCAAGTGACCATAATATACGAGTTGCCGCATATAATCCTGAATTCGCTACAGATAGTAACGCTGTAATAATAACGAAGTTCATAATATCAGCTGCGTATGGAATACCGATTTTATCAAATACGACTACGAATGGACTTTCAATTACCCCTGCTTCTTTCCAAGAAATCAATCCTACTAAAATCGTCATTGTTAAAATGAAGAATAACATAATGCGCCATACTGTATTACGGATCGCACGTGGAATTGTTTTTTCTGGATTTTCACTTTCTCCCGCTGCAATCCCGATTAACTCTGTTCCTTGGAACGAGAAGTTAACTGTAATCATTGTAAGTAATACGGCAGCTAGTCCATTCGGGAATAATCCGCCATCGCTTACAAAGTTAGAGAAAAGAGGTGCTGCTTCTTTTCCGTCATATGATATAAATCCTAATAATGCACTACCACCAAGAACAACAAATGCAAGAATTGTAACTACTTTAATACTAGAGAACCAAAACTCTAATTCAGCATAACTCTTCGCTGATATTGCATTTGAAGCATATAAAATAACTCCGAATACGAGACACCATACCCAAACATCAACATTCGGAAACCATCTTTTCATCATTAAACCAATTGACGTTAATTCTAAACCTACCGTTACTGCCCAGCCAAGCCAATATAGCCAGCCGATCATAAAGCCCGTTCCTGGTCCAATAAACTTCGTCGCATACTTTTGGAAAGAACCTGAAACCGGCATTGCTACCGTTAGCTCTCCAAGACAAAGCATTGTTAAATACATAATAAATCCGCCCACTAAATAGGAAAGGATGGCTCCCCCTGGTCCAGCCTGATTAATGGTGTAACCTGAACCTAAGAAAAAACCAGTCCCGATTACACCACCTAGTGCGATCATAAATAAATGTCTACTCTTCATCGTACGATGTAATTTCTCATTCGTTGGTTGCTGCATCTAAATCCTCCCCCTACCGATACCCCTATATCTTGTTAAAATTTTCTGATAATAAAAATATACACGAAAGCGATTACAATTTCTATATAAAATTAAAACTTTTCTGATAAAATAATATAAAAAATCGAATTATCGCGAGTTTTAGATTCTAATTAGAGGAAAATAAGGTTAAACAAGGAAAAACCTTTACATATATTGTAAAGGTTAACGAAGTTCTAATCTTCTCGATAAAATTGATAAACTATAGTTTACGATAAAGTACATACAAGCTACTACTATAAACGTTGGAATCATATAATTTACATTCTGTCCGCTAATAATTTGAGCATTATGCATAAGCTCTGGCAGTGATATAGCAACTGCTAATGATGTATCTTTCAGCAATGAAATAAACTGACTAACAAGCGGCGGGACCATTCTTCTTAATGCTTGTGGTAAAATAATATGCCAAAGCGCTTGAACATACGTTAATCCTGAAGATCTTGCAGCCTCAATCTGCCCTTTTTCAATAGATAATAAACCACTTCGAACAATTTCAGATATCATTGCTGCTTCAAATATTGTTAAGGCAACAATTACAGCTGTTATAATTTCTAATTTTAAGCCTGCTTCTGGAAGTGCAAAATACGTGAAAAATATAATTAAAAGTAGTGGTAAATTTCGAATTACTTCAACAATAATTCCTAATATTTGTGAGACGACAGGTATTTTCATGTAGCGCAATATTCCTATTACACTACCAATAATAAAGCTAAGTACAATTGCTACGAGCGCTACCTCTAACGTTATAAGTAATCCTTTTAATAAAAACAGAATATGATCTCCTGTAATTGCTCCCTTAAAATCCATTTACACCGCCTCCTTTGCTAAGCGTTTTTCTAAATAACGCACTAGCATACTGAGCGGAATTGTTAATATTAAATAAAACATCCCGACAAATATATACACATCGAACGTAACAAAAGTCTTCGTTGAAATTAAATCTCCTTGATACATTAAATCAGTACCCGCGATAATTCCGAGTATGGAAGAGTTTTTTACTAAATTGAGAAATTGATTTCCTAGAGGAGGGATTACGATTTTCATCGCCTGGGGTAAAACAACATAATACATTCCCTGTACATACGTTAATCCTGAAGACCGTGCTGCTTCCATTTGCCCTTTTGCAACGGATAAAATACCAGCGCGAATGACTTCCGCAATAAACGCTGCCGTATATACAGTAAGCGTAACTGTTCCTGCTACAAAACCATTTAAAGTAATTCCTATTACAGGTAAAGCGAAATAAAATATAAATGCAATTAATACGAGTGGAATATTTCTTACAAACTCCAAAAAAGCTGACCCTATCCAATTTAAAATACGAATAGGTGAAATACGCATTACAGCCAAAATTACTCCTAAAATAAAGCTTCCTATTAATGCAATTACACTAGACATCACTGTATATTTAAAGCCTTCTAAATACATATCAATGTTATTCGTTAATATAGAAAAATCAGGCACATATTCTCCCCTCTTTCTTTACAAGAAGAGGATGAGCGTCCCTCATCCTCTTACTATTTATCAATGGGAATACAGCTCCGCTCATTAAAATATCACTTTACTACTCTTGCTTTTGCCCAATCCATTTCTCATACAATTTGTCGTACTCCCCGTTCGCCTTCATATCTTTTAGCAAGCTATTAATCTCTTTCGTTAAATCACCTGCACCTTTTTGCACTGCAATTCCGTACGGTTCATCCGTAAAAATTTTCCCTACAACTTCATAATTTGAATCTTGTTTTGCCATGCCGTAAAGAATTGCATTATCTGTCGTTAAAACATCGCCTTTCCCTGCTTTTAACGCCGTAAATGCCTCACTATAATTTTCAAATTCTAATACAGTCGCTTCTGGTGACTTTTGACGAATATTATTTGTAGACGTTGAACCTTTTACAGCTAACACTTTCACACCCTTTTTCACATCATCAATACTTTTAATATCGCTTCCTTTTTTCACAAATAATGATTGCCCTGCTTTAAAATATACATCTGAAAAATCTACTTCTTTTTTACGCTCCTCCGTAATTGTCATTGTTGCGATAATTGCATCAATATCACCATTTTTCAGTAGTGGAATACGCGTTTTAGACGTTACTTCTTTTAATTCTAGTTTCTTTTCATCTCCAAGAATTTTTTTCGCAAGCGCCTTTGCGATATCAACATCAAATCCTTCTACCTCCCCTGTCGAAGGATTTTTCAAGCCAAATAAGTTCGTATCATTCTTCACTCCAACTACTAGTTTCCCGCGCTTTTTAATTTGCTCAACAGCCCCGCCTTGCTTCGTATTCGTTTCTTTCGCCTCATCTTTTTTACTTCCGCACCCGGCCACGACAAGTACGAATAAACATAAGAATACGATTAACGTAAACAACTTTTTCATTTTAAGCATAAAATTCCTCCTTTAATGATTTAACACTCTTCTTAAAAATAGACGCGCTCTTTCTTGTTCAGGACTTGCAAAAAATTGCGCCGGTGTTGTATCCTCAATGATTTTGCCATCATCCATAAATAAAATTCGATCTGCTACTTCTCGCGCGAACCCCATTTCATGCGTGACAACGACCATCGTCATCCCTTCTTTAGCTAGCGTCTTCATAACATCAAGTACTTCCCCGATCATCTCTGGATCAAGAGCAGACGTAGGCTCATCGAATAGCATAATTTCCGGCTGCATTGCGAGCCCCCTAGCGATCGCTACCCTTTGCTGTTGTCCTCCGGATAATTGATGCGGGTATACACTAGCCTTCTCCGGAATTCCTACTTTCTCTAAATAAAACATCGCTGTTTGCTCAGCTTCCTCTTTTGAAACTTTATTTACTTTAATAGGTGCTAGTGTAATATTTTGAAGAACCGTTTTATGTGGATATAAATAAAAATGTTGAAAGACCATCCCGATATTTCGGCGTAATTCATTCATATCTGTTTTGACATTGTGTACCTCTGTATTCTGTACAATTAACTCTCCATCTGTAATTGTCTCTAGCTGATTTATACACCGAAGCAACGTGCTTTTTCCTGATCCTGAAGGCCCAACAACTACTACCACCTCACCTTTTTTCACTTGCACATTAATATCTTTTAAAACTTGAAAATTGCCATAATATTTATTTACATTACGAAACTCTATCAACATACTCCCCCTTCCACTAACAAAGCATGTACATTCTTTTTATATTCAAAAATAGGAAAAAAAATAACTTCCAGCCTCATTTTGTCCATAAAAAAAGCAAAGGGATTTTCCCTTTGCTTTTTCACTTCTATTCTATTAAGATACTTCTTCTTTCTTATCTTTTCCGTATTCATGCTCCCAGAAATCAGCATTTTTAATTCCTAATGGCCCTGGATCGAATACTGGATCTTTTCCTTCTTTTTTCTGCTTTTCATAATCCTTTAATGCGACTAATGCAGGTTTTTGTAATAATAAAATCGCAATGATATTTACCCATGCCATAATTCCTACACCGATGTCACCTAACGCCCACGCCGTTGCTGCTGTTTTTATACAGCCGTAGAATACAGCTCCTAAAAATACAAATTTTAATATCATAGACAGCCAAGGGCGGTCTTTATCACGATTTAAGTACGCAATATTCGTTTCTGCAATGTAGTAATATGCCATAATTGTTGTAAATGCAAAGAATAGTAACGAAATTGCAACGAAACCGTTTCCAAATCCAGGGAAAACAGATTCTACCGCTGCTTGTGTATATCCCGGTCCTGGCTGAGCACCATTTAATTTATTTACGATAAAGTTTTTTCCGCTTGCATCAAATACGTTATACATGCCTGTAATAATCATCATAAATGCTGTTGCTGAACAAACAAATAATGTATCAATGTAAACGGAAAATGCTTGCACTAAACCTTGCTTAGCTGGATGTGATACTTCCGCAGCAGCTGCTGCATGTGGTCCAGTTCCTTGCCCTGCTTCATTGGAATAAATACCTCGTTTTACTCCCCAAGAAATTGCTAAACCGATAATACCACCGAAAGCCGCTTCTAATGCAAAAGCACTTCTTATAATTAGCATAAATGCTTCTGGCAACTTTTCAATATTCATAGCAACAATAACGCAAGCTACTAAAATATAACCAACTGCCATAAACGGTACGACAACTTGTGCAACGTTAACAATTCGCTTTACACCACCGAAGATGATAATAGCTAGTACAACAACTAATAAAGCCCCTGATACGGTAGTGTTAATTCCAAAAGCTGTTTCTAAACTTACAGCAATACTATTTGCCTGCACACCTGGCAGTAAAAGCCCCGTTGCAAGAATTGTCGCTGCAACGAATACTAATGCATACCATTTCACACCTAAACCTTTTTCAATGTAATAAGCAGGTCCACCACGAAACTGTCCTTGATGTTTCGTCTTATATATTTGCGCTAATGTAGATTCTATATAAGCTGATCCTGCTCCTAAAAAGGCCACTGCCCACATCCAAAATACAGCTCCTGGTCCACCGAAGGCAACCGCTGTTGCTACCCCAGCTATATTCCCCGTCCCAACGCGTCCTGATAACGAAAGCGCTAACGCTTGAAATGAAGAAACACCAGCCTCTGATTTTTCACCTTGAAATGTCAGCTTCACCATTTCTCCTACATGCCTTACTTGTAAAAACCTCGTTCGAATGGAAAAATATAAACCTACTCCTAAACATAAATAAACAAGTGCTGGACTCCAAACAATATTATTTAACCAATTCACGAAAGCTTCCAACATTCCCCCTCCTTCTTTATAAAGAATATTCAGAATATATATAAAATTATAAGTGTATACTGAATCTAGGACAATATTATTTTAATAAAGTAAACATATTTTTGTATAAAAAAACAAAGTATATATTTGTTTTATATACTTTGTTTCGAATTAAATGTATTATATATTCACAATTGCTTCTCTTTTTATAATTCTTTCATATAGCTCTTCTGATAATTCTCGGAAGTTATCTGGCATATCTTTCCCCTTAAACTTCTTTTGAAGTGTACCGTATAAACCAACATCACGTAGACGTAAAAACAACGGTAACGATTCATACCAACTATCCGCCAGTCTGTGCTCATGCTCATAGCCTTTTCGTAACACTTGTAGCTGTTTACGAGCAAAGTCTGTCTTCTCTTCCGCTGTCCATGGTGTAAATAGAACAGAGTAATAGAGAACCATCGCTAAATCATGTATAAAGTAATTATAAGCCGCATCATCAAAATCAAAGATTGTTAGCTCTTTACCATCATAATGAAAATTACCGGGATGGATATCACCGTGCATAAGGCCGAACGTTTCTCTTTCAATTGGAAGAACCTTTATTTCATCCATTAATACCGCTGCAATCTTTTTCACTTGATCATCTTCTAATTCATTAACAATCCCACTTTCGTCTTCTTCCCACGTATCACGATAGTCTGTTTTAGGATAGCTCATTGTTAGGCGATGCAGTTGTCCAATCGCTTTTCCCCATGCTTCAAAATAATCATCTCCCCAATAAGGCGATCCTTCCCCTTTTACTTGCTCACCTTTTGCATATGTAAATAAAGAAGCAAAAAAGAAAGTGCTATCTTCCGCTCCAATTTCTTCTACAAGATTTTGAGAAGTTGAGTTAAGAGGTCCTGCTACCTTTGCCCCATGCTCCGCAACATATCGTAAAAAATCTAGTTCAGCTTCAACTTCTTTTTTAGAGCGATGCGAAGAATGCGTTAAACGTAATACATAGTCCTCATCATTATCTCCCTTCGCCTTAAAAATATAATTTTCAAAATCTCCAAGCGGCTTCTCTTCCACTGTTACATGAAATGCCTTTGCCGCTCTTCTTAAGATCTCTTTCGTAAAAACACGTTCTACAGCTATTTCCATATGTATCCCTCCTATATATCTTCTTAATTCGACATAAATGTGAGAAGTACTGCTATAAAATTGAATAATGCGTGGGCAATCATAGCTGATAAAATAGAATTTGTTTTCTCATATAACCACGCAAATACTACTCCACTAAAAAAATTCACTGGTAATGTGTTATATGTTGGAATATGAACAACGGTAAATATTATGGAACTTATAAGCACTCCGCCCCATATACCATATTTATCACGAAAAAACGTATAAAAAACCCCTCGATACAAAATCTCTTCATAGATTGGTGATATAACTGCTGCTCCAATTACCGCGATACAGAATGAATATATTGATTTATCATTTTGGACCGTTTCTGTTTTACTATTTTCAAAAGAAATACCCATTTTCTCCATTATCATTAATACAGCAATACTAACTACAATTAAGAAAATAACCGCTCCAAATGTCCATAAGAAATCTTTCCATGAAAGCTTCCGAATTCCAATATCTCTCCACGAGATCTTATATCTTTTTATACAAAAAAGATAAACTACAGTAGTAAATATCACTGCCATTATAAATCCCATTAATACTCCAGCATATAATGAGTTCCCTATTATTTTTAAAGCATAGTCATAAAAAAGAGATTCAACAGTTACTGGAACAATAATAAATACAAACACAAATAAATATAAAATTTCTTTCCATCCCCACATACTTTTCAAAATTATATACACCATCCCTCTACTCCTTGTTTCCTTAAGTATAAAAGATGACGTAACGTAACTTTCAAGCTTATTTTTTTTCAAATAATCCAAGCATAATTTTCTCTCAAAACACAAAAAAGGTTGATTCACTAAATCAACCCTTACACTATTAAAAATTTTATTTCTCAATTCTTCATCAATTTATTCTTATATATAACATTTATCTTTATCTCTCTTCACCTTTTGTCTGCATTGAATTGAAAGTCCAATTTAATTTTAATGAATCTCCTTGAAATACATTTTGCTCTTCATTGCTATCTACAAATGTGAACATTACATAGAAAGTATCATCATTACCAGGAGCAAGTCCATTTCCTTCTCGGTCTACAACACCTTTTTGTACAAGATCAGGAATACTTCCGTTTTGCGTAGCTACCTTTAATTCAGATAATGTAGTAGACCAAATTGGAACCTCATTTTTATCCAAATTCCATAAGAAATCGACACGGATATGATCACCAAAATCAGCACTTCCATTATCTCCTTTAGCATCGATTACACTATAATCTGTAAGAAGTTTCACGTCTCCTATCGCTAAAGTTCCTTTGTTAACTAATTGAAAACCGCGTTCCATTTCATCACCTGGTTTAATATTGTCGACATTAATAACAACTTCAGGATTAACACTCAAATCTAAAGTACCCGCTGCAAACGTGTTTTGTGATACTTCCTTATCACTAAAATACGCATATGTCCCCCCGCCAATTAAAGATAAACCAAGCCCTGCAGTTACAACACCCATACCAAGTTTTTTCTTAATACTCATTTCACAAGTCCCCCTATTTTTAAAGTTCAAACTCCAAACCTTATTTCCATCCCACAAACAATACTAATTAAACAAATAATATTCCCCATAACGAAACCTAACCAACGTTAAACTATTTACTTCATGTATACAAATAACTATCACTTTAAGAATAGCCGGTAATGTTACATCGAATCATTACCGGTCCATTGTTAGTAAATCCTATTTAATTCTATACTCATTGTTTTATCACTTAGTTTACTCTAGAATTGTGCCCACTTATTTTTTTGGCTCTAATCCAATGGAACGTAAGATTTTATCTAACGTCACTGGCCCTACATTTTCTTTCGGTTTCTGATTTTCTTTGGCATCTGGACCCTTTTTCAAGAAATTCTTCTCAATAAAACGAATATCTGTTTCATTTACAACACCATCTTGATTGACATCTCCATCTTTTACAGCCACTTTTCCTTTTTCATATGAAAGAGCTGCTATTCTAGCATCTTGAATATCTACCATTCTATCGCCGTTTACATCACCTGCAAGGCTGTCATCCATATCAGCTCTAAAGTTTTGTCCCACTAATTCTCCATCCTGCATTTTCCCTATTTTTGTAGTTAATTTACTATTTAAATGACCTGGCATTTCTACGAAAATATTATATTCTGTATCACTTACTGGAACACTATGAATTTCAAATTGCCCATTATCATCAACCGTTCCTGTATATTTCTTTCCATCCTTACCAACTGCATACACTTTTGCTCCTAGTTTTGTGTAGTCATTCTTACCTAAATACCCCTCTTCAGTTAAGAAAGCTTCTGGTCCAATATATCCTGTAACCATTGCATGTTTCGAAATAATAGAAAAGGATTTATCTTTAAACACAGGAATCTCAACGCCTTCTGATGCACCTGTTTTTGTATAAGAGAATTTATCTACTCCAAATGCTGTTAAATTATTAAAATACTCGTCACTCGTCATCTCAAATGTAACATCTACAAATGGTGCGTCTCCATCTAGACCTTTAAATTCTGTTCCTTCTAAAGATGCACCAACTTTCACCTTGTTTTCCCAGTTTTCTTCTTCATTTATCACTGGATCTTCTAATTTAATATTTAATCCATGTTGTTTTGCATATTCTGCAAGTGCTGGGTTTGGTTTAACATCTACAAATTTAAACAACTGTTTACTATAAGGAATCTCAAATGTACCTGACATAAGTTGTTTCACATTATTAAGATTTAAAGTTAATGTAATTTTTTCTCCTAGTTTAACTTTATCCTTGTCATAGCTTGGGACAGCGTATTCCGTTCCCTCTTTAACAAAGACATAATCTTTAAATCCATTTACCATATTTGATGCAGTTGCAAGATCATATCCAAATAACCTTAAATTAAGCGGTTCATTGATTTCCTCTGGAAGTACACCAAATTTAAAATCACCATTGGCTTGAATTGTATTCAACCAACCTGACGGAAAAGCAGAGTTTTGGTAATATACAATTTCATTAGTTTTTTGGTCATACTGAAGGCCTTTTGCCTTTAATACATCTATCGTAGAATCATAAATGTTACCATGTACCCATAATGCACGCTGACCATCTTCTTCTTTGAACATAGATTCATTTACCTCATGAACGCCAGGTTTTACATCGGTAAATTTCATTTCAGGTTTGATATTATCAATAATTACGCTATCTCCTTTTGTATAAGGTTTCCCTTCTTTGTCATATCCAATGAAATCAAGTTGGTAATCTCCATCAGGCAACGTAACTCGCTTGTCTCCAATTGGATGATTTGGATCTCCTGTAAACGGGAATACATAGCCACCCATACCATCGAACATGATATATTCAATATTTGGTGTTAGACTGCTAGCATTAATTGTCCCCACAATTCCTAATGCCTTTCCTGTTTTTCGATCCTTCACCACTGCATCGATAGTTTCAAGTGGACTGTTCAATTTAAATGTCAGCGGTGAACTCGGCCTTTCCATAAATGGATGGAAGTTAGATGTATCTGTTGCCATTGCATCTCTCAGCAAATCTACAGATTCAATTCCTTTTTCTGTGAATTTAACTGCAAATGGCACTTGATATACTTCTTTTTCATTTTTTTTATTTGAAATATGAATATATCCCTCATATCTACCAAATTCAGCGTTTTCTGGAATGATAATTTCAGGGCTAATTTCCCCTGATGTACTAGGAGCTACTTTAATAGAATCTTGTACGTTCAGCTTCACACCATTCTTCGCTGCATCTTGCACACCTACACTTGTTGTTGAAAACTCTACTTCTAATTTAAACTCTTTCTCGTCTGTTTTATTGCTGTTCTTAATTAAGACTTTTCGACTATCTTTAATAGGTCCATTTCCCAATTGGTTTTTATACCCGAATGCAATAGACCCTGTTTTTTCTTCAATTTCTACTTCTTCATCATTTACAACGTTTGATGTTTTATCGATAACCTCGATAGCTGTATCTGCATGAACTGCACGATACGCATCAATTCGGCCTGATCCTACCTCAAATACAGAGCGTGCCTCTTTTAAGTCAACTGCAGTATTCATAAGCGCTTCTTTTACTTCAAACGGACTATAGTTTGGATGTTCTTGTAAAATGAGTGCCGCCACCCCCGCTGTATGAGGAGTTGCCATAGATGTACCTGACATACGTCCATACGCTACCGGATAATTTTCTCCATCCTTTGGATCATTAATATATTCAGGAACAGTTGAGAAAATAGAAACACCTGGCGCTACAATATCCGGCTTAATATCATCTGTTTTACTTGCAGGACCGCGAGAGCTGAAATCAGCTAAGTGATCTCCTTCTGTTTTTGTGTTACTCAGTTCTCCAAATGTTAAAGAGACATCTCCTTGGACAGCTTTTGCTTGCAATTTCTCACCATCTGCCTTTGTTAAGCGGAACGATGGAATAGATGAAGTACTTTCCCCAAGGTAACTTGTAATTTCACCATCTACATTGTTATATACAATTACCGCCTTTGCACCTGCTTCCTTAGCATTTTTAATTTTTTCATCGAATGTAATCTCACCGCGCTGGATGAGCGCTAACTTTCCTTGTACATCTTTCCCTTTAAAATCATCTATTTTCCCAAGACCTGTATATACAACAGATAATGATTGACCTTTCAAATCTTCAATCTTATCAGTAAAGCTTTTTCCAAGTAGCATCATTTTATCCACATGTAAATCAGCTGCATCGGCGGAAAATGTCGGGATAGTCATCGCAGCGTCACTTGCTCCAACTGTAATTGGAAGTGCTGCTGCACTAGGTGATCCAAGGGTACCTTCTTCTGGACCACTATTACCTGCCGCTACTACTGTAACAACACCAGCTAACGTCGCATTGTTTACTGCAATAGAAGTAGGATATAAAGGATCATTAATAGACGCACCTAATGATAAATTGATAACGTCCATATCGTCTTTCACTGCTTTATCAATCGCAGCAAGAATACCGCTTGTTTGTCCACTTCCATATGGACCTAATACACGATATGAATATAAATCTACATCCGGAGCGACTCCCGTAACTGCATAATCCACACTATTCTTTTTGTCTGCAGCAATTGTCCCAGCTACATGAGTACCGTGGGATGTATAGTATGCACTTCCATCATAAATTTCAGGATATCCTCCAGAATTTTGCCAATCCTTATACGTTGTCTCCATTGGATCAGCATCATTATTAACAAAATCCCATCCTTTTATTGAGTTCGGATCTATTTTGCTTGCATCTTCACCTTGCTTTGCACGATACCCTTTATAAGCATCTTTTAAATCAGGGTGGTTATAATCAATACCTGTGTCCAGTACACCTACCTTAATTCCTTTTCCTGTTATTTTTTCATCATGCAGCTTGTCCACACCAATTTGTGGTACACTATCTGCCATTTTGGGTTCGGCAGCCGTCTTAGCTGTTTCTTTCGGTAAATCAATTTTGACCTCACGATCTTCCCATACACGCTTAACAATACCAGTGCGAACTAAATCTTCGATCATATTCGCAGGTAACGACATTGCCACACCATTAAAAGCATTCTTATATTCTCTTGTTATTTTGGCAGTTTTAAAATCCGGCCCCTTATCTTTCTTTTTTTGAAGCTGTTCAAGCTCAGTTTTAAATCCTTTATGCGATGCTTCCACCTTTTGTTCTGCAGTTGAAAGAGCTATTTTTTTCCCTTTAGCTGCTTGTTTTAACATCTCGATTTTGCTAGGTGCTTGCTTAAATTCTACAATCACATTCACATTATCAGGACTTGCTGTATTAATGCCTGGTGAAATAACAAAACCAGGTTTTGTATCTAGTGTTTTTAAAGCATTACGTTGTTCCTTTGTAAGTCCTTTCAATATAGAACTTGCATCATCAATTCCAGTTAAAGTAGATGTATTTACTTCTTCTGCCAATACGTTATATGGAATTCCTTGAGACATTAACATACCAACAGTTAGCGTTCCGATAAGTATTCTTCCGAATTTCCCCTTCTTCATAGCGCATCTCCTTATTATTAAAATTATTTTTTCTAAAATAAATCTTCTGAGCTCCTATGTAGCATTGGCAATTCTATCAACCTTGGATCTATTTAAAAGGATCAAAAATCTCCAACACTACTACCGCCATCCCCACACTTCTAATCTTCTTTCTATAAAAGCCCCCATAAATTGTTTCCAACTACAATGATTTACAACATGAATTATTAGTAGCTTTAAGCAATAATTCTATTTTTATTATTCCACATTCTAACTTTTCTGAAAATTAAACGAAAGGCGTATCTTTTTTCTAATGATTCTATGTCTACATAGTACAAAAGAACTATCTTGCTCTTTATTCTTTGTAATATAGAATAAAGAAACACGATAGTTCTTTTAAACATCTCTTATTTAATCCAACGGAACCAATTGATTTCGAACAGCATAAATCACCGCTTGCGACCGACTTTTCACATTTAGTTTTTTAAAAATTTTATTGATGTGAATTTTAACTGTTTTATCACTAATATACAGAGCTTCAGCAATTTCTTTATTACTAAGTCCTTTTACTAATTCAAAGAGAATTTCCTTTTCACGTTCCGTCAGTTCATTTTCATTTGATTCTACTTTCATTTTTTGCTGATGATATGTAATTAATTTTTTAGTCATACGCGGATGAATAACTGAATCACCTCGATATAACATCCGAATTGCTGCTACTACCTGCTCCGATGATGAATCTTTCAATAAATACCCATCAGCACCAGCTTGGAGTGCATCCATTAAATACTCATCATGCTCATACATTGTAAACACAAGTACTCGGCAATTCGGATAATTTTTTTTCACCAACTCTGTAGCTTCAATACCATTTTTCCCAGGAAGATTAATATCCATCAAAATACAATCTGGTCTGCATTCTTCTACTTTTTCCAATACTCCGTCCCCAGAGCTAGCTTCTCCAACCACGTTCATATCAGATTCATCCTCTAGTATGCTCCGAATTGCGTCTCGTAAAAAAGCATGATCATCCACTACTAATATTTTAATCATTTTACGCACCCCTTGTTTGTGAATCTGGAATTAATAGTGTAATTTCTGTCCCTTTCCCTACAGAACTATCAATCTGTAAAGTAGCCCCTAATTGTTCAGCTTGTTCATTCATATGTAATATACCATAATGTGGCTCATTCTTCGTTTTAACCATAGACTCAAATAGTGAAAAACCAACCCCATTATCCTTAACCCTTAAAAGCACGTGCTCACTTTGATAGCTAAGTAAAACATCAGTCTTGTCTGCTTGTGCATGTTTTACAATGTTTTGCAAACTCTCTTGTAATGTATCAAAAATAGCTCTTTCTTTTGAAAAGCTAAGTGCACGTGCATGACCTCTTTCATGATATGTAATATCTAGTTCATATTCTTGTTTTAAAGACTTTATTTTACTTGCTATCGCCTGCTTTAGCCCTAATTGTTGTGTCGGATATGGTTTTAAAGCATAAATAGAATAGCGAACTTCTCCTAAGCTTCCTCTTAAATCTTTTATACTTTTCTCTACTATTTGTTGCATATCTATTGGTTTATCACGATATTTTTTCTGTGCGGATTCTAGTTGATATATCACCCCTGCCAATGTTTGCGCAATACCATCGTGAATTTCGCGTGCGATTCTATTTCTTTCTTCTAAAATCATTCTTTTTTCCTGTTCAGAAATCAATATCCTTGTTTTAACTACGTTAGCTAATTGATTAGAAAACGTAGCTAAAGACTGTACATCTTCCGGGAAAAAACCCGCAGTTCTACTTTTTCCTGCAACAAACATTCCGACTAGTTCATCATTTACAATAAGAGGAAAATATACAAGGGAGCGTATGACACTATCAAATATTTCATCTCCAGGAGCCGTACCAGTTTTCCAATCATTAAACACAAGATTTTTAGAGATTCCCTCAAACTTTTCCGAATGATCAGAAATATCGAAACGGACTTTCCCATCTTTTAATAGAAGATTCCAGTTTCCATCATCTTTTGTCCATATTCCATATGCTTGTATGCCAAAAAAACCTTTAAGTGCTTGTTTAATATGTTTCAGGTTCCCTCCGGTTAGTCCACGACTAATTTCTGTCGTAATAAGAAACAGCTCATATAATCGTTCCTTCTCCATCCTTATCCGTACAGAAAAAGAGCTAATAACTGAAATTGCTACAAGTGGAAAAAAGAAAAAAAGTACTGTAATCTCATTTACTTCCACACTATATTTACTAATTAATACATGCATCAAGGCCGCATAAGAGAAACCAAAAGTTTCGCAAAGGAATACCGTTACAGTTTTTTTATACCACTGATAGATTGAATATGGCTGTGGAAGGAGTATCATTAACAAATCGTAAAAGCGGTTGTTGAAAAAACAAAAAAACACGCAAAATAATAACAAAGATATTAAATTTTCATACAGAACTGACATATCTATATTGTTAATTAATAAGTGCATACATTTATTTGAAAACCATTCGGCCAAGATCAAGCTAAGCGCATGCTGAGTACTATTAAATAACATTCTTTGTATTGGTGAACGACGATGCAGGTGAATGATTAACGTTACGAGTACAATAGCAATAATAGTTATATGGATTCCAAACTGCCAACTCATAGCGTAAATTATGGGAAAGGTAAGCGAGCTCGTTCCTCTCCAAAATCGTACAGGAAAATACTCTGCAATCCCCATAAATATTAATAACAATATTAGTATTGTTGAATGAGAAGGGATTTTAATTTCAAGTAAAGATATAGTTATAGTAATCAAACCAAGAAAAGAAATAAAATAAAGATAAGAACTAGCAATCTTTTCTCTTATAAAAATAAAATTTACATCCTTCAAAACAACCCCTTCTTTCTTTATAAAACTTCATTTTCTCTATTATCCAATAAAAAACCGGCACTGGCAAAATGGAAGAACCTCCACTAGCCAATCACCGGCTGTGTACTGCACCTAAAAAGGCAAGACACAATACTATTATTATAAATCGCTTTTCTTAAATTTCATATTCATCGAATGATGTAATTATACATACCGCTAGGTTTACCCACTTATAGTACAAAAGATATATATTAATATCGCAAATACATACTTTCTTCCCATCACCCTACCTTTTCCAAATAAACCAAGCATAATTTTCTCACAAAAAGCAAAAATTAACAGAAATAATTCCTATGTAAAGGAGATGGAAAGTATGGCCGAACAGAAGAGTTCACAACAAGATAATAGCAAAAAGCATATGTTTCCATCACTTCCGGAGAACATTAATTACATTGAAAATAAACTTTTCCATTCTGATGATATAAAAAAATTAGATCTCCCTTTTCAAAACGGAAAAGGAACGATCTTATATATCGAATCTTTATCAGATCCAAATTTAATGCATCAATTAGCTCTTGAGCCATTATTAACGCGGTCTGATTTGTCTTTAGATAAAGCTTTTTCCACATTAAATATGAAAAAAGAAACAAATTTAAATTATGGTGTACAGCTTTTATTACAAGGTAAATCCTTATATTTTCATGAACAGGTCGACAGTTTTTGTATTTTCGAAACGGCTTTATCTTTAAAGAGAGATATAACAGAACCTGATAATGAAGGCATTGTACGTGGACCGCATACTGGTTTCGTAGAAGATTTAGCAACCAATTTAGCTTCTATTCGTAAACTCATAAAAAGTCCAAATGTCGTCGTTAAATATTTCACACTTGGTGAAGAAATGCACACGAAAGTGGCAATTGCTTATATGCAAAATATAGCGAATGACGATTTAGTTGCAGAAGTGAAAAGAAGATTAGAAACAATTAAAACGGACGCACTTATGCCTCCCGGATACATACAAGAATTTATAGAGGATACGTCTTTCTCACCCTTTCCGCAACAATTAAATACAGAGCGTCCAGATAGAGTCGCAGCAAATTTAATGGAAGGACGAGTTGCTATTTTATCTGATGGAGATCCAACTGCACTTATCGTTCCTGTTACGTTATTTGCTTTCTATCAATCACCAGATGATTATAATAACCGCTGGATTGTCGGTTCTTTCATCCGAATGATTCGCTTAGTCAGTTTCTTGATTGCCTTTCTCTTGCCCGCTATATATATCGCAACAGTTGCTTTTCATCCTGATGTGTTGCCGCTCGAACTTGTTTATACGATTAAAGCTTCATTAGAAAAAGTGCCACTTCCTCCTATTTTTGAAGCTCTCTTAATGGAATTAATCTTTGAATTATTACGGGAAGCTGGTATTCGCTTGCCGAGCCGAGTTGGACAAACAATCGGTATTGTAGGTGGTTTAGTAATTGGTGATGCAATTGTAAAAGCCGGTCTCGTTTCTTATACAATGATTATCGTTGTAGCTTTAACTGCAATCTCATCTTTTCTTGTTCCATCAAATGATATGAGTTCCGCAGTTCGGATTCTTCGTTTTCCGTTAATGCTCCTTGCTGCCATATTCGGCTATGTAGGAATATCATTCGGTCTCATTATAACTTTCGTTCATTTATGCCAGTTACATTCATTTCATACCCCATATCTTTCTCCTGTTGCTCCGATGCGGATAAAAGATATGAAAGACTCTTTTGTACGACTACCAATTTGGTCGTTTTGGGAACGACCACATGATTCAAAACCGAAAAAAATGCAACGACAACATGTAACGAGAGAGGATGAGAACGGTGACAAACACGCAAAGTAAAATTTCACTTGTTCAATTTACCTTTTTCGTTATTCAATGCCAAATCGGAGTTGGTATACTTTCTCTACCAAACCGTCTTCACCCAATAGCGAAAGGTGGCGGATTGATTTCTGCTCTCATCGCTGGTCTTGCAATTCAACTTATTATTTTACTTATGTGGCTTTTCTTAAA
Organism: Bacillus sp. 16GRE42; assembly: GCF_019837435.1. NCBI lineage: Bacteria > Bacillati > Bacillota > Bacilli > Caryophanales > Bacillaceae > Bacillus > Bacillus sp. 16GRE42. The sequence goes on from NZ_JADAXF010000006.1 coordinate 97,905, forward strand.
ACGATTTCCTGATGCAGATATGTATGAAAGTGTTTGTATGCTATTTGGGAATAAGTTTGGAAAACTATTAGGTTTTGCTTATGTTTTTTATTTTACCCTTATCGGTATGACGGTTATGTTAAATGCTTGTAATGTCATTAAAGTTTGGATATTACAAGCAACTCCTTGGTATGCCACCCTCATGCTATTTACAATAGCTTGTTGTTACATAGCTTATAATACGTTCAAAGTCATCGTACGGTTTTACGTCATGGCTTCTATTCTCATTTTACCAATGGCTCTTTTAATTGCCCTAGGGCTTACACGAGCTGATTTTTCTTACATTTTTCCAATTACAGAAGCCGGATGGTGGAATATTATTCAAGCATCAAAAGAAACCATTACAGCTATGTATGGTTTTGAGATTATTCTTATCGCTTTCCCAAAAGTAAACGGGAGTTCTGTGGCAAAACTGAAAGCAATTTCTATCGCTAATGGATTTGTAACTCTTTTTTATACTTTTACTGTTTGGATTTGCTTTATCGTATTTAGTCCAAAACAAGTTGAACTTATTCCAGAGCCAGTTGCTTACTTATTGCGTTCTCTACATATTGGGATTATAGACCGAACCGATTTACTATTCATCCCAATATGGATGATAACTGTTGTAGCTTCTATTGCTAGTTATTACTGTGCTGCTTCTATAGGAATTGGACATATCTTCAATCTGGCTAATCATAAAAAGGCTGTTCCAATCGTTGGTATTATTGCTTTTAGTGTAGCCCTATTTATAGATACACCTGAAGAATTAAAAGTAATTGCAACTTTTACTGATAAGTTCACGTATATTTTCATAGTTGTCCTCCCTCTTTTATTTCTACTTTATTCAGTAATAAGGAATAAGAAAGGAGAACAGTATGTTCCAAAAAAGAGTTAAATTACTTTTTATATTATGTACTAGTGCATTCCTTTCTGGCTGTTGGGATCAAGAACCATTAAGAGAAGCGAGATTAGCTTATAGCATTGGATATGATATTACGGAAGAAAATAAACTTCAGCAAACGCTTGAACTCGTAAAAAGTTCAAGCGGAGAGCAATCTTCATTCGAGAATGAAATACATTCAGCAAACGGGCATAACATAAGGGATACAAGCGATGCCCTAAAAAAAAATGTGACTGGGAATATTCGCTATTTTAAATATGGTGTTCAATTACTAGGAACCAAAATTCTAAAAAAAGGTATACTCCCCTATTTAGATGTCAGCTTTCGGGACCCAACAAACCCAACTGCTTTAGTAAAACTTATTGCAGTAGATGGTGAAACATCCGAGATACTAGAAAAAAAGAAGGTAGGAAATTTACTAATTGGAGATTTTCTAAAGAAAAAAGTGAAAAGCTTAGAAGATATGAGTGTATTTCCAAAAGAAACTTTAGAAACAGCTGCTACAAAAATGTTAGATCCAGGTAAAGACTTTACCCTCCCTTCTATAAAAATAAAAGGAAAAGAAGTAATTACAAACGGGTTAGCTTTATTTAACAATGATAAATTAACTGGGCATTTACCTTTGAAACAATCTATTTTATTCGTATTATTAACCGGAAAAATGGGAACAAGTGCCCGTATAACCCAAAAACTTACTAGCGATGAATCAGAGAAGACATCTGATTATTTAACAATGGAAGTTAGTAATCGAAAGTTAAAGCGAGACTTAAAAATAACAACAGATAGAAAAGGAAATGTATATGCTCACATTAAGCTTCAACTAAAAGTTATAGCCCTTGAGGCTCCAAGAGATAATATTTACAAAATGGAAGAAAGAAAAAAATTAAATGAAAAATTATCTAAACAACTTACAAAAGAAGCAAAACAAATAACGAACAGGTTACAAAAAGCAAATTGTGATGCTTTCGGTATCGGAAGACATCTTATCGCATATCATCCTGACTTATGGAAGAAAAAAAATTGGAATAAAGATTATGCAAAAGTAAAATTTAAACCGGAAGTAGAAGTAAAGATTTTATATAGCGGCGTTTTAAAATAAAAAGGTTGGATACCCGCCGGCATCCAACCTTTTTATTTCATATAACGATATACAATTGACTCATACGGTCTTAAGTTAAGATTGGTAATCTCTTTACTTGAATCTTTGTAATTTGATAATAATACTTCTTGTTTCATTCCATCCAATTGAACATCCACTGGTGCAGAATACGTTATTTCTTCTCCATAGAAGTTGTTGATAACAAGTAATACCTCTTCATTTACAGTACGTGTATATGCCCAAACTTTAAGATGATTTTCATCTAAAATAGCATATTCTCCTTCTGTAATTACATCATACGTTTTTCTAAGTTCTATTAACTTTTTATAATGATAAAATACAGACTCTTTATCTTCTAATGCCTTCTCTACGTTTATTTCTGTAAAGTTTTCAGCCACTGAAATCCAAGGTGTACTTGTTGTAAAACCACTGTTCATCTCTTCATTCCACTGCATCGGAGTACGAGAGTTGTCACGAGATTTTTGTTTTAAAATCCCGATAATCTCTTCTTTTGATAATCCTTCTTCTCGCTTTATATCGTGTATATTTAACGATTCCACATCGCGATATTGCTCGATGGACTCGAATTTAGGATTCGTCATACCGATTTCTTCGCCTTGATAAATGTAAGGTGTTCCTTGCAACATATGCATAGCTGTCGCTAACATTTTCGCAGATTCATTTCGGTACTTTCTATCATCACCGAAGCGTGACACTATGCGAGGTTGGTCATGATTACACCAGAACAACGCATTCCAGCCTCCGCCCTTTTGCATTTCAATTTGCCAATTAGACATAATCTCTTTTAATTTAATGAAATCAAAATCAGCTTGCGTCCACTTATCTCCATTCGGATAATCCACTTTTAAATGATGGAAACTAAACGTCATACTTAATTCATTACGCTCAGGGTTTGAATATTTAATACAATTATCAATTGTCGTAGATGACATTTCTCCAACTGTAATTACATCTTTCCCTTCAAAAACATTTCGGCTCATCTCTTGTAAATATTCATGAACGCGCGGGCCATCTGTATAATATTTACGCCCATCGCTTGTCGCCGTACTTCCATCATCATTTAAGAACTGTTGATCTTTTGAAATTAAATTAATAACATCTAATCGGAATCCAGTTACCCCTTTATCAAGCCAAAAACGCATCATATCATATACTTCTTCACGAAGTTTTTCATTTTCCCAATTTAAATCCGCTTGCGTCTCATCAAATAGATGTAAAAAATATTGCTCTGTCTTCTCATCATATTTCCAAGCAGACCCGCCAAACTTAGATTGCCAATTATTTTTTTCATCACGCCAAATATAGTAATTACGATATGGACTATTTTTATCTTCCTTCGCTTCCTTAAACCACTTATGCTCCGTCGAACTATGATTTACCACGATATCCAGCATAATTTCAATATTACGTGCCCTTGCTTCTTCTAAAAGCTCTTCAAACTCTTCCATCGTTCCGTAAGATGGATCAATACTGTAGTAATCACTTACATCGTATCCATTATCATTTTGTGGTGATTGGTATATCGGTGTTAACCAAATATAATCTACTCCGAGTTCTTTTAAATAATCTAGTTTCTCTGTAACCCCTTTTATATCACCGGTTTCTTTATTGTAATAGCTATTAAAGCTCTTCGGATAAATTTGATAAACTACACTTTTATGCCAATCCTTCATGTTTAACTTCCTCCTACTTCTGTTTTACTCGTTTTGCAAATAACCATGTTAACGTAAATGGGATTACAACAGCGATAATCATTCCTACAATAAATATTGGAATCGATTTCGGAATGATAGAAATAAATGCTGGTAATCCGCCAATTCCGATAGCAGGTGCTAATACACCATTTAACGTAATAAATATAGCTGCAGTAGCTGATCCTATAATCGCTGCATAGAACGGAAATTTATTTCGTAAGTTCACACCAAACATAGCTGGCTCTGTAATACCGAAATATGCTGAAATTGCTGATGTAGATGCCATACTTTTATCATTTTGATTTTTAGAAATCCAGAACATCGCAAGTGCCGCACTACCTTGCGCAATGTTAGAAAGAGCAATCATTGGCCAAATGAATGTACCACCGTGCTGTGCAATTAATTGTAAGTCGATAGCAATAAACATATGATGCATACCTGTAATTACAAGCGGTGCATATAATGCTCCAAACAATACTGCTCCAACTACTGGTACTGTTTCATATACACCTACTAATCCAACTGTTAATAAATCTCCAATATGACGTGTAACTGGACCAATAATTCCTAATGCTAACACACCTGTTACGACAATCGTTGTAATTGGTACAACTAATAATTGAATTGCATTTGGTACATGTTTCTTTAAGAAGATTTCCACTTTACTTAGTACGAATGCTGCTACTAAAACGGGTAGAATTTGACCTTGATACCCTACCTTTTCAATTTGAAATAATCCTAAAATATCGAAGTACTCAATCTTTTGTCCATCTAAACCAGTTGCTGCTTTACCATAATCCCACGCGTTTAATAAGGCTGGATGCACAAGCATTAATCCCATAACGATCCCTAATATCGGACTACCACCAAAACGCTTCGTTGCTGACCAACCGACAAGTGCTGGTAAGAATACGAATGCTGTATTCGCCATCATATTAATTAAATCCCAAAGCCCACTTAAGTTTGGATATACATCTAATAAATTTTTACCTTCAAAAAATAAGTCCTTCGCCCCTAATAGATTGTTAATTCCCATTAGTAAACCAGCTGTTACGATCGCTGGTAATATCGGCATAAATACATCTGAAAATACTTTTACAAACTTTTGAACTGGGTTTAACTTTTGGTTTCCAGAGTCTTTCACGTCAGCTACTGTCGCTTCCTTCATACCTGCAAGCGTTATCAATTCAGCATATACTCGATCAACATCTCCTGGACCGATTACAATTTGAAATACTCCAGCGTTATGAAACGCTCCCTTCACTAATGAAACAGACTGCAATTTATCGTTATCTATTTTACTTTCATCTTTTAAAGCGATACGGAGCCTCGTGACACAGTGCGCAGCTTGTTCAATATTGTCTTTCCCACCAATATACTGCAACACTTCCTCTGCTGTTTTACGATAGTCTTTCCCCATATTCCCGTCCCTCTTTTCTTTTTTTGATACCGTTTACAATTACATATTAACTCGTATATATAAGTTAGTCAACACTCGTATATACGAGTTTATAATTTTTTTATAAAGTGAAACTTTAATCAGTGGGGTTTTGTTCATCCCGCACTGATTATCAGCCCTCACCAATCGGGCGTTTACGGACAGCACGCCTCCCACAAATAGCAGGATAAAAAAAAGAGATGAAACGTTATTTCGTTCCATCTCCTTATTTTCTCCGCGCCACATCCGAAAAATGAAAAATATCTAAACGATGGCGTGATTCTGTATATTCGAACTGACTTCCATCATAAAAATGCGTAAAGTTTTTCACAACGACAACATAGTCTGTTCCATTTAAATCTAAATACTTTCTATCGTCCTCTGTACATGGCTGCACTTCAATTACCCTCTGTGAGTAACTAATATGAAGACCTAATTCTTTCTCAATGTATTTATAAATGGACTTTGCTGCAATTTCACTCGTTAGCCCAGGAATATATTCCGATACAAAATGATTAATATCCAAAATTACTTTTTCTCCATCAATATTTCGTACGCGTTTAATATGATCTATTTCTGTTTTCTCTTTCACATTCAATAGCTTTGCAACCTCTTTTGTCGCTTTTACTTTCTCTATTTCCACGACTTCTGTAATACAATGGCGTCCTAAACGTTCATTTTCTTCCTGGAAGCTTACAATACCACCAAAGTTGAATTCAATGTTTTTTCGCTTTAAAACAAAGACACCTTTTCCATGTATTTTTTGAACATATCCACGCTCTTGTAATAAATCTACAGCTTTTCTTACCGTACCTCGGCTCGCTTCATATTGCTTCATTAATTCAGTTTCTGATGGGATTTTGCATCCCTCTTTTAATTGTTTATTATCAATAGACTTGCTGATTGCTGTATAAATTTGTTCATACTTACTCATCATCTACAATAGCCCCTTGTCACCTTCTAATTCTATATGTATTATACCATGCTACACTCTTCTGCCAATCTCTCACTTATTTTCCAGTATAGGAAAAATACAGGTAAATATTTAATCTCTAAAACTTATTTTTATAAAAATTTTTATATTTTTCTTTTCATTCAAAAAAACATGTAGTATACTAACTTCAAAATCAGAGGAGAAAGGGAGCAAAGAACTATGCTTACTTATACAACAATTGTAGTTACATTTGCACAAAAACATCATCATCATACGTAACCCTTGAAACCTAGCGGAAAAATTACGCGTAGGTACAAGGGTTATTCCCGTTGTACCTACGTCAGGCGAAGAGCCATGTAGGTATTTTTTATCTACATGGCTCTTTTTTTATTGCCAAAAAGCTAGTAAAAAATGATGTTTAAGCAAAACTTACTACAAAGGAGTTAACAAAAATGGAAACGAAAAAATGGGGATTATGGATTTTAACAGCTTTTGTGATTGGAAATATGGTTGGCGGTGGCGTATTTATGCTCCCAGCAAATTTAGCACACGTATCAGGTCCAATGGGTTCTACACTTGCATGGAGTATTACAGGTCTTGGCGTATTTATGATTGCACTCGTATTTGGAAATTTAGCAGTTCGCAAACCAGAATTAAAGGCAGGACCACAAAGTTACGCTCAAGCAATGTTCCCTTCAAAAAAAGCGGGCAAAGTTGCAGGATATAGTATGGCCTGGGGATATTGGGCTGCGAACTGGGCTGCAACCGCATCTGTTATTATTTCCTTTGCTGGATATTTATCAACATTCTTTCCAGTTTTACAAAGTAAGCAAATTCTCTTTTCTACGAACGGATTTTCACTAGAACTCGGAAAAGGACTAACTTTCCTCGTATGTAGCCTTATGCTATGGGGAATTCAATATATTCTTTCTCAAAATATTGACCAGGCTGGAAATATGAATCTTCTTGCTACCATTGCAAAAATTATCGGATTTACAATGTTTATTGTAATCACATTATTCATTTTCAATGCCTCTAATTTTGGAGACGGTCAAACATTTATGAATGAAGCTGGACAATCCATTTCGTTAGGTGGACAAATCAATTCAGCTGCTATCGCAACACTTTGGGCGTTTATCGGTATTGAATCTGCTGTAATGCTTTCTAACCGTGCTAAATCTCAGCGCGATGTAAAAAAAGCTACCATTTTCGGATTAATTATCGCTCTTCTTATTTACATGTCAATTACTTTACTTACAATGGGAGCTCTCTCGCAAGATGCTTTAAAAGAGTCTCAAAAACCATTAGTAGACGCATTAAATTTAGCAATTGGCAATAAAGGAGCCTATATCATGGCTTTACTTGCACTTGTATCTTTATTTGGCTCTACAGTTGGCTGGATCGTTGTTAGTTCAGAAGTACCTTATCAGGCAGCCAAGAATGGACTTTTCCCTAAGTTTTTCGCGAAAACAAATAAAAAAGGTAGTCCTTCAAAATCATTATTTATTACAAATGTGATGACGCAAATTTTCTTATTCTCAACGATTTCTGGTACCGTATCAGAAGCTTATAATTTCGCTATCGTTGTAGCAACATTAGCTTATTTAATTCCATACCTTGTTTCTACGCTGTACCAATTCAAATTGGTTATTACAGGAGAAACGTATGATATAATGCCTGGTTCTCGAATAAAGGATGGGGTCATTACTACATTAGCATTTGTATACTCTATTTGGGTTATCAAAACGGGAACTGCTGATTTAAAAACGTTCTTCTTAGGAATCGGATTGTTCGTACTAGGTCTTATTCTTTACCCAGTATTAATGAAAGACTCACAAAAAACGAATTAAAAAAAGAGAAGCTACCGGCTTCTCTTTTTTATTCAAAATCTGTAATTAACTTTTCTTTTAACTCTCCTACAGATAAAGGTTTCGCATAATAAAATCCTTGTACATAATCACAACCCATAGATTGTAATAAACTTTCTTGCTCTACTGTTTCTACCCCTTCAGCAACTACTGCTAAATTTAAGCTATGGGCAATTTCAATAACAGATTTTACAATCGTTCGCTCTGGCTGTGCATGATCATAATGAAATTCACGAATAAAATTACGATCAATTTTCACTATATCCAGTGGTAGTTGTTTTAAATAATATAAGGAAGAATAGCCCGTTCCGAAGTCATCTAAAGCAATTAAAATACCCATATTTCTTAATTCTTGTAATGTAGCAATAATATAATCAAAATGGCGAACAGCGATACTTTCCGTTATTTCTAAAATTAAACGATTCGGTGGAAAGCCCGTTCTCCTTAAAATGCTACGTACAGATAAAATAAAACGCTTTTGCATTAATTGTTGTATGGATAAATTCACAGATAACCTTAATCCTTCTTCGTAATCTGGCAATGTTTTAAACAAGCGACATGACTTTTCTAATACCCAGTCTCCTAATTTTATAATAAGTCCAGATTCTTCAGCTACTGGAATAAATTCGCCTGGTGAAATAGGCCCTTCTTCTATCGAACAACGTGCTAAAGCCTCAATACCAGTATATTTCTTCGTTTTCAAATCAATAATAGGCTGCAGTGCCACGTCTAACTCTTCATCACGAATTGCCTTTTGCAAAGCGAATTCAATTTTCATTCTACGATTTATTTTCGCACGTAACTCATCTGTAAAGAAACACGCGGCATTTCTGCCTTGTTCTTTCGCGCTATACATAGCTAAATCCGAATTCTTTAATAGAGTTTCTACATCTTGACCATCTTGCGGATATGCGCACAGTCCTAGACTAGCTGAAATGTATACTTCATGACCTTCAAGCATAAATGGTGCCTGAAAACATGACAACACAGATGTCGCTAGCTGCCTCATCGCATCTTGTGTATGACTTTTTGTTAACAGCACAAATTCGTCGCCACCCAGCCTAGCCAGAACGTCTTTCTCTCCTAGCACATAATGCAACCGTGAAGCAACTTCGCTTAAAAGTAAATCCCCTATCATATGACCTAGCGTATCGTTTACTAATTTAAAACGATCCAAATCAAAGTAAATCATACCAAATTCTTTTTTTCCTGCAATCATCTCGTTTACAGTCGTTATTAGCTGCAATCGGTTCGGTAAACTCGTTAAAGCATCATGATACGCAAGCTCCCTATAACGACTTTCACTTAACCGCAACCTCTGTTCTGCTTCTTTCCTACTACTAATATCATTTCGGATCGCGATAAATTGATATGGCTCTCCTTTTTCATTTAAAAACGGAACAATTGTTGTTTTAACCCAATAATACGTCCCATCTTTTGCTTGATTTCGAATCTCACCTCTCCATACTTTTCCGTTCAAAATACGCTTCCATAGAATTTGAAAAAATGTTTTCGGGTGATATCCTGAATTTAAAATACGATGATCTTTTCCTATTAACTCTTCTCGTGTATATTTGGAGATTTCACAAAACTTATCATTTACATATGTAATAAGACCATTTCGGTCTGTAATTGCAACAATTGAAGACTCATCTAATGCTAACTTTAAATCTCGCAATGAAGAGTCATATAATGCATGACCTCTTTGTTCTAGCATGCGCATCTCTCCTTGCTTCCTATCTGACTAAAACACAACTTGTTTCTCTTCATAGAAATAGAGATATTTCATTTCTTAATAATGGCTATTTGCATTCATCACATTTTGAAATATGCCGATTAAAATAACATAATATTATTTGTAATAAAAAGCAATATAATACCGTTTCAATTATAAATAGTGGTTTCTTATCGCTATAATTAGCTTACTTTATTATACATTATTCATTCTCTTACATTCCTTTATAGCTAGCTCTATACAATGCCTATTCCCTATTAATCCCGCTCATATCTAACCTCTTTACTTTACTAGCGAAATAGAAGTTCGAGCACACTATACAACTATTCACGGATAATAATATAAAAGTTAAAATTAGTATATATGTTTTTGAATTACAATAATAAAATATTAACATATTTTCACCTTTATTTTGGAAATATTTTATAAATAATTACTTTATTAAACTAAAAAAGAGGAAAGCCTCTTTTTTAGTTTAATACGGATATGGTATTTGCTGATACCCCGGATATGGAGTTGGATATGGTGCTGGGTATGGCGCTGGATAAGTTACTGGGTACGGTGCTGGATAGTAGCCTCCACTTGCTGCACCCGTTAATGCGCCAGCTGTAAGTCCACCTAACACACCTCCAGCAAAACTTCCTGGGAAAAATCCACCGCCCCATGAGCCGCCACCCCAGCCCCATCCACCTCCGTGATGGTGGTGATGATCATGGTGATTGTGCCCTCCATGGTGGTGATGTCCGCCGTTATGGTTGTGCCCTCCATGAGGATGATGATTACGATAATACAATCCGTTATTTTCTATATAATTCATTATTCCCCTCTCCTTTTCCATTTTCTCATCTTAATAGGTATTGTATGAATAGTACGGACCTTGTTAGTAACCTATATAATAAGAAAGAATCCGTATAATACGAATAACCATATCCTCGGCTTCATCATGTACCTGTTACAAATCCATGATATGGTTATCCCCGTTCCTATATAAAGGACAAATGTTTTGTCCCCCTACACTGTTTATTAACCAGCAAATAGCAGGATAATAACGTAACAATATACTGTATGTAGGACAAATGCGGAAAGCATGGGGAAAATGTCTATATTTTGTAAAAAAAACAAAACACTTTATAATAAGAATGTCGGATTATACCTTTTTATATAAGAAGTCTATATTTAAGAAAGATTAGAGGAATTTTATAAAAATGAAGAAGCCTATCGTTCAATTATTATTGGTATTTACAATTATATCTATCGTACTCTTACTTTTAGATACGTCTATCCTCTCACTATATACCTTTGTCGGTGCATTATGGTCTCTTACAATCATAGGGATATCTTTCGTTATTTTTATTGAAAATAGATCCCCACAAAGCACTTTAGCATGGTTTTTAGTACTAGCACTTCTCCCTGTTGTTGGTGTGCTTTTATATGCGCTTTTCGGACGTAGCCGTTGGAGAAGAAAAAAACATCTACATCGTTCAGAAGAGCAAAGAAAATTATTCCGTGAAATATTAGAAGGAAGACGAGTAGAATTGTCACTCACAGTCCCCTTACATGAACGTTCTATGCATTTAACAAAAGTCGTACAAAAATTTGGAGGCGGACCTGCCGCAGATAAAACAACTACAAAACTTTTAACAAATGGCGATCAAACCTTTTCAGAAATTTTGCAAGCTATCGAGCAAGCAAAACATCACATACATATTCAATACTATATTTATAAATCTGATGAGATTGGTACGAAAGTTCGAGATGCTTTAATAAAAAAAGCAAAATCTGGTGTTATTGTACGCTTTCTTTATGATGGACTCGGAAGTAACACTTTAAGAAGACGCTTTTTAAAACCTATGAAAGAAGCTGGTATTGAAATTGTAGAATTTGACCCTATTTTTTCAGCTTGGTTACTTGAAACTGTCAATTATCGTAACCATCGAAAAATCGTTATTGTAGATGGAGAAATCGGTTTTACTGGTGGACTCAACGTCGGTGATGAATATCTTGGCCGTTCAAAAAAATTTCCCATTTGGCGTGATAGTCATTTAAAAATAGAAGGAAAAGCGTTATATAAATTACAAGCAATTTTTCTAGAAGATTGGCTCTATGCCTCTAGTGGATTGAATACTTATTCTTGGGATCAATTTATGAATAGACAATACTTCCCAGGTAAAGAAATTTCAAGTGCAGAAGGTGCTGTGCAAATTGTAGCCAGCGGGCCTAGCTCAGATGATAAAAGCATTCGCAATACATTATTAGCTGTTATGGGATCTGCAAAAAAATCGATTTGGATCGCTACACCTTACTTTATTCCAGATCAAGAAACTTTAACATTATTACGTTTAAGTGCAATATCTGGCATAGATGTACGCATTTTATATCCTGGTAAAAGTGATAGTATTATTAGTGATCAAGCATCTCAGTCCTACTTCACTCCGCTTTTAAAAGCTGGTGCTTCCATTTATAGTTATAAAGATGGTTTTATGCATGCAAAAATTGTACTCGTTGATGATAAGATCGCGACAATTGGAACGGCAAATATGGACGTACGCAGCTTTGAATTAAATTATGAACTTATTAGCGTACTATATGAATCAGAAACCGTTCATGATATTAAACATGATTTTGAAGACGACTTTAAGCATTCCACTGAAATTAAATGGAACGCATTCCAAAAAAGAAGTATCAAAAAACGAATATTAGAGTCTTTCATGCGACTCATTTCTCCTTTACTGTAAGCAATCAATGTAATATTGATTGCTTTTTCTTTTCCATTTCCCCTCTCTCCTTTTCTTTGCATACCATATTAAAACAAGTTATCATAAGATGTATTACTTTATGAAAATAATGTTAGGTGGGAAATACATGTTAGAACAATTTCATATACATGCTGATTTAAAACAACAGCTCTCAACCATTCACGAAAAAAATAAACAAGAAGCTGGTGAAAATGCACATTTAATTGGAAAGAAAATATATAAAGCATCTGATAACAGCATTATTGAAGATGCTATTACAGCGCTTCTTCTTGGCAAAAATATTCTATTAAAAGGGCCGACTGGTAGTGGTAAAACAGTACTAGCTGAAACTCTTTCTTCTTTATTCCAAAAACCAATGCATAGCATTAACTGTTCTGTTGACCTAGATGTAGAAGGTATTTTAGGATACAACACACTACAAACGAAAGATGGTGCATCTGAAGTTACATTCGTTAACGGCCCTCTTATGAAAGCAATGAAGAACGGTCATTTCCTATATATTGATGAAATCAATATGGCAAAACCTGAAACGTTACCACTTCTTCACGGTGCATTAGATTACCGTAAAATGATTACAAATCCGTTTACACAAGAAGTTGTATATGGCGATGAGGAGTATCGTGTAATTGCAGCAATTAATGAAGGTTACGTTGGAACAAGTGAACTAAACGAAGCATTAAAAAACCGTTTCGTTATTATTGAAGTTCCATACATTCAAGGTGACACATTAAAAGAACTATTACTATCTGAATCAAAATTAAATGATGTTGCAACAATTGAAAAGTTCGTTGCATTTGCAAGCGACCTTATGCCTTTAGCTCGTGATGGGCGTGTAAGTGAAGAAGCAGCAAGTATTCGTGGCATTATCGACGCATGTGATTTAGGTGTATATATTCCTGTTATGCGTGCAATTGAACGTAGTATTATCGCAAAATTAAACGATGAAACAGAACAAATGACTGTCCGTGAATTAGCAGAAAGTTATTTCTTTGAGGGATAATTCATGAGACAAATTTTTAGTGACAAAAAAATTGATGCGTCGCTGTTTCTACAAATGGAAAACTTAATGTATGCTCTTCTAAAAGAAGACGATGCCTACCTTGAGTATGGCTATAAAGCATACTACGACGAAATTGAAAAAAAGGTTGTCATTAGTCACTTTTGGGATGATCGAAAAGAAGAGGATACAGTAATCGGATTAAAAAGCGAAGTGTTTTTAAAAGCACTTGGTAATAAACATTACTCGGACATGACTTTAATTCGTTCTTATGCGATTGAATTACAAGAATCACCCTTAAAAAAGTTTTTAACACAATTATTTGTTCTATTAGAAGATTTACGTGTTGAGGAAATCGTAAAAAACTTACGCCCTGGCACAAAGCATGTTTTTAAAAGAAGAAAAGAAATGTATCGCAATTACTTTGGTTCACAAAATGAAATCAATCGTGTTCGTAACTATCACGGTGATCGTCTATTTTGTCTCTGCTATCTTTCATTAACGAGCGATAAATATGAAATGTTTAATAATGAATATTTCGAGCAAATTGAAGCAATTTTGCATGAAACATTCCAAGCTCGTAATACAGAAGACATTATGTATATCGTTGAAAAAATTCGCTATCGTTTAGAAGGACTTCTTGAAAGTGATATGCTTAATAATTATTTCGGACATGCACCGCTTTATTTATCTGTTATTACAGATGAGAAAGACAGTCGCGCTGAAAAATTAGCAAATGATGATACGCAGCTCATAGATGACGATGATAGCAAAAATAAAATGGATGAAAGTTTCTCCACATGGCACCGTGAAAATAAAAACAATGAAAACGAGAACTTTTTACGCTTTGATTTAGAAAGCGGAACGAAAACAAATATGATGGGTGATACTGCTCGTGAATCAGAAGATGGCGACCAAGCACTTGGTTCTGTACAAGGTACTTCTCAAAAAAGTACACAATCCAACTTTGATGGCGCTGATACAGAAGAAGCAAGAGCTTCACACGCTTCTAGCCAAAACGAGGGTGCATACGGTAAGTATAACGTTGGTGCTTCTCATATATTTAAAGAAGCTCGCAAATCAAATCCTGATGAAAAAAAGGATTACCAAGCTATCAAATCAGTTGTTAATAAAGATGTAAAAGAATTAAAGAAAATTATCGAAAAAACGATTGAAAATAAAACGAATGCAAATAGTGATAAATATTACGGAAGACTTCGTAAGAAATTCCTTCGTATTTATACTGAAAAGCAGCCGCGCATGTTTTATAAAAAAGGCCAGGAATCACAAGAACTTGACGTTGCATTCCAATTACTAGTGGACTGCTCTGGTTCTATGTATAACAAAATGGAAGAAACGAAAAAGAGTGTGGTCCTATTCCATGAAGCGTTGAAATCTTTAAAAATCCCGCACGCTATTAGCGGATTTTGGGAAGATGCTTCTAGTGCTAAGCCTGAAGATAAGCCAAACGTTATCCATGAAGTTGTAACGTATAAAAACTCAACGTTACCAAACGTTGGTCCAGAAATTATGCAGCTTCGCGAAGAAGAAGATAACCGCGACGGATATATTATTCGTATCGTTTCTGAAAAACTTGCAAAAAGACCAGAAAAGCATAAATTCTTACTTGTCTTTACAGACGGTGAGCCTTCTGCGCTAGACTATCAACAAGACGGTATTTTAGATACGCATGAAGCTGTCAAACTTGCTCGTAAAAGTGGTATGGAAGTAATCGGAATCTTCATCGAAGAAGGCGAAGCAAAAGAAGCAACTTATCAATTAATGAAGAATATTTATAACCATCACTTCTTAGTTGCAAATCATGCTGAAGATTTACGTCTGAAGATTAAACCACTATTGAAAAAGTTATTACTGAAGACGATTGAATAGAAAAACAGGAGCGTTGTCGCTCCTGTTTTTTCCTTTCAATCACTTTGTTTCTGGTTGAAACTTGTATGGAATAGCTACTTCTAATAATGCCTCGAATCCGCCATCATAGAATGGGAATCGTTCATTTGCGATCGTTCGATCCACCCACTCTATTGCGGAAATTTCTTCGTCATCTTCCGCAATCAATTCACCCTTTACTACATTTGCTCGGAATGTAAAAAATAGCGCATGATTCCCTGATTCTTCAAAGAATTTTTCATTAATCGCAACAAGTCCACCTGCCACAGCAGTTAAACCTGTCTCTTCTTTTACTTCTCTTATTAGTGCTTCCTCTAATATTTCACCTTTTTCCACAGCCCCGCCTGGCAATGACCAAACATTTTGTTCTACATTATGTACCATTAATATTTTATCTGTTTCTTCATCATGTATTAGTGCATATACGACGTCAACTCTTTGCATGTTGCTTTTCTCCTTCAATTAACTCATCCATTGTAAATAAAGAATGTAGCTGTAAGCCATCTTCTAATAAGTTATCGCTTCCCTCTTTCGTTCGTTCAATGACGCCTAGAACATGATGTACTTTCGCACCTAGTTCTCTTAAATCTTTCGTACTTAATAATATTTGACCACCTGTCGTAATAACATCCTCAACGACACAAACATTTTTCCCAGCAATATTAACGCCTTCTGCTAACTTACATGTACCATACTTCTTCGCTTCTTTTCTTACAAATACAACAGGTATACCTGTTTGTAAAGATAATGCTGTCGCTACTGGAATTCCTCCCATCTCTAAACCCGCGAGTACTTCTGTCTCAGGAGGAATGAGCTCTTTCAATTGTTTAGCAATTTCTAATAACAGTACTGGATTAGATTCAAATAAGTACTTATCAAAGTATTGATTTGATACTTGTCCTGATCGAAGCTTAAATGTTCCCGTTAAACGTGACGTATTATAAATTTCCTTTGCTAACTCCCATTTCTCCATTGTATCTCTCCCCTTTATGCACAAATTAACTCATTCTATCACATTTGCAATTATTTCTATATTCCCAAATTACAAATAAAAGGGTCAATTCCTAAGAATCGACCCTTCCTATTAATTCATCACTAACTCAGCTGTGAGCTTTTTTTTTAACTTAGCCAACATGTCCGTTGTCATTTTGTCTAAATCATATTCTGCTTTAAAGTCCCACTCTTTCATTGCTGCTGTTGCATCAATAGAGTTTGGCCAGCTATCAGCGATTGTTTGACGAGCAGGATCTACAGCGTAATCCATTGTAAACGTCGGGATGTGTTTACGAATGGATGCTGCGATTTGCTCTGGCTCAAAGCTCATCGCTGTAATATTGAACGCGTTTCTATGCACAAGTTTACTTGGATCAGCTTCCATTAATGAAATGATCGCTTGTAAAGCATCCGGCATGTACATCATATCCATGTATGTTCCTTCTGCAATGTATGAGGTGTATGTGCCTTTTTTAATCGCCTCATAATAAATTTCAACCGCATAATCAGTTGTTCCGCCTCCTGGAGGAGCTACGTAAGAAATTAAACCTGGGAAACGTACACCGCGCGTATCAACGCCAAACTTTTGATGATAATAATCACATAGTAATTCTCCTGCTACTTTGTTTACCCCATACATCGTAGTAGGACGCTGAATTGTATCTTGTGGCGTATTATCTTTCGGTGTTGATGGACCGAATGCACCGATAGAACTGGGCGTGAAAAACTTACAGTTTAATTCACGAGCTGCTTCTAATGCATTTACAAGTCCACCCATATTTAAATTCCAAGCAAATAACGGATTTTTTTCTGCTGTTGCTGAAAGTAAAGCTGCTAAATGAATAATTGTATCTACTTCATTACGCTGTGCAATATCATGTAGTTTTTGTCCATCTGTTACATCTAACGTTTCAAATGGACCAGACGTTACTACTTCACTATCTGTTTCACGAATATCTGTTGCAATAACATTTGATGCACCGTATACATCACGAAGTTTCATTACTAGTTCAGAACCAATTTGCCCTAAAGAACCGGTTACTAGAATTTTTTTCATTTTCCCCACTCCTCATTTGCAAGCTATTCAAAAGATGTCGTTACTTAAATGATGCCCATTTCTTTCCCTACTTTTTCATACTTACGAATTGCTTCATCTAACATTTCTTTCGTATGAGCTGCTGTAGGCATATTACGAACGCGTCCTTTTCCTTTAGCTACAGTTGGGAACACGATAGATTTTGCATATACGCCTTCTTCATTTAAACGTTTACTAAATTCTTGTGTTAATACTTCGTCACCAATAATACAAGGTGTAATTGGCGTTTCACTTTCTCCAATGTTAAAGCCAAGTTCTTTTAACCCTTGTTTTAAATAGCGGCCATTTTCCCATAAACGATCATGTAACTCTGTGCTTTCCATTAAAATTTCAATTGATCGCATACATGCAGCTGCATCAGCCGGTGTTAATGCTGTAGAGAATAAGAATGGACGTGAACGAACTTTTAACCAGTCAATTAAGTTTTGTTTCCCTGCTACATATCCACCAATTACCCCAATTGCTTTTGATAATGTACCAATTTGGAAATCAACTTTATCAGATAGACCGAAATGCTTTACAGTTCCTGCACCTTTTCCAAGTACACCTGAACCGTGTGCATCGTCTACATATGTCATTAAATCTAATTCTTCTGCAATCTCAACAATTTCTGGTAATTTTGCAACATCTCCATCCATTGAGAAGACACCGTCTGTAATTACCATTAATTTATTGTAAAGACCTGATTCTTTCGCCGCGATTGCTTTTTGGCGTAAATCTTCCATATCAGAATGTTTATAAACAATAATTTTTGCTTTTGATAGACGACTACCATCAATAATAGAAGCATGGTTTAATTCGTCTGAAAGAATCGCATCATTTTTATCCATAACGGCTGAAATCGCTGCCATATTACAGTTAAATCCTGATTGGTAAGCAATTGCTGCTTCTGTATGTTTAAACTTTGCAATTGTCTCTTCTAATTTAATATGCAAATCTAAAGTACCGTTAATTGTACGAACAGCTCCTGCTCCAACGCCGTACTTATGAATTGCACCAATTGCTGCTTCTTGCAAACGACTATCTGTTGCTAATCCAAGATAGTTGTTTGAAGATAAGTTAATATATTCTTTTCCGCCAATTGTAATGATCGGTCCATTTGAACTCTCAAGCGGATCAATTACGTTATAAAGCCCCTTTGATTTTAAATCCTCTAAATTTTCTTCTAAAAATTTCGCAAGTGTTTTACTAGACATTGTGAAGCCTCCCATCGTTCATGTAAGCGAATTATTGTCTTAATAGTTCTAATAATCCCTCTACTAGCTTAACACGTTTTCAGGATTTATTATAGAAAAATAGTTTAAAGTAACCGCTTACAATTCTAGATTATATATGATTCATTACAAGAAATCTATCATTTACTTTTCATATTTGGTAGAATAAAAAAAATATTTAAGGGGGCTTCAATCATGGCATTTACTGAATCTGATGTATATAATAACGAAGCATTTTTTGAACAATATATGAAACGAAGATACCGAGAAAATAGCCCAAATGAATCACTTGAAAAACCAGCCTTCTTTCAACTCATTGGTGATGTGAAAGGAAAGAAAATCCTCGATTTAGGCTGCGGTGACGCCAAGTTTGGCGAGGAATTATTAGAGAATGGCTGCCACTCTTACACTGGTATTGAGGGCTCCGAACTTATGTATGAAAAAGCTAAAAAACAACTAGAAAATAAAAATGGAACCGTCCATTGTTTAAACCTCAAAGACTACACATACCCTCCTTCTATTTTTGATTTAGTAACGTCTAGACTCGCCTTACATTATATTGAACATCTTCCTATCATTTTTCAAAATGTGTACGAAGCTTTAAAAACAAATGGAACCTTTACTTTTAGTGTTCAACACCCTGTTATTACCTCTTCATTTGAAAGCTTGCAAACGAGCGGGAAAAGAACGAGCTGGCTCGTCGATGATTATTTTAAAATTGGCGAACGGGTTGAGCCATGGATTGACCAAGAAGTTATTAAATACCATCATACAACAGAAGAGTATTTTACATTGTTACAACAAGCCGGGTTTACGATTACAAACATAAAAGAAGCCACACCAAATCAAACTTATTTTCAGAGTGAAGAAGAATATGAACGACGTTTACGAATTCCCCTCTTCCTTTTATTTTCTTGCCGCAAATAAAAAAGACGATGAATCCTCATCGCCTTTTTTATTTAACTCATTACTTGAGCAACCTCTTTACGTACACGTCTTCCTTTTCCATGCGGGATGCAAAGTGGTGTCCCAAATAACGGATCCGTACTGATTTGACATTCCATTCGGAATACATCACGTACTAGCTTCTCATCTACTACTTCTTCCGGCTTACCTTGTGCATATATTTGTTTATCTTGAATGGCTACAATATTATCTGCATAACGGCATGCTAAATTTAAATCGTGTAATACCATAACAATTGTTCTTTGTTCTGTTTCATTTAATTCGAATAATAAATCTAGCACTTCAATTTGGTGAGTCATATCTAAATATGTAGTAGGCTCATCCAGTAAAATAATATCTGTATCTTGTGCAAGCGTCATTGCAATCCAAGCACGTTGTCGTTGTCCACCTGAAAGAGCATGCACATCACGCTCAGCAAATTCTGTCATACCTGTTGCTGCGAGTGCTTTTTGTACCATTTCCTCATCTTTTTCTGACCATTGCTTCAGCCACGTTTGATATGGATAACGCCCTTGCTTTACAAGTTGCAATACTGTAAGCCCTTCTGGAGCTTGCGGTCCTTGCGGTAAAATTGCCATTTGACGAGCGATTTGCTTCGTTTGCATACTTTGAATGGCTTGATTATCTAGCAAAATGTCACCAGTTGTTGGCTTTAATAATCTAGCTAGTGAACGTAATAAAGTTGATTTTCCACAACCGTTAGAACCGATAAAGATTGTAATTTCGCCTTTTGGAATTTCTAAATTCAACTCATCAATAATAATTGCTTCACCATAAGACAGCGTCAAACGTTTCGTCTCCAATGCTTTTTGCATATTCATCTCCCTTTATGAATTCCGACTTTTATAAAGTAAATAAATAAAATAAGGTGCACCAATTGCTGATGTAAATACCCCTGCTGGAATTTCAAGTGGTGTGAAAACTGTACGCCCGATTAAATCTGCAGCAAGTACTAAAATTGCACCAACAATAGCCGCAACTGGGAGTAATGCACCGTATAAAGAACCAACTAGTCTTCGTGAAATATGAGGTGCCATTAAACCGACAAACCCAATTCCTCCGGCGAAGGCAACTGCGCCACCAATTAAAGCTGTACTCAGTAATAACATGAATACGCGTGACTTCGTTAAAGGAACACCAAGTCCTACCGCAATATCATCCCCTAGCTCTTGCGCATTTAAATGCCTAGCAGCTATAAATGATATTACCGTTAAAATGAGAACCCACGGCGCAAGCACCATAACGTTTTGCCATGAAGAACCGTAAACAGTACCTGTAATCCATACATTCGCTTGACTCGCTTGATAAATTGGCGCTAACAACATAAACAAAGTCGTTGCCGCTTTCGTTAATGCCCAAAAACCAACACCAATTAAAACAAGACTAATCGGTGATAATCCGTCATTTCTCCATGCAAATAAATATACAAAAAGCGCTACAATCGTTGCCCCAGCGAAGGCTGCTAACGGCATATAATGAATGCTTACGGTTAGCGCATTATTTTCATCACTAAATATAGCTAAAAATAATACAACTGCAACACTTGCACCACCTGTAATCCCAATGATATCAGGAGAAGCCAGTGGATTTCGAACGAGACCCTGTAAAATACATCCTGCTACTGCAAGTGCGATTCCTACAAGGATGGCAATTAAAATACGCGGCATACGAAACTTATTTACAACCATATTAGACATCGCATCGCCATTTCCAGTGATTGCTTGCCATACATCATAAGGAGCAATTTTCATGTCTCCCATACCTGCACTCGCAAAAAATAATCCTATTAAAACAACTAGTAAACTGAATAAGACGAGACAAGCTCGTTTATACATTAAAAACGAGAGCCCGCCTTTTCCTATACGAAACGGAATATACTTCTTCATTTGCTAAGCCCTCTCTTACGTGCAATATAAATAAAGAATGGTGCCCCGATAAATGCTGTCATAACCCCTACCGGTACTTCTTGTGGCATAATGACATATCTTGCTGCTATATCAGCTAAGATTAATAGTATTGCACCTAACAACCCGCTATACGGTACTCTCCACCTGTGATCTACTCCAACAAGAAATCTGGCAAAATGCGGAGTAATAATACCAATAAATCCAATCGGACCAGCGACTGCAACTGAACCACCAGACAACAGGACAATAATAAGTAACACGAATGATTTCATTAAAATTGTTCGTTGTCCAAGCCCCTTCGCGACGTCTTCCCCCATCATCAATGTATTTACTTTCCCTGCCATCATAATAGATGCGATCCAGCCTATTAATAAATATGGGAATACAGATTGTAAAATTTCTAACTTTCTTCCTTGCACAGATCCGGCAAGCCAAAATAATACTTCTTCAAGCGCCTTTTCATTTAACACAAGTAATCCTTGTGTTAATGATGAAAATAACGCACTAATTGCGACCCCTGCTAATGTTAACTTAAGAGGCGTTGTCCCTTCTTTTCCTAAAGAACTAGAAGCGAATACAAGGATTGCAGCAACTGCTGCCCCTAAAAAGGCAATCCAAGTAAAAGCTGACAATGATGTAACAGAAAAAACCACAATTGCTACAACTATGAAAAACGCAGCGCCTGAATTTAATCCAATAAAATCTGGAGAAGCAAGTGGATTCTTCGTTAAAGTTTGCATAAGACAACCAGCAATGGCTAAACTAGCACCAACACTAGCTGCAATTAGTGCCCTTGGTAGACGCACATTTTGAATAATAATATGTTCATTGGAACCATTAAAATGGAAAAAAGCATCTAACGCTAATTTCCAACTCGTATTTGTATATCCGAAAATAATACTTCCCCAAATACAAATAATGACTGCAATGATTCCAACAAATAACCCAATCCATTTTGCTTGATATGTTTTTAATAACATGCAGCGTTTCCCCTTCAATGTATAATGATACGTTGTAAGTGTATTTCAACTTAATTCTCATTGTCAACGATAATGAGAACTATTTTCATTGATATGTATTGACAATCAAAAGATAAAAGCTTAATATCATGCTTGCTATTGAAAAAACTTCTCAGTATGTAGGGGGTACATAATGAAATTCGTGCAAAAGAAATCGTTTACAGTATTTGTATTTTTACTAGCCTTTTCACTACTTTTAAGTGCTTGTGGAAAATCAAATACGAAAGAAGAATCAAAAGAAGATACGAAAAAAGAAATGATTACTGTGGAACATGCAATGGGTAAAACAGAAGTTCCCGCTAGTCCAAAACGTGTAGTTATTTTAACAAATGAAGGCACTGAAGCTTTACTCGAGTTAGGTGTAAAACCAGTTGGGGCTGTGAAATCTTGGACTGGTGATCCATGGTATCCACATATTAAAGATAAAATGAAAGATGTAAAGGTTGTTGGTGATGAAGGGCAAGTGAACGTGGAAACAATCGCTTCCTTAAAACCAGACTTAATTATCGGTAACAAAATGCGTCACGAAAAAGTGTACGAGCAACTAAAGGCAATTGCACCTACTGTGTTCTCTGAAACGCTACGTGGTGAATGGAAAGATAACTTCAAATTTTATGCAAAAGCATTAAATAAAGAAAAAGAAGGTCAAAAGGTTTTAGCTGATTACGATAAACGTATGAAAGATTTAAAAACTAAACTAGGCGATAAAGTAAATCAAGAAATCTCTATGGTTCGCTTTATGCCTGGTGATGTTCGTATTTATCACGGTGATACATTCTCTGGTGTTATTTTAAAAGAACTTGGATTTAAACGTCCTGGAGATCAAAATAAAGATGACTTTGCAGAGCGTAACGTATCTAAAGAACGTATTTCAGCAATGGACGGCGATGTATTATTCTACTTCACATTCGATAAAGGAAACGAGAAAAAAGGTTCTGAATTAGAAAAAGAATATATCAATGATCCTCTATTTAAAAATTTAAATGCAGTGAAAAACGGTAAAGCATACAAAGTTGACGACGTTATTTGGAATACAGCCGGTGGTGTAATGGCTGCTAACCTACTATTAGATGATATCGAAAAACGCTTTGTTAAATAATATTTCCTTAACCAGCTCCTCTTCTATGGAGCTGGTTATTTTTCAATTCACTTAAATGTCACATTATTTCATTTTGTATTTTTATTCCCAATATGTTATATTATAAAAGTAAATAGAATATATTTTCTCTATATCAGAATAAATATTTTAATCTAAATTTTCTGATTAATCACTATTTTATTTTCTTTTAGAATTCAATTATTACATTTGAAAACGCTTATCATCTCGTTTTCAGGGCAAAATACAGTAACGGTCGAAGAAAAATAGAACTTTTTCAGAAATTTTCTTTCTATTTCCATATAATTCTATTGACTTCTAAATATTTTGTGAATTAAAATAATTACATAAATATCCGTTATACAGAATTAGGGGGAAACAAACATGGATGCAGCTTTAAAATTAGACAAAGCTGGAGAGCAACAATCACCAAAAAAACATCCACCAGGATTATATTTGTTGTTCTTTACAGAGGCATGGGAAAGATTTAGTTATTACGGAATGCGTGGCTTATTAGTTCTTTATTTAACAACGAGCTTAGTAAGCGGCGGTTTAGGATTTGATAAAGCAGTTGCTGTACAAATATACGGTATTTTCACAATGTTAGTATACTTCACACCAATTATCGGTGGTTGGTTAACTGACCACTTCATTACGAAACGCCATGCCATTACTATTGGTGGTATCATTATGGCAATTGGTAACTTTGTACTATTTTCAATGAACACTAAAACTGGACTATTTTTAGGATTAGGATTATTAGTTATTGGTAACGGATTCTTCAAACCAAATATTTCGACTTTATTAGGTCAATTATATAGCGAAAACGATTCTCGTCGTGATAGTGCCTTCACTATCTTCTACATGGGAATTAACTTAGGGGCTCTTATCGCTCCATTCATTTGCGGTTACTTCGCAGATTATAGATACGGTTTCTTAACAGCTTGTATCGGTATGATCATTGGACAGCTTGCTTTTAATTTCTTAGCACCTCGTTACTTAGGATCTATCGGAACAACTGTTGTCGGTAAACAATCTAAAGAAAAAAATGCAAAAGCAATTGAGAAAAAACCTTTAACAACACAAGAGAAAAAGCGTACAACTGCGATTTTAATTTTAACTTGTTTCGTTGTATTCTTCTGGGCAGGATTTGAACAAGCTGGTAGTTCTTTAACACTTTACACAGATAAGTTCGTGGATCGTACAATTGGTGGATTTACAATTCCAACACCTTGGTTCCAATCTGTAAACCCACTATTCATTATCTTACTAGCATTACCGGTTTCTGCATTATGGATTAAACTTTCAAAAACGAAAAATGGTGACTTAAAAATCCCAACAAAAATGGCATTTGGTATGATTTTACTAGGGATTGGATATTTAGTACTAACTTTAGCTGTATTAAAAACTGGTAGCGATGAAGGTAACATTGCAATGAAAGCAAACTTACTATTCATTGTATTCACTTACATGTTCCATACAATCGGTGAATTATTCTTATCACCAATCGGACTTTCTATGGTAAGTGCAATCGCTCCT
Organism: Bacillus sp. 16GRE42; assembly: GCF_019837435.1. Classification (NCBI taxonomy): domain Bacteria; kingdom Bacillati; phylum Bacillota; class Bacilli; order Caryophanales; family Bacillaceae; genus Bacillus; species Bacillus sp. 16GRE42. The sequence goes on from NZ_JADAXF010000006.1 coordinate 123,107, forward strand.
GTTAAATTAGCATCATTATTAATGGGTGTATGGTTAGCTGGTACTGGCTTCGCAAACTTATTAGCAGGACAATTAGCTGCTTTCACTCAATCTTTAGGATATTTAGAAGTATTCGCAAGCATCGGTGTTATCGTAATCGTGCTAGGATTAGTACTTCTTATGTTCTCTAAGAAAATTGCACATATGATGGAATAAGAAATAAAAAGACGCTTCTAAACCTTTAGAAGCGTCTTTTCTATTACTTCTCCTCTAAAGCCGTCACGTTCACGTGAACGCTTTCTCCAGGATTAGATACATCATATACTTGAGCAACTCCACTCTGCTCGTCACAGCTCTCAATCCATACTGGTACGCCCTCATATGTAACGTCAATGCTACTTGAAGAAGATAAGATTTGTTTCACACGTTTTACATCCATACTACTATTCCTCCTTTTCCTTACTACACTCCCTTCTATCTTTTCTTTTCCCTTTAGAATATATTCCATATAACAACATGTTAATTGATAGCCTTTTCTTCCTTACATGCTAACATTTACTCTCATATCACCTTTCTGACAAATAAAAAAAGACGTAGATCCCATACGTCTTTTTCCATAATATTCAAATTTTAAGAAAATAATGTTTTTACAACTTCACTTACTTTATCATTATGAATTTGATAATACACTTCTAGTCCTCGTCTTTCAAAGCGCACTACTTTATTTTGTTTTAATTTCGTTAAATGTTGCGAAACCGTTGATTGTGGAATTTCTAACACTTCCTGTAATTGTGTTACGTTACAAGTTCCACGTTGCATTAGTTCCATTACTAGGCGTAAACGTAACGGATGCGCTAACGCTCTTAACATTTGTACATCTTCTTCTGAAATACGACATTCGAATTGATTTTGGCTCATAAAGTTCCCCTCATTTTCGTTTTTATTTTCTTTTTATTTATTTATATATCTGTTCTTATATTTCCTGTTACGACATAACTTTATCAACCTATAAAGCTGAAAATTTTTTCCACCTTTATCAGGAAAGAATTCAGGAAAAATTCCTTGCTGATTTTGAATATTATACTATATGATATAATGAAAAAGCAAAAGTAAGGGCTATGAATACTTTGCTTACAAACGTTGTTTTATCAGGCTTTTTGTTATATTTTCACCTCACTGCAACGTACAGTAATGATATTGTAAAATATCGTCTATAATTGATAACCTTTCGTAACGTATTTGGGTTATATTTAACCTCTTTGTTATGCTAAAAGGAATTTTCAGTAAAAAGAGATACTGTAACATTAAAAATTAACTTATTTCTTTTTAAATTCGTATTCAATAGCTTGAACTGTGATGAAATACTTCCTAATTAAATGCATTTGCTTTCTCTACCTTACTAGATCAACTCGGGCGAGCATGTTACCACCTATCAAAGCTTAAGTATTCCAACACCCTATATACTTGATGTAAAGACGTCATCTAACATATAAAATTAATGATATACGAACAAATAAAACAATATAGAAATAACTTCAAAAAGCAAACTCAAATCTATTGGAGTTTGCTTTTTGTCTACTTTATGAACAAAGCATTTCTTTTAATACTATTATGGAATAATTATACTTTTTTACGTTGACAATAGTGTTGAAGGAGAATATACTAAGCATGTAAGTTGATTGTGAATTGTTTCACAAATAATGTGAATTTCTTCACATAAAATAGATAGGAGTTGTCATTATTATGAGTACTTGGACACAAATTTATGACCCATTAAACAATATTTGGTTATCTGCACTAATCGCAGCACTTCCAATTTTTTGCTTCATCATTTGTTTAATGGGACTGAAAATGAAAAGTTACATGGCTGGTCTTTACAGTGTGATTGTCGCTATTATTCTTGCTATATTCGTTTATAAAATGCCAGCAACCGTAGCTGTAGCATCTGCCGGATTCGGTGTTTTATCTGGATTTTATCCAATTTGTACTATCGTTATCGCAGCAATTTTCCTTTACAAATTAACTGTTAAAACAGAGCAATTCAACATCATTCGTGATAGTATTTCAAGCATTACAAATGATCAACGTTTACAAGTATTATTAATCGCTTATTCTTTCGGTGCTTTCTTAGAAGGCGCAGCTGGTCTAGGGGTTCCAGTTGCTATTACAGCTGCATTACTTGTAGGTATGGGCTTTAATCCATTAAAAGCAGCGGGTATTTGTTTAGTAGCTAACATCGCTGGTGGTGCTATGGGTGCCATGGGTATCCCAGTTACAGTACCAGCACAATTAACTGAGCTAGACGCATTAACTATCGGTCGTCAAACTGTTCTTATTTTACCATTCATTAGTATTGTTTTACCTTTCTTACTTGTTTCAATGGTTGATGGAATTAAAGGTATTAAAGAAACTTGGCAAGGTATTCTTGTAAGTGGTTTTTCTTTCGCTATTACTCAGTTCCTTGTGACTTACTTCTTAGGTGCAGAACTTACTAATATTTTCGCAGCCGTTGTAAGTATGGTTTCTCTAGCATTATTCTTACGTGTTTGGCAACCAAAATCTTCTACTAAAGAAGAAAAACAAGAAAAACAAGAATCTCATACATTCAATCAAATTTTATATGCTTGGTCTCCATTCGTATTCTTAACTGCATTCGTAACAATCTTTAATTTAAAACCAATTAAAGCTTTATTTGCTCCAGATGGTGCACTAGCAAACTTAGTATTTAACATTCAGTTCCCTGGTCTTCATAATGCTGTTATGAAAACTACACCAATTACAAAAGCTGATACACCTTTCGCAGCTGTTTTCAAGTTCGATGTATTCTCTTCTACAACTACTGCAATCGTATTGGCAATTATCGTTTCACTTATCGTGTACCGCGTAAAAGGTAAAATGGTTAAAGAATTAGTAGTAGAAACAATGAAAGAACTAAAAGCTCCAGTATATACAATCTGTAGCGTTATCGCTTTAGCTTACGTAGAGAACTACTCTGGTATGTCATCTACACTTGGACTTGCATTCTCTTCTACTGGTAATGCATTCCCAGTTCTTTCTCCAATCTTAGGATGGATTGGCGTATTCATTACAGGATCAGTAGTATCAAGTGGTTCATTATTCGCACCGCTTCAAGCAGTAACTGCAGATCAATTAAACATCGTTCCTTCTACACTTGTTGCATTAAACGTAGTAGGTGGTACAATGGCAAAAATGGTTTCACCACAATCTGTGGCAGTTGCTTGTGCAGCAGTTGGACTAGTTGGTAAAGAATCTGCCCTATTTAAAACAGCAATGAAATACAGTTTAATCTTCCTAGCTATTATTAGCTTACTTCAATTAAACTCTGTATTTAATATCTTTTAAAAATAAAACACCGATCCAAATGGATCGGTGTTTTTTCACATTACATCTTCTTATTCTTTAATAAAGAAGCTCCAGCAATTTCAGGATGCGTCATTTCGAATGGATCTAAAATAATATCCAATTCTTCTTCTGTCAGTACACCATGTTCTAAACATAACTCCCTAACAGATTTTCCTGTTTCAATTGCTTCACGTGCAATACGAGATGCTGCTTCATAACCAATATGAGGATTAACTGCTGTAATAATTCCAACACTTTTCTCAACATATTGCTTCAGCAATTCTTCATTTGCTGTAATTCCTTTAATACAATATTCAATGAATACACGGAATCCGTTATTCATAATACTAATAGATTGAATTAAATTAAATACGAGTACAGGCTCCATTACGTTTAACTCTAATTGGCCTGCTTCTGATGCTAAGCAAATTGTATGATCATTACCAATTACTTGGAAAGCAACTTGATTAATTACTTCTGCCATAACAGGATTTACTTTACCTGGCATAATAGATGAACCTGGTTGACGAGCTGGTAATTGAATTTCTGCCAATCCAACACGTGGACCAGATGCCATAATACGAAGGTCATTCGCAATTTTAGACATATTCATCATACATACTTTTAATGCCGCAGATACTTCTGTATATGCATCTGTGTTTTGCGTTGCATCAACTAAATGCTCTGCACCAACAAGTGGGAATCCGCTAAATGTTCGTAAATGTTTAACTACTTGTTCAATGTACGTAGGGTTTGCATTTAATCCCGTACCAACAGCTGTCGCCCCCATGTTCACTTCATATAAATGTTGGCGAGACTGTTTAATTCTTTTTATATCACGTTCAAGCACTCGGCTATACGCTTCAAATTCTTGTCCAAGACGAATCGGAACAGCATCTTGTAAATGTGTACGCCCCATTTTAATGACGTGGTCGAACTCTTTTGCTTTTGCACGGAAAGCAGCATGAAGTTCTTCCATTGTAATAAGAAGTTCTTCTAACATCATAAGAGTTGCAATATGAATTCCCGTTGGAAACGCATCATTCGTTGATTGAGCCATGTTTACATGCGTGTTTGGGCTAATTTTCGCATACTCGCCTTTTTCATATCCCATACGTTCTAACGCTCGATTAGCAATTACTTCATTTGTATTCATATTAATAGAAGTTCCAGCACCGCCTTGGATTGGATCCACGATAAATTGATCATGGAATTTTCCATCAACAATTTCTTGCGCTGCTTCTGCAATTTCATGTCCAATGTCTTTAGCTAAGTAACCAGTATCCATATTTGCAAGTGCCGCCGCTTTTTTCACAATTGCCATTGCCGTAATGAGTGACGGATGAATACGATATCCTGTAATCGGGAAGTTTTCTACAGCACGTAATGTTTGTACCCCATAATAAGCTATACTCGGTACTTCCTTTTCGCCTAAAAAATCTTTTTCTATACGTATATCCTTCGTTGCTATCATTTTCATCACCTATACTTTTCATTCTAAATCCTTATCTAAAAAATCCGCCCTCTAAAAATACGAGTATCATTTAGAAGAATTTTTCAGTATCCACCTTCACTATATAGCACCTTTTTTGAAAGCGCAAACATTTATTTTTCTATATATATCTTTTATAAAAATTTATAGAAAATCATTCTTCTACCTTCTTTATTTCCACTCGTTTAATTTGATGCATATCCTTTTCAAGAACTTTAAAAGAAAAGCCGTGTTTTTCAATATTATCTCCTTCAGCAACGATTTGCTTTTGTACCATAATCCAGCCACCGATTGTATCTACATCATCAGCGATTAAGTGTATGCCAAATAAATCATTCACTTCACTAATAAGCACTTTTCCCTCTACGATTTTACACCCTTCACTTATATGCTCTATAGGCGGGTGTTCATCTTCATCGTATTCATCTCGGATTTCTCCAACAATTTCTTCTAAAATATCTTCTAGTGTAACGATTCCCGCTGTACCACCATATTCATCATATAATACAGCTAATGGAATTCGTTTTCTTTGCATTTGTAATAGCAAATCATGAATAGGGATATTTTCTAACACTTCAATAACTGGCCTTGTATATGGCGTAATCGAGCACCCCTCGGCTCGATTACCATCCATATAACGAATAAATAAATCCTTTACATTCACCATCCCGATAATTTCATCTTTATCTTCACCAAATACGGGATATCTCGTGTACTTTTCTTGTGCGATTATTTTAATATGTGTTTCAAATGGTTCGTCCTCATATAAACCTACAACTTCCGTACGAGGTACCATAATTTCCTTTGCTACTCTATTATCAAATTCAAAAATATTATTTACATATTTAAATTCCCTTTGATTAATCTCTCCGCTCTCATAACTCTCGGATAAGATTAATCGTAATTCTTCCTCCGAATGAGCAACTTCATGTTCAGAAGCCGGATGTAATCCGAATAACCCTGTCACAAGCCTTGCAGAACCATTTAAAGCCCAAATAAACGGATACATTACTCGGTAAAAGTAAATAATTGGCTTCGATAATAATAAGCTAACTTGCTCTGCCCTTTGTATAGCGAGCGTCTTCGGAGCAAGTTCACCAATGACAACATGTAAAAACGTAATAACTGCAAAGGCAATAATAAATGAAACTGTACTTGCAATTGCAGGAGATAGGTGTAGTTTTAAAAACAATGGCTCGAGTAAATGTTTTATAGTCGGCTCGCCTAACCACCCAAGTCCTAAAGCAGTAATTGTAATACCTAACTGACATGCTGATAAATACTCATCTAAATTCGAAGTTACTTTTTTTGCTGCTAATGCTCCTCGTCGTTTCTCACTAACGAGTTGATCAATACGACTGCTACGCACCTTAATAATTGCAAACTCAACAGCCACAAAAAATGCTGTTAACGCAATAAGGATGGCTACCATCAATAATTTTAAAATATCCACATATGTCCTTTAGCTTTCTTAGCTAAAGTTACACCTCCTTTAAAAAAGAAGTTTCACTTTAGTTTCTTCATTTATTTGAAAGCAACCCTATATAAAATTCACCAATTTCAAGCCTCATACAATTCTAAAGGCAAGCCATCAGGATCTTGGAAAAAGACAAATTTTTTATCCGTAATTTCATCCATACGTATCGCTTCAGTCTCCACACCGCATTGTTTTAAATGGTTTACAGCTTCTTCTATATTTGTAACAGCAAATGCTAAATGTCTAAGTCCAGCTGCTTCTGGAAAACTTGGGCGCTCAGGTGGACTAGGAAATGAAAATAATTCAATTTGATACTCTTCCCCTACACATAAATCTAACTTATAAGAATCTCGTTCTTTTCTATATACTTCATTTATCGCTTTAAAACCTAATATCCGAGTATAAAAATCCTTTGACAGTTCATAATTCGAACAAATAATTGCAACGTGGTGCACTCTACATATTTTCATGCTCTCTCTATTCCTTTCTTTACCAAAGATGCATATTCTCCCTTGAAATGAAAAACATATATAGCAGAATATCTCTTTTAGGGGGCTTACTATGAAATTTATTACTTTTTTCGTGGGACTTATCGTTGTTTTCTTCCTTGCTTATATTGCTAGCAACAATAAGAAACATATTAAATTTAAACCAATTTTCATCATGCTTATTATACAGTTGATTTTAACCTATTTATTATTAAATACAGAAATCGGCCTCATACTTATTCGGGTCATTTCCAGTCTGTTTACAAAGCTACTCGAGTATGCTGCTAATGGTATAAACTTTGTATTTGGCGGTCTTGCAAATAAAGGTGAAATGTCATTTTTCCTTACTGTATTATTACCAATTGTCTTCATTTCCGTCTTAATTGGTATACTACAACATTTCAAAATACTACCATTTTTTATTCATTGGATCGGTTACTTCCTTAGCAAAATAAATGGTCTTGGGAAATTAGAATCTTACAACGCTATCGCCTCTGCCATTGTCGGCCAATCAGAAGTTTTTATTACAGTTAAAAAGCAATTAGCTCAAATTCCAAAACACCGTCTTTATACACTTTGTGCTTCTGCCATGTCAACCGTATCTATGTCTATCGTAGGTGCCTATATGACAATGATCGAGCCTAAATATGTAGTAACCGCACTCGTTCTCAATTTATTTAGTGGTTTTATTATCGTACTCATCATCAATCCTTACGACGTTAAAGATGACGAAGATATTTTAGAAATTAAAGGCGAAAAGCAAAGCTTTTTTGAAATGCTTGGAGAATACATTCTAGATGGCTTTCGCGTAGCCATCGTTGTCGGCGCTATGCTCATCGGATTCGTCGCATTAATTAGCTGCATTAATGACCTATTCCTCATTATATTCGGTATTACTTTCCAGCAATTAATCGGCTACGTATTTGCACCTGTTGCATTCCTTATCGGTGTACCAAGTTCTGAAATTGTCACAGCTGGTAGCATTATGGCAACGAAGCTTGTAACGAATGAATTTGTAGCAATGATGGACCTTAGTAAAATTTCTAATAGCCTTTCTCCCCGTACAGTGGGAATCATTTCTGTTTTTCTCGTTTCTTTTGCCAACTTTTCTTCTATCGGCATTATTTCAGGTGCAGTAAAAGGATTAAACGAAGAACAAGGAAACGTCGTTGCCAGATTTGGCCTTAAATTACTATATGGAGCTACCCTCGTTAGCATTTTATCTGCAATTATCGTAAGCATTATGTTGTAATTAGGTAAAATTTTATCATTTTCTTATCCCTATCTTTTGTATACAATAACGAATAGATGTCTTATAAATAATCAAGACATCTATTTTTTATACATGTACAATCGCTTTTTTTTAGCGTACAATATTTTTTATGTGTTTGAATGTGCTTCTAGATGTATACACTTTGATAGCTTTAAAGGAGAAAAATGATGAAATCCGATATGAACAAAGACACCCGAGCCAAAAAAGGACACTCAAAGAAAAAACGCCTACTCTGGTTCCTTCTTATTCCATTACTGATTATAGCACTTGGAACAGGAGGTTACTCCTTCCATATATACAGTAAAGCAAAGTCTGTATTAAGTAATGCCTATTCCGAACTGGGCCGCGGGGATAAATCCAGCAAACGTGAAAAAGCCGTGAAACCTATGACTGACAACATTTCCGTACTTATTATGGGTGTTGATGAAAGTGATATTAGGGACAAGAATTACGGAAAAGCAACTCGTACGGATGCGCTATTACTTGCAACAATTAATAAAAACGATAAATCTGTTAAACTTGTCAGCATTCCACGTGACTCACGTGTCTACATTAAATCACGTGATAAATACGATAAAATTACACATGCGCACGTATTCGGTGGTGTGGATAGCACAATTGATACCGTGGAGAAATTTTTAGATGTTCCAGTTGATTACTATGTAAAATTCAACTTTAAATCATTTATCAAAATTGTCGATTCTCTTGGTGGTATTACTGTCGATGTTCCGGTTGAGTTTACAGAACAAAATAGTAAAGACGAAGCAGATGCTATTCATCTGAAAAAAGGACGTCAACATTTAAATGGAGAAGAGGCATTAGCATTAGCTAGAACTCGTCATATCGACAGTGATTATATGCGCGGTCAACGACAACAGCTTGTTTTAGAAGCTATTGCTGCAAAAGCACTTTCTCTTAATTCTATTAATAAAATCGGTGGCCTATTAGACGCTGTCGATAAAGACCTAAAAACAAATTTAACTTTTGATGACATGATGACAATTGCCAAAAATTCAATGGATTCCAACTTAAAAATGGACAAACTGCAAGTAGAAGGTACTGATAAATATATAGGTGGTATTTATTATTACGTTCCAAATGAAACAAGCGTCAATAATATTTCGACAACACTACAAGAACACCTCGGTGTTACGAATAAAAATGAACATAAAAAATTATAATAAAAAGGCTGCTAGATCTTTCTAGTCAGCCTTTTTATTATAATTTTCAACATATTTCTCGTGCATATTGTGACAAAAAGAGACAATTATTACAACAGTGTAACGTTTTTTATAAAAACATTACACACATAGTGGAAATAATAGTATACTAGTACGTACATAATGTTATTTTCATCATTTTTATACAAAAAATGTAATACATATATTTATACAAAAATTTCTGGGGGGAAATACATGAAGCTAAGTAAAATACTGATTGGTTCTGCAATTACTGGAGGCATATTACTTTGTGTAGGCGGTGTTGGTGGATATCAATATGTATCCAAACTAAATAATCAATTAGATACTACTGCATTACCAAATACTACATTTGAAGGTATTTCTCTCGATGGAAAAAATAAAAAAGATATTCAAGCAATTATTAATCAAAAGGTAACTGAATTAGACCAAAAATCTCTTACCTACATATTCCAAAATGATAAACAAACGTACACATGGAAAGATTTAGGGATAAATTATAAGGAAAAAGATATTATTGACAAAATCTTTAAAGAACAAGAAGGAAACGCAATGAATCGTTACCAAATGCGGAAGCAGGCCGAAAACGGTGAATTAAAACGTGACTATAAATTAACAGCTCAATTAAATACAACTGCTTATGAAAGCTTTATGAAGGATAAATATAATGACACATTAAAAAATCCTGTTAATGCAGAATTAAGTGTTGAAGGCTCTACAGTACATATTAGCCAAAGTCAAAATGGAGAAAAAATTGATAAAGGAAAATTAACTGATTTAACGCAGCAGGCCATTACTTCTGGCTCATCGGACGTTACATTACCAGTTACACTCTTAAAACCTGAGCGTTCTACAGAAGATATACAAAAAATGGGGATTAAAGAAGTAATTGCTGAATATTCAACTCCAATGGCTGGTCGGAATGGAAACCAGTCCTATAACGTAAATAAGTCAGCTAATACTTTAAGTGGAGTTATTGTCGCACCTGATGAAACGTTTAGTTTTAATGGCCGCGTTGGAGTAACGGATGCTGCCCATGGTTATAAATCCGCAGCAGTATTTTCACAAGGTAAAGTTATACAAAGTGCAGGCGGAGGCGTTTGCCAAGTTAGTAGCACTTTGTATAGCGCAGCTTTAAGAGCAGATTTAGGAATTGTTTCTCGAAGCAATCATTCTATGCCCGTAAATTATTTACCACTTGGGCAAGATGCAGCAGTGGCAGATTATGGTCCGGATTTAAAATTTAAAAACAATACAGGCAATCATATTTATATTCAAGCATTTTCAAATGGCGGTAGTATTACTACTCGCATTTTTGGTACAAATACTGGTAAAAATGTTGAAGTTTCTTCTCAAGTAGTTAGTAGAACTGGTGATAAAATAACAGCGGTTACGTATAAAAAGGTAACACAAAACGGTGAAGTAGTATCAAATGGACAAATTTCAAAAAGCGTATATAAAAGTGCCCCAACACAATGAGACACCATCAAATTGGCAAACAAAAAAGGCGTGATCTATTCACGCCTTTTTCTTTTGCAATAATAGTAAAAAAGCTTCAAGATGGTCTTTCGTTTCTTCTAAAGACCACATGCGATTTCCTTGCTTCGCAGCTAATACGCACGCCTCTTCCCAAGCGTTCTTTTTCTTCATATATAATAATTCATCGCGTAATTTCAAAACAATTTCTTCATCTTCTTGCTCTATAAACTCTTCCATCACGCCTACTATTTCATCCTCATGGATACTTAGCGTACAATACGATTTGAGAAAATATTGTAATGTCGTATACATATTTACTCCCCCTTCTTATTTATCAGATGGATAAGAAGTAATGATCTTATATCCTAAATCTCCTGACTTATCTCTCGCCAAAACAGTAACAGTTTTTACTAACTTGTCTTTTACATTCATATTTTTCTTTATTACCGTTTTTCCAACTGGGAATGAATGAGTTGTATTTAATACGAGACGAGCCTCTTTAGAATTTTTTAACCAATCTTGAATTTCCTTATCATGCTGCTTCAAACTATCTTTTACAGCTTTCGTCGCTGTTTCCTTATCATAGTATGTACTTGCCGCTGATACTTTATCTGTCTTCAAGCGATTCTTCAAATCCTCTTCTGATTTTCCTACATGTCTTTCAATCGTATGACCATTTTTAGGTGGCCCTTCCATTTCATCTAAAATATTATCACTAATTTTTTCTACTGATGTCGATTGATTCCCTGTTTGTTTCTCTGTTTTTTGTTCTTTTCCTGCACATCCACTTAAGATCAGCATTAATGCCAATAAACTACTCAAGAGAAGACTACTTATTCGTTTCATCATATCACCTCTTCCATGATTATTATCGCAACTTCACTAAAAGTCAATTTCACAACGAAAAAACATATACATTTTTAAAATTCCTCATCAATTTTGCCATATTACCACCCTAATTTCATCAAACCACTATTTTGGAACTTCTCCGAAATATACCCCTATATTTTACCGATTATTTCCCGACTTAAAACACCACTTAAAAAACCGAGAAAATCCTGTAAATACAGGGTTTGTTTAGTGTTTTCCAAACCAGAAAAATATACCCCTCATTTTATATACCTAATACCTATATAAGGTATATAAACAGTGTTTTATCAACAGTTTCCTACATTATGTAAATTTGCACTTGCCTACACAATAGAAATATGGTGTAATGCAAAAAAAGATAAAGGATTTTAAACAATGGCTGCAACAATTCAAAACTTCTTAACAGACTATTATTCAATCGCAATTCCACTTAGTATCTTAATTAACATCATCATCAGTCTTTTAGGTTTTATCCCTAGTATTTTTTTGACCGCTATTAACATACAGCTCTTTGGTGTAACAAACGGAACCATTATTTCGATCGCAGGTGAGGCATTAGGGGCTATTATCTCGTTTTATATTTATCGTATAGGCCTTCAGAAATTCACTCACAACAAAGTAAATAAGTATCCAAAGGTAGAACGCCTACTTTATGTAGAAGGTAGAGAGGCCTTTCTACTCGTTCTATCGTTTCGATTCATACCTTTCATCCCATCAAGTATCGTTACCTTATTTGCCGCTCTAGGCAAAATGTCACTACTCTCTTTCAGTATTGCCAGCACAATAGGGAAAATACCTGCCTTATTGATTGAAGTATATTCTGCCTACCACGTCATAAATGGAACGAATGAAGCAAAGTGGATTGTAACAATCGCAGGGTGTGTTGGATTGTTTTATTTGTGGAAAAAATGGAGAAAAAAATAAAGAAGGAGCATAGGCTCCTTCTTTATTTTTGAAGTATTTTATTAATAATACTCTCTTAAACCCTTAGTTTACACCAACAGCACTAAATGATTGCTTCACTGCTGCTACTTCCGCAGAAGTCGCACCATATAAATCAGCTGCAGCTTGTACTGCACCAGCACGAGCTTGGCTAAATGTAGTAGATTGCGTGAAATATTGTGTGTTTGCACGGTAATAAATTGCACCTAACTTATCTTTACCAATACCAGTTACAGTTACACCAGAATGCGTACCGCCATTTGCTAATAAATAAGCTTGTTTGTTAATGATACCACTGTTCGTATGAACTCCACCGTTATCACTTGAACCAGTGTAACGCTTAGAATAATGGTCTGGGTCACCATATTTCGCCGGATCACTCATAGAACGAAGCGAATCTCCTGCTTTACCAGGCGTATAAATATCTTCACCAATCTCCCAATCTGGGTTTCGGTTATCATAGAATTCTACTAAAGTACCAAAAATATCAGAAATTGCTTCATTTAGCGCTCCTGATTCATTTTGATAAATTAAATCTGAGCTGTTTTCCGTAACAGCATGCGTTAATTCGTGACCAATTACATCAATTCCACCAGATAATGAAGTAAACGTTACACCATCTCCATCTCCGTATACCATTTGTGAGCCATTCCAGAACGCATTATTATACTTACTTCCGTAATGAACTGTCGATTTTAACGGAGCTCCTGCATCATTAATAGAGTTTCTATTAAATGTAGCTTTATAATAATCATATGTTCTACCTGCATAGTAATGAGCATCTACTGCCGCTGCATCATACGCTGCATTGAAAACATTATCTGCATCTGCCCATAATGTTCCTGGTAATGTTGAACGATTTTTCGCATCATATGTAAAAATCGTTGCTCCGCGCGTATTATCTTGCAAGTAGTAAGATGATCCAGATAACGTTGTATTAAGCGACTTTGTATCTCCTAATACCCCTTTACCAGTTCCCACTTTATTTGTCCCTGTTACAGGCTTTACAACCGCCTTCGCTTCTTGTTTAGGAGCTTCTTGCTTAACTGGTGACTTATCTTCATTTGCTACATGATCAAGTTTATTATATTTATTTAACACTTTACCGCTGTCTGCTTCAATGAAATAATAGTAGTTTCCTGGATTTGGATCTAAGAAGTTTAGATTTACAACGTATGCATATGTTGTTTCTTCACCATTTTGATATACATATAAGTCCGCTTTTGGTTCTACCTCATATTTCGGTGTTACACCTAAATCTTGCTGCGCGATTTCAATTGCTTTTGCGCCTTCAATCTTATTTTTATTTTTCAGCTTTTCCTTTTTGTCTAAATCAGGCGCAACTGTTCCAGACAATACTTTTAAAGAACCATCTTTACTTACGTGAGCTACTTGCGTAGATCCCCATACAGGTACTCCTTCGTATACTTGTTGCATACGTACTACTGTTGAATCAGTTACAGCATCTTTCTTCACTTGTTTCACTTTGAAAGAATCTTGCGCACTCTTTTCCCCTAACTTGTAATCACCTTTTGCCGCGTTTAAGTAATCAAACACAACAGATTCTGCTTTCTTACCAGTTGCTCCAGTTAAATCACCAGAAATAAACTCCGGTGACTGTACTGTCTCATTGTACTTCTTCGTAGAGAGCACATTTTTAGAATCTGCAAACGCAGAGCCTGTCCCTCCAAACGTTGTAACTGCCATTCCTGCCGCTAACACTAACGCTAAACTTTTCTTTTTCATGAACCTTCCCCCTAATAAAAATTTTTTTTGAAAAAGAGTAGTTTTATCGTAGCACTATGTTTCCACTATTAATATACTAAAAATTCAAATAATTTTTTTCTCAAGTTTTGTAGGATTTTGGAGAACAAATATTGAAAAACCCCTTTCCGATTGGAAAGGGGTTTTTCAATATTTTCTTAACCATAAATATCTGGATTAGAATAATTTATGAAACTTTTTTCTGAAAAATTAAAGCCATAAATATCCGGATTAGAATATTGTATATTCTCCTCTTTTACAGACTTCAATCCATAAATATCTGGATTAGAGTAATTTACTGATCCTTCTTTTAAGGATTTTACTCCATATATGTCTGGATTAGAATAATTAACTCCTAAAGAAAGAATCGCTACTATTCCCAATCCTACTACACCATATATACGTTTTTTCAATTCAATTCCTCCCTTTCTTCCAAAACTTTAATAACTTCTTTATAATATTTATTGCTTTCCTCGTACTTAAATTCATTCTCTAAGTACATTGCTAATTCTAAATAGGCATTTTTTAATTCTTTCATACTACCCACACTCTTAAAGAATGGAATAGCCTCATTCTCTAAAAATCTCTTAAACTCTTGGGATTCCCCAAAATATTTATACTTAAATATACAGAATGAATAAATCATTTTATTATATTTTTCATCACTACGTGAACACTCAATCCCTTTTTCTATCCATTTCTGTGCTTCTTCATAACATTTAAGATGAATAGATTGTTTAGCCAAACCATAAATTGTTTCAATATAATTCATATTGACAGTCTGCTGTAATTGGAAACTTTGAAGAAAATAGTTTTTTGATTTATCATGCTCATTCTTATAATGGTATAATTCTCCCATATTATTTAAAGTCATAGCTTTAATCATGTCTTTTTCCGCAAAAGAATCCACTTCTCTTAATATACTTTCATAAATCTTTAGAGCTTCTTCATACTGTGCTTTTTCCACATAACTTAAAGCAATAATCGTTTGACAATTTATTACATAACGGAATTTGTATTCGTTACGGAACCCTTCCATGGCAATGTTAGCAAAGTGCATGGCTAAATGTGGTATATTTAGGTGACTATACGCAAGGCTCAAGTTATAATATATACCAGTTTCATAATACCCTTGCTCTTTAGCCATTTCTTCCGTTTCAATTAAATACTTCAAACTTTCCTTATGCTTATATTGCAGACTAAGTAACAATGCCTTACTGTACGTATACAACATCTTCTGAAAAGGTGAATATTTCTTGTAAACTTTTTTCAATCTTTCCAACTCTTCTTCAACAGCAAGAAAATCTCGTTTCATAATTAAATAACGCGTATAAAGCAGTTTATAATAATTTATAATTTCAAAATCCAAAACATGCTTCATTTCACCTTGCAACTCTTCATATATGCGCTCTACTTGTGGCTTGTCCAAATGAACTAGTGCATTCAACCATTCATCTAGCTTCCCCTTCACATCTTCTTCTACATCTCTCAAATCCGTCACGGCAATTTCTAACCTTGTGCAGAGCAATTGTAGAATTTCTTCTGATGCCTCGATCTTTCCATTTTCGATTTTACTTAAGTATGAGACAGAACAAATGCCCTGACATAATTCTTCTTGTGTCATTTTTTGCTGTAGCCGTTTATAAAAGACTTGTTTGCCTATTTTTTCTAATGTTTGTTGCATTGTCCTCCTCCATTCTCATTACCCCATTACTCTAATAATACATAAAATCTTGAGAAATATAAATTGATAAATGTTAATTTTCTAAAAAATATGCATTATTTCATTTTTTTCCCTCTTGACTATACTTTCATATCCATTCTTTGCTACGAGCGGTGAAAAATTGATATACTATAACCAAATTATGGAGGTGTTTTCGCGATGACTTATTATAAAGACGATAGCTATGCCTTACATACAGATTTATATCAAATTAATATGGCTTATACATATTGGAAAGATGGTATTCATAATCGCCGCTCGGTGTTTGATTTATATTTTCGAAAACTTCCATTCGAGAACGGTTATGCTGTTTTTGCTGGCCTTGAAAAGATTGTAGAGTACATAGAAAACTTCAGCTTTACCGAAAGCGATATCGCTTATTTAGCAGAATTACAATTTGAAGAAGAATTCCTTCATTATTTACAAAATATGAAATTCACTGGGACGGTTCGAAGTATGCAAGAAGGTGAAGTTGTATTTAATAACGAGCCTTTATTACGTGTTGATGCACCGCTCGGTGAAGCACAAATTATTGAAACTGCCCTGTTAAACATTGTGAATTACCAAACATTAATTGCAACAAAAGCTGCTCGTATGAAGCATGCTGCAAATAATGATGAACTTTTAGAATTTGGTACAAGACGAGCCCACGAGTTTGATGCAGCTCTTTGGGGCACACGTGCTGCCTTTATTGGTGGATTTTCGTCTACGAGTAACGTTCGTGCTGGAAAACGCTTCGGGATACCTGTAGCCGGCACACACGCTCACTCTTTCGTTCAAGCGTATCGCGATGAATATGTCGCGTTTAAGAAATACGCTGAAACCCATAAAAAATGTGTCTTTCTCGTTGATACATACGATACTTTAAAATCAGGTGTTCCAAATGCAATTCGCGTCGCGAAAGAGTTTGGAGATCGTATCGATTTTTACGGCATTCGCCTTGATAGTGGTGATATGGCCTATTTATCTAAAAAGGCCAGAAAACTACTAGACGAAGCTGGGTTTACACATACAAAAATTATTGCTTCTAGCGATTTAGATGAATACACAATTATGCATTTGAAATCTCAAGGAGCAAAAATTGATGTATGGGGTGTTGGAACAAAATTAATTACATCCTTTGAGCAACCGGCATTAGGGGCTGTTTATAAACTAGTGGCGATTGAAGATACGGATGGAAAGTTAAATGATACAATTAAAATTTCATCTAACCCTGAAAAAATTACGACTCCAGGACTGAAACGAATTTATCGCATTATCAATCGAGTTAATGATCATGCAGAAGGCGATTATATTGCATTAGATTCTGAAGAACCTGGAAAAGAAGAACGTTTAAAAATGTTTCATCCTGTTCACACGTATATAAGTAAATTTGTAACAAACTTTGAAGCTCGCGAACTGCATAAAGACATTTTCGTTAACGGCGAAAGAACATATGAACTACCAGGTATATTAGATATTCAAAAATATAATGAACAGAGTCTCGCACTATTTTGGGAAGAGTATATGCGAACTTTAAATCCCGAAGAGTACCCTGTCGATTTAAGTCAAGAATGTTGGGATCATAAAATGAATTACATTCAAACTGTTCGAGAACAAGTTGAAAAAAATATACAAAAATAAAACAGAGAAGCTTCTCCTTCTCTGTTTTTTCAATACGATATGTATCTTTGTGAAAAATATATTAAAATAGTACGACAAATATTTTTTATTTGTAAATTTAAATATTACGTTATTCATTTATAAAATAATATTTGTTATTATTTTATTGAGTCAATTTCAACAAAATAACCTAAAAAAGAGGACGCAAGTTGCGTCCTCTTTTTTATAAATCTTTCACTCGTAGTACACGCATTGCATTTAACACTGCAAGTAGTGTCACACCGACATCTGAGAAGACAGCTTCCCACATTGTTGCAATACCAAAAGCACCCAGTAATAAAACTAATCCTTTTACCCCTAATGCAAAGATGATATTTTGCCATACAATGCGTCGTGTACGTTTTGCGATGTTTAAGGCTGTTGCAATTTTTGAAGGCTCATCAGTCATAATAACGATGTCTGCTGCCTCAATCGCTGCATCTGATCCTAAACCACCCATCGCAATACCAACATCTGCTCTTGCTAATACCGGTGTATCATTAATACCATCACCAACGAAAGCAACTTTTTCTTTTCCGCTCTTCGCCGCATCAATTTTTTCAATCTCTTCTACTTTTTGTTGCGGTAATAGTTCTGCGTGGACTTCATCTAAACCTAATTCCCTACCGACAGCTTCACCAACTGCTTTTGCATCACCAGTTAACATGACTGTCTTCTTAATACCTAGTTCTTTTAATTTTTGAATTGCTTGTTTTGAATCTTCTTTTACCTCATCAGAGATAACGATATAACCTGCATATTCCCCATCTACGGCAACGTGAACTAATGTACCTACCGTTTCTGGTTGCTTAAATGTAATGTTTTCTTTTCTCATTAATTTAGCATTACCTGCAAAAATTTCTTTTCCTTGTACTTTTACGAATGTACCATGACCAGAAATTTCGTTATACTCATCGATTATTTTTTCATCAATTGATTTTCCATATGCTTTTCGAATCGATTGTGCAATTGGATGATTAGAATACACTTCAGCAAATGCTGCATACTCTAATAATTCTTCATTTTTAATGCCTTCGCTTGGTTCCATTTTTGTAACTTTGAAGACACCTTTTGTTAATGTTCCCGTTTTATCAAAAACAATATATTTCACATCATTTAAAGCTTCTAAATAGTTACTTCCTTTTATTAACACACCACTTTTAGATGCACCACCAATTCCTCCAAAGAATCCAAGAGGAATTGATACAACTAACGCACATGGACAAGAGATTACTAAGAACACTAAAGCTCTATAAATCCATTCTGAGAATGTAGCTCCTTCTAAAATAAGTGGTGGAATAAACGCCATAATCGCTGCTGTAATAACTACAACTGGAGTATAGTAACGCGCGAACTTCGTAATAAAGTTTTCTGTTGGCGCTTTTTTACTGCTTGCATTTTGAACTAAATCTAAAATTTTTGATACAGTTGATTCACCAAATTCTTTTGTAACTTCAATTGTTAATACACCATTTTGGTTCACAAAACCACTTAATACATCATTTCCAACTTCGACTTCACGTGGTACAGATTCACCAGTCAATGCTGAAGTATCTACCATTGATGTTCCTTCAACTACTTTTCCGTCTAATGGTACTTTCTCACCAGGCTTCACGATAATATAATCGCCGATTTGTACATCTTCTGGTGATACTTGTTTCGTTTCATTTCCAACCTTCACATTCGCATAATCAGGACGGATATCCATTAATGAAGTAATTGACTTTCGGGAGCGATTGACCGCAATACTTTGGAATAGTTCCCCTACTTGATAGAATAACATTACCGCAACAGCTTCTGAATATTGTTGAATCGCAAAAGCTCCTAGTGTTGCAATTGCCATTAAGAAGTTCTCATCGAACACTTGGCCGCGAGTTATGTTTCTTACCGCTCTCCAAACGATATCTCCGCCTATTAATAAATACGCAAGGACGAATAACGGAATTGTTATCATTTGTGGTAAGCCAGCTAATGCAGCAATTGCTGTCAAAATTCCGCCGACCACTAATCGTCCTACCATCTTTTTCACATTTGCTTCACCATGGTCGTGACTATGTCCGTGGTCATGACCACCTTTTTCTTCACGAACAACTTTCACATCTGGTTCTAACTTTTGCACGACATTCGTTATATTCGCTACAGTCGCTTCTAATTCTCTTTTATTCGCTACTTCAACTCTTAATTTCTTCGATACGAAATCAACAGTTGCTGCTGAAACAGCCGGCATTTCCTTCACTTTATTTTCAATCTTCATCGCACAATTCGCGCAATCTAAACCTTCTAATATAAATACTTCTTTTGCAACTTTATTTTTTTGTTCTTCTTGTACTTTAATATGCGGTTCTAATTTTGTAACGAGTTGTTTTGCTTCTGTAACAACTTCACTTTCTTTATTTTGTGCTGTTTCTAAAACCATTGTTTTTGTGGCGAAATTTACAGAGCAAAAATTTACTCCTTCTATATTCCCAACGCCTTTTTCAATTTTCATTGCACAGTTCGCACAATCTAAACCTTCTAACACCAGTTTCTTTTTCACTAATGCTTCAGCCATCGTTCTCCCTCCTCGCGTTCTTTTTATTCTTCCTCGTTTACGTGTTCAAACGCTTGCTCGAAGATATGAATTACGTGCTGGTCAGCTAATGAATAATAAACGACCTTTCCTTCTTTACGATTCTTTACAAGTTTCGCTTGCTTTAACACACGAAGCTGATGCGAAATAGATGATTGTGTCATTCCTAATAAATAAGCTAAATCACAAACACACATTTCAGCTTCAAATAATGCATGTAATATTCTCGTCCGTGTACGATCGCCTAATACTTTAAATAATTCTGCTACTTTACTTAAACTTTCATCAGTTGGAATTGTTTGTTTTACTTGATCAACAACTTCTTCATGAATTATCGTTTGAGAACATGTCTCTTGTGGTGTTTCTACTTTATTTCCAGCCATTATAGCTCACCTCTTTATTTGAACATATGAACAATCATTCATATATCTTATACTCTTATTATATGAGCGTCTGTTCATATGTGTCAATGAAATCCCATACATTTTTCCGAACATTTTGTTCACATTTTAATAAGGCGTACACATATTTTCTGCATCCATTACATTCTCATACGAAAAATGGATGTACATTTTGCACAAAAGAAAAAAGCCTTGCGCGCTCCCTAGACGCACAAGGCTTACTATCTTATATCCCTTTAATTAGCTTTTTCTAAATTATCTTGCGAACTTCCATCTTCTTTTAGATGACTGTGCTTTTTCGAATATACAAAGTATACAACTACTCCAATTGCTAACCAAACACCGAAGTATATCCATGTTTTTAACGGTAAATTTACCATTAAGAATAGACAACATGCAACTGAAATAATCGGTAAGATTGGTACAAGTGGTACCATAAATCCGCGTTGTAATTTCGGATGTGTTTTACGAAGAATGATGACAGTTACACCCACCATCGCAAATGTTAATAACGCTCCAATATTCGCTAAATTTGACAATTCTTTTAAATCGATAAATCCAGCAATTAATGCACTACCAATTCCTGTTAACCAAACTGAAAATGTTGGTGCTTCTGTCTTTTTATTAATTTTTGCAAATGATTTTGGCAATAAACCGTCACGGCTCATCGCGAAGAATACACGTGTTGTTGCATAAATGTAAGCAAAAATTACAGCCATAATACCAATTACAGCTCCAATTGCGATTATACCTGCTACTTTGTCTTGTCCTACAACTTCTAACACATATGCCATAGCTTCTGGTACATCTAATTCTTTATAAGAAACCATACCTGTCATAACGAGACAAACTACAACATAAATGATTGTACAAATGACTAATGAAGCAATAATACCAATCGGCAGATCACGTTGCGGATTTTTTACTTCTTCAGCAGAAGTTGCTAATGCATCAAATCCTAAGAAAGCGAAGAATACTGCTGCTCCTCCGGCGAAAACTCCACTTATGCCGTACGGTGCAAATGGTATCCAGTTTTCTGGTTTCACGTAGAATACACCAACTGCAATGAATAAAACAACAATACCAATTTTAATTAATACCATTATGTTATTCACACGCTTACTTTCTTTTGTACCTCGTGATAATAACCAAGTTATCACCAACGTAACGATAATTGCGGGTAAGTTCACCATACCACCTTGCGATGGAATCGTTAACAAGGCTTTAGGAATTTCAAGTCCTAATCCACTAACTAAGTTATTGAAATAACCCGTCCATCCGCCAGCTACTGCGGCAGTTGTTACGACATATACGGATAACAATGTCCATCCCATTAAATGGGCAACAAACTCACCAATTGTTGCATATGAATATGTGTACACACTACCTGAAACAGGAAGTGTAGATGCAACCTCTGCATAACATAAAGCTGCAAATCCACAAACAATTGCTGCAATCATGAATGAAAAAATAACTGCTGGACCAGCATCTCTTGCTGCTACTAATCCTGTTAATACTAGAACTCCTGTACCGATTATCGCACCAATCCCTAGCATTGTTAGGTCGAATGCCCCTAGCGTTTTCGTTAAAGTTTTACTTTTACTTTCCCCTAACAATTGCGTAACGGATTTCTTTTTAAATAGGTTGGCCACGATGTATGCCCCCTTTTGCCAAGAAGAGCTAAGAGATCTTCACTCTTAGCTCTTATCATGTTGGTTTATATATTGTTCGATTTTGTTTTGTATAATGCTTCTATTAGCAAGATACTGTTTCTGCTTCTAATAATTCTTTAGCACCTTTGTACTCTACACCGTGAGCTTCTGCAACTGCTTCGAATGTTACATAGCCGTCTAATGTGTTAATACCTTTTAGTAATGCAGAGTTGCCTAGGCAAGCTTCTTTGTAGCCTTTGTTAGCAATTTGCACTGCATATGGTACTGTTACGTTTGTTAATGCAAGAGTTGATGTACGTGGAACCGCACCTGGCATGTTTGCAACTGCATAATGAACAACGCCGTGTTTTTCGTAAGTTGGGTTATCATGAGTTGTAATACGGTCAGTTGTTTCGAAAATACCACCTTGGTCAATCGCGATATCTACAACAACAGAACCTGGTTCCATTGATTGAATCATTTCTTCTGTTACAAGTTTTGGCGCTTTTGCACCTGGAATTAATACTGCACCGATTACAAGATCAGACTCTTTTACAGCTTCTGCAATATTGTAAGGATTAGACATTAAAGTTTTTACTTGGTTTCCGAAAATGTCATCTAATTGACGAAGACGTTCTGCACTTAAGTCGATGATTGTTACATCCGCACCTAGTCCAACTGCAATTTTAGCAGCATTTGTACCAGCTTGTCCACCACCGATGATTGTTACTTTACCACGTTTAACCCCTGGAACACCTGCAAGTAAGATACCTTTACCGCCTTTGTTTTTCTCAAGGAATTGTGCACCAATTTGTGCAGCCATACGACCAGCTACTTCACTCATAGGTGCAAGTAATGGTAGAGAACGGTTTTCTAATTGTACTGTTTCGTATGCAATCGCAACAACTTTCTTCTCAATTAACGCTTTTGTTAATTCTGGTTCTGGAGCTAAGTGTAAGTATGTGAATAAGATTAAACCTTCGCTGAAGTGTTTGTATTCGCTTTCAACTGGTTCCTTAACTTTCATAACCATTTCCATGTTCCAAGCTTCTTCAGCCGTATCAACAATTTTCGCTCCTGCTTCAACATACTGAGCATCTGTGAAACCAGATCCTAGACCTGCACCCTTTTGAATGAATACTTCGTGATTGTTACGAATTAAATGTACAACACCTGCTGGTGTCATTGCCACACGGTTTTCGTTGTTTTTAATTTCTGCTGGTACCCCAATACGCATAATGAAATGCCCCCTTATAATTAACAGAAAAAAGAAAGTCTTTTTTCTTTTTGTAATAATTAATAACTTATGTCCTTATTCTAGCATAACTTAAAAATTATGAAAACGCTAACATATCATTTTTTTAAAGTTTATATATTTAGAATAGTGTAAATATATGGAACATTGATTCTATTAGCATCTTCGTTACATTTCATTATCTATCACTCTATTTTTATTATACTCATTAAAAATAAGCAATAATCATTTATTATTCGACAATAATGTAACAATGTAAGAAACCCGAGTGATTCCGTATACATATACAGTTCTTAATTTGTACAATACTTTAGAGATATATTCTTTTCCTAAAAAAACAGCTGCGGGCATCTAGCCAACAGCTGGGTAACTTATAAATAACTTGGAAAATAAATCATCTGTTGTTTCACTAATTTTATCAAACAGATCACTTTCTTCCGCTTCTTGTTCTTTTAACATCTTAATTGTTTCACGTGCATCTTTAGGATAATCGGTAATGATACCATCTACGTTTAATTTATAATATCCCTTTAAACTTTCCATATCATTTACCGTCCATACGTAAATCGGCTTGTTTAACTTTCTTGCTTCTTTTACTAATTTCTTATTTAACATGTATTCTTCTGCTACATAAAAATCAGCCTTCACATTCTTTAAGTTGGCTCTACTTGCATACAGTATATATCCTACTTTTATATTTGGATTTGCACGTTTAAACTCTTTAATAAGCGGATAGTGTAACGTTTGAATGACACATTGTTTCTCAAATTCATTATCTTTAATCACTTTTAATACTTTGTTTACGAAATCTTTTTCGCCACCATGAAGCTTCACTTCAATATTAAGTTTGATTTTGTTCTTTGACAGCTTAATGATCTCATCAAGTGTACTGATTTGTCCTGAAAACCCATCTTGACTAAGGGTAAGCTGTCTTAACTCGTCCATCGTTAAATCTGACACATGAACATTAGCATTTGCAAGACGTTTTAGCTTCAAATCATGTATAACTGCTAGTTCACCGTCTTTCGTTTGCAGTACATCAATTTCAGCATAGTCTGCTTTCGCATCAATAGCCCCCTGCACAGCTTCTTTCGTATTCTCTACACCTTTTGAAATATAACCACGATGAGCCATAATAATTGGTTCTTTATATGTGTTTGTAATAAAGGTAACAATGAAGGCAACAACCATTCCAGCAGTAATAATTCCTACAATATATACGCCAATAAATTTCCAACGATGTTTTTGGAAGAAACATTTATCTGCTTTTGTTTTCGAATAATCTAATCCTTCTTCTAATAAAACATCTTCAACCGGAACCTTTTGTAAATATAATCGTATTATTGCCATAATATAAAATGGCGTCACGATAAAACTAAATAAATACAATGTACTCGTTAAAAATACAGACATTGTTGATTCCGCTAATAATGCAAATGTTCCCTGTGGATTTGTAAATTCGTACATGCCCCATAGACACAATAAATACATTCCAAAAAATACGCCGTACACAATCCCTATTGAAATAAAAAATCCTACTAAAAAGAATAGTACTTTAAAAAAACTTTCTTTTACTAACGTTGCACTTTTACGTGCTGCTGCGCGAAACGGCTTTTGCTCTAAAACAACAATAGGTAGAACAAAAATCCAGCGAAGGTTCAAATATGCAACTACAGCAAAAAATGTGTAATAACCAACTTGTCCCATCGTTGTCTTAAACAGTTCTCCTGTAATAAAGTTAGGAATTTGAATTTGCGGAATTAACGCCGTTTCATATCCGATATTTAAAAGAGGTAACAATACGACAGCATATAAAATAAATCCTGGTAAGCAATATGTGAACAGAGTAGGTAAATACGTTACAGTTTTATATAAAATCGGACGTAATTTCACCTTTTGTCTTTTATGAGCGAAGTACGAAATAATAATAAGTACCGCAAATTCCGTAAAGATAAGAAACAGGGCTAACAATGATAAAATTACGATTGCCAAAATGCCGTATGGTGTCTTTAAAAACGCTAATAATTCATCATTCGTCGCATTTGCATAACCACCAAAATACAATAACTTATTAAAAATAATCCCAAATAGCGGAACAAATACAATCGCTGCTAATAATTTATAAGCAAGTTGAAAGGTTAATACATTCCAAAAAGCAAACCTAACTGTTTGAAAGGAATGTCCCATTACCCCTGGTATAGATAGTCTTTTACGGTGTTGCATATATTCCTCCACATTCTAAAACGATATTTGAGATGGATTCCATATTTCCATTTCCAATCCATCTTTTTAATAATAATATATTCCGCTTAACATGAACACTCTTATACATGCAATGAAAAAAGTGATGGCTACTTCCCATCACTTTTTTCATTTACTCTATTTTTTCTCTAATCCTTGCCCAAATGCTTTCAAGAAGCTAAAACCGAATGTAATGGCTCTATTGATATCTGGATCTTTTAACACTTTAAAGAAATCCATCACTTTTGTTTTTTTACCACTATTTAATTCATCTGTAGCAAATTGCAATCCAGTGACTAAACTCGATGTGATTTGCTTCGTTACTTCTGGGTCAACTGCGGATAGCGCTTCCCCCGCCCCCATCATATTGTTGAGTGCATTTTTAACGGGTTCACGATTTAATTGCTCCACAGCGATTTTTGAAACATCTTCCTTCGCAGCAAGTAAACTAATCGCCGCATCTAATATACCAGCCTTCTGCAACTGTGCTAAAAGCTGCATCGTTTCTTCTACTGCTTCACGATTATTAGATAACTCATTTAGAAGTTCATCTGCTACTTGCTGTTTCTGCTCTTCCTCTGTTACAACTTTCTTTTTTATTAACGTAATTTCTTTCGCCACTATCTCCGCCCCCTAGTCCACAAGTGATACGTATTGTTTTCTTTGCCATTTTTGCTCGATTTCAACACCATTTTGCGGATTACGCTTTTTATCTCGCGGGTTTGAAGATGGTAACGGACGATTTCCTTTTTCACGTAACACACGCATTTTCACCATCGTTTGTTTATATGCTGGTGTACACGTATAAAGGTCTGTTGCCGTCCCCGTTAAAATATTAATCGCTTCTTCATTTATCGTTGCATGCATCGGTAAATATAGCTCTTTCCCCGTTACACGGTCAGTAATAAGCGCTTGTACTTTAATTTTTCCAAATGGTGATGCTAATTCTACAAGACCACCATCTTTCACATTGCGCTCTATAGCGAGTTCAGGTGAAATTTCAACGAATACTTCAGATACTTTAGATAAAATACCAGCTGATTTATTTGTCATATTCCCTTCATGGAAATGTTCTAGCATGCGTCCATTATTTAACAGTAAATCATACTCATCTGGCGCTACAACCGGTGGTACCCATTCATCTAATGATAAACGAGCAAGTTTATCTGGGAAGTTAAATCCGTCTACATATAATAGCGGTGTATCGCTACCATCATGACTACCCCAACATAAACTATTCCATCCTTCTAGACGGTCATACGTCGCTTGAGAGTATAACGGTGCAAGTGATGCGATTTCGTCCATAATTTCACTTGGACTTTCGTAATTCCAATCCCCGCCCAGTGCACGAGCAACTTTTTGCAAAATCCACCAGTCTGGTTTGGAATCACCTAGTGGTTTCAATACTTCATATAATCTTTGAATACGGCGCTCTGTATTCGTAAACGTTCCTTCTTTTTCTAAACTTGGTGCTGCCGGTAAAATAACATCAGCAAAACGAGCTGTTTTTGATAAGAACATATCTTGAACAACGAGGAAGTCTAAATTCGATAAAATGTGTTGCACATGGTTCGCATTTGAATCGACTAAAGCCATTTCTTCACCCATGACATACATACCGCGTAGTTTTCCTTCTTCCGCTGCAAGTAACATTGCAATATTATTTAATCCTGGTGCTTTCGGAATAGTTGTACCGTATGCTTTTTCAAATTTCGCACGCAGCGTATCATCTGATACTGCTTGATAACCAGGAAGCCAGTTTGGTAATGTTGCCATATCACAAGCACCTTGTACGTTATTATGTCCTCGTAATGGGTATGCACCTGCACCAGGACGACGATAGTTACCCGTAACAAGTAGTAAATTTGAAATTGCTGCTGATGTCGTACTTCCTCCTGTATTTTGCGTTACACCCATTCCCCAAAGTATACAAGTACCATCTGCTTCATATACCATACGGGCCATTTCTTTTAACTGAGTTTTAGAAATCCCCGTAATTTCTTCTGTATAATCGAGCGTATACTTTTCTAACATTTTGCTATATTCATCAAAGTTCTTCACATTTTCAGCTAAAAACTTTTTATCGTGCCAATCTTGATCAATAATATATTTCGTAATACCAGCAAGCCATACGTAATCCGTACCTTGGCGCGGATGAATAAATAAATCCGCACGCTCTGCCATTTCATGTTTACGAAGGTCTGCTACAATCAGTTTTTGCTCGTGTAATTTATGAGCACGTTTTACTCTCGTCGCAAGTACAGGGTGTCCTTCTGTTGGATTCGCACCAACGATAATAACAAGGCCTGCTTCAGCTATATCTTTCACTGTTCCAGCATCCCCGCCCATACCGACAGTTTTAAATAAACCGTCTGTCGCTGGAGATTGACAATAACGAGAACAGTTGTCCACATTATTCGTTCCATATATTTGTCGGGCTAGTTTTTGCATAAGGTAATTTTCTTCATTCGTTACTTTCGATGAAGAAATGAACCCAAATGCATCGCTGCCATATTCAGATTTAATATGCTGCATGTTAGAAGCAACAACTTCTAATGCTTCTTCCCATGAAGCTTCAACAAACATATCCCCTTGGCGAATTAATGGCTTCGTAATTCGATCTTCACTATTTACAAAGTCCCATCCAAATTTACCTTTTACACATGTGGAAATACCATTAACAGGTGCATCTGAAACAGGTTGCACTTTTAATATATGGCGATCTTTTGTCCATACTTCAAAGGAACAACCGACACCACAAAATGTACAAACTGTTTTTGTTTTATTAACTTTCGTCTTACGCATCGCAGCCTCTACTTCTGAAACCGCTAAAATACTACTATATCCAGGCTCTACATCCTTTACAAAATCAATCATTGGATCTAACACATCTGATTTTAATCCAGTCATAAACCCAGCTTCACCTAGCATTGTTTTTTCCATTAACGCATTACATGGACATACTGTTACACACTGCCCACAACTTACACAAGATGAGTCATTTATGCTTACACCATGATCCCATATAACACGTGGACGATCTAAGTTCCAGTCTATCGATATAGTTTCATTAACCTGTAAGTTTTGACATACTTCTACACACTGTCCACAAGCAATACATTGATTTGGATCATACCGATAAAACGGATGTGACATATCCACTTCACAAGCACTTACTTTCGGCTCATACGGATATTTCTGTTCTTCAATTTCCATCATATGTACCGTGTTATGGACTTTACAGTTACCATTATTGTTATCACAAACGGTACAATACAATAAATGATTCTCTAATATTCGATCCATTGCCTCAGTCTGTGCCTCTTTCGCACGCTGAGACTGTCTTTCGATATGCATACCGCTCTCTAATTTCGTTGAACAAGCACGTAATAACTTCCCATTTACTTCTACAATACACGTATCACAAGTTTGAATTGGATCTACTTCTGGTACATGACAAATTTGAGGATGTTCCAAATTACTCTCGTTAAATAATTGTAGTATCGTCTTTTCACCCGATGTGGAAAATTCTTTACCATCCACGGTTACACGGACTGTCTGTTCTGCCATAGTTTCCCCTCTCCTTACAACCAACTGTACAACACAATTATGAATCCGTTTTCAAAATCGCATTACTGTACATATTTTTGAAACGCTCTGCCCGAATACTTTTCTTATGAAGCCGATTCTAGATGTTATAAGGTATAACTACGAAAGCCTGAAAATATCACTATTCTACGGTTCTATTATATCGTACATATACAATAATAACCAAAATAATCTGTGATTTCCTTGCTAATAGGTGTTTTTATTTCCCCATTGTTTTATGATAAATATGGGAGAGAAATACATATAAAAGGGGAATTAAATATGGGGCCTACGCAAGAGACTTATACAATTGTACGCTATCAATCTGGTACATTTTCAAAACAACTGGATGAGATTGTTACAGAATCTCCTATTACCATTAAATTAAATGGTGAAGAATATGTAACAGTTGTATGCACACCAAATTATATTGAAGATATGGTAATTGGTTTTTTAATTTCTGAAGGAATTATTGCTTACTATAAAGATGTTGAAGAACTATGGGTGCAAAAAGATAACGGAATTGTCCATGTAACATCATCAAAAATAAATCCACTCTATCAAACTTTATATAATAAACGATACATCACTTCTTGCTGTGGAAAAGGTAGACAAGGCTTTATTTTCGTTAACGATGCAGCAAAAGCAAAAGATTTACATGATATACATGTAAAAATTACTCCTGAAGAATGCTTTTACTTAATGAATACTTTACAACAATCTTCCACTACCTTTCGCCAAACCGGCGGGGTTCACAATACCGCGCTATGTGATCGAAACAATATCCTCCTATCAAGAATGGATATTGGAAGACATAATGCATTAGATAAAATATATGGTCATTGTTTACGCAACGATATATCCGTTAAAGGAAAAATCATCGCATTTAGCGGGCGTATTTCATCCGAAATTTTACTAAAAGTTTCAAAAATCGGATGTGAAATGGTTCTATCTAAATCCGCTCCAACAAAATTAGCATTACAACTCGCTCATGATTTAGGCATTACAGTCGTAGGATTTATTAGAAATGAATCTTGCAATATTTACACACATCCACATCGAATTGATGGTTATCAATCGAATAACTAAAATAACTCCTCGGTTGAGGAGTTATTTTAGTTATAAAAATGTAATATATTAAAGACTTGAATAGTTAATGAAGTTAATATATAATTTCATTACATATTAAAAATAAAACATTGTAGCATATATCTTTTCATTCTTTTACAAATTAAAAGAGACTGCTAACAAAACGCATACACAATCTTATAGAAGTAATGGATTTATTTTATTTGAAATCGACCAAGGAGGTTATAACTATGGAAATTCGCTTATTAACGACAGAGGACGCAGAAATATATTTAAAAGTTTGTATGGAAGGTTTAACGAAGAACCCAGAAGCTTTTAGCTCTTCTTATGAAGATGTTCTTAAACATGAGGATCCTGTAGCTGCTATGGCAAAACGATTAAGCAATCCGGATAAGTATACTCTAGGGGTCTTCAAAGATAACGATTTAATCGGCATTTCTACTTTAGAAACAAAGCCTTTCATTAAACAAGAACATAAAGCAAAAATCGGTTCCGTTTTTGTTTCCCCAAAAGCGCGTGGCCTTGGCGCAGGACGAGCTCTAATTAAAGCAATTATTGAAAATGCCGATAAACTACATGTAGAACAACTTATGCTCGATGTTGTAGTTGGTAACGATGCGGCAAAAAAATTATATGAGTCATTAGGTTTCCAAACTTACGGCGTACAGGAACGTTCATTAAAACATAACGGTCAATATTGGGACGAGGAACATATGGTTCTATTCTTAAATGATTAATACTTCAATATAGTTAAAAGCACCTTTTGATTAAGAAAGGTGCTTTTTTCATTACAACAATGTAATCTTCATGTCACCTTTATCGATCGTACCAAACCTTTCCATTCATTATACTAAAAGTATAAAGTGAAACTTTAATTAGTAAGGCATCAATTATGAAATGAACGTATAGCATTCAATTGATAGGTAGAGGAGAATGTGACATGAAACAAAACAAACGAGCTATGCTTTTAATATTTACTACAGCAATTGTAACTTCTGGGTTAGCAATTTTGCCTTGGTTTATTATATAGAACTATTTCCCTAATAATGAAAAAAGCTTATTGCTTCTTAAGAAGCAATAAGCTTTTTTATATTATAAAATCCCCAAAATTTTATTTACACAACTTATAATAATAACCATAGATACGGCAATGCACATGACAACCGTATTACGATCTTGCTTTTCTTTTTTTGAAATTTCTTCTTTTGGATTCATGTGTATGATCTCCTTTTAAAAAAAGTGTGAGATAGGAAATTTTTCTTATCCGATGCGAGGTGAATACGAAAACCCTCTCTATCTCACATACACAATAGAATGGAATTGTCATTTTATAAATAAAATGACATGACGTTATGTCGCAACATAGGGTATTTTGTGTCGCTACGTTTTCTATTATAAAAAATAGTTGTGCAAAACTAGTGCATTTTTTATGTCAATTACTCTGAGCGAAAAATAACTCTTCCACTCAATCACATAAAAAGAGTTTTTTATTATTTTCATGTAAACTATACAAGTAGAATGAACAGTTTGGGGTGCACAAGATAATGGTAAAAATTTTATTAGTAGACGATGAAGAACGCATGTTACGATTATTAGATCTTTTCTTAAGCCCTCGCGGCTATTTTTGTATGAAAGCTACCTCTGGCCTTGAAGCACTAAAGTTAATAGAACAAAAAGACTTCGATATTATTTTGTTAGATGTTATGATGCCGAATATGGATGGATGGGATACTTGCTATCAAATCCGTCAAATTTCCAACGTTCCAATTATTATGCTAACAGCTCGTAATCAAAATTACGATATGGTGAAAGGCCTCACTATGGGCGCGGACGACTATATTACAAAACCATTTGATGAGCATGTATTAGTCGCAAGAATCGAGGCTATATTACGTCGTACAAAGAAAGACGGCTTCGTTAGCTTCAATGGTATCGAGTGGGATAAAACGAAACATACTGTCACAGTTTATGACGAAAAAATCTCACTAACTCCTATTGAATTTTCGTTACTTGGACTATTTTTACAAAATACAAACCGTGCTTATAGCCGAGATGATTTAATCGAGAAAATTTGGGGCTATGAAACAGACATCGAATATAGAACAATCGATTCACATATTCGCAATATCCGTGATAAATTACGTAAAAAAGGATTTCCAATTGAAAATTACTTAGAAACCGTCTATAAAGTCGGATATAAATGGAAATGTGAATAATTACTTCGGTCAGTGGAAATACCATACCACTGACCGTTTATTATGAATAAGGTATGGTGAGAAAATGAGTAAACTTTCCCTTAAAATTGGGACATACTTTTTAATATTAGCTTTATGTATTGAAACAATTGCTTTCGTATCTTTTTACAAAAGCATTTCAACAATGCGGATTGAGGAAGAAACACTTGCTCTTTTAGAAAAAGGTAATCGCTATAGTAAAAAAATTACAAGCCGCACAAAGTGGAATGCAATTGCTAAAGAAAAGCAACACCCCGAACGCGCTGAATACAATAAAAACCCTAACCGTCCTATGTATCCAGATTTCGATATCGCGGATGCAGCTGCACACTTAGTAGAATCAGAATTAATTGCTAACTCTGATATAGCTATCATACTAACAGACAATAATGGCAAAATTATTTCCACTTCAGAACCCGTAACAAAGGCAATGCAGAAACAACTTACTTGTAAAACAGAACCTATTCCAAAAGGCGGATTAATTGTCGAAAAGAACTGGAAAAAATCAAAATTCATCACAACGGTAAGCCCACTTAACACAGAAGAGTTTCAAGGAAAGTTATATATGTTATTAAAAACATCTTTCTTAGAAAATATGTTACTTAAACTCATGAATCAATTTCTTATCATTAGTGTTGTGACAATTATTTTAACGACTATTTCTGTCTTTGTTTTTTCTCGTGTTATTACAGAACCACTTATAAAAATGAAGAGGGCAACAGAAAAAATGTCAAAATTAAATACACCAATTCAATTAGGTATTAAACGGAATGATGAGCTTGGCAGCTTAGCAAAAACGATCGAAGATTTATCCAGTGAACTGACTTATATGAAAAAAGAAAGAAATGAATTTCTCGCTAGTGTTGCCCATGAACTATTAACTCCATTGACCTATATGAAAGGTTATGCGAAGGTAGCAAAGAGGGATTCTTTAACGAAAGAAGAGCGTGAAGAATACTTACAGATCATTGAGGATGAAACAGATAGTGTAACCGATCTCGTCCAAGATTTATTTATGCTAGTGCAATTAGAACAACATCAGTTTGTTATAAAAAAACAAAAAGTGATCCTTAAACCATTTTTAGAACGAATGGTTGAAAAAACAAAAACAACATTAACTAACAAACAAATGCAACTCCATGTATATTGCAAAGATGATTTAGAAGTTTGCATAGACGAAAGACGTATGGAACAAGTTATGTTAAATTTATTACACAATGCTTATCAACATTCACCAGAAAACACATCTATTACGATACGTGTACTCACGGAAACAGATTCTTTTACAATAAATGTAGACGATGAAGGAGAAGGTATTCCTGAAGAAGATATCTCACATATTTTTGATCGTTTTTATCGTGTTGATAAATCCAGAACGAGAGCTACTGGAGGAAAAGGTATCGGGCTAGCTGTTGCAAAAGAAATTGTAGAATTGCATAACGGTTCCATTCTAGTAACAAGCCAATTAGGAGTAGGGACAAACTTTAGAATCAAGCTACCATTTGAATAAGATGCGTGTGAAAACACCAGTAGTAGTAAACACTACTGGTGTTATTTTGTTCATAAAATCAGCTCATATAAGCTAACCTTTTGAAATTATTCTTATTTCAATATAAAATAAAGTTACATTTGCAAAGATTTGGAGGGTGATATAATTGGATATCCATGTATTAACAAAAGACGAAGCAGAAATTTACTTAGAACTTCGTGTAGAAGGATTAAAGCAAAACCCTGAAGCTTTCAGCTCTTCTTATGAAGATATTATTAATAAAGAGTGTGCGATTGAATATAAAGCACAAAAATTAGCACAAGATGAAAACTATACGCTAGGTGCATTTAAAGATGGACAATTAATCGGAGTTGCAACGCTGGAAACGAAACCATATGTAAAACAAGAACATAAAGCTAAAATTGGTTCTGTATATGTGTCTCCAAAAGCACGCGGACTTGGAGCAGGAAAAGCACTTATTAAAGAATGTCTTGAACTTGCTAAATCTTTAGAAGTAGAACAAGTTATGCTTGATGTTGTTGTTGGCAACGATGGTGCGAAGAAACTTTATGAATCATTAGGATTTAAAACATTCGGTGTGCAAGAACGTTCATTAAAATATAACGGACAATATTGGGACGAAGAGCATATGGTCTTATTCTTAGATGAAAATAAATAATAAAAAACATCCTCATGCTTGGAGGATGTTTTTTTACTTTCTTGTATACCATGCCTTATGTAATAATTGAATCGCTTTCGCCATTTCTTCTTCTGATAAAATCGCAAACCCAAGTAAAACTACATTTTCAGGCGCAGTACCGTCTTTATAGTACGTAGAAACAGGATATATTTTAATACTATATTTCGCAGCTTCTTGAATTAGTTCTTCTTCTCGCATTCCATTATGCACTTGTAATAAAATGTGTAATCCAGAATCTTCTCCTATCACTTCAACACGATTAGAGAAATACTTCTCTATTTCAAAAACAAGTCGATCCCTCTTTTTTCGGTAAACGACACGCATTTTATGAATATGTTTTTCCCAATAGCCTTCATTGAAAAACCTTCTTATCACTTCTTGGTCCATTCTTGAAACACTTTGCGTATAAAATAAATATTCCTTTTGATACTTTTCAATTACATTCTTCGGTAATACGATATAACTCATCCGTAATGAGGGTAACAACGCTTTTGATAGCGTCCCCATATAAATAACTTTCCCATCTGTATCTAATCCTTGCAGTGCCGGAATTGGCTTTCCTGAATAACGAAATTCACTATCGTAATCATCTTCAATAATATACCTGCCTTCTTCTTTCTTCGCCCATTGTAAAAGCTGCGTCCTTCTCGTAATAGGCATAATCATTCCATATGGGAATTGATGAGAAGGTGTAACAAATACAACATTTGCATCGCTATTTTCTAAATCTGCCATACAAATTCCGTCCCTATCTAAAGACAACATTTGAACCTTCTTTTCTCCCTGTTCAAAAACGACCATTTTCCTATGATAACCCGGGTTTTCAACCGCATAGTTACTTCCCTTCAACAACTGAAAAAGTAACTTCACTAATATTTGTGTTCCCGCCCCTAATACAATTTGACTAGCTGAACAACGCACACCTCTAGATTCATACAAATAGCTCGCAATTTCCTCCCTTAAGCTCAATTCCCCTTGAGGGTGTCCAAGAAAAAGCAACTCATTATTATGCGGCTGCCATACATCATTTATAAGCTTACGGTACATAGTGAACGGAAAAGTATTCGTATCAACTCCTGTTTGGGTGAAATCAAATTTATAGTTCTCCTCCCGAAACGGTACTTCTTCTACTTTCGCTTCGCTTCCTTCTACATAAATCATTTGTTCAATTTTACATACAAAATAACCTTTTCTCGATGCCGATTCAATATAACCTTCTGCAAGTAATTGCTCGTAAGCTGCTTCTACTGTATTCTTACTCACTTGTAAATAGCTCGCCAGCTTTCTTTTAGCAGGTAATTTTGTAAAAGCCGGAATCGTTCCATCTTTAATCTCTTTTTTTATATACTCATACAATTGCACATACAATGCTATTTTACTTTTCGTATTTAAATTAGGCGTTAATTCTAACATAATATCTGACCCCTTAATAAAACTAAAATCTGATACTTTTTACAGTACCAGAAGTTATATATAATTCCTTGTATCATGTCACACATAAAAAATCAAATACTCGAGAGGGGATGCATGATCATGAACAACAATAGACGGATTGGACTCATTATGATTATTACAGGAGCTACCTTATGGGGATTATCTGGCCCGATGATTCAGTGGCTATTTCAACATACTAACGTATCATCAATTGATTTTTTAACAATTCGCTTGTTGCTTGCGGGAATATTTATTTTATCTTTCTTACTTATAAAGAAACAAAACATATTTCAAATTTGGAAACATCCGAGATATGCTATACAACTTATTATTTTCTCTATTCTCGGTATGCTCGGTGCACAATATGCCTTTATCGAAACAGTTCATATTAGTAATGCGGTCACAGCGACATTATTTCAATTTCTAGGTCCTGTTCTTATTACCATTTATGTCGCATTTGGACAAAGAAAATTCCCTGCTTCTATGCAACTACTCGCAATTATAACTGCCCTAACAGGAACGTACTTTATTATTACAAACGGTTCAATTGAAAATATTGTTTTATCGAAAGAAGCCATTATTTTCGGCCTATTAACAGCAATTGGCTTTGCATTTTATACCCTTCATCCAGCTTCTCTTATTAAAGAATGCGGAACAACTGTAGTAATTGGCTGGGGGATGTTAATCGGTGGCATTGCCCTACTTATTTGTAATCGCTCGTTTGAATGGAATCAGCTTTCACAAACTTTTACACCAAAAACTTTTTCTATGCTTATTCTTATCATCATAAGTGGCACTCTTTCTTTCCTCCTTTATATCGGTAGTCTGAAATATTTAGCAGCAACAGAAACGAGCATTTTATCTAGCATTGAACCACTTGTAGCTGCCATCGTGTCAATCGCTTGGCTAAATGAATCCTTTGGAGCATATCAATTATTAGGCGGCGTATGTATCGTTCTTTCTGTTATTTTCTTAACGATGCCGCAAAAAGAAAATGAACCGACTTTTACAACTGAACAAATATAGAAAATGTCAAAAGAGGTCGTACAAAACTTACGACCTCTTTTTATACTTTAAAGGAATTGTCCCGCTTTCTAGCAAATACAATTACACTAACAATAAAAATTAGGAGTGTGACACCATGAAAAAAATCGGAACTATGCTACTTTTCTCTTTTCTCATCGCTGGATGCACACAAGCGCAACCTGATTCAGAAGCACCTAAAAAAGAAGCCATCGCAACGTCATCCACTCAAGTTAATGCACCTTCCTTCTTTCATCTTAGCGTTTTAAAAGATGTAAATTGGGAAGAAACACCCTCCTTCATACAAGAAAAAATACCTTTAAAAGGCATCGAAGAAAAAATCGCAATGGCTGATAGTCCTATTATCGCAAATGAAAAAAATGAAATGATGTGGTACTTTTTAGATACTGAAATGCCAACTGGAAAACTATCTATTATTGCACTAAAACAAGGATCAATAACTCCAACACCCGTACTCTTTCAACAAAAAACTTCCAAACCAACTTGGACTACTTCAAATACAATTGATTCTACTACAAACGAACTCCCTCTCACTATGTCACTACCTTCATCTGGATTATGGGTATTAAATATATATGTGAATGAAAAATATTATGATCAGTTTGTAATTACCGCTGAGTAAAGTTACAAAACTAAAACACTTTCTTACAACAATGTAATTTCTACGTCATATACTTCGATAGTGTAAGTATCTCTCTTCTCTTATACTTACAGTAAGAAATGACACAAGGAGAGATGAAAAAAATGATAGAAGTGATCGTAGCAGTAACTGAGGTTTTAGTAAATGGTAAACAAGTTGCAATGGAATTAAATAAATAGTGAAGACACACAAATAAATAATTTTACACTTCTTCATTATTTTGATTTCTTATCTCAAAAAAGCAGTGCCTTTTTAGGCACTGCTTTTAGCTATTAATAGCTTGGTATTTTCATAATTTGCGCCACACCTGAATCAATAGCTGCTTTCGCTACAGCTTCCGCAACACTTGGAACAATTCTTTTATCTAACGGATTCGGGATTACATAATTCGCATTACGTTCTTCGTCCGTAATGATGTTAGCGATCCCATATGCTGCCGCTAATTTCATCTCTTCTGTAATATCAGTCGCGCGCACATCTAACGCACCACGGAATATCCCTGGGAACGCCAATACATTATTTACTTGATTCGCATAATCCGAGCGCCCGGTTCCTACTACAGCTGCCCCAGCCTCTAATGCATCCTCTGGGAAGATTTCTGGAATTGGATTCGCCATAGCAAACACAATTGCTTTCTCATTCATCGTTTGTACAAGTTCTTTCGTTAATACGTTAGGAGCAGATACGCCAATAAAAATATCAGCTTGATGAATCGCTTCTTTTAACGTTCCACGCACATATTCTCGATTTGTCTTTTTTGAAACTTCAATTTGCGCTTCGTTCATCCATGATTCACCTTCACAAACAATACCTTCTAAGCTAACTAACGTAATGTGCTTTGCACCAGCCTTTAATAATAATTTTCCAATTGCAATCCCTGCCGAACCCGCACCGTTAATAACAATTTTCACATTATCCATTTGTTTGCTAACAACTTTTAATGCATTAATAACAGCTGCTAAGACGACAATAGCGGTTCCATGTTGATCATCATGGAATACCGGAATATTCGTTTCTGCTTTTAATCGCTTTTCAATTTCAAAACAACGTGGTGCCGCAATATCTTCTAAGTTAATTCCTGCAAACGTAGGCTCTAAATTTTTCACAAGGGTAACGATTTCATCCACATCAGTCGTACCTAAACATAACGGGAAAGCATCTACATTCGCAAATTTCTTAAATAAAATACTCTTCCCTTCCATAACAGGCATAGCTGCTTTCGGTCCAATATTCCCTAAACCAAGTACCGCTGTTCCATCTGAGACAACTGCCACCATATTACCACGTGCCGTATAGTCATACACTGCTTCTTCATCCGCCGCAATTGCTTTGCAAGACTCCGCTACACCTGGTGTATATGTCAGGCTTAAATCATCCGCTGAATTTACTTCTACTTTACTTGTAATTTCAATTTTCCCTACTAATTCTTTATGCAGTAACAATGATCTTTCATTAATTTGATTTTCTAACATACTTATAATCTCCCCTTAATTTGACAAGCTAGCTATATGAATATAGCTAGCTTGTTTGATCATGAAAACATTTTTAATAAAATTGTCGCTGTTACAACCATTGCTGCCCCGCCTAAACGTGTTGAAATTTGCGCAAACGGCATTAATTCCATACGATTTGAAGCTGATAAAATAGCAACATCTCCAGTTCCACCTAAACCACTATGACATCCAGTTACAATTGCTGATTCAACTGGATACATTTTCATCACTTTCCCTACAAGAAAACCTGATGCTACCATTGTAAGAACAACTGATGCGCACACAACAACATATCCTACTGAAAGAACTGCTGCTACGTCTTTTAACGGAATATATAGCAATCCTAGTCCAACCATTAACGGCCAAGTTAAATTCTTCGAAATGAATTTATATAAATGGAATGCTCCTTGCTCCATTTTTGCTGGCATTAATTTAAAGTATTTCACAAGTGCTGCTGAGAAAATCATAATGATTGCCCCAGGAATACCGATGAACTTAGAAGCAAATCCTCCGAAGATAAAGAACGTACACGCAATTAATAAACCTGCTCCCATTAATGAGAAGTCAATTGGCTTCTCTGTATTTTGTTCTTTTAATAACTCTGCTTGATTGTCTGTTTTCACTAATACACCGTTACCACTAAGCTCCGGTTTCTTCTCACCTAAACGCTTCATATACCCTGCACTCACGATTGCGAACATATTTCCAATAATAGCCGCTGGAATAAGCTGTGATACAAACGTTGCTGATGATTCATTTAAAATATCACTATAAGCTAGCGACAATGGTAAAATCCCTTCCC
This sequence comes from Bacillus sp. 16GRE42, assembly GCF_019837435.1. NCBI lineage: Bacteria > Bacillati > Bacillota > Bacilli > Caryophanales > Bacillaceae > Bacillus > Bacillus sp. 16GRE42. Next base: position 163,428 of record NZ_JADAXF010000006.1, read on the forward strand.
CTATACCACCACTCACAATTGGTACGATGATAAAGAAGAATGTTTGCTTCATTTCAAATCCAAATAGTGAACCGACCAATAATCCTACTGCTACCGAAGCTAACGTCCCTACTACTAAAGGTATAAACATACGAACGAAACCTTGTACTAACACTTTACGATTCATTCCTAAAATACTTCCGACTACTAAACAAGAAATATATAAATATAAAAAGTTCGATTTTTTCATTAACATAGTCGCAGCTTCCATTGAAGCTGGATTCATCCAGTTAAAAAATACAAGTAATGATGGAATAAATAACGAAAGTATTGCCGGACCGCCGATATTTTTTAAAATTGGAATTCTCATTCCAATGTCGCCTAAGAAAATACCCATGATCATAATAACTGCAAATCCACCAATCATATCTGCTGGCAATTTATTATATACAGATGCCCCATAAATAATAGCAGCCAATACTACATATAACGGTAAAGGTATAACACCGATTTTTACATTCATAATTTTAGAAGCGAAAGATTCTCTTTGTACTTCATTTCCTTCAGAAAATGATACCGCTTCCACATTCTTTTGAATTCCCATATGGCACCCCCTTGTTTTCTTAATAACAATATTAAAACGCTTTCAATAGTAAAAATAGTTTTTGTAAGTTTTGTAATTGATTTTGTAATTAAAAAAAGTATAAGCGACTTATAATAAGTCGCTTATACGTAAAACTCTATTTTATTTTTGTCAATACATCTTAATTTACTCACTGGTCTTCCTACGTGTTGATACACCATTTCGTTTTCTAATACTCCAATTTCAGTCAAAAACATTACATACTTTCGAATAGAAACTCTTGAAACTCCAACTAATTGCGCCATTTCATCTGTTGTAAACGCTCGTCCATTCAGCGACTCGATCTTCTGCCAAATTAATTGCATCGTTTGCTTCGTTAATCCTTTCGGAAGCTCTTTAGTGACCGTAGGCTCTCTTTTTTCTTTTTGCAAAATTAACGAATCTAATTCCGATTGACTAATTTTTTGTTGTTCTTTCATGAAAGTAAGTTTTTCTCGATATATAGTTAATGCCTTTTTAAATCGTTCAAATGTAAATGGTTTAATTAAATAATCTACTACACCATATTGTAATGCTTTTTTAATACTCCCCATATCATGTACAGCTGAAATCATCATAATATCGATTTCTTTTTCTTGGTTCCGAATATACATTAAAAGCTCAAATCCAGTTTCTTCAGGCATAAAAATATCAAGTAATACTAAATCTACTCGTGATTCCTCTAATACTTCTATCGCTTCTTTAACGGAGTTAACTGCTTGAACAAGTTCAAACCCTCCTACTTGCTCTAAATAATGCGTATTTAACATTGCTACCATCGGGTCATCTTCTACAATTAAAACTTTAATCATATTTACCTCTCATCCCTACCTTTAGGTATTTCAATTGTTATCGTTGTTCCCTTTCCTACTAATGAATGCATATGAATTTCCCCATTTATTCGCTGTATACTTTCTTTTACAAGATACAAACCATAACCACGGTTATCTCCCTTTGTGGAATAACCTTTCGTAAATAATGCCCCTATTTCTTCTTCTGGTATACCTTTCCCCGTATCTTGTACTGTAATGATTAATGCATCCCCATATTGTATCTCAAGTTCAACTTGCTTCTTCTCACAATTCGTCACTGCCTCTAATGCATTATCAATTAAATTTCCGACAATCGTAATCAGTTCATGAGTAATACTTTCATCATCCATTTCTGGCATGTAAGAATCTTCACTTATGATTAATTTTATGTTTTTCTCTCTAGCATAGCTAAATTTCCCAAGTAAAAAGCCAGCAAATACTGGACTTTTTATTCTTTTCATAACCCCACCAATTTCATATTGATGCTCTGATACCATACCGCTTATATACTTTTGTAATTCTTCATACTGCTTCATATGTGTAAGCCCTAATACGACATGCATTTTATTCATAAATTCATGCGATTGTGCCCGTAATGCTTCCGCATATAGCCTAATACCAGTTAATTCTTCTGCTAATTTTCTAATCTCTGTTTTATCACGAAATGTTGCAATTGCACCAACTATTTCTCCTTTTACATATAAAGGAACACGATTCGTCACAATCGTAATTCCATAAATATTTTGTTCTTCGTTTAATTGTACCTCTCCCGTTTGTAATATTTCTTTTATACGTGAATTAGGCATATACAACTCAACATCTTTACCGATAAAATCTTCTTCAAGTCCACTTTTCTTAAACAATCGTTTTGCCTCATTATTTATTAAAGTTACATTGGCTTCCTTATCTACAGCAATAATACCTTCCTTTACAGATTGTAGCATCGTATTTCTTTCTTCAAGAATCTTCGCTATCCTGTGAGGTTCAAGACCGAATAAACTTTTCTTTATATGTCTAGCTAGCAATATTGCTCCTATAATTCCGACTAGTACTCCAACTCCGACACCAATGTAAATGATATGTCTACTTTCCTTAACTCTCTCTTTTACATTATCTGCTGAAATACCAACGGCCACCGCTCCAAGTTGTTCACCTGTTTCAGAAAATACAGGTACAAACACTCGCATTGAAATACCTAAAGTTCCTTCTGCCAGCGATACATGTTCCTTTCCTTTCAATGCAGGCCCTTCATCTCCCCCAATAAAATGATGGCCTATTTTTTGAGGATTTGGATGTGATTTTCTTATTCCATTCATGTCCATAACTACAATAAATTGAACACCTGTGTTTTTTAATATTCTATTTGTATACGTTTGGATTGCAGAAGTATCTGCCTTCCCAATCAAACCATCGATTACAATTGAATCATTCGCCACAATGTGTGCAATTGTTTTTGCTTTCTCTGCTTGGCTATCCTCCGTCGTCCGTTCTACATTATGACTAATTAATATATCTGTCACAAGTAAAGAAAAAATTACAACTGTACAAACTAACAATGTAATCGTTTTCCATAAATTCCATAGTCTTTTTCTTTTTTTCATCCCGTTAATGACTCCCCTAATTGCTGAATAGAAAAATAAGTAAGGTGAAAATAATATCACCTTACTTATCTGCTGTTATTATACTTTAAATTTACTAGTCATCGCTTGTAGTTCTTCGGCCATCCCAGCTAAGTTTTGCGAAGCTGAACTAATTTCTTCCATTGAATTCACTTGTTCTTCTGTTGAAGCAGCAACACTTTGCATACTAGCTGTATTTTCTTCTGCAGCCGCTGCAATTTCATCAATAGCATTTGTCACTTCATTTGCATCTCCAGCAATTCTCTTCGTTGTTTCTACCATTTGATTAACTTGAGAAACAATATGTGTAGTAGAACTTAAAATTTCCGTAAAACTTGCTTTCGTTTTCGTTACAACATCAAGGCCTTGTTGAACTTCTCCATTCACATTATCCATTGCCTTAACAGTATGTTCAATATCCGCCTTAATTTCTGCAATTAAATTTGCAATCTCTCCAGATGATGCTCCTGATTGCTCCGCTAATTTTCTAACCTCATCAGCTACAATAGCAAACCCTCGGCCCTGTTCACCTGCTCTTGCTGCTTCAATAGCTGCATTTAAAGCTAATAAGTTCGTTTGAGTAGCGATGTTTTGAATCGCTTCAGAAATAGCTCCTACCTGCTTTGATTTCTCATCAAGAAGTTTAATAATAGCATCTGAATCGGATACCGATCTAGAAATAGACTGCATTTGTTTTGCTGTTTGTTCAACCAATTCTTCCCCTTCTTCAGCTCTTTCTCTCGCATGTAATGAGGAGATAGAAATTGATTCCGCGCTTCCAGTTACATCTTGAATTGCTGTATTTACTTGTTGTAATGTAGCCGCACCTTCTTCAACACCTTGACTTTGTGATTCAGCCCCACCTGATACTTGTTCCATTGCAATTGTAATTTGATCTGTCGCATCATTTGCTTGCTGTACGCTCGCTGTTAACTCTTCAGCCGATGCAGCGACATGTTCTGCTGAAAAACTAATTTGAGTAATCACATCTTGTAAAGAGGCAGACATTTCATTAAATGAATTCCCTAATTTCCCTATATCATCCTTGGAATGGATTGTAATTTTCTCTGTCAAATCTCCCTTACTAATTTTATGGGCCGAGTCAGCTATTTTTCTTAATGGTCTTGTAATAGACTTTGTAATGAAATAAATTAATACACTACCAAATACAATAGCGATAGCAATGACAATCAAAGTTTTATAAAACACTGGATTCGCAGCTTGGGTAATTTCTTCATCGAACATAACCCCAACTACTTTCCATCCTGTTTTCTCATTTGTTGCAAAGATTAAATTCTTTTTATCACCTTGTTCTGTATAAGACACATTTCCTTGTTTTTCTTCATAAATTGGTTTAATCCACGGATCAGTAACTTTTGCACCTGGTTTTCTAGATGGATGACTAACAATTTGCTTATTTTGATCTAGAATAACTGCATAACCTTTTTCACCAATGTTAATCATTTTGGAAATTTTTAAGATGTTATCTAAATTTAAGTTAATTCCTATAACACCTTTACCATCTTTTACTTCTTTAGCAATTGTCACTACCATATTTTTAGTAGATGCTGATTGATATGGTGCAGTAACAATTACTTTCCCTTTATTTTCATGTGCTTCTTTATACCAAGATCTATCTGTTGGATTATACCCATCAGCCATTTTGATAAATGGTTCTCTTATAAACTTTCCCGTCTGTGTTCCAATATAAATACCTTCTACTTCTGGATGAAGTTTTATATATTGCGCTAACTTCGTTCTTACTATTTCTTCTTGTCCGTTTGGATATGTATCCTCTGTTAAGACGTCTGCAAAATACGCCGCATCAACAAATTTCTCTTCTATATTTTGAGAAATAACAGTATTTAAAACAGAAATATTTTCCTTTGCTTTACCTGTAATTTGTTGTTCAAAATTTGTTTTGGCAGTTTGATATGAAACACCACCGATAATAAGTCCTGGTATAGTTAAAATAAGAAAAAATGAAATGATTAATTTTTTCTTGATACTCATACATTTAACCCAGTTAAATATTTTTTGCATAATAAGCCTCCTTTATGTAATGTGAATACTTGTGTAATTTTATACAATTAACATATATAAAACAATATATAATGATAACATGTAATTTTTTTGTCAATTATGCATTTTTTCATATTCATTACTTCTAAAGATTTAATCATAAAAAATAAGAGAACTTCAGCTTATATAATAAGCTGAAGTTCTCTTATTTCTTGACAAAAAACACCCACAAAAACTCCTCTTACAGTTCCTTACATCTATTTCCTTACTAATTCATTTAGAGCTTTTCACATAACTAATCGCCTGACTCCCCATTTGCATCCATGCCTTTTCAAATTTTCCTCTCGGCACTTTTACATCTAGGCTATCCTCGAGAGGATCCCGAATATATACAAATTCTTCATCGTATCCAATCAGTACTACACAATGTTCATTATACGTAATAGAAACATCTCCGCTATTTGTTTCCCATGTAGTAAATTCATCTTCATCTAATGGCGCAAATGTTGCATTCGTAATCATAACTACCGGTTGTCCTGATTTTACACTCTTATAAAGTTCTTCTATACTCTTCCCTGTTAAGTCCACAGCTTTATTAGGTAAATACTTTTTCGCTAATTGAAAAAGTGGTCCGTGATATACACCATATCCAGATTCAGAAAAGGTATAAATATTTCCTACAAATCCTTCATTCGGATTCCCACGTACACCATCGTTCATAAAATCAACTTTCTTTATTTCATTTGCTAATTTCATCTTATCCACTGTAATGCCTGCATATTGTAACATCATCGCTAAGCTAGTCACTTCACAGCCTCTATCTAGCTCTGGTAATTGCTGAATTAAAGGTACATTTGATAAGATGACCTTTTCATCATTATTACTAAAATCTGCTTCTTTTCCGCTTTGTATATTGAAGAATGTTAACTTCTCCACATACTTTGTAATGCCATTTGTATATACATTCCATACTGCTATAGCTAGTAAAGCCATACATATATACCACTTCCATCTCCGTATCACTCTCACGCCCTTTTTAGTTCGTTAAATAAGAATAAAACGCGTCAGCATCCGTGCGAATCACCGGTACAAAATTTAGTTCTTTTCCTTTTTCAGGCTGATTTTTTTTAATTTTTTCTGCTAATTCTTGAACGTTCATATTCGTTTTATCCATATTAAGCTCATCTGCCATTTGTAACACTTTTTGTTCATTAATTTCGCTTAATACTTGATATATATCTTTACCATACAAATCAATCTGATATTTTTTTGCTTCTTCCTGCACTTTTTGTTCGTACACTTCTTGCGCTAACGCTTCTATCTCTTTTCCTTTTTGTGAAATACCTAACTTCCCTGCTTCCTCTCTTACTTTCGTTCCATAGATTTCTTCCGCAATGTCCTCTATTTCTTTTCCATTTGTCGAAATACCTAATTTATCCGCTTCATCGCTAATTTTAATCGTATTAATTTGAGTAATTAAATTTACAATCGTTGTATTCTCTATAGATATGCCTAGCTTTAACGCTTCTTGCTTCACTTTTGTTTCATAGATTTCTTCTGAAAGAGTTCCAACGTCTTTTCCTTCAATCGAAATTCCTAACTGTTCAGCTTCTCTTCCTACTTCCGTCTCATGAATTTCTTTTTCTAGCGTAATTTGTTCTTTCCCTTCTGTTTCAATACCTAGATTCTCCGCCTTTTCTTCTGTATGCACCGCATGTATCTTCCCATTATTTAATTGTTCTTTACTGCGCTGCGTGTAATTTGTCTTTCCTTTTGATGTTTCAGAAGGAGAGGCACCCCCTAATATGCTTAGGCTCATTACTCCAATAGTGAATACCGTCATCATTTTCTTTTTCAAAATTAATTCCTCCCTCTTACACTTTCTTTTCCATCATTCCCTATACATAATCGAAATAACATTATGATCGATATAATCTGCTCAAATACCTTTTTATAATCGCTTCTTCATAGGGCGAACTTTCTGTATATCATACATGTTATAAATAGTTTCTTAACTTTCCCTTAAAAAAAGACGACCTTGTAAAAACAAGATCGTCTTCTCACTTATATTCTTTGGTTTTTAGGGAAATTCACTTCAAAACAAGTACCCTCTCCCCATTTGCTCTCTACTAATATTTTCCCATAATGCTTTTCTACAATCCAATTTGCGATTGAAAGGCCTAATCCCGCTCCTTCTGACGCACTTCTCGCTTTATCACCTTGATAAAAACGATCAAATAATTTTGGGATGTCCTCATCTTTAACCCCTATCCCGTCATCTTTCACCCGTATACGAATTGAGCTGCTCGTTTGCGTACAATCGATTTGAATATGCCCGCCCCCATTTGTATACTTCATCGCATTATCTAACAATATGACCATCATTTGATGAATTCTCTCTCTATCACCCATAAATGATATGTCATGTTCTACTTTCAATATCATCTCTTTTTCTTGATATGAAGCAATTTCCTTATATGGATCTACTATTTCTTCTAACAATTTATCCATTTCAAATGTTTTCTTATCCATCTCAATTTGATTAGAATCCGAACGTGCTAACAATAATAAATTAGTTACAAGCTTAGATAACCGTCTACACTCCTTTGAAATCGTAGAAATATCCATCGCTTTTTCTTCTATTGTCGCAGATGGTGACTGAAATAACACATCCGTTTTTGATTGAATAACTGCAAGTGGTGTCCTTAATTCATGTGATGCATCCGAAACGAATTGCTGCTGTTTTTCCCATGAATTTTGAATGGGTATGAGTGCCCTGCCAGCTAAGAAAAAGCCAATTCCTATTGCACATAAACTTCCTACGCTACAACCTATAACAAGAATTAAAAATAAAGTATTTAGCATCTCTTCTTCAGCTGTTGTATCGCGTACAATTTGAACTATTTTCCCATCTTCTTTAAACGCAAAGGTTCTAAAATATCGTCCTTGCACTTCAATATCTTGCAAATCCCCTAACTTCTTTGGGAAAAACTGATCCAAATTCCCTTCAAAGCTAGAACGAAATTTATGGTTATCTCCCTCTATCTCTACTACTTTCCCATTCCAAGTTATTTTAGTTATCCGGGGATCTCCAATTTTAATGTTCTCCATACGTTTTCTTGGTAATATTTTAGCATCAAATTTTTTTCCAAACTGAGCCTTCATTTTTATAGATTGATCCACTTCATTATAAATACGATTATATGTGTATGAATAAATGATACTGCCTAATACACCTATCAAGATAATAAATACTAATGAATTCAATATAGTCAATCGAATGCGTGTTTTCTGAAACATGCTTCCCTTTTTCATTGTTCTTTTAATATATATCCAATACCTCGAACAGTTTGAATATCTTTCTGATAACCGAATGGCTCTAATTTTTTACGTAAATGATGTACATACACTTCTACAATTGCTACTGTCGTATCTGAATCAAATCCCCAAACACGATCAAAAATTTGTTCACGCATTAAAATCTTTCCGCTATTTTGAACAAGGTACTCTAGAAGCTCATATTGTTTTAATGTTAACTTCATGCTTTGTCCATCTACTTGAACGTCTTTATCTTTTCCGAACAGTTCAATCCCTTTATAACGAATAGTCTGCTTTGTTGTTAAACTACCGCTTCGTCGTAATAAAGCACGAATTCTCGCTTTTAACTCTGGAGCCTGAAATGGCTTAACGATATAGTCATCCCCACCAAAGTCCAAGCCTTTCACGCGATCTTCTAAAGAATCTCTCGCTGTCAAAAATAGGACTGGTGTTTCAATCTTTTCATCACGTATTTTTTGAATTACTTCAAAACCGTCCATTTCTGGCATCATCACATCAAGCAAAATGGCGTCATATATATTTTGTAATGCTAGAAATAATCCATCTTCTCCATTCAATGCTGTATCTACTTCAAATTCATCGCGTAATATTTGGACAATAGACTCTAATAAAGAAGCATTATCTTCTACTACGAGTAAGCGCATATTCTCACCTTCCACCATATCGTTCAATCCTATTTATAATTATATTTTAACGTTTTTCTCAATATAAAATTTGAAAGATTTATTATAAAAATTCTTCCTTAAATTTTTCTTAATAAAAAATTGAAAGAAATAAGATTCCCCTTATCTCTTTCAACTTTTTACTACGTACACCTTTTTACTCGGCAATTCTAAACAATTTAACTGGCCACCATATACAGCACCGCCATCAATCCCTATAATACGATTACTCCCAAAATACACGCCACAATTCTCACTACCATGAAACGTTTTTGTTTCCGTATGACCAAATACAACAACCTTTTCACCACTATACCCACTATGAAACTCATTACGTATCCACATTAACGTATATGGTTCACATTCCGAAACTCGCTTCAATGGCTCAACACCGGCATGTACAAATATATACTCTTCTGTTTCAATGTAATGATCTAATTCTTGAATAAATTTTACATGTTCCTCTAAAACATGCGATTGTAAAATTGGTTTTTGGAAGGCTTCTTCATTAACTACAATATCTTCATCTACAAAGCCATAGCTGTATAAAGTCTTATCTCCACCATTCCTTTTTACCCAATGGTTCCATGAACGTTCTTCATCAGTCGTTAACGCTTTAATCATCATATCTTCATGATTACCCTTTAGAACGAGGGCTCCCTCTTCTTTTAACGCTTTTACCTTTTCAATTACAGCACGCGCATTGGGACCACGATCTACATAATCCCCTAATAAAATCAATTGATCCTGTCTTGCATCATATTGAGCTTCTTCTAATAACTGTTCGAACTTTTCTATTTCTCCATGAATATCACTAATAACAAGAATTCTTTTCATATTATCCCCCTTCTTTCTAAACCACTCTCTTTCTAATTATAGTTCAAAACAACAGAAATTTCTGAATCCATATTCAAAATCACATTTATTACAAATAAAACGATTGTCCTTACAACAATGTAAGTCTCTTGTCATCCAATTCGATAGTTGCAAGTGCTATATTTCCTTATACTAAAAGTAAGAAATGAAACAAAAAACAAGGAGAGATGAGACATGAAAAAAGTGATGGAAGTTGTAGTAGCGGTGGCAGAGGTTTTCGTAAATGGCAAACAAGTTGCAATGGAGTTAAACAAATAATGAAAAGGACAAGATTCATTCTAGACCCTTTACTCATATAAAAGAGATAAGACTTCTTCATTTTTTTGATCCCTTATCTCCTTGAAAAAGCCGTATCCTTTTTCGGATACGGCTTTTTCTTATTTTTGACTCGTACGAGCTGAAATACTAATTGCTCTATCAGTTGCTTTGGCAGCTTCATCTAACGCTTCTTTACTATTCTTTCCGTCATACATTGCTTCTAATGCTTTTACAACTGCATCTCGTGATTCTGGGAATACACTAATTAAAGCCCCTTGAGTTGCTGGAGATTGCTTCGTCGCTTGTAATTGTTCCACTGTTACTTTTAGCTGTGGATATTTTTCATATTGCTCTTTTACTAATGGTTCATTGTATGCATCTGGATTAATAGAGAAATAGCCTGTTGCAGTATGCCATTTTGCTTGTACGTCTGGCTTCGTTAAATATTTCATAAAGTCCCAAGCACCTTGTTGTGTTTCTTCTGAAACCATATTCGTCATCCATAATGATGCTCCGCCAATAACAACACCATTTTGTTTCGAATCCTCTGGATATGGAATATATGACACGCCTACATTAAACTTAGATGCATCAATTAAGTCGCGAACACCAGCTGAAGAATCTAAATACATAGCAACTTGTCCAGACTGGAACGCGGCACGAATATCATCCCAACTTGCTCCATATTTTCCAAGTGCGCCAGCTTTATTTAAATCATCTAACATTCCAAATACTTTCTGTCCTTCTTTATCGTTAAATACCGCCTTCTTTGCAGCATCTTTGCGACCGTTTTCGTTATCTACATATAAAGCACCTTGTGTCGCTAACAATTCTTCAAAGAACCAACCATAATTCAGCATGGAGAATCCATATTGTTTTACATTTCCGCCTTCTTTAATCGTTAACTTTTTCGCTGCTTCTTGTAATTCCGCATACGTTTTCGGAGCTTTTTCTGGATCTAAGCCCGCCTTTGCGAAAGCATCTTTATTATAAATTAGTACTGGTGTAGATGAATTAAATGGCATAGAATACATTTTTCCATCAACTGAATAATAATTTGTAATTGCTTTTTCCAACTTTGAGGTGTCGTACTTATCTTTTTTTATCCAACTATCAATTGGCGTAATCTTTTTGCTATCAATCATATATTTTGTTGTAATTTCACTCGACTGAACAAGAGCTGGCGCTTCTTTCGTAGCAGACATCGTTCTAAATTTCGTTAAAGACTCTTCATATGTCCCTTGGAACTCTGCCTTTATCTCGTATTTATTCTGTGACTTATTATAGTCTGCAACAAGCCCATCTAGTACGCCTTGTGTTTTTCCACCCATCGCATGCCAAAAACGAATTACAGTCTTATCACCATTTTTTTCAACTGGTGCTACTTTTGCCTGCGCTTCAGATTTCCCCTCCGTTTTACTACTTGAACAAGCGGCACTAGATAATGCCATTGTTGCTGCCATTAATAGAGCAGCACCTTTTTTAACTAAACTCATTTTAATCTCACCTTCTCTTGGTTATTTAATTGCACCTTTTGTTAATCCTTGTTGTAATTGCTTTTGCCCTACAAATAGTAAAATCAGTGTTGGAATGACAATAACCGTAACACCGGCCATTACGCTTCCCCAATCAGTTGCAACTTCTTGAGACTGAAGCTGCTTTACACCAATTTGAACTGTTCTTACTTTTTCATCAGTGGTCACTAAGAGTGGCCATAAGTACATATTCCATGTTGTTAAAAAACTATATACTCCAAGCGTAATAAAACTCGTTTTACAATACGGAATTACGACGCTAAATAAAAACCTTACATTTCCAATCCCTTCAATAAAGGCTGCTTCTTTCAGTTCATTCGGAAGCGTCATAAAATGTTGACGTAACAAGAAAATACCGAAAGCTGTTGCAAAAAACGGCACTGTCATCCCAGCAAAGCTATTGATCCAACCGAAGTTTTGAATCGTTAAAAAGTTCGGTACCATCGTTGCTTCCCACGGAATAAGCATCGTTGAAATAAACAGGAAGAAAATAAGGTTTCTTCCTTTAAACTGTAGAAAGACAAAAGCATAAGCCGCTAAGCTTGATACGATAAGTTGTCCAATCATAACGACTGTCGATACAACTAAACTGTTATACAAGTATGTCAAAAGCGGTACTTTTTGAAAAATATTAATAAAATTATCAAAAGTAAATTGGGTCGGAAATAGCCTTCTCATTTGAATATCATCTGGTGTCATAAAGCTTATTAAAAACGCATACAGTACAGGAAAAAACACCATTACTGCACTAATAATGAGCAGCATATATAATAGGAAATTTTGTTTCCACTGTTTAACGATCATTTATAATGCACCTTTCTCTCAGCAAACTTAAATTGAAGTAATGTAGTAATGAAAATGAAAACAAATAATATCATCGCTTGTGCACTTGCTGTTCCAAATTGATGATTCACAAACGCCTCTTTATAAATCGAGTACACAATTAAATTTGTTGCATCATTTGGTCCACCGTGCGTTAAAATATCAATTTGTCCAAAGCTTTGGAACGCACTAATTAACGTTACTGTCACGATAAAGAATAAAGTTGGTGATAGCATCGGTAATGTAACACGGCGAAGCTTATATAAATAGCTAGCGCCATCTATAGATGCACTCTCATATAAAGACGTATCAATATTTTGTAAACCACCTAATATAACTAAAAATGCAAATCCTGTATTCACCCAAACCGTTGTAACCGATACAGAGAACAATGCCCAATCTGGACTCGTTAACCATGCGATTGCAGGTAGATTCATAGAGGCTAATATATTATTAAATAACCCGACACTTGGATGAAATAAAAATAGCCAAATCACCGCACTAGCAGCTACTGATATTCCCATAGTGGAAGAAAATAACACACGGAATAACCCAATACCTCTTACTTTTCCATTTGCAATCAATGCAAGAAATAAAGCGAATATAATACTCGTAGGCACTGTATATACAACAAATAATAAAGTTGACTTTATGCTTTTGTAGAAAGCAGGATCAGAAAATAAGTATTGATAATTTTCTAAGCCAACGAAAAGATTAGCTTCTCCGTGTATATCTGTTAAATAAAAGCTATAGTAAATCGTCCTAAATAATGGATAAAAAAGAAAAATCGAAAATAGTAAAATAGATGGCGCCAAAAATAATAATCCTATTCTTAAATCTTTCGTTTTACTCCATAAACTCTTCTTTTTTGACACTTTTGCTTGTGCTGGTAACTTGCCTACCTCAATCATTATTTCGCCACCACTTTCAACTCTTCTTCAGCTACCACTTTTAATCGTTCATTCGTATTTTGGTGAAAGAAGCATAACTTATCTTGCGAGAATAATAATTTTACTTTGTCACCTTTGTTCAGGAGTAGCTGTCCAATGACTTTTGCACTCCAAGTTATTCCATTTACCGCGAAATTTAATATAGATTCGTTCCCTAATACTTCTACAGATTGTAACGTGAATTCTTGCCCTTCCTCAGACAGTTCAATATGTTCAGGACGCATGCCTATTCGAATTGTTCCTTCTGGTAATTGCTTTAACAGTCCATTAGATAATGGAATTTGCAATTCCCCTATATGTAATACACCTTTTTCTTTGTCCATTTCTCCATCATTTATATTCATCGAAGGAGACCCTATAAAGCTTGCAACAAATTCATTCGCTGGTTCGTTATATATATCAAGCGGTGTTCCAACTTGCTGTATGCTCCCTTTATTTAAGACCATGATACGATCTCCCATAGTCATCGCTTCTATTTGATCGTGAGTAACGTAAATCATTGTAATTCCTAACCGTTGCTGAATTTCTCTAATTTCAATCCTCATTTGCGCACGTAATTTCGCATCTAAATTCGAAAGTGGTTCATCCATTAAACAAATTGGTGCTTGACTCACGATCGCCCTAGCAAGCGCAACACGCTGTCTTTGTCCCCCTGATAATTGTCCTGGCTTCATTTTTACATACTCTTTCAGTCCTACCATTTCAATTGCTTCCATTAATCGCTTTTGTCGCTCTTCTTTTTGTACTTTTCTTACCTTAAGTCCGAATAAAATGTTTTCTTCTACAGATAAGTGTGGATATAGCGCATAATTTTGAAATACCATTGATAGATTACGGTCTTTCGGCTCTAAATCATTTGCAACATGTTCATTAATAATTAAATCCCCCGAAGAAATCTCTTCTAAGCCAGCAATCATTCGTAATAGTGTACTTTTCCCGCATCCTGAAGGTCCAACTAAAACAAAAAACTCGCCCTTTTTAATGTGAACCGATACACCTTTAACCGCTGTCTCTTCCGCATTTTTATACACCTTTGAAACATTTTTCAATTCAATCACAAGATTGCACTCCTTTTTTCTTCTTGTATCCATACTTCATAATGACTCGTTGAAATTGCACTTGCTCCTGCACGAATAGCAATTTCCGCATCTTCTCGTGTTTGAATCAGTCCGCCTGCAATAATAGGAAATTCTATTTCCTCTGCTAACCGCTTAATAATGGAAGGCATAATCCCAGGCATAATCTCTACCGCATTCGTTTTAGTCGTTTTACAATTCTCAATTGATTTTGTAAGAGATAAAGTATCAACAATAAAAATGCGTTGAATCGTTTTTAATCCAATTTTATTAGCATTTCGAATTGTCGAACCTTTTGTTGAAATAATACCCTGCGCCCCGATAACATCTTGAATATACAAAAGAGCTTCCTCTGTATTTGTATTTAAACCTTGTATAAAATCACAATGAAGAAATACATCATGTCCATGCTTCTGTAATTCATATACACGCTCTGGTAACTCCAGCATTGAACCAGTCATAAGAAAAACTGTTTTCGGTAATTTTTTGTATGTTTTGTACCCTTTCCGATATTTTATTATCGCAATATAAGGTTCTTTGAACATTTGTTCCACCTAGCTTTTCTATTTTTATCCAAACTAAAAACACCTACTTACATAGAACACCTTTCTCCTTATTTGAACTCTAGGAAATAGAGCACACCTAAGAAAGTGGCACGTTATATGTAAGCGGGTGTTCTCAAATGTTCTCTACCCTAGTTATTCTGTTACCTTTACTATATTACTCATTTATTAAGTCAGTTTTGATAGATTGTTAATTAGGTGTTAATCGAATGTTAATATTCACCATATTTTTTTAACAATAATCTAAATATACGAATGAACCCCAACAGCAAACAACTACTTTTAAAATTTAAGTGATATGCAAATTCATTCCATAGTTAATCAATTTTAGTTTTCTCGCAACTGCTTGTGAAGCATAATTATCCCAAGAAGTACTATAAAGTGGAATGCGTTTTTCTTCTTGTATTGATATCGCCCAGGCTGTAACAACATCAGTACCATATCCATTCCCTTGAAACTCCGCTAAAGTTTCCACACTCGCCTCAGCAGCTACAGGCGTACTCCTAGCACTGCAACATATAGAAACTACCTTTTCATTTTTTACAATTGCAAAGTAAGGTTGCCTCCATTCCATCTGTTCTATTAGATTAGGAAAATTTTCTCGCAAAAGCTCTTTATTCTTCCCTGTTATCTGTATTGTTCTAGTTGGCTTATGTAAATTATTAGAGAACATGAAAGCAGGGCCCATCCAAATATTTTTCACTGTTCTTTCTTCATTTAATACATCAATGATCTTTGCTATCTCTATATGATTTGAAGGTTCTCGAATTAATTTCTCAATCTTACCTACCGTTCCATCATCCAGATCACAATGATATCTCGTTATACTCCCTTCACGAGTTCTGCCAAGAAAAAAGCGTGGTGCTTTCGGATTCCCTTGTTCATTTACATATTTCATTTTTCCTACTTGATTATGAACAAATAAAACCTCTACCTGAATTGCTATTAAATCAAGTTCTGAAAGCCTCATTTATATCCTCCTTAGTTACTCCATATACCATTCATAATCTATTTTTCATGCCCAAAACAAAAATCCCATTCAAATACACATTACTGAATCCATCATACTAAATGACTTCTTCATTCTGTCTATCTAAATGAGATTATTTCGTACTTTTTATTTCTTTATCTTGTTATTCCACTGGTTGTGGTTGTGGCTGTACGACTTCATTCGCTCCAGCTAACCTCAACATATTTGCAATATCTTTAAAACCTCTTTTTTCAGCATATTGCAGTGGCGTAATATTTTCCTTATTGGCCATATTTACATCTGCCCCGTGGTCAATAAGCATTTGAATTACTTTCTTATGATTTTCACTACCGTTTCCTAATACGATTGCTTCTACTAAAGCCGTTCCACCACGAGCATTTCTATAATTCACATCAATATCTGTATGCTCTAACAATTCTTTTACAACCTCTATATGGCCACGTTCAGATGCAGAAATGAGTGCTGTTCCACCTGATTTAGTAATTTCTTTCGTATTAACCCCTGCATTAATTAGTAGCTTTACAATGTCTGTATATCCTTCTCTACTTGCATAAAGAAATGGATTACTTTGTTTCTCATCTTTACTTTCAATATTAGCACCTGCACCAATTAATGCTTTAACTGTCTCTACATGATTTTGATACGTTGCTGCAAGGATAGGAGTTTCTCCGTTGTCACCTTCTACGTTTATATTAGCTCCATCTTGAATCAACTTCATAGCTGTTTCCGTGTCACCAAGAGTCGCAGAAAGTAGCAACTGTTTGTCCATTAAATTTATACTTTTTTCTTCTTTAGGTTCTTCCTGTTCTTTATGCTTTTCTTTTTTCTTTTCGTTTTTCACATGAACCGGTTTCGATTCTGGCTCCTCTTGCTTATCGCAAGCCACTACCGTCATTAAAAGTCCTAATAACATACATAATAAAATTTTTTGTTTTCTCACAACTACAGCTCCTATGAAAGATAATGTTTTCTTAACCATTCCTCCATCACATACAATAACTCTTCTTGAGTACATTTATCCATAAGCCCTTTATATTCCTTCTTTAATCGGATTATCTTAAAACCTATACTATGTTTCTCAACCTATTGGAATGATGTGCCTGATGGCCTCATCATTAACATTATGAAGCAATTAGTTTAGCACGATTTTACCGCATTTGTATACATTTCTAAAAAGTACATAAATAATTGCTTTAGGTTACTATATTCCATTGTAACCGTTCTTCTAAAAATTTTACACCTTTTCTATATTTGCACCTGAGTAATACTAAAAAAAGACAACTTATGTAGTTGTCTTTTTTTAGTATTAATGATGACCACCGTGATTTCCCTTTTTCGGGTTCCCCATCATCTCTTTATTCATTTCCCATTTATGCTCTGCTAGCTCTTTATATGAAAGAACTTTCCCTTTATAGTTAGACACAAAACTCTCTGCATCCTTTTTATTTTCAAATGAAATGACATTATAAGCCATCGGTGTCGTTATTGTTTTATCATATACGTAAGTCGCATCTTCTAATGAAATCCACTCTTTCGAATCATAATCTCGAACAAATTTTTCTTTCGTCTTTTCTCCTGGATTAATCTCCATCCATTTATACATACAACCGATATCATCAAACTTTAACGCTTTTCCATTTTCTAAAATGACTTCTGTTGCAAATTGATTATCCATTACCCCAATTTGGCAAATATCACACTTATCATGTTTCTCATCAATTGCTACAGCCTCTACTTGTTTCTTACCACATCCTACTATTGTAAAGACAAAGAATAAGCATATAGCAAGTGTCACATACTTTGTTCTCATTTTACTTCCTCCCTAACCGTATCTTCCACAAGGAGCATATCAAAAAGTTGTGTGAGATTTGTGAAAAAATAATGTACTTTTTGTAATATAAAGACCAAAAAAGATGTGTAGCCATTTCTACACATCTCTCATCATTCACAACCTGTAATTAATAAATCATCTTCTAACTTAACTAATAATGTATCTGTATTAATTTGCTGCCCAGCAACTACATTTACTAATCTTATATTTCCACTAATACCAACCGCAACTTTTTCAAGCTCACCGTTATTTTTTCGAATCATCATTAAATTTTCCCACTCATATACGTAAGAAGATTCATTAACAAAAATCTCTTCTACTTTTCCTTCATAAGAACTATAAATCTTTTCAATTCTCGTTTTCATATAAAATCTACTCCCTATTTCACACTTCAATATTTTCATCTTATTCTACCATTCTTACGGAGAGCAGCTTACTTTTTAAAAATTCAAATTAACTACCGTGAACAAAATGACCAAAATAAAAATTATGCTTCTAATGATGTTATTTTTCAAATTATTTACCATTTGAATGAATACTTTTATGATAAATAAAAAACACTTTTTCTGAATTTTCATTACATTTTGAAAGCGCAATCATTTTTGAGGGGGAGATTACATGTTAGCACTACTTGGATTTGCGATGGTATGTGTCTTTATGTTTTTAATTATGACGAAACGTATGTCAGCACTAGTAGCATTAATATTAATTCCAATTACTTTCGCATTAATCGGCGGTTTTTATGCAGATATGGGACCTATGATGTTAGAAGGAATTCAAAAACTAGCACCTACTGGTATTATGCTTATGTTTGCTATTTTGTATTTTGGAATTATGATTGATAGCGGTTTATTCGATCCCGTCATTAGTAGGATTTTGAAATTTGTAAAAGGAGATCCTTTAAAAATAGTTGTTGGTACAGCGATTCTTACGATTATCGTTTCATTAGATGGGGATGGAACAACAACGTATATGATTACTGTTTCCGCAATGTACCCACTATATAAACGCCTTGGAATGAATCCACTTATATTAGCTGGGGTTGTTATGTTAGGAGCAGGAGTGACAAATCTTACACCTTGGGGCGGACCGACAGCTCGGGTTATGAGTGCTCTTGGACTAGACGCATCAGAGCTCTTTACACCACTTATACCAGGGATGATCGCTGGTGCAATTTGGGTCGTTTTCGTTGCTTACTATCTTGGCAAAAAAGAAAGAAAACGATTAGGAATTATGGATGTACAATATTTAAAACAAATGCAAACGATGGATGAGCAAGCTGCCACAGTAGAAGCTGTCGTTCATAAACGCCCTAAACTTCTATGGATTAACTTTTTATTAACTGTTACCTTACTTGTCTGTCTCATACTAGAAGTTATGCCGTTACCTGTTTTATTTACAATCGCTTTCGCCATTGCTGTTATGCTTAACTATCCGAACTTAGAACAACAGAAAGAACGTATTGCTTCTCACGCTGGAAACGTATTAGCGGTTGTTTCTCTCGTATTCGCCGCTGGAATTTTCACTGGTATTTTATCAGGAACAAAAATGGTAGATGCAATGGCTCAAAGTGTAGTTACTCTTATACCTGACGCTCTTGGACCACAACTACCGATTATTACAGCTCTTCTTAGTATGCCGTTCACATTTTTCATGTCCAATGATGCATTTTACTTCGGGGTACTACCTATTTTAACGAAAGCTGCCGCTGCTTACGGAATTAGTGCAGCTGAAATGGGACGCGCTTCATTACTCGGGCAACCTGTTCACTTATTAAGTCCTCTTGTCGCCTCCACGTATTTATTAGTCGGAATGGCCAAAGTTGATTTTGGTGAACATCAACGCTTTACGTTACTTTGGGCTGTTGGAACGACAATGGTGATGTTAATTACGGGAATTGTAATCGGAATTATTCCGATATAAGACGTGAAAAAACAGTAGAAGAAATGTAATTCTCTACTGTTTTTTTGTTATGAAGAAACAAGAAAATACCTTCTTTCTGGTCTCCCTACACTCCCATATATAAGCTCCGCATGAACTTTCTTTCCAGATATTAAATACTCTAAATAGCGCCTCGCTGTTGATCGGCTTACCCCAACCATTGAGCTTAACACTTCTGCCGTAATACCTTCTTCATCAACTGTTAACATATGCTTTTTTATTTTTGCTAAAGTTAAAGGATCTATCCCTTTCGGGGCATATTCTATTTCATTTCCCTTTACGCCTCTTTGAGACCATAAATGTTCAATTTGCTCTATAGATAATTGATTAGTTTTCTTTAACTGCAAAATCTTTTTTTGGTAACTTTCCAAACTCGCCCTAAATCGATCAAACATAAGTGGCTTTACGATATAATCTGTTACTCCGCCTCGTAGAGCGTGCCTCACTACATCTGTTTCCGATGCAGCTGTAATCATAATAATATCTGTATCATGCAAATTATGCCTAATATATGTGACAAGTTCCGTTCCTTGCATATCAGGTAAGTACACGTCTAATAAAACGAGCTGTGGCTTCACAAGCTCTAGCCATTCTTTCGCTTGTTCTCCAGTCGTTGCTGTTCCAATTACTTTAAATCCCTCAATCTTTTCAGTAAAACGACGATGAATGTCCGCAATTCGAATATCATCTTCTACAATCAATACTTCAATCTCCTCACCCATTACAATTCGCCTCTCTCTTTTGGTAATGCAATAATAAATAATGCACCACCTAAATCCCCTTTTTCGATTGCAATACTTCCATTTAACTCTTCTACTAACTCTTTCACTTTTGCTAATCCATATCCTCGTTTCCCGCCTTCTTTCGTCGAGAAGCCTTTATAAAATATGCTAGTAATGACTTCATCATGAATCCCTTGTCCTGAATCTTCCACTTCAATTACTATCTCTTCTCCAATATCAGTTACAAACATCCTTACCTTCTTATCATTCTCTTCATTTCTTTCAATTGCTTCAAATGCATTTGTAATTAAATTTCCTAAAATAGAAACGACGTAATTACTCTCAATGTGCGGGCTTAATTTATCTAAGCTACTTTCTCGATCTAGCATAAAATCAATCTTTAACTCTCGTGCTCTATTATAGAATCCAATTAAAATTCCACCTAACCATGGATTTTGAATTCGCTTCATAATAAATTGAACAAAATCTTGATATACCGCTGTTTCCTTATGAATAAGCTCTAAAGCATCTTCATATGATTCTAACTGGATAAGACCTGAAAGCGTATACAACAAATTATTATATTCATGCGTTTGCGCTCGTAATGCCTCTGTATATTGCTTCGTCTGAGATAACTCTGCCGTTAACTGATCCATTTCAGATTTCAAACGTAAACTCGATACAACGCCAGTTACTTTATTCTTTACTTTAATAGGTAGACGGTTCGCAATAACAGCCTGCCCTTTTATATTTAATTGACGATCAAACTGTTCTTCACCAGTTTGAAGTACATCTAGTATCGTTGAATTAGGAATTACATTTAAAATAAATTCTCCAATAATATTACGCTGTTCATCTAACGAAAGAATATCATAAGCCGCTTGATTGACTAAACTAATCATGCCATTGTGATCAATGACAATAATCCCTTCACGTACAGATTGAATCACTGTACTATGCTCTTCATATAAAGATGAAATTTCTTCTGGCTCCATCCCAAACATCATTCTTTTTATACTTCCGGCTAAATATATAGAACCAATTATCCCGATTAAAAGACCTATTACTGTAATCCAAAATACACGCTTTCCATATACTTCTACCGCTCCATGAATATCATTCATTGAAAATCCAACAGACACCACGCCAATAATTTCATTTTCCTGATTACGGATTGGAACTTTGCCACGTAATGAAGGGCCTAATGATCCAGTTGCTTTCGAAACATAAGACTTCCCTTCTAATAGAACGCCTTTATTATCTCCACCAACCATTGCTTCTCCTATTTTATCTCGCTCAGGATGCGCATACCGAATCCCCTCTTTATTTCCAACTACAATAAAGTCAGCATCTGTATCAATTCGAATTTTTTCTGCAATTGGCTGAATAATAGAAGCTGGGTTTTCTTTTTGAAAAGCTTCCTGGATTTCAGGTATAGCGGCAACTGTTTTCGCAACATGCAAAGCCCGTTTCCCAATTTGCTCTTCTACCGTTTCAGACAATATGTAATAAAATAAATAACTTGTTAATAGAAGTACGACTAGAATAAGTGTACTAATTGTTATTGTAATTCTCGGTTGCAGTTTTAACTTTTTAAATTTCAAAACCATTCCCCTAACATAATTAAAGATAGAATTTAACGAATTTACAGTCTTTTATAATTACACCTAATCATAACACGGTTACTCTATATTTCTTTATTTTTATCTTCACAAAAAAAAGAAACGAGATACAATTACTACCTCGTTTCTTAACATTTTTTATTACACTTTAAATTTCCCAATCATCTCTTGTAATTCTTCTGCCATTTGCGATAAATGAACTGCTGCTGCATTGATTTCATCTACTGAAGCTAATTGTTCCTCTGAAGAACCAGCAATATTTTGAACGCTTGCTGCATTTTCTTCAATCGTAGCTGCAATTTCATTAATAGATGCACTAACTTGTTTTGCATCTACTGTCATTTGTTTCGCTACTTCTACCATACTATCAATTTGTACAACTGTATCATCTGTAGACTTCAATATTTCAGTAAAGCTTTGCTTCGTTTCATTTGCAACTACAAGTCCTGATTGTACTTCTGTTCCAACTTGCTTCATAGAGCTTACTGTTTCTTTTATGTCAAATTGTATCTCTTTTACTAATTTTCCAATTTCCGTAGAAGACTGTCCTGATTGTTCTGCTAACTTTCGCACTTCATCTGCTACAATTGCAAATCCTCTTCCTTGTTCTCCAGCTCTCGCAGCCTCAATTGCAGCATTTAATGCTAATAAATTTGTCTGCTCTGCAATATGTTGAATTACCTCAAGGATTGCTCCAATTTGCTTCGATTTATCATCTAACAACACAATCACTTTATCTGATTGTGAAACAGACTCATGGATTAATTGCATTTGATTCACCGTTTGTTCAACTAACTTCCCACCATCTTCAGCCTTTTTCTTCGTATACATAGATGCTGTGGATACTAATGAAGAACTGTCTGCCACACGTTGAATTCCTTCTGTAACTTCTTCTAATAATGTCGCGCCTTCTTCGACTTCTTTCGTTTGTATTTCCGCTCCACTCGACACTTGCTCTATCGCTTGTGTAATTTGTTCCGTCGCTTCACTCGTCTGCTTCATACTAGCTGTTAATTCTTCTGAAGATGCCGCTACATGACCTGCTGAAGTATTTATATTGGAAATGACATTCTGTAATGATGCTGCCATCTCGTTAAAGCTTTCTCCTAGCTGTCCAATTTCATCTTTAGAATGAACTGCAATAGATTCTGTTAAATCGCCTTCACTAATCTTTTTCGATGATATAACAAGTTGTTTTAACGGATTAATAATAGAAGCAATTATGAAGTAAATTAAAATCCCGCCAATTATTAATGAAATACCAATAACAGTTATCGTTTTATAGAAAATAGGTTCAGCTGCTTCAATAATTTCTTTTGAAGGCATAATTCCTGCTATTTTCCATCCAGTTTTCTTATTCGTTTTAAAAGTAATATTACGGTCTTCACCCTCTAATGAATAATGAAAATCACCAGATTCCTGTTTATAAAATTCCTTACTAAGTTTCTCTTCTAATTTCTCTCCCGGCTTCATTTTCGGGTGTGCTACTACATTTTTATCTTGATCAAATATTGCTACATACCCTTCCTTACCGATATTAACCATCTTGGAAGTAGTAACAATATCATTAATTATTAAGTCAATCCCAAGAACGCCACTTTTATCCTCATTTTGTTTCGCTAGTGTAATAACAATATTCCCTGTCGTTTGTGACTTATATGGAGCAGTTACAATTACCTCTCCGCTTTTCTTCACTGCCTCTTTATACCAATCTCTTTCTGTGGGATTATATCCGTCTGGCATCTGAATAGCTGGTGATTGAATAAACTGTCCATTACTAGATCCTGTATAGATTGCTTCCATTTCTGGATGTAATTTGTTGTATTCTTCTAGTTTATTTTGGATGTTTTGAATTTGGTCTGCTTGGTAACTTGAGTGTGTGAATAATTTCGTAAAATAAGTTGCATCTACTTTTTTACTATCTAATTCCTTGTTAATTACATTATCCAAAATTTTTATATTATCTTTCGCCGAGTTTACAATCGTTTCATTAAAATTCGTCTTGGCCTGCTGATAAGACGTCCAACCAATTACAATACTTGGAAGAATTAAAATCATAACAAATGATACAAGTAACTTTGCTTTTAAACTACTACTCCTTAATTTCCCTTGAAACATATTTCTACCCCTCCATACCGTTTTAAATGTAATTTTTTTACATTTAATTTCTTTATATAAATCATACGATTCAAATGTATCAATGCGACTCTCTATCTCTTTCTCTATTGAAGAGTTGATACATACCTTTTTCATTCTATATAAATTAAATAATTAAAACAATATATAAAAATGTATATTATTCGAAATATTATAATTCACTGAAGAACCTCTAGTATCTCACTTACTAGAGGTTCCTCCCGCTTTACTATTCTTTATCTTTTTCTACTTCTTTTTTCGCATCTTCTACTACAGATACAACAGGTTTATCGTTTGATAATTGTTGTACTGCTCCTTTTCCAGCAAATCCTTCTAATAACTCTTTTAAATCAATGCCAGAAGAAGCTTTTAATGTTTCTTGCATCGTTGCCATTAAATCAGTCGCATAACCTGCAACTTTTCCGGCGCCGCTATTTTTACCACCACCGCCTGTATCGACAACTGTAATTTTATCAATGTTGCTAAGCGGGCTTGCAATTTCCTTCGCATAACTTGGAAGCATGTTAAGAACCATATCCATAATTGCCGCTTGACCATATAACTCAAATGCCTCTGCAATTTTTTGTTTCGCTTCCGCTTCTGCTAAACCTTTTAATCTGATAACATCTGCTTCCGCTGTACCTTGTGCTTTTTGTACTTCTGCTTTTGCTTGACCTTGCGCTTTTTCGATTTCCGCCTTCGCTAAACCTTCTACACGAACTTCTTCTGCACGTGCTCTTGCTTCCGCTTCAATTTTATATTGATCTGCATCTGCTTTTTTCATTTGTTTTACTTTTTCCGCTTCTGCTGATTGTTCAACAGCATAGCGATCTGCATCTGCCTTTTTCTTTACTTCTGCATCATATTGCTTTTCACGACGCGCAATCTCTTTTTCTTCTAATTCAATTTGCTTTTCACGCTCAATGATTTTAACGCGCATTTGCTCTTCTGTAACACCTTGTTGCGCTTTTGCTTGTTGTAATTCATAGGAAAGATCTGCATCTGCGCGAGCTTGTTCTTGGTCTCTCTTATAAGATTGTACTTTTAACTCTTTATGTTTTTCAGCTTCAGCGATTTGTGCATCACGTTGATACTCAGCTTCTTTCGCTTCTTTCTCAGCACGAGCTTTTTCAATTCGTGCCTCTTTTTCACGCTCTGCATTTGCAACTGTTGCATCACGCTTAACCATCGCAATTTGTGGCTGACCAAGTGCATCTAAGTAACCGTTCTTATCCATGATTTCTTTAATTGTAAAGGAAACGATGCGAAGTCCCATCTTCTTTAAATCTGTAGAAGCTACTTCATGTACCTTTTGAGCGAATTGCTCTCTATTACTATAGGCATCTTCTACTGTCATAGAAGATAAAATAGCACGTAGATGACCTTCTAAAACTTCTTTTGCTTCTATTTTCAACTCTTCTGTTTCTTTTCCTAAATATTGTTCAGCTGCTGTAGAAACTTCTTCAATAGTAGATCCTACTTTAATAATAGAAACACCATTTACTGTAATCGGTACACCTTGTTTCGTATACGTATCACGTGTTCCCACTTCTAATTTGTAGTTTAATAGACTTAAAGGCTCTGCTCTTTGCATAATCGGAACTACGAAAGTACCGCCACCACGAATAATCTTAATCTTCTTTCCATCATCAGTGGTAACTACATTTTTCCCGCCACCAAGCCAGTTTCCAGTAACAATTAATGCTTCATCTGGTCCAACTGTTCGATACTTTGTAATGAATACTAAAATGAGTAGAATTAAAATTGCGAGTAATACTCCACCGATAATTAATGGAATCGTCATGTAAATTCCCCCTTATAATTTTGGTTTCTTTAAAGAATAAGCGATGTTCTGTACAAGTAAAACACCATCTTGGACTCCCTCGATAATAACTTCCGTTCCTTGTGAAATATCTTTCTTTCCAACTGTTTTAGCTAGGATTGCATTGTTTCCAAATTGGGAGGAAATTAATACTTCACCAAACCCTTCTGTAGGAATAGTCGTAATGACCTCTCCCTTACAACCAATGAATTCATCCATACGCTGCACAGTGTTTTGTTCTGCTTCTGCAATCGGCTTTAAAATTAATATTTTCATTATGAAGACACCAATAAAGGATATAGCAAATGCAGCCCCAAAAATAAGAATGCTATTAAAGGAAAATAAATATTCTCCTATATAACTAAGTCCACATAACATGGCGAAAAAACTAAGTAATAAAGTAACAACGGATACCGATCCGCCTCCAAAACTAAATATGGATTCAAATATATCTCCAAAAAAGATATAAATAACAGTAAGTATAGTAGCAATAATAAATCCGTATAAATAAATTGTTTCAAGTGGATAACCAAACAAAGCCATTTCTTATCCCCCTTTCTTAAACAATCCCTTTTTTTGTTATGTGTATGCCCCACCTCTTTCAAAGATTATAGTTCTTAATTTTCAGTTATTTACCCTTTAAAGAAAAGCCTGTAAGACAGGCCCCTAAAAAAGAACAGGAGAAACCTATTGTGACAGGCTCCTCCTAGTAAATAACCGATATATTATATATCTATATAATATACTATTTTCCACAAAAAGTAAAGTTAAACATACATTGGAAAAGCGTTTATTTTAGTGATAATGAGTACGTTCCATCGCCATTATCATATTTATATACATACAAATAATACTTACCTGGTTTTGCATTAAATTTTGCCTCTATATGATTTCCATTAGCTTGACCGTAAGCGGCATAATTTTGCATATCTGATTCATGGTGAAGCACCCATGTCATCCCAATTCCATACTCATTTAAAACGGAAATATCGATATTTTTCGTTGATGCTACATTAAATGTATAAACATCGGTGTGATCTCCGCCGATAAGGCTACCTTTTATAGTAGTGTTTAGCCCAATACGATTCGCTTCCTCTGGACGATTATTTGGTTCTAATTCTGTTAAACTTCCATCTTTAATCGTAACAGTGGTTTCGTTTCTGCTCTCTTTACCTTTATCATCTTTTACTCTTAACGCTACTTTATAAATTCCTTCTCTTTCATATGCATGTATTGGATTAACTTCTGCACTTGTGCTGCCATCTCCAAATTCCCATAAATAAGAAACAATTTTTCCATCTTCATCATTTGAGCCATCACTTTTAAATTGAATTCCTTCTTTTACAAGCCCATTATAAGGTCCATTTATATTAACCGTTGGAGCTTTATTTTCTCCATCATCTTTTGCGATACCGTGGAAGACTACATCATATTCAAATTCATTTGAACTATTCACACGATAATTGACGAAGTATGCTGTAACAGTTTTGTAGCCACTCCATTCTTTTTGCGCCAGTTGTTCTAGTGCTTCATTTACTCGTTTACTCATTTCGTTCCAGTCTTCTGATTCACCTTTTGTTACACTACCTGTAAATGTGCCTTCTAATGTAAATGTATTAAAGAATTGGGAGCTATGTTTTGTCATTTTTGCCTCTTTCATCGGCAACGTATCACTAATTTCTTTCTCTACTGCTGTTAACGATTTTGGTGCATGTTCAGCTAAATAATCATCTGCTACTTCCGGTACATTATATTTATCTTGATTATCAATTAGCTGTTGCATATACTCTTGATACTCTTTATTTAGTTTAGAATCTTTACTTAAATTCTCACGATAGGCATCATAATTTTTCACGTCATTTGCACGAATTAAATCTTGAATTTTATCAAATGTTTCAAATTGATGTGTATATAAATAAGATTGCAATGCGAACGAGTAATTATAGAAATCCCAAGAACCATATTTAGCAAATAATGTGCGCTCTGCTGTATAACGGCTTGCAGGATCAGATGATAATCCACTAATGATGCTCTTTCTCGGTACTACATTATTTGTACGAGTAGATCCTGCGAAAAATTCTGCATTTCCTTCTTGGAACCAAGTTAATCTCTCATTTTGATACATATCTCCTCTTCCAAATAAACCTGGCACTTCAAATCTACCTTGAAGATAATGAGTAAACTCATGACGGAATAACTCTTCTAAACTATAAATACTTTGTTCTGGCGTACGCTCATATGTAAAGAATGTACCTGTTTCTTCTATATAAATGCCACCGTTGTTTGTTTCATATCCATACAGTTGTCTGTTTAACTGATATTCGTCTGGAGTATTATAGATTACTATCGTTAATACGTCGTCTGCATTACCTGGCTCTAATGCTTTGTCATTCCCAATTACACGATGATACTGTGCTTTTACTTCCTTTGCAGCCCAGTATAGTCTCTTAATTTTTTCTTCTGATACTTTATCTCCTGTTTTAAATACGATAGATCCATCGTCGAATGTATACGTTTTTGGTAAGTACTGTTCTTTTCCTTCTTTACGTATCGTCTCTAAATCTACCGTATTACCGCTATAATCTTTTCCGTTATAATTTGTTGTAATTTGTTCTACTGCAACAAAATACGGCTCACTTAAACGCGGATACATATGCATTGCTTGTGTAACAACCTCTAAACCTTTATTTGGATTACTATGAAACTTCCCTAAACGACTAGCAAAATAAATTCCATTATTAACGAGCCACTTATTTTCTGGTGTTACTTCATTTAAAAGAGCAATACGATTTATTTCACTAATAAATCCATCTATTTTCCCGTACCACATTGTATCTTTTGCCTCTTTACGAGTTTCAAATAAATAAGATTGCATATCATAATCAATACCTTGCATCATATCGTATACAGCTTGTCCTTTCATACGATCGTCTGCATAAGTATGAAGATTATCATTGTATTGTTTTAAAATATTCGATGCGTATTGAACCGTTTCCACATCACTTGAAGCATTACTAATTAATTTACCGTATGCAGATACGACTGCATCTTGCTCATATGTACCAAGCTTAAAGTTTGGATTGGTTGCAATTGCTTTTAAAGCAGGTAAACATTTATCCTGGAAGCTTCTCTCATTTAAATCGCTTAATTCATTATTGTAAAATGCGAGGTAAAAAGCTGAACGTAACACTTCCGTAAACGTTTGAATTCCTTTTGAATCATCTTTCGTAAATGTACTACCTCTATGAGCTAATTCATCTATAACTGCTTGCATTTTCCCTTTGTCTTTATAAAAGGCCTTTGCATCTTCATTGAACTGGAATAAGTCTGTAATTTGATTCCATTTAATACTTCCTATCGTTTCAACTAATTCTTGATTATTCATTTTGTTTAAATCAGCCATTGAATAGCTTTCTTTCATTTGCTTTACTTCTGAGCTCTTCATACTAGACGCTGGTCGCTGTGAAAAGTCTCCTACTTTTAAACGTTCTTGAAACGATAATGTTTCCTCTGCTTTAGAAACATGTCCAATCTCATCTACTGGTTTTTCTATTCCAACTGGTTTCGAATGCAATACATTATATGGTACCTTTTCTTCTGCTGATACATTCGTTTGAATTGCTCCTAATGATAGCGCCATTGTACTAATACTAAGCATCACTTTATTAATCTTTGATTTCTTGTTCATATCATTGCCCCCTATTTATATATTCCCTTGAAGAATTTAACATAAAATCTAGATACAACAATATAAAATGCAATATTTCATATTATTTCTTCCTACAATTTGTATATATCGTGAACAAATCAACCTTTATCTCCCGCCAATAATCTGCTTTCTTCCATTTCTAATACACTTAGAAATGCCCAGCAATATCCTTCTCTCATAAAAAAAGACATCATCATATACATGTTTCTAATGAAACTGCCATGATAATGTCCTCTCGAAAAAGCAAAAATTAGTTATATCTAATAATAAGATTAAACGTTATTTATTTCTTAAATAATCTCTTTCTAAATACGAACATACTTAGGGTGGAAAGAACAAGTGTTATTCCAGAAAGTAAAGTCGATGTGCTAGCTTCACCGCCTGTTGATGGTAAAGATTTCTTGCCTTCCTCTGACTTATTAGTATGTTGTTTATTTAATGTGTCTGCTTTTCTTCCCTCTTTTTCAACAACTTGATTATTCTCTTTTGGCTCTTGATCCAATCCTGTTGCTGATTCTTTTACTTCTTCAGCTTCTTTCGTTGGCTCTTTTACTTCTTCTTTTGTTTCTTCAACTTCTTTTACCGGCTCTTTCACTTCTTCTTTTGTTTCTTCAACTTCTTTTACCGGTTCTTTCACTTCTTCTTTTGTTTCTTCAACTTCTTTTACCGGTTCTTTCACTTCTTCTTTTGTTTCTTCAACTTCTTTTACCGGTTCTTTCACTTCTTCTTTTGTTTCTTCAACTTCTTTTGTTGGTTCTTTTACTTCTTCTTTCGCTTCTTCAACTTCTTTCGTTGGTTCTTTTACTTCTTCTTTCGCTTCTTCAACTTCTTTCGTTGGTTCTTTTACTTCTTCTTTCGGTATTAATTTTTCTACTATATTCTGCATGACAATGCCACTATATAATATGCCAGTCTCATAATGATCTGCATCTAAATCAAATTCATATATTTTTTCTCCTAAAGTATTCCAAATGATTCCCTCATCAGTAAGCGTTCCACCTTCACTCTTTAGTGTAATCTTTTCAATTGGCTCTCCTTCTAAATTATATACAGGAATTGTCACTTCTTTATTTATTTCTGCAGCATCCAAAATGACCTTTTGCCTTCTAACATCAATTGTTCCCCACTGACCTAATTGTATTAACGGCCTTACATCACGAATCTCATTTTCAGCTAATTTTAAACTAAGTAAGTCTAACATTGAGCCAAGAACCGTTACATCTTTAATACGATTATCTGTAAGATTTAACCATTGTAAATTTTTCAATGAAGATAACGGTGTTACATCTTCAATTTGATTATAAGATACATTTACATCGTTCAATTGTTTCAAGTTTGAGATGAACTCAATATTTTTCAGGCCTACTCCTTCTAAAGTGAGGTTTTCTAAGTTCGTCATGTACTCTAAACCGGTTATATCTTTTATCTCTTTTTCTTTTTCTTTAAGTATCTCTAATTTTTTAATCTGTAATAAATCTTCTTTTGTGATAGGAGTGTTTAAATTCTCTCTACCTAAATTCTCTTTATTAATATGTTGTTGTAAAGTTTTATCAAGAATCAAATTTTCACTTTCTTTTTGTTTTTCAACTATATTCTGTACGACCATCCCATTAAACCTTATTTTACTTTCAGCAGGATTCGTATCTAGTTTAAATTCATATATTTTTTCTCCAGGACTATTCCATTTTATAAATCCGTTACTCAGCGTAGCCCCTTCATTTTTCAATTTAATATTTTGAAGTGGCTCTCCTTTAAAATTGTATACTGGAATTTTTATTTCTTCATCTACGCTTGCTTCATCTAAAAAGATTTTTTGTCTTTGAATATCTATTGAAGTTCGCTTACCCAATTCCTCAACAGACTTTATGTCAGAAATTTCATTCGCTCCAAGATTTACCTCATGTAAATTTGTTAAATTACTCAGTGGCGATATATCAGAGATATAATTCTCTTCTAAATTCAATACTTGTATTTTTACTAATTTAGATAATGATGATATATCTTTTATTTCACTATCAGCAATTTCTAGTTCAATAAGATTACTCATTTTACTAATAGGCTCAACATCACTAATTTTATTATTTCCTATCCATAGTAGTTTCACATTCTTTAACTTCTCAATACCCGAAAGATTACTAATTTGATTATTTGCTAAGTATACTTCTTCTAACGATAACACTGTAAATAATGGTGTAAGATCCTTTATATTATTACCAATTAAATCTAATATTTTAATCTTTTTCATTTGACTTAACGGTGTAAGATCTGCAATTTTGTTATCTCTTAAAAAGAGCATGTCAAGATTCTCTAGCTTAGAAACGGGTTGAATACTTTCAATTGGATTAGAGGATAAATCTAAATATTTCAAATGTCTCAATCCCGAGATAACAGATATGTCTGTTACATTAGACTCTCTTAATGTCAACTTCTCTAAGTTTGTCATATATTCTAAACCAGCTATTTCATTTATCCCCTCACCTGAGTATATGGATAATATTTTAATTTGTAATAAATCTTCCTTCGTTATAGGTTCATTTATATTTTTTCTCTCTAAATTATATTTATTAATATGCTGTTGTAATTTCTTATCAACTATTACATTTGCATTTTCATCTTGTTGATCCACTTTATCCTCTTTATTTTCTTTTTGCTTTTCTGGAACATTATTTTCTAAATTTAAAGCATTTACTTCAAACTGCACTTGATATTTATTATCATAGGCCATTGTCGGAATATAAATATGCATTTGCATATTATATCTTTTTCCTAATTCTCCTACTTCAAACTGAATCACTTTCGTTCCATTTTTCTTTTTATCTTCTGATATTACTTTTACATCATGAAACACACCAGGAGTATGAATATCTTCTGTTTTAAAGTATTTGAAGAAATCACTATCACTTAACGTTGCCGTTACAATTTTCTTTCCATTCTCAATCGTTAATTTAGGATTCTTTATATAAACAGTTGCCATAGACTCCTCATTCGTTTTATCTTTATATGCTTTCATAACAGCATCATATGTACCATCTTCTAAAGCATATCCCTTTTTATTAGCCTCAATTGCTACCGCTGCTAAAGCAGGTGTTGAATACGCAGCAAACGGTAGCGCTAAAGCTGCCGCCACTAACATCGCATTTATATGTTTTCTTTTATTTTTTTTCAACTTTACATCTCCTCCGAAATATATAAATCTAAATGTAATCATATCTCGAATAAATGATAATGATTTTCATTATCATTGTCAACTAAAAAAATAAAAAGTTAACAAAAAAATAACCCCTTTTTAAGGGGGTTATGCCATTTTTTCTCCGGATTCTTCTTTAAAAAAGCTCTTCATCGCATGGAATACGTCTGCTTTTTGCTTTAAAATATAATATCTAAAATTCTCATCTTTAATATTTTTATAGGCTGACATGAGGGTACTATGGCGGTTGTACTGGTTCACTTCCCCATATCCAAACATATTACACTTCTTCATTAACTCTTCAACAAGTTTTACACATCTAGCATTATCTGATGTTAAATTATCACCGTCTGAAAAATGGAATGGATAAATATTATAGCGGTCTGGTGAGTATTTATTATCAATTAGCTCGAGTGCTTTTTTGTATACAGAAGAACAGATCGTTCCGCCACTTTCTCCTTTTGAGAAAAACTCTTCCTCTGTAACGACTTTCGCCTCCGTATGATGAGCAATAAACTCAATATCTACCGTTTCATACTTCGTTCGTAGAAATCTTGTCATCCAGAAAAAGAAGCTACGTGCCATATATTTCTCCCATATTCCCATCGATCCACTCGTATCCATCATCGCTAATACAACAGCTTTTGAATCTGGCTTTAATACTTCATTCCAAGTACGGAACTTTAAATCTTCTTGGTGAATCGGATGAAAAGAGGCTTTACCACGCATCGCATTTCGTTTATATGCGGATATCATCGTTCGTTTCTTATCGATATTTCCCCATAATCCAGTCTTTCTAATGTCATTAAATTCAACATGTTCAATCCGGTTTTCATCTATTTCTTTTCTCTTTAAATTAGGCAGCTCTAATTCTTTGAAAAACGCTTGCTCTAATTCTAGAATAGAGACTTCAGCTTCATAATAATCTTCTCCAGCCGTATCCCCTGCTCCTTGCCCTTTTCCTGGTCCTTTTTGCTTTTGACCACCTGATCCATCTCTCGCAACGACATCACCAACTTTGCTGTCACCATTTCCTTGCCCAACGTGTTTGTTTTTATCATAATTGTACCTAATCTTATATTCATCTAAAGAACGAATCGGTATTTTTACAACATCCTTACCATTAGACATAACTATGCTTTCTTCTGTTACAAGATCGGGTAAATTATTCTTAATTGCCTCTTGTACTTTTTCTTGATGGCGTTGTTGGTCGTCATATCCTTTGCGATGGAGGGACCAGTTTTCCTGTGAAATCGTATAATTTGGTTGGTTTTCTTCACCCATTTCTTTCCCTCCTTACTGTAATTGTCTTCCCCTATGAACAGTAAGCTAGAAATTTTGTTTTATACTGTGCAAGCTAGAATGAAAGATAACTGCCCATCGAAATTCATCCCATAAACATATATAACGTTTTTCATATAATACTCCGAGCATCCTAAACAAAATTTTGCCACTCACATACTAGAAAGAAATATTCAGCCGTTGATAAGAAAGAAACACAATGCATAGTTGCACACATTTACACTTTGCAACATATTGTATTGTGTTGGCTTTTTTCGTATGAATGGTTGGTTACTCTATCATATGCATATTGTAAAAATAATTGACAATAAATTCATGAAATTGCATCTTAATTTATTACATTTGGACAAGGTATGACACTTTACACATATAAATGGATAATAAAACGCTGTCCCGCAAAATACAAGAGACAGCGTTTTGTTATCAAACTATCGGTTTAGCAGACTACCTACATAGCGTAATAATTCATTCGCAGATGAGGAATTATAGCCGTGCTCATCAATTAAGCGTGCAACAACATCATTGATTTTCTTAAGCTGATTTTCGTCTGGCGTTTTCGTTGATGTTGTAATTTTCACTATATCTTTTAAATCAGCAAATAGTTTTTTCTGAATCGCTTCACGAAGACGTTCATGTGAATTATAATCAAAGCGTTTTCCTTTACGCGCATAAGCAGAAATGCGAATTAAAATTTCTTCACGGAATGCTTTCTTAGCATTTTCTGAAATTCCAATTTGCTCTTCAATTGAGCGCATTAGCTTTTCATCTGGACTCATTTCTTCACCTGTTAATGGATCACGTAATTTCGATTTATTGCAATATGCTTCAACGTTATCTAAGTAATTATCCATAAGTGTCTTCGCTGATTCTTCATATGAATACACGAATGCTTTTTGTACTTCTTTCTTCGCAATTTCATCATATTCTTTTCTCGCTAATGAGATGAAATTCATATAACGCTCTCGATCTTCATTACTAATTGACGGATGCTGATCCAACCCGTCTTTGAGCGATCTAAGTACATCTAATGCGTTAATAGATGGTACCTCTTTTCGAATAATTGTAGAGGAAATTCGATTAATAACATAACGAGGATCAATACCTCTCATACCTTCATCTTGATATTCACGTTGCAGCTCCTCTACATCAATCGCATTATAACCTTCTACCGTTTCTCCATCATATAAACGCATCTTTTTAATTAAATCAATATCCGGACGCTTCGGATCTTTTAAACGCGTTAAAATCGTAAACATTGCTGCAACGCGAAGTGTGTGCGGTGCAATATGCACATTGGATACATCACTTTCACGAATCATTTTTTCATAAATATGTTCTTCTTCACTAACTCGTAAATTGTATGGAACTGGCATTACAATAATTCTTGAGTGCAATGCTTCATTTTTCTTGTTTGCTATGAAGGAACGATACTCCGTTTCATTCGTATGCGCTACAATTAATTCATCTGCTGAAATAAGCGCAAATCTTCCCGCTTTGAAATTCCCTTCTTGCGTAAGCGATAATAAATGCCATAAAAACTTCTCGTCGCATTTTAGCATCTCTTGGAATTCCATCATCCCACGGTTTGCCTTATTCAATTCTCCATCGAAGCGATACGCTCGTGGATCTGATTCTGAACCATATTCTGCGATTGTTGAAAAGTCCAGACTACCTGTTAAATCGGCGATATCTTGTGATTTAGGATCAGACGGGCTAAATGTACCAATCCCTGTACGGCGATCTTCCGAGAAGAAAATACGCTCTACAACTACATCCTCAATTCTTGAACCATATTCTTGCTCTAGACGCATTACGTTTAGTGGCGATAAATTCCCTTCAATTCTAACTCCATACTCACCAAAGAAATCATCCCGTAAATGATGCGGAATTAAATGAAGTGGATCTTCATGCATTGGGCAGCCTTTAATTGCAAAAATTGCTCCTCGATCTGTTCGTGAATATGTTTCTAATCCTCGTTTCAACATCGTAACTAATGTTGATTTCCCTCCACTAACAGGACCCATTAATAATAAAATACGTTTTCTAACATCTAATCGTTTTGCAGATGGATGAAAATATTCCTCCACAAGACGTTCTAAAGCATCCTCTAATCCAAATAGCTGATTACTAAAGAAGTTATACTTTCTTCTACCATCTACTTCTTCGATTCCAGCATCTTTTATCATATTGTAAATGCGAGAGTGTGCTGTTTGAGCCACCCATGGTCTTTCCTTCACAAGCTCCAAATACTCCGCAAACGTACCTTCCCATTGTAACCGTTCTTCTGCTGCTCGATGCTGTTCAATCTTTTTTAGAATATCCATTATAGCTCCTCCCCCATCTCCTTGTTCAATCGGATTATTATAAAAGGTATGCTAGGATGTCCTTAAACATTCTTTAAATCAAAATGAAATATACAGTATTGCTATAAAATTCTCTCCAAAATTCAAAGAAAATTCTGTATAATATAGGTATTAAAGTTTTTACACCTCTATTCATTTTAAATAAATTCTTTTCTTCCAAGAACCTTACATACATTTTGATTCATATTTAAGATTCGTAAACTGAAAAATAGGAGGGATATTAGTATGAAATTATTATTAATTTTAGGTGTATCACTCACATTTCTTACAGCTATTTTCACATCTGGTTACAATGATAAACCCGGTACACATAAAAAGTGATGTGCTTCTTAGCACATCACTTTTTTTATCAATCATTTATAATACACATTTTCCACATCATATTTTGATAAAGGTCGGCTATAATAATAACCTTGCACAAACTTCACATTCTTTTCCTTCAAAAATTGTATTTGTTCCGCTTTTTCTACACCTTCTGCAATTACATTCAATTCCAAAGTATGAGCCAAATGAATAATTGCAGCTGTAATATTCGTATCACGTTCATCCACATGTATACCTTCCATAAAAGAACGATCGATTTTCAACGTATCAATTGGATACGTTTTTAAATAACTTAAAGATGAATATCCCGTCCCAAAATCATCTAAATGAATCTTTAAATTTTGTTCTTTTAATTGTAGCAATACTCTTTTTGATATGTCTTTATGCATAAGGGCCCCTTCTGTAACCTCTATCGCTAATAGATGAGCTGGTACATTGTACTTATGTAAAGCCCGTGTAATCATCTCTATTAATGTAATCGAGCGAAAGTGCCTGGCTGAAATATTAACTGCAATCGGGACAACTTCATATCCTTTATTTAACCATTCACTTATTTGCCGACACACTTCATTTACTACCCATTCATCAAGCTTAATAATAAATCCTGTTCTTTCTGCTAGCGGAATAAATTGATTGGGAGAGACAAATCCCAATTCTTTATTCTCCCACCTTATTAAAGCTTCCATACTCGCTATTTTTTTCGTTTCAATATTCATTTGTGGCTGATAATACAAGCAGAATTCATTTTTTTCTATAGCCCGATGCAATTGGTTTTCTATTATAAATCTTTGTTCACGCTCACAATCTAATCCACTGCAATAAAACTGATAATGCCCTTTTCCTTTTTCTTTTGCTTTTTCCAAAGCAGCATCAACTCTTTGGAATAATATTTTTTCATCCTCTCCATCTGTTGGAGCCATTACAATTCCGATTGACGCACTTAAATAGACGTCCTCTTCTTCGATTACAAAATGTTCACTAATCTTTTTTAGTATTCTTTTTGCAACTATCTCTACACGTTCTTTCGTTATATTTTCTATTAACATAACAAATTGATCATCGTGTTCTCTAAATAAGTGCATACCGTCTATTTGAAAACTGCTTAAACATTCTGTAACTTTTTGTAATACTTTATCTCCTTCTTTATGACCAAAAGTATCATTAATAAGGTGAAATTCATCTAAATCTATAAAAACAAGCGCAAACTCTGTATTATCATTAAAAAAAACATTTAACTTATTTGCACATGAAATTCTATTCATTAATCCCGTTAATTGGTCATAATAAGCTAAATATTCTGTTCGCATTTCATTCAATACTTGTCTTGTAACATCCCTCGTAACAATATATACCCCAACAATTTCGGCGTTCACAATAATCGGAATAGTTCTCAAAGAAATATAGAGCTCGTACCCTTCTTTATGAACATATTTCTTTGAAACAATTTGTTTTGCCCTTCCTTGCAGGGCTCCTTTAAATATAATTTGAAAATCTTTTTCATATTCTTTATTAATAAATTCAAAAATAAATTTATTATGTAATTCTTCATATCGATATCCAAATATTTCATACGTTGCTGGATTTGCATATGTAATTCTACCTATAGAATCCATAGATATAATGGAGTCATTATTATATTCTAATAACGACTTAAACAACATTTGTTTTTCCTCTATCTCTGCCTTTTCCTCAATCTGAGCTGTGATATCCCTCGTAATACAAATAATAAACTGACATACTCCTTCTTCGTCGAATACAGGATTAAGTGAAGATTCATAATGTAACTCACCCTTTGGTAAACTAACTACATCACAAAAGGTATGTGCTTTCGCTTCGCTCGCTACTTTTGCATATTGCACTTGTAATATTTCCGCCGTATCTTCTGATAATACTTCAGCAAACGTTTTTCCATAACATTCTTCGCTTAGCTTCGCATAATCCATACCTATCTTATTTACATAAATATATTTAAAGGTTTCCTCATCCATAACTTTCACAATAAATACTAAATCTTGAATAGCATGTAATAGTCCTCTTCTTATTAAATCCATATCTATCATACTTAAAAAGGTATTTTGATTATTATATTGTTCCTTCATATTTATCTCAACCCGTCTAATCTATTTTTATTCATATATCCCATTCTATATGAATATGTACCCTTTTTTAAATGTATGATTACATATTATTTTTATTTTTAGAAAAAAAGTCGCCATATGGCGACTTTTAATAAACAATTTCTAAATCTAATCCCGGATAATTTTGTTGACGGAATGCTTCATAAATTAAAATAGCTGCTGTATTAGATAAATTTAATGAGCGCACTTTATCAGTCATTGGAATACGTAAACAATGATCGAAATTTTCTTCGATTACATTAGCTGGTAAGCCGTTTGTTTCTCTTCCAAATACAAAATAGTAATCCTTCTCACGTTTGCTATAATCAAACGCTGTATGAGCTTTCTCGCCATACTTTGTTAAATAGAAGAATTCACCGTCTTTATTTTTCTCATAAAATTCTTCAATTGAATCATAATACGTAACTTTCACGTGCTGCCAATAATCTAATCCTGCACGCTTTAACATTTTATCATCCGTTGAAAATCCAAGCGGTCTAATCAAATGTAATTCTGTTCCAGTTGCTGCACAAGTACGAGCAATATTCCCTGTATTTGCTGGAATTTCTGGTTGATATAAAACAACATGTACTCCCACGCGATATTCACCTCTGTTTTTTGTCTACTACGTATTATACCACTTGAGCGAAAAATCTCTACCCATTAATAATGTGAAAGAATTTATATTTCATTTGTGGTGTATATTTACTAGAATCTTCATAGTTCCAATAACGCCGACGGCTATTTGCTGAATGTGCATTCACAAGTGGCATACCATCTGCGTCTTTGGCTACTACAATCGTCGTATGATTCCACCTACCATCATCCTCGAAATCATAAGCAATGACATCACCAAGAATAAGGTCCTCTGGTCTTTCTACTGCTTCTGCTCGAAGCCCAGTTGTAGCACCTGACAAATACCAATAAAAAGAGTGTGCGACAGCCCAGCTCCAACTCCACTGATTCTCCCTTTGCCACCATCCTTTACGAATATTAGGATATCCATTCATTGGTACTTCTCCAGTATGAAGACATTGAGAAATAAAATTCGTACAATTATCAGGGAAATTACGATATACAGGATTTCGATCATCCCACCAACGCTCTGCATATTTAACTGCCTCTAAACGGTTGTACTGATAGGAACCGTACTTCTCTTTTGTAACTTCCCTTTCTAACGTCTCACTCATTCCAACTGCTTCTGGCACTTCAATAGCATAATCACCTATTACCCGGCTATTATTTAAACAAACTCTTCGTTTTAGTTGTTCCTCTTCGATATAAAATAATTCTTTATGCTTAATTAAATATTTAAAATGTATTTGATAATCAATTTCTTGATGATTGCTATTATTTAATTGTCTCATGAAAGAAACATCCGCAGTTGCTTTCACTATCTCTGCATTACGCTTTTGAAACAATTGTTTCTTTCTCTGTGCTACTTGTAATAAATCTTCAGCAATACCATCTACATTTGTTCGTTTCTCTGTTACATATGCTAAAAATTGTTGTACTTGCTTTTCAATATTTATTTTTACAACCATTTCGTCTCCCTCCCATATTACAATATGAAAAAGGGAGATATTATCTACTCTTTTTTCTGAGCTAACAATTCAAGGCCGCGATTCATTTCATGAAGAACCTCTTCATCTTTCTCACGTTGCATCGCTTTTTCAATAGCTTCGCCCACGCCATCTCCACCAATTTTCCCAAGTGCCCATGCTGCTGTTCCGCGAAGTACCGGTCTTGGATCGTCTTTCATAACACCAATTAAATCAGGAATTGCTGATGCCTCTTTAAAATGCGCAAGTGCCAAAATTGCATTTCGTTGCAACGGCTTTTTACCTCTCCATGAACCAGACATAATTCCATATTTCTCTTTAAAATCACGATTACTAATTGTTAAAAGTGGTGTTAATAAGGGCTTAACTAACTCAGGATCTGGTTCCATCTCAGGGTGGTTATGAAAATCCATTCCTTTATTTTTCGGACAAACAGTCTGACACGTATCACATCCATAAATACGATTACCTATTTTTTCGCGATATTCTTCCGGTAGGAACCCTTTCGTCTGTGTTAAAAATGCAATACATTTCTTCGAGTCTAACTGTCCTCCTTGTATTAAAGCACCTGTAGGACAAATATCAATACATTTTGTACAACTTCCACATTGATCTTCTATTGGCTGGTCTGGTGGGAACGGAACGTTTGTAATGATTTCTCCTAAATATACATACGAACCAAATTCAGGTGTAATAATAGCGCAATTCTTACCGCTCCATCCAATGCCGGCACGCTCCGAAACAGCTCGATCACTTAATTCACCCGTATCAACCATTGACTTAACTTCTATCTCGGGAAGTTTTTCGATTAAGTATGCTTCTAATTTTTGCAAACGATCTCGTAAAACAAGATGATAATCTTGTCCCCAAGAGGCACGACAAAAAATCCCCCGGCGTTCTCCACGCTTACTTAATGGTGCATTTTTTAATTTTGAAGGATACGCTAATGCAATCGCAATAATTGATTTTGCACCAGGTAGTAGAAGCTGTGGGTTCGTTCTTTTTTCTATATCAGACTCTTCAAATCCCGATTGATAATTTAATTGTTGTTGCTGGATTAACCTCTGCTTTAATTCCTCAAATGGTGAAGCACTAGCAAAGCCTATTTTATCTATACCAATTGTTTTACTATACGCAATGACATCTTGCTTTAATTGTTCAAAATCCATTCTTAATCGCCTCCTCAGATGAATCCATCTCTTATGTAACGACTATATTGGTTAGCAATTCACTTTTGGAATACTATTCTTTACTTTTATTTTCGCATACAATTATGCTTTTCAAACATTAAAAAACGCAATGCCTCGTTTATCTTAGAAACGAAACACTGCGTTGATAACAATTTATAGAAAAACATTTAATAAAATTTGGAGCGGGTGAAGAGAATCGAACTCTCGACCAGAGCTTGGAAGGCTCTTGTTTTACCACTAAACTACACCCGCAAATATGAAATAAATATAAGATATTAGAATAACTTATGTAAGGTAGTATAGCATGTAAAAAAAACGGAAGCAAGAATTTTATCGAAAAAAGTCGAAAAAGTGATGAGTAGCTCATCACTTTTTCAATTCTTTATCAATCGCCTTCTTCATACTATCGAAATCAGGGTTTGCAAGATTTCCGTTTATGTATACTGAAGGAGCACCTTGAACTTTTAATTTTTGAGCACGATCTGAATCTTTACGTACTTTTTCTTTTATTTCTTTACTGTGTAAATCTTTCTTAAATTGTTCTACATCAACTTTCGGAAGCTTCTCTTTCACAATGTTAAGAAGTAATTCTTCTGTAATCCATTCTTCCGTATCTTTCTTTTGACTTTGATAAATCTCATCATAGAAAGTCCAGAATGAATCTTGATCTTGTTTATAAATTGCCTCACCAGCTGCTGCGCCTAAATCAGAGTCTTTTCCGATGAACGGGAAGTTAATAAAATATAACTGCACTTTACCTTTATCAATATACTCTTCTTTTAATCGTGGTAATACTGTTACATCCCAAGTACGACACGCAGGACATTTGAAGTCTCCAAATTCAACTACCTTAACTGGTGCATCATCTTTCCCTAAAGATTGTTGTGTGGAATAAGCAAACATCTCATTCCCTTTATCTTTTTTGTCATTTATGATGCTATACGCAATTGTTCCGATTAC
Source organism: Bacillus sp. 16GRE42 (assembly GCF_019837435.1). Lineage (NCBI taxonomy): Bacteria > Bacillati > Bacillota > Bacilli > Caryophanales > Bacillaceae > Bacillus > Bacillus sp. 16GRE42. The sequence continues at coordinate 206,342 of NZ_JADAXF010000006.1, forward strand.
AATCAATACTGCGATAGAAAAAACTACACCAAGAGCCATGAGTTTATTTGATTTCATATACATTCCTCTTTAAATTCATATTCTGTATACAGCATTGTACACACTACACATAATATCAACACTTATATACGTCACGCAATGAACACGCTCACATAAATTACAAAAATACAATAATTGTGACGATATTGTGTCACGATTTGTCACAATTTATTCAAAAAAAAGAAGCTCCTATGTAGGAACTTCACTTAGCTTACTGCTTTTTCACGTGCATTATTTAACATCGACTGCTCTGTTTTTATATCATGACGAATTACTAATTTCTCACTAACTGCTTGCACATACTCATCATGATTGATATAGCCTTCCTTCTCCATCAATCTCAAAACGACATTTCGTCTCTCTACGGCCTTATCATAATTTTGTGCAGGTGAGTAATAAGCAGGTGCTTTTACTACAGCAGCCATCATTGCACTTTCAGCCAGCGTTAATTGGTCCACCTTTTTACCGAAGTAAAGGTTTGCCGCTTTTTCAATTCCCCATGCTCCTTCTCCGTAATAAATATTACTTACATACAATTTTAAAATTTCATCCTTCGTAAATGTACGTTCAATTTTTTTCGTATAGAAAATCTCTTTCCACTTACGAGAAAATGTACGTTCATTCGTTAAAAAAGCATTTTTGGATAACTGCTGTGTAATTGTGCTTCCGCCTTGCACAACACCACCAGCCTTTATATTCTCAACAGACGCTCTGACAATCGCTATATAATCTAAACCGTTATGATGATAAAACCTTTTATCTTCTGTCGCAATAAATGCATGTGTTAATGATTCGGGCACCTCTAACTTAGCCGGTACATGTAATTTACTAATATCACTTTGCTCGATCATTACATTTCCAACGAATAATAATGTACAACTTAACAATAATAATAAAATAATGGCTTTATAAAAGAATTTAGTCATTGGATTTAATGCAACTTTTTGATGATAGTTCACCCTAGATAATACTCGTTCTTTCATCTTGAACACCTCTTTTCCACACAGCATATAACTCTTACTTTAAGAATACCTTGTTGTAAAAAAACATCCCATCGATTTCTCTTACACATACCTTACATCATTGTAAGGTATAAAAAAGTATTGTATCACAGTCTTTTTTTATCTACTATTCATCTGAAATATTGAATATAGATTATGCTAAACCAATAGCAGAGTATACCTTAAGCCTATACTCTCCTATTAAAACACCCTATTTTCATTATATCATCTACAAATATATATATTTGTAAGTATCTAGTAATCTAAATGTATACAATATATCATACATTATACAGAACAAACGTTCTAAAAATCAACACTAGCACTATTATTATTTTGACCTTTTTCTTAAACAGTATACAAAAAAGAGTAGTGATTTGATTGTATCTCAAACCAGCTACTCTTTTCTTTACAATCTACCTATTAAATTATACGGCTGCACTTCCCACGTTTCGTACGGAATACAATGTGTTGCTCTCATCGCATCAAGCGTTCTGGATTTCATATGAGGACGCGTTATATACTCATCTATGTTCTCTTCATTTAAAGCAACAAATTTAGCCTCTTGTATTTCTTCAGGTTGAATTTTTATTTCACCGCTCACATATGCCACTTTAAAAACAACAGCCAAAATATGCATAGAGGCATTATAATAAACCCCTGTAATTCCAATAGGCTTCACCGTTAAACCCGTTTCCTCAAACATTTCCCTACAAACTGCTTGATCGAGCGCTTCTCCTTCTTCCACCTGTCCTCCTGGCAACTCCCACGTATCCGATCGCCAATGTACTTTAGCTAATAACACTTCATCTTTTTCATTTGTTAAATAACCTGCTACAGCAACAATATGCTTTGGTGTTTTATGTTCCATATTAAACCTCCTAGAAATAATGATTATTTCATATATCCCTATAAGCATATTCCCTGTCTACAACAAAATACCTTTACTAATTCATCAACTTAATTAACTTCATAAAAAAAGCCCCTATCCGTTAAACGGGCAGGGCTTCTATCGTATTATTCTCCTAAGTCTACGTTGTGGTAAACTTGTTGCACATCTTCTAAATCTTCTAATGCATCAACCATTTTTTCAAATTGTACTTGAGCATCTTCAGGAAGTTCTACATCACTTTGTGCAAGCATTGTTAATTCTGCAACTGTGAATTCTTCAACACCAGCATCTTTAAGTGCAGATTGTACGGAATGGAATTGATCAGGTTCAGCATACACGATAACAGAATCTTCTTCTTCTAGAATGTCACGTGCATCAACATCTGCTTCCATTAAAATTTCAAGAACTTCATCTGATGTTTTACCTTCAAGACCGATAACAGCTGTCGCATCAAACATGTAAGCTACAGAACCGTTTACACCCATGTTACCACTGTTTTTGCTGAATGCAGCTCGTACATCTGCTGCAGTACGGTTTACGTTATTTGTAAGTGTATCTACAATTACCATAGATCCGTTTGGTCCGAATCCTTCATAACGAAGCTCGTCATAATTTTCTTCTGAACCGCCTTTTGCCTTTTCAACTGCACGATCAATAATTGTTCTTGGTACGTTGTATGTTTTCGCACGTTCTAATACAACTCTAAGCGCTTGGTTTGATTCTGGATCTGGCTCGCCTTGTTTTGCTGCCACATAAATCTCACGTCCAAATTTCGCGTATATACGGCTTGTATTTGCATCTTTTGATGCTTTTTTTTCTTTAATATTATTCCATTTACGACCCATACTTTCCACTCTCTTTCCCGTTTTAAATCTACATAAAAATATTAATATAAAATATAACGTGTATTCAACACATTTTTAAAAGAAATATAAAAAGTTCATTTTTGATTCATATTACAGACATAATATAAATTACTATCATTTTGTTCTATCCGCAAGTTATATTATACATGAATTCCTACGTTTATTACGAATTTTAGAATCAGGTAACATAATTTAACAAAAAAGACTCTAACATTTCTGTTAGAGTCTTTTTACATCACCGATTCCCATAATATTTCCTTAATTACTTTCTATTGCTGTATAATTAAAATAGGAAAAAATTTGAAGAAAACATAGGGGAGAGTAATTATGACACATTCAAATGAGAAAAAAGCACATGGTCTTAAAGGGATAGGAGAAAAGCTAAACCCAACTATCTATCAAGTGAGATTCATGAAATTAGATGAACCAATTCAATTTGAATCATTTCCTGAATTAAAGGAATTAGGAGATTGGTTGAGTACTTCAACGCACATGTGGGCGTGCCACTCAACTATGTACAAGTACAACAAAGAAGAGTTTAAAAAGAGGTTTTTAGAAATTACAAACTTAACCGTTGATAATGTACTAATATCTACTGGTGCTGTCGGATTTAACTTCATGTCACCCGGGTGGAGAAATTCTCTCTAGAGTGCTCGAAGGGAATATTGTATATACAATATTTTGCTGGAATTTTATAGAATATCACAATTAAAAGGATAAAAATGAATGTTTGTTTTTATCCTTTTAATGTTTCGCAGTCTACTCACCGTACACTTTTTGTACTTATTTTGTCATATAATGAAAAGAAAATACAAAAAAACTCTATACTAATTGTATAGAGTTTTTTTCGCCGTTCATGATACCGATGGTCGGGGTCGAACCGACACTCCCGAAGGAACACGATTTTGAGTCGTGCGCGTCTGCCAATTCCGCCACATCGGCACAAAAGAAAGGCGGCAACCGGATTTGAACCGGTGGTAAAGGTTTTGCAGACCTCTGCCTTACCACTTGGCTATGCCGCCATGTTAAATTTTATTGGAGCGGAAGACGGGATTCGAACCCGCGACCCCAACCTTGGCAAGGTTGTATTCTACCACTGAACTACTTCCGCAAAAATGGCTGGGCTAGCTGGATTCGAACCAGCGCATGACGGAGTCAAAGTCCGTTGCCTTACCGCTTGGCTATAGCCCATCGAATTCTTACTTAATTATATGTAAGTATCAATTAAATTATTTGTAATTTTAAAAATAAAAATGGGGCGACTGATGGGAATCGAACCCACGAATGCCGGAGCCACAATCCGGTGCGTTAACCACTTCGCCACAACCGCCATGTTGTGTAAATATATTTGGCAGGGGCAGTAGGAATCGAACCCACACTGGAGGTTTTGGAGACCTCAGTTCTACCTTTAAACTATGCCCCTATGTAAATGGTGGAGGGGGGCAGATTCGAACTGCCGAACCCGAAGGAGCGGATTTACAGTCCGCCGCGTTTAGCCACTTCGCTACCCCTCCGAAACTTACATGGTGCCGGCTAGAGGACTTGAACCCCCAACCTACTGATTACAAGTCAGTTGCTCTACCAATTGAGCTAAGCCGGCGTATATTATTAAGATAAATGGTGGCTCGGGACGGAATCGAACCGCCGACACGAGGATTTTCAGTCCTCTGCTCTACCGACTGAGCTACCGAGCCTTATTA
>NZ_JADAXF010000007.1:0-204045 GCF_019837435.1 Bacillus sp. 16GRE42
GTTTTTCGATGTCAACTAAGTTTTTCAATTTCTTTTTTGTCGTTTTCTGCGTTTCCGCATCAGCGACGGTTATTAATATATCATGCAGTATATAAAGGGTCAATACTTTTTACAAAAAAATTTCACATCCCGTTAAAACTTTAAAAATATGTTCCAAAAATCATTATAGCCTCCCTTCATTCTTCATTATACTCCATATTTCATATCTTATCGGTTTATCACGTTTACGGACGAGTGAAAATTCTAAATTTTATGTTATATTATTGTTATAGGGGAGTGGTGAGAATGAGCATTAAGTATTCAAACAAAATCAATAAAATCCGGACCTTTGCATTAAGTTTAGTATTTATCGGCCTCTTCATTGCATACTTAGGTGTCTTTTTCCGTGAAAACATTATTATTATGACGACATTTATGATGGTTGGCTTTTTAGCTGTTATCGCTAGTACTGTCGTTTACTTTTGGATTGGCATGTTATCTACTAAAACTGTACAAATTATTTGTCCAAGCTGCGATAAGCCGACCAAAATGCTCGGTCGTGTCGACGCATGTATGCATTGCAACCAACCTTTAACAATGGATCGAAATCTAGAAGGAAAAGAATTTGATGAAAAATATAATAAGAAGAGCTATAAATCATAGGCATATATAGGTACAATGTGCCCTTACAAAACTAAACGTTAAAAGGTGATTTCTTAACAAAGAAATCACCTTTTAACGTTTAGTTTTAATTTTAGGTTCTTCACTGAACGTTTTAAATCCTCCTGAACCTAACGTAATTCCCATATATAATAAAGAAAGAGGGAGACGTTTACGTCTCCCTCTTTCTTTATTATATATTACGCCTTATGACACTCTGGACAAACGCCATAAATTTCTAAGCGATGACTATTAATAACGAAGCCTGTCGTTTTCGCAGCTTCCTCTTCAAGCTGTTCCAAACCTCCATAAGGAAAATCAACAATCTTACCACATTTTTCGCAAATCACATGATAATGTTGACTTGTAACATAATCAAATCTACTTGAAGCGTCTCCATAAGTTAATTCCTTTACAAGTCCAACCTCTTTAAATACACGTAAGTTATTATAGACAGTTGCAACACTCATATTTGGAAACTTACCTTCTAATGCTTTATAAATGTCATCCGCTGTTGGGTGCGTCATAGATTCCACAAGGTACTCTAAAATAGCATGACGCTGTGGAGTAATGCGTACACCCGTATTTTTCAGCATTTCTAGCGCTTCTTTTAATTCTTCTTTGACCACCGTCATGCACCCCGATTCTATACGGATTATTATTTTATAATTCTTATAAAGAGTGTACTCCTTTTCTTATAAATCGTCAATATTTCTACTATAAGTATGTGGTTTATTTTTGTATATAGCCTTATTCTTATATATCCTTCCCCATTTTCTATACATTTACATAGAAAAAAAGTGCGACATAATCGCACTTGGAATACTATCATCTGAGGAGGTATGCCCTACACTTCACTTTATGTAAGACGATAAAATATGTATAGACACTCGCCTTACTTCTATATATTTTATCTCCACAATGAATTTACTTTATATAAGAAAGAACCTCTTCAGTATGTCCCTTCACTTTCACTTTACGCCACTCTTTTACAAGCTCACCGTCTTTATTAATAAGGAATGTAGAACGCTCGATTCCCATATACTCTTTTCCAAAGTTCTTTTTCAATTTCCAAACGTCGTATAATTCCGCTACCTTATGATCTTCATCTACTAAAAGTACAAATGGAAGCTCATGCTTCTCAATGAATTTCAGATGTCTGTTCGCTGAATCAGGACTTACACCAAGAATAACTGTATCTTTCTCTTGAAATAATCCATACGCATCGCGAAAATCACATGCTTCAGTTGTACACCCTGGAGTCATATCTTTCGGATAAAAATATAGCACTACGTTTTTACCACGAAAATCAGCTAAGCGAACTTGTTCCCCGTTACTTCCCTCTAATGTAAATTCTGGAGCCATTTCTCCTACTGTGATCATTGTTATCACTCCTACTCTTTTCTTTTACTATATCAAATGCTATCTTATTTTTCATTGTCTATTACAGACCTCATTACAAAAGCAAACGGTAATGTATATCCAATTAGCGCTTCTGCAATCGCAATCCATCTCCCTATTCCAATCGGAGCTATATCACCGTACCCAACGGACAATAAAGTAACTGCGCTAAAATATAAGCAAATTTCTACAAGTTGAAAAGATTGGGCATGCAAACTTTCTCCATCTTCTTTCAAAACTGCAAAACCCATTTCTTCTAATACAACATAACTTAACCCAAACGCAATCAATACCGTTGTATAAATTAAAAATAAGGAGGCTAAATTATAAAGCGAAAAGAAACGCCTAGAATCTGAATATGAACTCCATAACAATTGGACACTTCTCAAAATAGCAATTGCTGCAATTAATAGAATAAATCCCCATAACATGTCCTCCACCTCATTTTATATGTATGAGACGGCCATTGGATTTATCCCTTAGAAACAAACAAGCTTCTATAATTAATTCCCAGCACCACGGTACCTTTTTACCCCTTGATTCCAAAGAGTAATTGCAATCGTAAAACAGATAACACCAACGAATGGTGTTGCAAATGCATAGCTATTCCACTCTGTTTTTCTTAAAAAGTATGCTGCTGGATACACTCCGACAAACGCAAATGGTAAAACAAACGTTAAAATGAAGCGAATCACACGGTTATAAATGTTAACAGGATAGCGACCATAGTTACCTATGTTATACATTAGCGGCATAATTGAACTTTTCGCATCCGACCAAAAACCAAGGCTCGCAAGCGTAACAAATATCCCTCCGTATACAAGTGCTCCTCCTCCTACCATCAGTAAGAATAAGAAGAAATCGTACCAGTAAAAAGATAATTGCAGCTCCACTGCTGCATATCCCATTACAATTATTCCTGTAATCGCTCCAATTAAAGATTCCAGTTCCATTCTTTCTAATATAATTTGAAATAAACTATGAATCGGTCTCGTTAATATACGATCCATTTCTCCTTTAATAATGTAACGATCATTAAAGTCCCATATGTTAAAGAAAGCTGAGAAAATGGCAAACGGCACTAAAAAGAAACCATAAATAAAGATTACTTCTTCTCTACTCCAGCCCTTTAATGCTTGTGTATGCCCAAACACAACGAGAATAAAGATTAAATTAACAGCCTGTAGTGCTAAATCAGAAAGTAATCCAACGATAAAATCGCCCCGATACTCCAATTTTGTTTTTATATATTGGCTTGCATATTGCAAAAATAGGTTTATATATATCATCTCATCATCCCCCTTGTACAATTAGACGTTTTCTCGCCGTTCTCCACATGAGTACAATTGGAATAATAAGTACAATTGCCCAAATTACTTGGAATAATAATGCCTCATACAATTTACTTCCTTGTATACCTTCTGAAAAAATCATACTCGGAATATAACTAATTGCCTGAAACGGTAAAAACATCATTGCCTTTTGGGCCCATAACGGATAAAAACTAATTGGTAATAATAGACCTGAAAATAAATCAATAACGACACGTTTCGCATACATAATTCCACTATTATTAAATAGGAAGAACGTGAGCATTCCCGTCATTAAATTAATTTGTGTATTAATAATAAAACTAAATATTAAAGATAAGAAGAAATATAACCACGTTTGAAAATTCGTTGTAATTTGCAATGAAAATAATAAGGTAACGATAACCATACCTGGAATTGAAAAGAAAGCAAAACGAAATATTCCTTCACCAAGACCTTGCATCACTTTCATGCCTAAATAGTTATATGGACGAATGAGTTCTACTGCTACACGTCCTTCTTGAATCTCCATCGCAATTTCCCTGTCTATATTATTAAAATAAAAAGCACGTGCCATCCACGCAATTGCGATATAAGTAGTCATTTGCGAAATAGATAAACTTTCAATATTCTCTTTTCCACTATAAATTGCTTGCCATAAAAAATAATACGCACCGATATTAATTGTATAAATTAAAATCCCACTATAATAGTTTGTACGATACGCAAGCATCATTAAAAAGCGAATCCGAATCATTTCAATGTACTTACCCATGTTTAATACCTTCTTCATAAATGTTACGAATAATTTCCTCTGTAGATACTTCGTTAATTTTTAAATCTTTAATTTGAAAGGCTTGTACTACTTTAGAAATAAGCATTGAAATGATAACTTCTTCATTCGGTATTTTTGCAACCCACGCGTTTTCCTCTTTCGCTTTCGACCAAACGACATGACTATCTGGCATAACCATTGATAAAGCCTGATAGGAAACTGGTGCAATAAATTGAAAATGGATTTCCTTCTCTGCTCCCCACTGTGTACGAAGATTATTTAAAGAACCGTCATACATAATATTTCCTTCATCCAGCATGATAACGCGCTCACATAAAGCTTCAATATCAGTAATATCATGGGTTGTTAATAAGATTGTTGTTTTATAACGTTCATTCATTTCTTTTAAAAATTCACGTATTTTTAATTTCACAAGAACATCCAACCCAATTGTTGGTTCATCTAAAAATAATAACGGTGGATTATGAATTAATGCTGCCGCTAATTCACAACGCATTCTTTGACCTAGAGATAACTTTCGAACTGGCTTATCTAATAAAGGACCAATATCTAACGTTTCAATCACGTGTTCCATATGCTCTTTATACTGAGCGTCTGATACACCGTACACTTTTTTTAATAAACGAAAAGATTCTTGTACAGCAATATCCCACCAAAGTTGTGAGCGTTGACCGAAAACAACACCAATCGTTCTTACGAATTCTTCTCTCTGCTTATGCGGGTTCATCCCATTTACTAAAATTTCTCCTGATGTCGGAGTCAAAATCCCCGTAAGCATTTTAATAGTTGTTGATTTACCAGCACCGTTCTCACCTATATACCCAACCATTTCACCTTGTTTCACAGTAAAAGATACATCATTTACTGCTGGTACTATTTTATAATTACGATTTAATAAATCGCGAAAAGCACCCTTTAATCCCGGACGACTTGAATAGGCTGTAAATTCTTTACGTAACCCTTGTACCTCAATTACCGATTTCATAATCGGACCCCCTTCCTAAATGTCACAACGAATAGTTTACCCAACTGCCTTCTCTATCACAAACAATACGTCTTTTCGAAAAACATGTTAGAATAATACATAGATTTTTGTAAGGAGATGAATTGTAGTGAAATTCACAAAATCAGAAGCATTACATAAAGAAGCTTTAGAACATATCGTTGGCGGCGTTAATAGTCCTTCTCGTTCTTTTAAAGCAGTTGGCGGCGGCGCTCCTGTTGCTATGGAACGTGGAAAAGGTGCTTATTTCTGGGATGTAGACGGAAATAAATATATCGATTATTTAGCAGCATACGGTCCTATTATTACTGGACATGCTCACCCGCACATTACAAAAGCAATTACAACAGCTGCTGAAAATGGTGTACTTTACGGAACACCAACAGCACTAGAAGTAAAATTCGCAAAAATGTTAAAAGAAGCAATGCCTGCATTAGATAAAGTCCGCTTCGTAAACTCTGGTACTGAATCAGTAATGACAACAATTCGCGTCGCTCGTGCTTACACAGGCCGCACAAAAATTATGAAATTTGCTGGTTGTTACCACGGTCATTCTGATTTAGTACTTGTAGCAGCTGGATCTGGCCCTTCTACGCTAGGAACTCCTGACTCAGCCGGTGTACCACAAAGTATCGCTCAAGAAGTTATTACCGTTCCATTTAATAATGTAGAAACTTTAAAAGAAGCTTTAGATAAATGGGGACATGAAGTAGCAGCTATCCTTGTAGAACCGATTGTTGGAAACTTCGGTATTGTAGAGCCAAAACCTGGCTTCCTTGAGAAAGTGAATGAACTTGTTCACGAAGCTGGTGCACTAGTAATTTATGATGAAGTTATTACTGCTTTCCGCTTTATGTACGGTGGTGCTCAAGACTTACTTGGCGTAACACCAGACTTAACAGCGCTTGGTAAAGTTATTGGCGGCGGACTTCCGATCGGTGCTTATGGTGGTAAGAAAGAAATTATGGAACAAGTTGCTCCGCTCGGACCTGCATATCAAGCTGGTACAATGGCAGGAAATCCTGCTTCTATGGCATCCGGTATCGCTTGTCTAGAAGTTCTTCAACAAGAAGGTCTTTATGAGAAATTAGATGAACTTGGTGCGATGCTTGAAAAGGGAATTTTAGAGCAAGCTGCAAAACATAATATCGATATTACATTAAACCGACTAAAAGGTGCTTTAACTGTATACTTCACAACAAATACAATTGAAGATTACGATGCAGCACAAGATACAGACGGTGAAAGGTTCGGTAAATTCTTCAAGCTTATGCTTCAAGAAGGAGTTAACTTAGCACCTTCTAAATACGAAGCATGGTTCTTAACGACAGAACATACAAAAGAAGATATTGAATATACAATTGAAGCTGTAGGCAGAGCATTTGCTGCTTTAGCGGATAATAAATAATCCCGTCATTAAAAGGAAAAAAGAAAGCACATCTTTCTTTTTTCCTTTTTTCTATTTCATAAATCCCTCATTAATAGTATAATTATTCATAATTATCTGTTTTATTTTTATTTTATATCCTTACTATCCTTGTATATAAGGCTGCTCACGCCTTGAATAGTAAGATTATTCAAACTTCAATAAGAGGGGGGATTGACGGATGCTCAATAAAACAAATACATGGACACCGTCTTTATTTCGAGATTATAAAAATGCAGAACATGATGCGTGTGGAATCGTTTCCGTTATGGAGAAACGAAAAATTCCTACAAAAGAAAACATCGACCTTTGCATACAATCACTTGTCAAAATGAATCATCGAGCTGGTTTCATTAATGGTGAAGGAGATGGTATCGGAATTCACATTGATGTCCCAAAAGCACTTTGGAATGAAAAGCTGAAAAATAACGGATACAATCCAACGATTGTGGATCATCCCCACTTTATCGTTGGACATTTTTTTCTAAACAAAAACGCAAATATCGTTAATTTAAAAAATCATATTCGTACGCAATTAAATAACGAAAATTTTACTATTATTTTTGAAAGTGATGATGTAATAAATTCCGATGCACTCGGTCCACTTGGTAAACAGGAAGAACCTTTATTTTGGCAAGTTGCTCTTATCGCAGAAAATAAAGTTGAAAATATTGAGCAAACATTATTTTCAGTAACGATAAAAATAGAGGAAAACGAAGCGATTCATGTTGCTTCATTAAGTCGTGACCATGTTGTATATAAAGTTCTAGGTGCTGGGGATACACTTGTTGCCTATTACAATGATTTACAACATCCACTTATCGCTTCAACTATGACACTAGGACATAACCGCTATTCTACTAATACATTATCTAATTTTTTTCGTGTACAACCATTTAGCATTCTCGGACATAATGGTGAAATTAACACAATTGCAAAATTACGCGATCAAGCTGACATGATTCATGTTCCACTTACTGTTGGGGGAAGTGACTCCCAAGATTTAAACCGCACCCTAGAAACCCTACTTGTTCAATACGACTACAGTTTATTTGAAGCAATGGATATACTATTCCCACCAATTATTAATGAAATTAAACTTTATGAACCGCATTTACAAGATTTATATACGTATATACGTGAAGCATGGGGCCATTTTGCGCAAGGTCCAGCTGGTATTATTTCACGTTATAAAGATGAGGCTGTTTTCAGCGTTGATTCCCTTGGACTACGACCAGTATGGAAAGTAGAGACAGTGAGTTCTTATGTTTTCTCTTCTGAACCTGGAGTTGTATCACCAACCGAATATGTAGAAGAACCGAAACCACTCGCTCCTGGAGAAAAGGTCGGATTAAAATGGAATGAACAAGATGAACTTGTTCTTTATGAATACGACAAATACCAAATTGAAGTATATAATCGTTTCCAAAAACGAATCGATGTTAGCAATTATCATTTAAACTTATCTATCCCTGAAACGAAAGAAATCCAAGGATTATGTGATTCTGTTCAAGTTGAAACGAAACAGTACGTTTCTTTCGGGTGGGATCGAGAACATATTCAGCTTCTTGAACAGATGGCAACAAAAGGCGTCGAGCCAATTCGCTCACTTGGGCATGACTCACCACTTGCAGCACTCGATACTGATAGACGAAATATCGCTGATTTCATTAAGGAAAGTGTAGCCGTTGTTACAAATCCAGCAATCGATCGTGATCGAGAGGTCGAGCACTTCTCCACACGAACAATACTTGGAGAGCGCCCAAGTTTATTAAGCGGAGCTAAACAGCCATTTGTAGTTGAGATGCTTTCCCCCATTATTCTAGAAGGAAGTGTAGCACAATCTATTACAGAGGAATTACACACAATTACGTACGAACAACTTATACAGCTATTCAATACTCATAGCTCTATCGCTACAATCTCTGCTACATTCAGTCCGACAGAAACTTTACAATGCGCCTTAAATCGAATTAGTTCTGAAGCGATAAAGGCCGTGAACGATGGAGCTTCCCTACTATTAATAGACGATGCCAACGCTCATCTAAATGAACAGTTATGGATTGATCCGCATTTAGTTACCGCTAAAGTACATCAAGTATTAAGCGAAAATAAATTACGCCGAAACTGCTCTCTCGTTATACGTTCTGGTGCCCTTCGCTCCTTACATGATATCGTCACACTGTATGGATTAGGAGCAGATGGTATGAATCCATATTTATTATTTGCAACCGTAAATGATGGAACAAAAACGCCAATTACGAATTTGTATACTGCTCTTAATAAAGGACTAGAAAAAGTCATTTCAACAATTGGAATTCATGAATTACGTGGTTACGGTCGCCTCTATTCTTCTATCGGATTACATGAGGAAATCGCAAATATATTACAAATTACGAATTTCTTCGGTTCAAATGATTTAGCTTTTTCGCTTGAATCACTTGCTGAAGATGCACAATTGCGAGCGGATGATTATAACAATCCTAAAGTTAGAATGCGAAAATCTTTTCATATATTCCCGCGAATTTGGAAAGCAATCGGCGATGTCGCAAAAGGAAACTCTTATGATGATTACCGTGACAAGTTAAGTGAATTAGAAGAAAATAATCCAATCGCAATTAGACACCTTGTTCAAACGAAAGAAACAAAACATGTAGTTCCAACTGAAGAAGTGTCCATCAGCATTCAAAATCATGATTTACCATTTATTATTAGTTCCATGTCATTCGGTTCTCAAAATGAAGTTGCCTTCCGTGCATATGCAGAAGCGGCCGATCAGCTAAATATGATTAGTTTAAACGGTGAAGGCGGCGAAATTAAAGATATGATTGGAAAATATCCACATACACGTGGACAACAAGTTGCATCTGGGCGATTTGGCGTAAATGCCGAACTACTAAATTCATCAAACTTAATTGAAATAAAGATCGGGCAAGGCGCAAAGCCTGGTGAAGGTGGACATTTGCCAGGTTCAAAAGTAACAGCAAAAATCGCTGAAGCACGTAATGCTACAATTGGCTCAGATTTAATTTCACCTTCTAACAACCATGATATTTATTCCATTGAAGATTTAGCTCAAATGATTACAGAAATTAAAACGGCTAATCAACTTGCGAAAGTAGCTGTAAAGGTCCCTGTCGTCCCTAACATTGGAACAATTGCTGTCGGTATCGCAAAAGCTGGTGCTGACTTTATTAACATTAGCGGATTTGATGGTGGTACAGGTGCTGCACGTATTCACGCATTGCAACATGTAGGGCTTCCTGTAGAAATTGGTGTGAAAGCCGCTCACAATGCTTTATTAGAAGCAAATATGAGACATAAAGTAGAAATTTGGGCTGACGGTGGTATTCGAAGTGTTAATGATGCCTTGAAAATCATGCTCCTTGGAGCAAACCGTATTGGGTTTGGTACATTATCCATGATTGCAATCGGCTGTACAACTTGCCGCGGATGTCATCTAGATACTTGTCACGTTGGAATTGCAACACAAATTGAGTCTGAAGCTCAGGCGAAAGAACACGGATTACGCCGCTTCGTCCCGCGCGAATTAGAAAGCGCCGTTGCTGGATTATTACATTTATTCACCACTTTTGGCGTAGAACTAAAACGATTAACAGGAAATCTTGGTTATACAAATTTACAAGCAATTGTTGGACATTCCGATTTATTAGAACAAGTTCAAGGCGAAAATTTATTAAACTTATGTAATTTACTACAAACGATAGAACACCCATCTGTTACAAAAACAGAATACGTACCGGAAAAACAATTTGAAACAGTTCATTCCCCTCATTCAAAAGAATTAGTAGGCGTTGGCGTAGAGCAACGCGTTATGGGTGGTCTAGAATCTTGCTATCGCGTTCGTAGTAAATTATATGAAGACACGAAGCTTGAACCACTTACATTAAAGTATACGAATGGCTCTATTCCTGGAAATGGATTAGGTGCTTATAATAGTGAGAACTTATTTATACACGTAAATGGCGGTGCACAAGATGGTATTGGTAAAACCTCCTTTGGTGGTGGTATTTATATAACGAAAGCAAAAGGAAAAGACGGCATATATTATAACGGTTCTGTCGGAAAAGGTTTTGGGTACGGTGCACAAAAAGGATCGCTATACGTTCAAGGTAACGCTGATGCTCGCGCCGGCATTCGCCTCTCTGGAGCAGACATGATAATTGGAGGGCGAATGACAAAGCCACTCCGTGAAAAAGAGCAAGGGAATATAGGTGTATACTCTAATATTAAAGGTTTCGCTTTTGAATATATGACAAATGGGCGAGCGCTTGTTTTAGGGGATCCTGGTCCATGGATTTGTGCTGGTATGACTGGTGGTGTTGTTTATTTACGTCATGATTCAAGCTCGGGTTTAACAGAAAACGCCTTAAAAAGAAGAATCGCAAAAGGGGCAAATGTTACATTACAACCAATTAGTAAAAATGGCGTGCAAGATGTGACTGAGTTATTGCTAGATTATATTCGTGTATTAAATGAACATGAGCAATACGAGGAAGTTGCTTTATTAACACCGTTACTCGATGATATGCAGCAACAGTTTTTTGAAATTATCCCGAAAAAAGAGCAGGCTGATCCATCTATCTCCACAGAGTGATATACCAACTTTTCATTCTCAAGAAAAAATTGACGAAGTACACTTCTCATAGTAATCTATAGTAACAATTTGAAACCTGCTGAAATTCAGCAGGTTTTTTCACTAAAAATTGATGTTTAAAAAGAATTAGGAAAAAGTATAAAATGAATCTTAATTTCTTATTAACGTCACTAAAATATCACTTGCTAACATATTGTAATGAATGTATAGTATCATGTTGTACATTCATTATGACAAGAGAAAGGATCTTATTAAGGGTATGAAACTTGGTGCTCGCATTTTAAAAACGGGTATTGCCATCACATTAGCTTTATTTGCTTGTATTTTACTTCAATTACCGAGTCCAGTATTCGCGGGAATCTCAGCTATATTCGCTGTTCAACCGTCTGTATACCGCTCATATTTAACAGCTCTTGAGCAAATTCAAGCAAACGTCATTGGTGCGGTATTCGCTATCGTATTTGCTACTGCTTTTGGACATAATCCTTTTATTATTGGATTAACATGTATATTAGTAATTGCGCTTACGTTACAATTACGATTAGAAAACACAATATCAATTGCTTTAGTAACAGTTATCGCCATTATGGAGTATCAAGGCGACGATTTCTTTAGTTTTGCCTTACTTCGCTTTGCGACGATTATGATTGGAATTATTGCGGCTTCACTTGTAAATTTAGTGTTTATGCCGCCAAAATACGAAACAAAACTATATCACCGTATCGTTGATAATACAGAAGAAATTGTAAAATGGATTCGAATGAATAGTAGGCAAGCTTCTGATTTTACAACGCTAAAAACTGATATTGATCGTATGAAAGAAAAGATGATCAAACTAAACCATTACTATTTGCTGTATAAAGAAGAAAGAAGCTACACGAAAAAAGTACAGTTCGCAAAAATTCGTAAGCTCGTTTTATTCAGACAAATGTTAGCGACGACAAGCCGTGCTTTAAGTACGTTAAAATCATTACATCGTACTGAAAATGAACTGCGCTATATGCCAGAAGAATTTCAGGAATCTATCCAAAACGAACTTGACTCATTAACCCATTACCATGAACAAGTTTTATTAAAATTTATTGGTAAAGCAAAAAAACAACAATCCGTTGAAATGCTTGATGAAGTTGAAACAGGTAAACAAGAATTAATTGATATCTTTATGGATTATCAAAACAAGGACGATGAGGAAGCTTATAAAACATGGCTACACCTCTTCCCTCTTATTTCTGCCATTATTAACTATAGTGAAGAAGTAGAGCATTTAGATTTACTTGTGGATAGCTTCTACACATACCATAAACCAGAAGCAGAACTCCAAATCGAAGATAAAAAAGAAGACGAATAAAGAAAACAGCTCCTTTTACGCTAAAGGAGCTGTTTCTGTTATATGTTGAAGTTGATATAAATTGTAATAAAACCCTCTTTTTTTCATTAACTCTTCATGAGAACCTGTTTCTTTAATTTCACCATCTTCAATGTAAATAATCGTATCCATATGCGTAATCGTCGCCAATCGATGTGCGATTACGATCGTCGTCCGATCAGCAGCTAACGTCTGAAGCGCCTGCTGAATATACCGTTCATTTTCTAAATCTAAAGCGGAAGTCGCCTCATCTAATATAAGTAACGATGGATTCTTTAGAAACACTCTTGCAATCGCTACACGTTGCCTTTGCCCACCAGATAACTTCACACCGCGTTCCCCAACGACAGTATCATAGCCATCAGGTAACTCTATAATAAAATCATGAATTTGCGCAGCTTTAGCAGCTGCAATCACTTCTTCCTCTGTAGCTTTCGGATTTCCATATAAAATATTTGCCCCGATTGTATCACTAAATAACAAATTATCTTGCAGTACAATTCCAATATGACTACGTAAATTTCTCATATCATACTTTCTAACATCTATCCCATCTACATAAACTGCACCTGAAGAAACATCATAGAAACGTGGGATTAAGCTAGCAAGAGATGACTTCCCTCCCCCACTCGCTCCTACAAGTGCTACCTTCTCTCCTGGCAACATAGTTAACGAAAGGTTATGTAATATCTCTTTTTCATCCGAATTGTAACGAAAAGATACATTATCAAATATCACTTCACCATTTAATTTTGTCGTTTGTACCGCACTTGGCACATTGACAATATCGTATTTTTCATCTAACAATTCAAACACTCGATCCATCGATGCGAAAGACTGTGTTAATGTTGTGGAGGAATTAACAAGGCGGCGAAGCGGACTATACAAACTATCCATATATCCAACAAAGGCAACCATAGTCCCTAATGTTAACTGCCCCTGAATTACTTCATATGCTGCAAAGCCGATCACCAGTAACGGGCCTAAATCGGTTAACGTATTCACTGCTGAAAATGTCCTTGCAGTCCAACTCGTATGCGTTAACGCTTTCGTCAAAAATTCATTATTTCTTTTTTCAAACTGCTTACCCTCATATTCTTCTAATGCAAAGCTACGTGTCACTTGCATCCCTTGAATACGTTCATGTAAATACCCTTGCATCGTTGCTAACGCTTGTGAACGCTCTTTCGTCAATTTTCGAAGACGTCCGAAAAAATATTTCACCGCCACTACATAAATAGGTAAAATTAATAGCGCAACAAATGTCAATTTTATATTCATAGAAAACATAACAATAATAGCAATTGCAATTGTTGCCGTATCTAACCAAACATTCATCAAACCAGTAATTACAAAATCCTTCGTTTGTTCTACATCATGGATTACACGTGAAATAATTTCCCCTGTTTTTGTGTTCGAATAATAGCGTAAACTCAACTTTTGCAAATGACCAAAAATATGTTTTCGCAAATCATATAGTATTGTATTTGCGATACGCTGCGCGAAATATTGACGATAATATTCAATTGGCGGTCTTATTACTGCAAAAATAAAAAAGGCAATCCCAACGGCTGTTACTAATTGGGATGTTTTATCTTGAAGTGACCCTCCACCTTGAATTACATCATCGATAATATATTTTAATAACCACGGCATAATAAGCGGGATGCCGAATTTAACTAGACCAATCATAATCGTAATAGCAATAAGCCATCGATATGGTTTAACAAAGTGCAAATATCTTTTTATACCTTGCACATAATCCCCCCTCTAATAGGACAAACCTGCCGGGAAATCCCCTGCAGGTTTGTTTTAATTTCTGTACATTAAATATCTTTCATACCACATATCTACAAAATCTGGCGCGAATGGCCCTTTTCTTTGATGAATCCATTGTGTTAATTGTGCTACATTTCGTTTTAAAATAGTATCAATAACAGGTGGATACTGCATAATTTGACTATGCTTTTCATACTCATCTTCATCTAAAAGCGTATATGTCATATCTGGATATACTTTAATATCTAAATCATAATCAATGTACTTTAATGCTTCAGAATCATATGCAAAAGGTGAGCCTAAATTACAATAATAATATACTCCCTCTTCCCTTAGCATCCCAATCACATTAAACCAATAGTTTGCATGAAAATAACAAATTGCTGGTTCACGAGTAATCCATGTTCGGCCATCTGATTCTGTCACTACTGTACGATCATTTGCTCCGATAACAAGACTCTGTGTCCCTTTTAAAATTGTTGTCTCTTCCCACATTCTATGAATGGAGCCATTATGTTTATAACTATGTATTTGTACTTTTTCTCCTTCTTTGGGAAATCCCATATATGCTCCCTTCTTTCAACTGCAAATGCCCTTTGAGCTGCATTCACTTTTTTTCTATTATAACTTTTTTGTCGAAATTTTAAAACTAAAGCCACAAGACTCTATTTTTCACACCGAATACTATATCCCTAATCTTCTTAGGAGACGGGGCCTTCGCTGAATGATTTACAAACGAGGAAATGGGAATAGAAAAAGCCCTTCCTTATTTCTATCTAAAGAAGGGCCTTTCACCGGAAGGTAACAATATGCCTTACCCTAAATTCGAAATCATTTTTTCAGTTTCAAAAGATTGAATCACACTATTTGTTTGCTCTTCAAATTTCTCATGTAACAGTTTTAACGCTAATTCTGTTCTATATATTTCTTGGCGGATAAAATGTAATTCCTTTTTATCGCACGTATCCTTTTCGCTGATTTCAATTTGCTGATATTTCTCTAGATGAGCTTGTAACTTTAACAACTCATCCATCGTTTCCAATTGCTCTCCTACCAACTTATCAAAATCGTTCATTACTTACCCCCTTTTAGATTTATTCATCAGTTATTATTCCTAATTACATATTTCTAATCTTTAACTTCCTTCTCCTTTGACTACATTTGTTGACTTATTAGAAGTTATGTCGTCCGCTTTCTTTTCATTACAATGACCCGCACACAAAGAAAACACTTCTCTCGAAATGGAGAAGTGTTTTTCTTTCATTACTCGTTTGAACTAGAAGATTGTGATTGTTTTGCAGCTGATTGTGCATTTTGTTTTTTCACAGCATGCACGTCTGTTTCAGTTGCAAATTCTGTACCATAACTAGCGTTTGCACTTTGTGCACCAGAAGCTTGTGCTTTCTTTGCTTCTGATTGTGCATTCGCTTGTTTTACTGCTTGTACATTTGTTTCAGTCGCAAACTCTGTACCATAACTAGCATTTGTACTTTGAATGCTAGCACCAGAAGTTGCCTTGTTATAACCTTGTTGTTTTTTACTCATCTTTCTCACCTCCACAATCAATAATGTAACCAATTCAACTAGAAGCTATCCGTAATTTTCTTTTGAAAAAATTCCGCATATATCTCTTGTTACTCATTCAAACTATAGAAAATGGAGGTGGAAATATGTATATAGGACGCGATATGACTGAACTAACGATGATTTCAAAAAATGAATGGAAAGAAGATGAATTAGCTTATTTTCATCATTCATTACAACAGATTTTGCCGTATTTAAATGCAGAAGGTCAAAGTATCTATAAAGAAATTGTGATAGAAATCGAATCAAGGGGCGGCTTACAAGAAGGTGATGCTAGTTGGACTCATGGGACAAAAATTTCTTACGATTAAAAAAGTGTTCCCAATCTAGGGAACACTTTTTTTGTTTATTGCATTGTAATTTTCTCAACACAACTCTCATAAATCGTACGATGCGATTTAGAGAAAGGTAACTGTTCAAAAGCTTCTTTCGATACAAATTTCAATGTATCTGTTTCAACAATATCACCGGTTACTTTTCCGTAAAATACAAATATATCCCAAGTACGATGAGTAAATGTATGTTGTACATTCATTGCGTATTCTTCAATAGAAATCGAGAGCTCAAATTTTTCCTTCATATAATCTATAAGCTGCTCTTTCTGATTCCGAATCCCTTCCCCAAGTTCAGCATTTGGAAACTCCCACATGTTAGCTAATAACCCTGTACTTGGACGTTTATTAATGACGTAACGACCATCTTCTGTTTGAAGTACTCCTGCAACAATCGGTACCATTGTAGGAGCTTTCGCTTTACTTTTTACTGGTAGTTCTTTTTGAACACCTTCAGCATATCCCCTGCAATGTTCACGTACAGGACAAAGTAAGCATGCTGGATTTTTGGGAATACAAATTAGTGCACCTAACTCCATCAAACCTTGATTAAAATAAGATGGATTTTCAGCTGAAATAATTTCACGCACAATCTCTTCAAACACTTTTCTAGTCTTTGGTTTTGCAATGTCATCCCATACTGATAAAATGCGAGATAATACACGCATAACATTTCCGTCAACTGCTGGCTCTGGTATACCATATGCGATACTTAAAATAGCACCTTTTGTATATGGGCCAACTCCTTTTAACTTTTCAATTTTCTTTACATCACTCGGTACTATCCCGCCGTATACTTCTTTCACTTCTTTTACAGCCGCATGTAAATTTCGTGCTCTAGAATAATACCCTAAACCTTCCCATGCTTTTAACACTTCTTCATCATCAGCATTTGCCAAAGCCTCTAGAGTAGGAAACTTCCCCATAAAATTCGCGTAATATGGTTTTACAGCTTCTACCCTTGTTTGCTGCAACATAATTTCCGAAACCCAAACGCGGTATGGATCTTTATTTTTACGCCACGGTAAGTCGCGTTGCTCTTTTTCAAACCAACCAATTAAATCATTTTGAAACTGCTCTATGTTAAAATTATTTAATATTTCAAGTGTCAAACTTGATCCCCCTCATTTTTTTGCATATAAGTACTATTATAAAGATTTTAGGAAAAAATTTAAGTAAGATGACATAGGAAATAGAAGGCAAAGGACTTGAGGTATCGAATAAAAAGAGTTACATTAATAAAAAACGGAGGTGAATTTCTATGGACACAGCCACTCACCTTGTTATGGGCGTTACTCTAGGCAGTTTGGCAACGTTAGATCCAGCCATAGCACAAAGTGATATTGGGCCACAAGCAGTTATGTTTGCTACAATTGCCGGTTCCAATATTCCTGACATCGATACAGTTTTAAAATTGCGTAATAACGCTAAATATATAAGAAATCATCGCGGGATTACTCATTCCATTCCTGCAGTGATTCTTTGGTCATTCCTTATAAGTGGCATCTCTTTCGCCTTCTTTTCAGACGCTCCATATTTGCATCTACTACTTTGGTCATTTATTGCCGTCTTTCTTCATGTCTTTGTAGATATTTTCAACGCCTACGGTACACAGGCATTACGGCCCTTCACAAAAAAATGGGTAGCACTCGGCATCATTAATACATTTGATACCGTCATTTTCTTTATCCACCTACTCGCGATTGCTTGTATGCTCGTAGGCTCCCATAAAGGGTATACTGCTTTAGCAGCGTATATATTGATGATTGTTTACTATATCGGACGGATTATGATGCATAGAAACATACGTAGCATCGTATATAAACGTTTCAATCATGTGGAGAAAATAATCATTTCCCCTTCTTACAGATTTTATCATTATCATTTAGCAATCGTTACAACTGATTATTACTACGTTGCTAGATGGCATCGTGGTAACATCATGGTCTATGATAAGTTCGACCGGATACCGTTCCCAGATAATGCTATTATGCGCGCAGCTAAACAAGATGAAAACATCTCAGCATTTCTATCTTTTTCTCCTGTGTATCGCTGGGACATTTTCGATTATGATCATTATTACGAAGTTCGCTTCATTGATTTGCGCTATCGCAGTAAAGATTATTATCCATTCGTTGCAATCGTTCAACTCGACCACAATTTAAATATTATTAGTTCCTATACAGGATGGATTTTTAGTGAAGAAAAACTTCGAAAAAAACTGGAATTACTTCCACATTAAAAAAAGCGACTTAAGTCGCTTTTTTTAATGTTTCAAATGATCTTCTTGATTGATTAAATGGCTATATTTCGGATTATTTGTACGCATTTCATGAAGGCGACCTCCATGATTATTAATCCATGTTCGTACCACTTGTTCAGTCATTTCATCACCTTGATAACGACCTGATTTAGCATAAGTTGTTTGAAAGTCTTCCCACAATAATTCAACCCACGCACGAGCTTGTGCGTAAGAAAGTTTGTCATTTTTGTCTAATAGTTCTTTTGTTAATGTTTCGTGAATATCATTCATATTCCATTCTCCTTTTACCTATTTATTCCCTTAATTTCTAAAGGATAGTTTCTTCTATTTTGCACATTCTATAAGTGATACTTCTTAAAGAGGTATCAACTGATGATGAGGAGGGCGTTCGCAATGGGTAAACAAGCCGAATTTTGGTCTGAGTCAAAAAACAACAGCAAAATCGATGGTCAACCGAAAGCGAAATCACGCTTCGCTTCGAAACGACCTAACGGCACAATTAACACGCACCCACAAGAACGTATGCGTGCTGCAAATCAGCAGGAAGAATAGTACAGGTACAACCTAAAAAATTAACTTCCTACACGAGGTGATAAAGATGAGCTACCGTGATCGCTTAGATAGTCGTTCTGAATTATTTAACCATACGTGGACTCGTCCGAAACATGCAAAAGCGCAAGTTAACGGACAGACGCAACAAACCCAGTCTCTCATTATACTGGCGAATGAATGTAAAAAACGCCAATTTTAGAATCTCCTATCTCCTGTAACGCCTACCAAAAATGAAAACCAGAGAGATATTCGCTCTCTGGTTTTCATTTTTCTTGTAATAAAGAAATCGGTATTCCAATCTCTTCATTATCATTTTGCTTATGTCCCCAAGCAAATACCCCGTTGAAATACGTAATTTCAAATAATATACCAGGTTCTTCTACTAATTCATATGTCTCACCAATATGAAATTTATTGATATCAGTCATATAAGCACGAGCCATTGCCATCTTTCGCATTAATACATCGAACTCATTTACAATACCAAGCTGCTCTGCCTTTATTGCTTGCTCTTTCAAAACCCCAATTTCTTCCCTTAGCTCATGTGGTGTCATTTCACTGTAGCGCTTTGGCATATTCATCTTATTCCCCTCATCCCTCTTCACGTTTCATCTGCAAAAATATATCTATCTCATCAATAGAGAATCCTTTGCGATATAACGCTTGTTTCATCTTATTTTCAAATGTCCATCCATCATACTTCTTATATTTCTCATAATATTTATTCCCATGATAGTGTAACGCTTCTTGTTGCTGTTCGTCATCTTTTTCGTCTTTCAATTCTTCCAAACAAATTTGAATCACATCTCTAGAATATCCTTTACGAACAAGCATTTCGTCTAACTTTAGCTTCATTTGTAAAAAGGAATGCTTTTGATAAGACCTTTTCTTCTTTTCTATAAGAAGTAAAGCATTCTCAATTTGCTTTTCCTTCGGATATTCTTGTAAACTATGTGTAATGATTAGATCCTGAACACCTTTATTTAATAACTCTCTTTTAATAACAGTTGGACCCTTTCGATTCACATTACTTTGCGTTCGCGTATATAAAACAGCGTACTCTTTATCATTAATATATCGATCATGTAATAATTTCGAAACGACTTCAGAGATGACGGCCTGTCCCACTTCTTTTTTTCGTAAATAGTCTTCTACTTCTTTTTTTGTTCTCATTTGATAGGATAGATAGGAAATTGCTTGTAAATATGCTTTTTGTACCTCTTCATTGTATAAAATATTTCCTAACGCTAGTTCATCAATTTCTAACCCTTTTTGTAATCCATGTTTCATTAAGATTACTTGATCCACACTAAATCCGTATTCTTCACCTTGACCTTTATCAATATAAATATTAAACCGTTCTTTCGATCGTTTTTGCACTTCTATTTTTGTAATGACAGCCATACTCTCACCTCTCTATTATTTTAACATAGTCAAGGAACGTTTTTGCTTTTCAAGAATATATATAATGAGGAGGAAATAATTGTGAGAATCGCAATTTCTGGTGGTACCGGCTTTATCGGTAAATACCTTTCTACTTTTTTTATTCAAAAAGGATATAATGTTTACATTCTTACTCGAAACAAAACTACTGAAACTTCCCACCCTAACCTTCAGTATGTACAATGGACACCAGATTTACAAACCTTCCCCCTCTCTTCTATCGATGTAGTTATTAATCTAGCTGGAGAGTCTATTAATAGTAGATGGACAAAGAAACAAAAGGAATCCATTTTAAACAGTAGAATTCAAACAACAAAAGGACTCATTAAACAATTGCAAACACTTGGTACAAAGCCAAATACATTTATTAACGCAAGTGCTATTGGATACTATGGAACGTCTGAAACTGAGTCTTTTACAGAACAGCATGAGATTCCTGGAAATGACTTTTTAGCAAATACAGTATATTCATGGGAACAAGAAGCATCTAAAGCACGTTCTCATGGAATGCGAACAATCTACGCAAGACTTGGAGTTGTATTAGGCGCAGACGGAGGAGCTCTTCCCAAAATGCTACTCCCCTATCAATTCTATATTGGAGGTACAATTGGATCTGGAAACCAATGGTTATCATGGATTCATATAGACGATGTCGTTCGCCTAATTGATTTCATCATACACAAAGAAGAAATTGATGGCCCTTTTAACATCACAGCTCCCCTACCTATAAAAATGAAGGAATTTGGAGAAACCATTGCAACTATAATGAAAAAACCTCATTGGTTACCTGTCCCTTCATTTATGCTTCACACTTTATTGGGTGAGATGAGTATACTTGTACTCGAAGGACAACATGTATTACCTAGTAAAGCAATTGAACATGGGTATCAATACACATTTCCGGCAATAGACCATGCATTACAAAATGTACTTTCGCATACAATGTAGTACTTCTAAAACACAGTTTTACAGGGCCCCCTTTCAAAACTTTCATTTTCTAGAATCCGGAGCATTATTACACAAATAACCTTTCAGTTACTTTCCCTTAAATTCCATTAACATTGTAAAGTAACAGAAATGAGGTACCTATGAAAATATTGCTCAAACAAGCCATTGTCTATCCTATTACATCCCAAAAATTTCAAGGGGATGTACTCGTTATAGGAGAAAGAATTGCCGAGGTCAAGCCTTCCATTCAACCCACTCAAGATATGACAGTTATAGACGCTCGTGCTCTTCATCTTTTACCTGGATTTATTGATGTCCATACTCATCTTGGTCTCTATGATGAAGGTACTGGTTGGGCTGGCAATGATGCAAATGAAACATCTGAAGTTTCAACACCACATATCCGTTCTTTGGACGGAATCCACCCTTTTGATATTGCATTTCAAGATGCTGTACAAAACGGAATCACAACTGTTCACGTTATGCCAGGAAGTCAAAACATTATCGGTGGTACGACTTGTGTAATAAAAACAGCTGGAACTTGTATTGATCATATGATTATTCAAGAACCTGCCGGCTTAAAGATTGCCTTTGGAGAAAATCCTAAAAAGGTCCATAGTAATGGAACAAAAGAATCCATAACACGTATGGGAATTATGGGGTTACTTCGGGAATCATTCTATGAAGCACAGCACTACGGACATGAAGCTGATTTTCGAATGCTTCCTATCTTAAAAGCATTACGCCGCGAAATACCTGTACGTATCCACGCTCACCGAGCAGATGATATTAGTTCTGCTCTACGCTTTGCAACAGAGTTCAATCTCGATTTACGCATTGAACATTGTACAGAAGGACACTTTATTGTTGAAGAGCTTTCGAAACACAATTTGAAGGTTTCAGTTGGCCCCACTCTTACACGCCGTTCTAAAATCGAACTTAAAAACAAAACATGGGATACTTACCATATATTATCGAAAAATGGAGTGGAAGTTTCTATAACAACAGATCACCCTTATACACCAATTCAATATTTAAATGTTTGTGCTGCTGTCGCAGTAAGAGAAGGATTAGACGAAAAAACTGCACTAGAAGGAATCACTATATTTCCAGCACGAAATTTACGTTTAGAGGATAGAATTGGAAGCATTGAGGTTGGAAAAGACGCTGATCTCGTGTTATGGACTCATCATCCTTTCCATTATTTAGCCAAGCCTGTACTAACCATGATTGACGGAAAAATAATTTACAAAAAAAATAAAAAAAACTAGTTTATTTTTTTGACTAGATAAAGTATTATACGATTATAAACTGAATGAAACCATAATCAATTTGTGTCGTGATTATCATTTTCAAATTGATGAATGGGGAAGGCAAATGGTGCGCCACCAGCGTTAGAAACTGGTTCTAGTGGGTTCGATTCCCACCCCGAAATTTTTTAAAGATTGATATAAAAATTTCGAGGGTGGGGTGTTTTTTCGTCATGCTACCCTCGTGTGAGGAGGAGTTAGTATGTTGAAAAAACGCGACTTACACGACAGCCACGTTCTATACGAGTTAATGGTGGACCCAGCTGTCTTCCCTTTTGTGCGTCAAAAGGCTTATTCTTATGAGGAGTATTTATTTTTAACGAAACAAACGATTGAAGCTGAAGAGCGTGGGGAATTAATTTCACGCACAATTTTAGATGAATGGGGTAACCCTATCGGAACAATTACTTTATTTGATGTGCAAGAAAAAGCCGGATTTCTCGGAACATGGCTTGGCAAACCCTATCATGGAAAAGGCTATAATAAATTGGCGAAAGATTCATTTTTTAGTGAACTTTTCTATGAATTAGATATTGAAACAATCTTTATGCGTATTCGTAAAATAAATATTCGTTCTATTAAAGCTGCCGAAAAACTACAATATGTAAATCTAGCAAACGAAACAAGAAAAGCCGTTTATGATGAAATTAACGCAAATGAAGAAGTATATAACTTATATGAAATCCCAAAAGATCAATATACACTTGCTACAATGCGAGATACAACGTTCCAAGATGCTCACCAATTAAAAGAAGCGTAATCTAAATTTTTAGAAAAGATAATTAATCATTAACATTTTGCCATATACGTATATCACCCCATGTCTTTGGAAACGATAGATAGTGACTTTAGGACACGAGGTGATTTGTAATGGATAAAAAGAAACGTGACAAAACAAAAAACACATTATCTAGTACACAAGAAGTTCTCTACCAACGAGAATTTCGCAAAGCAGATCGCGCAGCGGGTTATCGCTCGAAAAGTATTTAAAGTGAGAATGAATAATTAGACGTTTTCCCCCCTAATTATTCATTCTCATTACATATTTTTTCTACGTGATAGAATAGACAAAAAAGGTTCCTTATAAATAAGGAACCTTTTTTGTGTGGATAACGTTATCCACACAATTTATAGAATTGTGAATAAATTCAACAAACCCTTCACAAGTTTATATGTTGTGACGCATAGTAAATGTTAGAATTGTGGATATTTTTCTAAAAATTGTGGATAATGTGGATATAGTTGTTAATATTTCGACTTTACTGTTTAATGAAAGCGCAATCTTCATGTGGATAAGTTACCACTTTATCTTATAAAACAATAAAGAACCCTCTTTAAACATATAAAAGAGGGTTTCATATTAAGTAAATAATTGTGCAAGAGCAGGTGATTTAATAGGTATATGATTCGGTTCTACATGGTTTTCTGTCAAAATTGTATCCACAATATGACCAGCTGGCTCCGGACGATAAATGCTTTTCATCGCTTCTTTCATTTGAAGAAGCTTCATATCATCTTGCAATAACGCCTCTGTCTTTGCAAAAACCTCACTATCATCACGAATGACAACTGCAGCGCCTTTTCTTTCAAAGTACATCGCATTTTCATTTTCTTGTCCTGGAACAGGTTTATATAAAATGACAGGTACTTGCAATGCTGCCGCTTCACTTAACGTAATACCGCCCGGCTTCGTAATCATACAAGAAGTAACACGGAATAATTCATCGATATTTTCAACATAACCAAATACTTTTAATGCATCAGGATTTTTTTCCTGAACCCCTAATAAATCCTGTTTTAACGCTTCATTTTTTCCACAAACGACAACTACTTGTAAATCAGGTACTGACATAAATGATTGGCATAGTTCTTTTACACTTCCTAATACCCCATGAGCACCTGCTACAATTAGTAAAATCTTTTTATTCTTACATAACTGATATTTATTATATATAATGTCTGGATTGATCTTCAGCTCAAAACTACTACGAATCGGAATTCCAGTTTCAACAATTTGCTCCGCGGGCACACCAATATCAATCATAATTTTTTTTACGTGATCAGTTGCTACAAAATAACGATCTACTTCCCGATGAATCCATATTTTGTGCACACAAAAATCCGTTAATACGTTATACACAGGAATTGAAATACCTGTTTGCTTTTTTAACTCTGGTACAGCTATGATCGGAAAAGTATTAATAACAATATCCGGTTTCTCTGCTTGTAAAAGTAATTTCAAACGTTTTCTTCCAAAATTCGCATACCAAGATGCTATTTTTTTATCATAAATTTTTTCTACGCCATAATAAAACAAGCGGTATAATTCTTTTCCTATTGTATAACTTTTTAAATATAAATATTTTGTAATATCGGTTATAACTGGATGTGATTCTCCGAACAAATCGCATACAATTACATCTTTAATTCCTTTTTGGCGAAATGTTTGTTCTAATGTTTTCGCTACTTGCACATGACCATTACCGTAATGTGCAGTTAATATTAAAACCTTGGGGTTTTTTATCAAACAAATCCACTCCTAGCTTATTGTTTCTCCATATTGCATATACGACAATAGGAAAAACATTTTCCTTAAAAATTACATAAACAGATTCTAATACTTCTCTTTCAGCTATGTACCTGTCGTGGATATGCAAAGCATATAAGATTGACCCCTTAATCCTATCTGTGCTCATATCTTTACATTATACTTTCCTATAAGAGCTTTCGCAATAACTTACAAATGTTCTCTATTCCATGATACTCACTCTTTTACTTCTTAATTCTTTTTACTATTTTGATTTCCCTTTACAATTATGTAAATTTCTCCACTTATTCCTTACAAAAATATGGATATTCTATTTTCAGTATACTCTTTTCTATATACATACTCTAGGTTTTATTGTAAAGAAAGCAAAAAGCCTAATCCAATATTTGGATTAGACTGCTTGTAAAATATGTCTTGCTTGCTCTACATTTTTTTCAGTAGGTGGTTCTACATTCGCAAGTGGATACTTATGCCCAAGTGCCTCCCATTTATATACACCAAGCTTATGATATGGTAGCACTTCAACCTTCTGAACATTAGACAGGCTTTGAATAAAGCTAGATAATTTTTGTAGATCCTCTTCATTATCCGTAACACCAGGAACTAATACGTGTCTTACCCAAATTGGTTTATTTTTATCCGATAAATAACGAGCAAATTGTAAAATATGTTCATTTGGTTTCCCTGTTAATTTACGGTGTTTCTTTGAATCAATATGTTTCAAATCCAATAAAACTAAATCTGTGTAATCCATTAAAATATCTAGCTTATTTTGGAATTCTGGTTCTTCAGAATAACAACCACCCGAAGAATCAATTGTTGTATGGATTCCAACTTCCTTACATTTCTTAAATAATTCAATTAAGAAATCTAGCTGTAATAATGGTTCACCACCACTAACTGTTATACCGCCTCCAGAAGCTTCAATAAAAGGAAGGTAACATGTCACATCCTGCATTACTTCTTCAACTGTTATTTCTTTTCCTTTACCGATCTCCCACGTATCAGCATTATGACAGTATTGACAACGTAATAAACACCCTTGTGTAAATATGACATAACGAATTCCTGGGCCATCAACAGTACCACAAGACTCTACAGAATGAATTCTTCCTTTTATCATGTTACTTCCTCCTTTATTGAAGCAGCCTCCCTCTGCTATTTATAAAAAGCAGAGGGACACTTTTTCACTTACATACTTTCATGCATTGTACGATTAATTACATCGATTTGTTGTTCACGAGTTAATTTAATAAAGTTTACAGCGTAACCAGATACGCGAATTGTTAATTGTGGATATTTCTCAGGATGTTCCATCGCATCCATTAATGTTTCACGATTAAATACGTTAATATTTAAGTGATGGCCTTCTTTTACTGCATAACCATCAAGCATTGATACTAAGTTACGTACTTGTACATCATCTTCTTTACCAAGTGCTTTTGGAATAATAGAGAATGTATTAGAAATACCATCTTGTGCATCTTCATATGGTAATTTAGCTACAGATAATAATGAAGCTAATGCACCTTTTGTATCACGGCCATGCATTGGGTTCGCACCTGGTGCAAATGGTTCTCCAGTACGGCGACCATCTGGAGTGTTACCAGTTTTCTTACCGTATACAACGTTAGATGTGATTGTTAAGATCGACATTGTATGAACAGAATTTCTGTATGTTTTATGTTTACGAAGTTTATTCATAAATGTTTTTACAAGATTTACAGCGATTTCATCTACACGGTCATCATTGTTACCGTATTTAGGGAAATCTCCTTCGATTTCAAAGTCAACTGCAATACCGTTTTCATCACGAATTGGTTTTACTTTTGCGTGTTTAATTGCACTTAACGAGTCTGCTACTACAGATAGACCCGCGATACCTGTTGCCATTGTACGAAGAACATTTGTATCATGAAGTGCCATTTCAATACGTTCGTAGCTATATTTATCATGCATGTAATGAATAACATTTAATGTGTTTAAATATAGACCCGCTAACCATTCCATTGTCATATCAAACTTATGCATAACTTCTTCATAATCTAATACTTCAGAAGTAATAGGTGCGTACTCAGGACCAACTTGTGCTTTAGATTTTTCATCTTTACCACCGTTAATCGCATATAGTAATGCTTTTGCTAAGTTTGCACGTGCGCCGAAGAATTGCATTTGTTTACCAATTCTCATTGCAGATACACAACAAGCAATTCCGTAGTCATCACCGTAGTCAGCACGCATAATGTCATCATTTTCATATTGAATTGCTGATGTTTTAATAGACATTTTTGCACAGTAGTTTTTAAAGTTCTGCGGTAATTGTTTAGACCAAAGAACTGTTAAGTTTGGTTCTGGAGCTGGTCCTAAATTATCTAATGTATGCAAGAAACGGAATGAGTTCTTTGTTACTAATGCACGTCCATCTAATGCCATACCACCGATAGACTCAGTTACCCAAGTTGGATCACCAGAGAATAATTCATTATAATCAGGTGTTCTTGCAAATTTCACAAGACGTAATTTCATAATGAAGTGATCCACTATTTCTTGTACTTCTTCTTCTGTCAAAGTACCATTTGCTAAATCTCTTTCAATATAAATATCTAAGAATGTAGAAGTACGTCCAAGACTCATTGCAGCTCCATTTTGCTCTTTAATCGCTGCAAGATATGCGAAGTATAACCATTGGAATGCTTCTTGTGTATTTTTTGCAGGCTTAGAAATATCAAAGCCATGAGAAGCAGCCATTTGTTTTAACTCTTGAAGTGCACGCATTTGCTCAGATAACTCTTCGCGTAAACGCATTGTATCTTCGCTCATTACACCGCCAGTTAAATTCAAATCAGCTTTTTTCACTTCAATTAAATGATCAATACCATATAATGCTACGCGTCGGTAGTCACCGATAATACGTCCACGTCCGTATGCATCTGGAAGACCAGTAATTACACCTGATTTACGAGCCGCTTTCATTTCTGGTGTATATGCATCAAATACACCTTGATTATGCGTTTTTCTCCAGTCTCTGAAAATACTGCTAAGTTCTTTATCCATTTCGTATCCATAAGATTCACAAGCTTGTTCCGCCATACGAATACCACCATATGGTTGTAAAGAACGTTTAAATGGTTTTTCAGTTTGGAAACCAACTACTTTTTCAATATCTTTATTTAAATATCCTGGTTCATGTGATGTAATAGAAGAAACAATTTTTGTATCCATATCAAGAACGCCACCGTTTTCACGTTCTTTCGTTGTTAAATCCATTACTTGATCCCAAAGTTGTTTCGTTGCTTCAGTTGCTCCCGCTAAGAAAGATTCATCCCCTTCGAAAACGTTTACATTATTTAAAATGAAATCGCGAACATCAATCTCTGCTTTCCATTTTTCACCTTTAAAGTTTTCCCATGCGTTTTTAACATTTTCTAATACTTGAGTCATCCTAATCTCCTCCATTTTTGATTAGTACAGGACTAAGATTTTTTATATAACAGCTTACACACTTAGAATACTACTTTTTTGCTAAAGTGAACGAAATAGTTGTGACATGTTTGTGAAAAGTTGAGCAAACTACTATATGCGTAGTGTTAACTTCACTTAAAAGTCTTTATAATTAACCCTTTCCTTAATTGTATTTTTTTGGTATCCTTATATACGAGTCCTATTTTGTAATATAAGAACAATACCCATTGTAGAGCTGTAATACTCTTATCTCCTAATCTGTTATAGTTTTTATAACAGAACAAAAAAGTGTACATATGTTGTACACTTTTTTTGTTACTACTCTAAAACATCTCTTTTTCTATTCCCATCATAGAATCCACCACGGCTGCCTTCTAATACAATTAATTGCTCTAATCCTTCTATATGATCACCTATAATTCGCAAAACAGCTGGAGGATGACCTATTTTTGCAAAATGTTCACTGGGACGAATGCGATTCATCTTATCGACCTCTACACGACTTACACACGCAATTTCGAATCCTGACAGAATAGCTTTCACTTGGGCTACACAAGGTGACAGTAAAGATCTATACCCGATTTCTTTCAAACACTTACGGCTAAACGCATTCGGTACAGCGATAAGAGAGCCTACTCCTAAATCTTTTCTATCACAAGCTAAATTTAATGCATATTTAAATGCAGTTACAAGATGAAGCGGTACTCTTAAATCTAAATAATGATTTAGATCATTTAATGCGACATCCATTCCATCTGCAATAGCTTTTGCAAATGGATATAGCTCACTAGCTGGAATAACAAAATCACCGTCTATAAATAACACAATTTCTCCTTTGGCGAAATAAGTTCCAAGTGAACGCCCCACATCGTTACCCAGTGCTTCTTTATATACAATTGTTGTTGCTCCCTTGTCTTTTGCAATCGTTGCTGTTTTATCAGATGAACCATTTACAACAACGATAATTTCAAAAGGTTCAATTTTGCGAAGCTCTTCTATTACGTTTCCAATTGTTTTCTCTTCATCTTGTACAGGAATAATGACCGATAATTGCTTTCCTTTATACAACTTAGATGTAACGCCCCATCCTTGATAAAAATCTTCGAAACTTAAAGTATGATAGACACACTCTCTTTTCCTATTTCCATCATAATACCCTCCGCGCTCATCACTGCCTACTATTCGCTCCGCTACAGCTTCTATATGATCACCTATCATCCGTTTTTCAGATTGAGAAAGACCCGTTCCATACGCAGCATGCTCGGTTGGCCGAAATTTATTCGGCGTAATAACGTCAATTGCACAATGACGACTCATTCTCCATTTGCTTTGTACTAGGCGTAAATGAGCTACAATAGGATTAACGAAACATTCATATCCAATGCTTTGAACAACTTCTTTCGTCAACGCATGAGGTACAGATAATAAAGAATCAATTTTTAACTCTTCACGCTCTAACATTGCATTTAATATTTGGCGCCATACTGTCACAGAGTGCGGTTTTTGTTTCTTTAAAAATAATGCGTCCAAATTATTTAAAACGATGTCGGCTTGATCATGTAAAATTGGATTCAGGAATAATTGTAATTTTGAAGTTTGAATAGCAAAATCTCCATCTATAAATAGTAATACATCACCTATCGCATGTTTTGCACCAACCGCACGGCCAACATCATTCCCTAGTAGCTCTGTATACTTGATTACTTTACACCCTAAACGATCAGCAACCTCTTCTGTACCATCATCACAACCGTTTGCTACTACAATAACCTCTACTGGATTCAATCCTTTTACCGATTGAATAACGTCTGAAATCGTATCCGCTTCATTACATACAGGTATAATAACCGACAGCGACTTAGCCATTGTTTTCTTCACGAAACCATTTAATAGTTTCTTTCAATCCTTGTTCCCACGTTATTGTCGCTTGAAACTGCACAAGTTCTTTTAATTTCGTTACATCTGGTCTTCTATTTGGAATTTCTTCAAAACCATGTGGATATACCTCTTCGAAAGGAACTTGGACAATCTTTGAAGAAGATTTCGTTAGCTTTTTAATTACTTCTGCTACTTCTTTTATACTCTTTTCGTTCTCAGAACCTATATTAATAATCTCACCATTTACCTTCTCATCCATTGCTCGAATCGTTGCCTCTACCGCATCACTTACATACGTAAAGCAACGTGTCTGCTTTCCATCTCCATATACGAGAATGTCTTCTCCTTGTAGGGCTGCACTGATAAATCGTGGGATTACCCCTGCATACGGACCATCTTTCGCTCTTGGACCATAAATATTAAAATAACGAACAATCGTTACCGGTAAACCTTCTAATGCGTAGCCTAAACATAATGTTTCTTCTAACGTTTTACACACTGCATAACTCCAACGTATTTTAGAAGTTGCCCCGTATAATCGATCCCCCTCTTCAGAAAAGGGTGGGTTTGCCTTACCATATACTTCTGAAGTAGACGCAAAGACTACTTTCTTCTTTCCTTTTAGCGCTGCTTGTAAAATGTTTCTCGTTCCATCAAAATTCGTTTCAATAAGCTCTATACTCTTTTCCATTGTCGTTTTCACACCTAAAATTGCTGCTAAATGAAACACTACATCATGTTGATTTACTAATTCATAAATAGAATTTTTATCTAAAACGCTTATTGGAATAACCCGAATTTCTTTCATTAACTCATCATGATATTTATTTTTTCCTTTATAGAAGTTATCCACAATCGTGACTTCATTTCCTCTTTTCACCAATTCTTCGGCTAGATGCGATCCAATGAATCCTGCTCCACCTGTAATTAAACATTTCTTACTCATACACTCACCTTCTTTATAATTCCACGTGTATCTATTACTCGCTTCATTCCTTTAAAAAGCTTCCAATCGATATTAGAGTGATCAGTTAAAATTAAAATACAATCCGCTTGTTTAATGACTTGTTCATCCAAAGAAACAGATTGGTACAACTTATCTCCAAATTTTGTAGAAGAAATATATGGATCGTGATATTCTATCTCATATCCTTCTTTTATTAACAATTCAATAATTGGTAAAGCCGGTGATTCTCTCAAATCATTTACATCTTTCTTATACGCAATTCCTACAATTAAAACTGATGCAGGTGATTGCACCATGCCTTTTACTTTCCGGACTATTTTCTCTGGCATTTCTTCATTAATCACATGTGCTGCTTCAATTAATTTACTAATTGTCCCATTCTTTTTTATTCTCCATTGGAAATATAAAGGATCTACTGGAATACAATGTCCCCCTATTCCTGGTCCTGGCCAATATGGGGTAAATCCAAACGGTTTTGTAGATGCAGCTTCAAGCGCCTCATAAAAATCAATTCCTAAACTTTCACATAGTGTGTTTAACTCATTTACTAATGAAATGTTGACTAGGCGCTGAATATTTTCAAATAACTTACACATTTCCGCTACTTTTGGAGAGCTAACAGGAACGACTACATCGAAAATTGTGCTATATAAATCCTGTACCTTTTGTTTGCACTGTTCAGTTTGTCCACTAATAACCTTTGGAATATCCTGAACGGAATATTGACTATTTGCTGGATCAATTCTCTCAGGAGAATATCCGATATAGAAATCTTCTCCTACCTTTTGGCCGCCTTGAGAAACAATCGGAATAATAACTTCCTCGAGCGTACCTGGATATGTGGAGCTTTCGAAAATGAAGGTTTGTCCTTTTTGAAGGTTTTGTTGTATATAATGCGAAGCTGAAATGAGGGCACTTAAGTCTGGTTCTCTTTGTTCATTAATTGGAGTCGGGACAGTGACAATAACATAATCACTATTTTGAAAATCAGCAATACCTTGATCCGGTGTATTTACTATTAATTTTTTTTTAGCCAATAAACTTTGTAACAATTTAGAAGAAACATCCGGAATATAACTTTCTCCTTTTACAATTGATTCTATTTTTCTAGTATCTTTATCTAATCCAAGTACTGTATGTCCTCTCTCTGCAAAATGGACTGCCAAAGGAAGGCCAACATATCCTAATCCGATAATGGCAACTGTACTACTAACATTCATTTGTATTCTCTTCTTCCTTTCTCAATTGTTGAATTATATTTCTATCCCGCTCTCCATCTGTAAAACTCCCGCGTTCGTCTGTGGATTGTAATAAATGTGCAATCGCCTCAAGTTGATCACCGAAAATACGGTCAAATGCCGGAATACGTCCATTTACAAATCCATGTTGCTCTGGGCGTACTCGATTTGTTTTTATTACATCCACAAATTCTACTGCTGTAATAGAAAATCCCTCCAAAATAGCTTTCATTTGAGCTAATGGAGGAATAACGAGAGAGTCATATCCTATTTGTTCTATTACCTTTTTATGCATAGCATGTGGTACTGCCGTTAATGAGTTATTCCATAAATCTGGTCGTTTTGCTACTAAATTCACAAAATATTTCCCCATGCTAATTGGATCTGCCGGATGAAACATATCTAATAAACACTGTAAGTCATTTAATGCCACATCATACCCATCTTCAATAGCATGTAAAAATGGAATTAGTTTTTTTCCCGGAATAACAAAATCACCATCGACAAATAAACAAATATCGGCCGTGGCATGCATAGCGCCTATCGCTCGGGCCACATTATGCCCGAGAGCCTCCTCGAATTCAATAACGATCACATTCTCTAACTTTGCTTGTTTACTTGTCTCAATATCAGCTCCATTCGCAACCACTATAATTTCATCTACACCTGCTTTTTTTACTTCTTGTATAACAGACCTTATCGTCATTTTCTCTTCTGATACGGGGATGATCGCACTATATTTCGCTTTTTTCTTTTGTAATACAACTGGTTTATACTTTCCTATAAACCCTCTATCCCTATTTCCTTCCGAAAAACCACCACGCTTACCATATATTTCGATTACGTATTGCAGAGCACGTAAATGATCTCCCATAATACGACTAGTCGCTTTCGGATAAGGCGAATCGGGTGATGTACCAGTATGCACAGGACGCACTTTATTTGTATGAATAACATCGACCGAAGCCGTATCGACAATATCTACTCCTCTAGACATCGCCATCGCTTGAAACAGCGCTGGATCTGCTAAATTCCACCAACCAAATTTCTGAATAACTTCCCTACTCATTGCATGTGGAATTGCGATTAAAGATCCAACAACAAAATCTTTTTTATTCAAATAACGATTCAACATACACTTGCCAACTGTCGTATAATGCGGTCTCATCTTTAAATAAACGGACCATGTTAAATTATTCACAAAAATTTGGTGGCCTTGCTGAATTCCTTTTACGAAACGTTGCAACTCTTTGCTATCAATGACGATATCACCATCTAAAAACAAAACAATGTCACCTTTCGCTTCTCTTGCTCCGATTGCCCGTCCAACATCATTGCCAAGAGAATAGTGATAATAAATGACATGGCAATGATGTTGTAACGCTATTTCTTTTGTCCCATCTGTCGATCCATTATCAACTACGATAATTTCATAAGGTTCGAGCTTCTCCACTTCTACTAAAACTTGTGATAAAGTACTCGCTTCATTATGTGCTGGAATAACAACTGATACTCTCATATTTGTATCACGCTTACCCTTCCAAGCGAACATAAGCAATAATAGGAGTACGCACAACTACATCTTCCGGTGTTCCATAAGAAGGAGAAGTACGAACACTTACTGCCCCATCTGTCACAGATAACAGAATACCTGCAACAATTTCAACAGCTGTCACAACTTGCACTAACTCACCAACATGGTTACGCAATTCATCAGTAAATAACATATATAAATCTCCTTTCTTACGCTTCTTTAATTGATATAATACTTGTAAATGGTACTAAAACTTCAGTTCCGATTCCTTCTTGCAGTGTTAAGAAATCATCACCAACTGCTACAATCACACCTGTTAGCTGTCCAACCGTCACAGTAATTTCGACGTTTTTACCTAAATATTGCTTTGCAATTTCTTTAAACGGTGATGTATTACATTCTTTTAATATGTTACAAATAATAGATTGAAATTGACTTGATTCAATAAATTCTTCCGTAGCTTTCTTTGAATTTCTTTGAATAAACCTTGCAAAGTTTTGCGAAAATAAAATTCGTTCCACAGCAGGTAATAATTTGTCATCTAAAAAATAGCCTAATTGTCTATTAAATAATCGAGATAATTTATGCCAATATTTTTTGAACAGACACATATACTTCTCCTCCTATTATTTTTTAAAGTTTAAAAATTACATCCATACATCTTAATGTATACAGAGCAGGCTTTTTTTGTGATAGGTAAGGCATACATTTTCAAAGAAACAATCTTTTCTAGTCACATAAAAAAGATAGATGGTATCCCATCTATCTTTTTGTATATTTTAATTTTTAATTGTAACTATCGCAGAGACACTGTAATAAACCGCTCGTGGTAATTCTGCCTGCTCACTTATAGAAGCTGTAACAAGTGAACCACCACTTACCGAGAAATACTTAACAGCTTCTAAAGGAATACCATCTTCTTTTACATCAATATGCGTTCCATCTCGCCAATCTATTTTCTGCATTGTTGCTGAAAGGTCCCCAGTCACTTTACTAAATTCTTTACCATCCATCCCTAAAAAGATTCATTCCCACTTTGTTAAACTTAATACTTGTTTCAACTCTCCAATTTTCTTTCCATCTACATTAGAAAAAGTATAGAAATTGCGTAATCCCTTCTCCTTTTGAACACGCAATAATTTTTCTCCCGAGTGATTATACAAATAAAATTGTTGCTTATGTAGTCCCTTAAAAAGAAACGAAAGTACAGCTTGCCATACACGTTGAATAACCAAATCATACTCTTCTTTTAAAAATCCTAATGCACTGCCATCTAATCCAAAGTACGTTATTACTTGAAATACCCCTACCTCTTTGCGAACAACAAATTTTTTTTGCTCAAATAATTCAGAAGTCTCTATATTATAATTTTCCTGTTTAAGCATTTTTGACCTTCGTTTTTCCATAAAACTATATATTAATAATCCAAATTCTGGTAGTACAACACTTATTAATTTCAGATTTTCTTTCTCCGAAGTGAACAGCCTTCCTTTTTTATATTCCATCACTAATACAATTGCGACGATAATCCATACAATGACAGATACAAAAAATATGCGTTTTGCATTACGTGCGTGATGCTTATGTATACTCATGTCCCTCCCCCCTTTTCCATTTATCCCGCATTAACTGGCAGTAAGGCCCCCACTGATTAAAGTTTCACTTTATTTCATTATCTCATTGCCCCCTACACTTCCTCAATAAAAAAAGACCATCCAATAGGATAGCCTCTTACACTTCAATATTTCGCAACATCGTATAAATGTCGTTATTCACTTTACCAAACGATTTAATGTTGTTTTGAATGTTAGATAATAAAACGACATACACACTTCCGTTTTTACTAAATCCATTTAAGCAATTCCATCCTGGCATTACACCGTGATTTGAATAACTACCTGGGTCTACGTACCAACCAAATCCGTAATCTTTTTTTCCGCCTGTAAACATTTGATCATAGCTCTCTTTTGAAATTAACTTCCCAGAGAAGAGTGCTTCATTAAATAAATATAAATCATGTGCACTTGTATATATATCACCACAACCATATAGTTGTGACATACTTGGAATATTAGGTGTTGTCATATTGTTATTTACTATTTTATAACCTGTCGATGGAAACCTTGTTTGCTCTAACGCTTTACCGAAACCAGAATGTTTCATACCCGCAGTAGCAAAAATATGTTGTTTAATATATTCTTCTAACGGTTGTCCACTTACCTTCTCAGCGATGTAGGCAAGTATCGAATAGTTCGAATCGGAATATTTCCATTTCTCTCCTGGACCCCCAACACGCTTTTGCTTTCCTATTCGTTTTATCAATTCTTCATGAGAAATATCCTCTGTTCCCTGCTCATACTCTGGGATTCCTGATGTATGTGTTAGTAAATGTTTTAACTGAATACCATTACCTTGAGGGAAATCTGGAATATACTTTGCAACCGTATCCTCTACGTTTAATTTATTTTGATCCTTTAATTGCATAATAGCAGTCGCTACAAATGCCTTTGAAATAGAACCAATATAAAAAGTTGTCTCTGAATTATTCGGTACTTGTTTCTCTTTGTTCGCCATACCGTATCCCTTATTTAAAAGAACTTTTCCGTTCTTCACAATAACAGCCGTCCCGCTAAATCCTGCGTTTTGTAAATATTGATCTAATTGAGCGTTTTCATTAATTTCTTGAGGTGGTCCCTCAGCAGGCTTTTCCACAGCTTGTACTTGCTTTACTTGTTCTTCCTGCTCTTTTTGTTTTTGTGCTTCTTGCTTCTTCTTTTCTTCTTTCTTTTTTAGCTCTTCTTGTTTCTTCATTTCTGCTGCTTTTAAAGTTTCTTCTTTCTTATTATGCGCAACAATTTTTGTATACATGAAATATACAACTGAAAATAGTAAGACGAGAATGATTGTTCTTTTTATGTATACAATCGGCCGACGTGCTTTCCCATTCGCATTATTTTTTTCCTGATCCATGATTGCTTTTTTCCCCTTATTTACCGATAATTTAATTCCACTACACAAGATTCATTCCGGATCTTTTTCATAGATTTTTGACATTCCATTCGACGTCATCCCTACTTTATCACGCACTACCCATATTACCAACCTATATGTATGAAAAAGAAAAAGAAAATTTACAAAAGTAAGATTCCCGTTAAATTGTTAACAAAAAAAGAGGATATCCTCTAAAAAAATTGATGTTATCAATCTTTTGGGATATCCTCTTATCTCATTATTTATACGTGTTTTTTCATATCATCGGCAACGGATTCAACATTTGTACCTACGATAACTTGGACACTCGTGTTACTTAATTTCATAACACCTTTTGCACCAGCACGTTTTAATGCTGCTTCGTTTACTTGACCAGCATCTTTCACTTGTAAGCGTAGACGTGTTGCACAGTTATCAATAACTGTTAAGTTTTCTTTTCCACCTAAAGCTGCTACGTAAGTTTCACCAATTGAACCTGCAACTGGCGCATCATCCTCTTCAGCTAACTCATCGTCATCTTCACGACCAGGAGTTTTTAGGTCGAATTTCTTAATTAAGAAGTAGAATACTACAAAGTAAATTACTGCGTAAATTAAACCGATTCCCGCTAGCAATACTGGTTTTGTTGCAATACCGAAGTTTAAGAAGTAATCAATTGCACCGGCACTAAATGTGAAACCATCGTGAATGCCAAGTGATGTTGTTACAAATAAAGAAATACCTGTTAACACGGCATGAATACCATATAATACTGGTGATAAGAACATGAATGAGAATTCAATTGGTTCTGTAATACCAGTTAAGAATGAAGTTAATGCTAGACCACCTAACATACCTGTAACCATTTTACGTTTTTCTGGTTTAGCAGCTGCAATCATTGCGAAACATGCTGCTGGTAAACCGAACATCATAACTGGGAAGAAACCAGTCATAAACATACCTGCTGTTTTATCCCCTGCAAGGAAGCGAGCAATATCACCATTTACAACATTACCTGCTGCATTTGT
Source organism: Bacillus sp. 16GRE42 (assembly GCF_019837435.1). Classification (NCBI taxonomy): domain Bacteria; kingdom Bacillati; phylum Bacillota; class Bacilli; order Caryophanales; family Bacillaceae; genus Bacillus; species Bacillus sp. 16GRE42. Next base: position 38,396 of record NZ_JADAXF010000007.1, read on the forward strand.
AAAGTCACCAAATACGAACCAGAAGTATGTGTTCATTACGTGGTGTAAACCAATTGGAATTAATAGACGGTTTAATAAACCAAATAGACCTGAACCAACTGCACCTAAATTAACAATTCCATGAGCTAATGCATCGATAGCATTTTGAATTGCTGGCCAAATTTGAGCGAATAGAATTCCTAATATTAGCATCACAACCGATGTAACAATCGGAACGAAACGTTTTCCAGCAAAGAAACCTAACCATTCTGGAAGTTTAATCTTATGGAATTTATTATAAAGGAATCCTGCTATAACGCCGACAATAATACCACCTAAAACTTTCATATCCACTTTAGTCGATAATTCGGCGGCCTTAGATACTTGTGTCATTGTATCTGCCAGCTTAGATGGATCTACATTTGCGCTATTGCCTATTAAATCTTGAACTTTACCTAATTTATCTTGTAATTCTACAGTAGAATATCCCTTACTAAGTGCATCAATACTGTTTTTCATAACCAGATAACCAATTGCACCTGCAAGACCTGCTGCACCACTACCATCCACTGAAAGACCGATTGCAATACCAATTGCAAAAATAAGTGCTAAATTATCAAAAACCGCTGCGCCGGCCTGTGCCATAACAGGAATATCAAATACATCCGGTTGCCCTAAACGAAGCAATAATCCTGCTGCTGGTAGTACGGCGATTGGAAGCATTAACGCTTTACCAATACGTTGTAAAAACTGCAACATTTTAATTCCCCCTATCAAATTTATGAAATCGTTATCATTATAAGTACGCCTTAGAAAACGCTTTCTATTTACATAACCATAATAACATATAGTTGTATAGATGTGTAGTTTTTATTTTCGAATTTTTTATGGATAAATCTCCTATTTCCAAACTGTTATATAAAAGGAAAATTATCCTTTTTTAATATAGAATACTCGAAACGAAATACCTACTATAGTACATATAACTTTCGTTTTATCATTCCACCTTTTCATGTTATTATTTATTTCCGAGCATATCGGGAAAAGTAAACGTAGTTAATTCGAAATAGGAGCGTTGGTACTATGCAGTGCATTGAAACAAACAACTTACAACAGTTGTTAGAACAAGTAAAACCATATACGAAAAAAGGAAAGCTTGCTACTTATATCCCCGAACTAGGAAATGCAAATCCGGCTGATTTAGGGATTGCCATTTTCCATAAAGAAACAGAATACATCCATGCTGGCAACTCACAAACACTATTTACTCTTCAAAGTATTTCAAAAGTAATTACACTTGCACTTGCCCTTTTAGATCGTGGTGAAGAATATGTATTTTCTAAAGTTGGAATGGAACCAACTGGTGACCCATTTAATTCTATTATTAAGTTAGAAACGACAAGTCCTTCTAAGCCACTTAATCCAATGATTAATGCAGGGGCACTAGCTATTACAAGTATGTTAACCGGAAATGATAATGAAGAAAAAATGGAGCGCATCCTTCATTTTGTACGTGAAATAACAGATAATCCTACTATTAATTATTCTTCTAAAGTTGCCAATTCAGAATTAGAGACAGCTTACTTAAACCGTTCACTTTGTTACTATATGAAACAAAACGGAATTATCGATTGTGACATCGAAGAACTTATGGATTTATACACTCGTCAATGTGCAGTTGAAGTAAACTGTATCGATTTAGCGCGTATCGGCTTAATTTTTGCGATGGATGGCTATGATCCATATAAGAAAAAACAAATTATCCCTAAACATATTACAAAAATCTGTAAAACATTTATGGTTACATGCGGTATGTATAACGAATCTGGTGAATTTGCGATTCGTGTTGGTATTCCAGCCAAAAGTGGTGTAGCTGGTGGTATTTTCGGCTGCGTAAAAGGAGAAATGGGAATTGGTATTTTCGGACCAGCTTTAGATGCAAACGGAAATAGTATCGCCGGTTTTAAAATTCTTGAACTTCTTTCTGCTCAAGAAGGTTGGAGCATTTTTTAATTCAGAGTTATCCTGCTATACTAGCAGGATTTTTTTATTTCATAAAACCCTCAATTTTATCAGCTATCCATATCCTTACAAAAACCGTACTGAAAGTTTCTCTATATCATGCATATTTGCTCCCCCCTCCTGAATAATATAGTACAACCTAGCGCTATATGTGGAGGTGTGAAAGATGAAACTAATATTTCAAATGGAAAAACAGCCTGTTCTTGAAAAAACAATTCTCCTTTTTATATTGAGTATTGTAGAAAGCTTGAAGTTAAAAGTTGTTTCACTCGATGAAGCTCACCGATACATATTCAATTTAGAAGTGCTTGAACTACTAATGGATCGAAACATCGATGATCAAGTACTTGAACTCATCCACTTCGGAATGGGACTTGAAGACATTCATCATGTGCTTCCTGAAGAACTTGAACATACTATTGAAGAATTAAAGTGGCTTTGCATTCAAGTGTTAAGTGAGTACAGTATGCATGAAGAATCGGAACAATTAATTGAAGATATACGTTAAAAAAGCACCTATGTAGGTGCTTTAATATTTATAAAAGCAGTAACGTTTCGGTAATTGCGCATCCGGTGTCGATATATGCAATTCATTCGAATATTTCCGAGGAAATGCTCGAACATTGTATGTTACAATAACTGATCTATCCCAATAAAAACTAATAGCATGCCCGCAATAACAGTAGCCCATTTCCCTAAGTATGCTGCTAAAAATCTTTTTCCTACATACGCAAAACCACTAATACAAATAAAACTAAACACCCCAGAAATAGTTGCTGTAAGCCACAGATTCAAGTTTGTTACCCCAGCATCAAATCCACCTGCAATATTATTAATAGACAATGCAATCCCTAAAACAATTGCTTCTGAAAAACTAATTGTTTTAGAACCATCAAAATCTGCTTTTTCTGGATCACGTAAAATTCCCATAAGTACATTACCATCGTTAGAACCTACAGTATTTCTTTGCCCCAAGAAAGGCTGACACAAAATAAACATCCCGATTATTCCTAAAACGATTGCTCCAATCAGGTTTGCAGTAAACTCTGAAATAAATAACGCTATCCAGTTCCCAAAAAATCCAGCTAACAAAGTAAATAAAAACCCAAAAAATGCGATGATAAAATTGTTAAGCCACGAAATTCGAATTTTACGAATGCCATATGCAATCCCAACACCTGCATTATCTAAATTAGAAGCAATCCCGATTAAAAAAATTGAAAATAGACCTGCCGTACTCATAAACAGCCACCCCTTTTTCTCACTTTTCCATGCATCTTATGAAAATGTTGAGCAACTGTGCCTGTCTGTTTCATATACATGTAATAAATGCTCAACATTTTTTCAACAATAAAAAAGGAGTGCCTTCACTATGCCTAGAGAAAATCCACATGAGCGGCTTAGTACATTAATAAAAAAACTTTTAAAAGAACGTGCCTTATCCATGCGCCAATTAGGAATGCATACAAATATTGATCCCGCAACAATCTCAAGAATTATGAATGGTAAACAACCGCCAAAACAAAAACATCTACAAAAATTTGCAGAATGTTTGCAAGTTCCACCCCAATTGTTATTTGATGAAATGTATCCTGATTCTCCTCACATTAATAAAGAGAAGACGGATATGTACACGTCTCTTGATACAATTCAGCAAACGCTGCAATCCTCTAACTTATTCGATTTCGACTATACAACAACTCGCGTAAAACAAGAACTTGAAAACTATGAACGCTATGCTCAGACAACAGAAGGCGAAAAACGTATTCATGAAAGTTTCGCCAGTAAATTAGAACAAATTGATAGCGCTGGTCCTTTTATTGAACAATTAACCGATATGTATCAACAATTTTGCAATGAAACTATCTCAAAAGAAGAACGTGCAGTTCTTGGAGGCGCATTACTGTATTTCATTTTATCGACAGATATTATTCCCGACTATCTCTTTCCAATTGGCTATTTAGATGATGCAATTGCTGTTGAATTAGCGAAAGAGAAATTAATCGAACTAAAACGAAAGACATAGAAAAATAAAGAACTATTTCAGTTGTTTCTGTTCAACTCTGAAATAGTTCACTAAAAAATCGTACAAGTATACATACCTGTACGATTTCAACACACTAATCTATTTTTTTGTATGACACCATTCATATATAAATGCTGTTATTACTTTTGTAAATTCAATTAACTGTTCTACTTCAACTTTCTCATTTATTGAATGAGCTTCTTCTAATGTACCTGGTCCGTAAATAACAGCTGGAATATGAAATTCACTAAACCAACCACCATCCGTTACCGTTGCAGACATATCTAAAATTGCATTTTTAGATAGAATTGATTCGTGCACTGAGCTAAGCGTTTTTACTGCTGCATGTTCACGATCTACTTCTAAAGAAGGGAAAATTTCGCCACGATCCACAATCATTGATTCTCCGCCCCACTTAAATTGTGGTGGATTTTCACTTAACCATGGATCGGCAGCCGCTACTTTCTCAATATACTCTTCAATTTCTTTTATTATTTGTTCATATGTTTCATTCGGATAGAAGTGCACCGTTATCCATAACCGGCACTCATCTGCAATAAACGCTGCATGACGTCCGCCTTCAATAACAGCTGGATTAATTGTTGTTGTTCCAGATGGATAGCCTTCATATGTTTTCATGACTGCCCAATGACGCTCTAATTCTTGTAAACTTTGCACAATTTTCATCATTTTTTCAATTGCACTCGCTCCGAATAAACGTCCTCCAGCATGAATCATTTGCCTGCGTGTTGCATCATGAAACGTCTGGGGGCTTTTCACAGTAATCCATCCAGTAATTACGCCGCCCTGTCCTTGCATATGTAAATCACTTGTATCCACTACGACTGCAAAATCAGCATCATAACCTCTTTTGCAGCATTGAAGTGTACCTGCCTCTCCCACTTCTTCCCCAATTACGGATTGAAAGATTAAATCTCCAGGTAATTCAATACCAGCTTCTTGTAAAAGCTGAATAGCAAATAGCGCTCCAGCCAGTCCCCCTTTCATATCTGCCGCACCACGTCCAACTAACCAACCATCTTTTATAAATGGTTCAAACGGATTTGTATCCCACGCCTCATCTGCTGACACTTCAGCTACATCCACATGTCCATTAATAATAAGACTTTTATGTGTGTCACTTTCTATCCCTTTTCTCACCCCAACAACGTTCGGGTCATTCGGATATACATCCCATTTATCAACACTAAAATTTCGTTTTCTTAGAAAATCTGCAACAAATTCTTGCACCTCATTTGTATTCCTCGCCGGCGGTGCTGGTGTTTCAAAGCGAATTAAAGTTTTTGTAAGCTCTAGTAACTCATCTTTTCGTAAATCAATCTGTTCTAATAGCTGTGAAACTTCTTGATTCATCGCTAATTCCCCTTTGCATACATAGTATGTTTCCAGCTTTATTGTCACAAAAAAAGAGACTGTTTACAATTTTACAGTCTCTTTTTTTAGCATAAGTTTCTACTATATTTATAAACTTTCTGCCTCTGTTTTATTTGTTTTTTCAATATGTTCTACCTTACGTGCCTTATTTCTTGTCGCACGGTAAAACAGTAAACAAACAATCATAAATGGAATACCACAATATAATGCCATTCTTTGTTCTGGAATAAAAGCCATACCAACAATTACTGTTACATTTAATACTAACGCAAGCAGTGGTACAAATGGATACAGCGGTGTTTTAAATTTCAAGTCCTTCACATCCCCGCCCTGCTTAATGTATGACCTTCTAGCCAATAAGTTAGATAGAGCAATAGATGCCCAAACTAATATCGCCCCAAACCCGGCAATAGAAAGTAGCCATAAATAAACTGTATCTTCCGCATAAATACCTGATAGTAATGAAAGGCAACCTACAATTGTACTTACAATCAATGCATAAATAGGAACACCATTTTTAGATAACTTACCGAAAATTGGACTAATCATGCCTTGGTTAGACATAGACCATAGCATACGAGAAGTTGCATATAATCCTGAATTCGCAACGGATAGAACCGCTGTAATAATAACGAAATTTATAATATCGGCTGCATAAGGAATGCCAATTTTATCAAATACAACTACGAATGGACTTTCTATCACTCCTGCTTGCTGCCAAGGGAATAAGCCTGCAAGAATGAAAATAGATAATACAAAGAACACAAGTATACGCCAAACTGTATTATTAATTGCCTTCGGGATCGTTTTCTCTGGATTTTCACTCTCTCCAGCTGCAATACCAACTAGTTCCGTTCCTTGGAAGGAAAAATTAACTGCAATCATCGTAATTAAAATGGCTGATAACCCATTTGGAAACAACCCACCATAATCAGTAAAGCTAGAGAACATCGGTGCAGGTTCGTTTCCTTTCATATCTAGAAAACCAAACATTGCTGCCCCGCCTAAAATAATAAATGCAATGATTGTAATTACTTTAATACTTGCAAACCAAAATTCAACTTCTGCAAAACTTCTTGAAGATAACGCATTGATAGCAAAAAGAAGCACCGCAAACACTACACACCAAATCCATGACGGTACATCAGGAAACCATCGTTTCATTAAAATACTAACTGCAATCAGTTCAATACCTATCGTAGCAGACCAGTTTAGCCACGACATCCAGCCGACTACATAACCCGCTGCAGGGGAAATGTGCTTTGTAGCATACGTTTGATAAGATCCTGCGTCAGGCATCGCAACAGCTAACTCTCCAAGACAGAGCATCGTTAAATACATAACAAATCCTCCAACAAGATACGCTACAATCGCTCCTCCAGGCCCAGCTTCATGAATGGTATACCCAGATCCTAAAAAAAGACCGGTACCAATAACTCCTCCAAGTGCAATCATAAATATGTGCCTGCTTTTCAATTCCCGTTTTAACCCTTGGTTTTGATCCATCATATAAATCCCCCCTTTTCCCTTTGGAAACCCATTTCATGTAAGCGTTTTTAAAAATATTCATAATAAGAATAATTATTGAAAAGAGCAAAATACATAGTATCAATCACTACCTGTTATTAAAAGATCATCCCTCACTGTTATTAATAACTTTTTATCAGCGATAGCTTGTCCTTCTACTACTTCTAAGGATTCGATATATCCACTGATCCCTACTTTAATTTCTACTTTCTGTTTATCTATTGTTTCAATTAACGCTAATTTCTCCCACTCGTATACGTAAGAACTTTCCGTAACAAATAACTTCTCTACTTTCCCATAACAAGGACTATACACGCCTTCTATAACCATCTTCACTTTATAAACTCCTCCTTCTTATTAATTGGTACTGAAACGTTGCATATCCCTCCTTTAGAGATTTCAACTATTATTTATGCAAAATGCGTACCAATCTCCAATTCCTATTTAAAATGAAGGTTTCTCAAAAAAAAAATCTTCATAACCGCAAAATTTTTCTATCATTTGAGAAATTTTAAAGAGAAAATAGCAAAAAAATTTTGCGATTTTATAAGAATTTTAATAAAATTATAAAAAGTCAGTCTTCATAGGGTGAAATGAGGAGAAGATAATCTATGCGTACAGAAGAAATTAATTTTAAACAGATCATTGAAATGAATATGCTATATGAAACTTTACTTAATGAGCTCGATATCGGGATTCATATTATTAATGAGGAAAGTAAAACGATTATCTATAACCGCAAAATGATGGAAATTGAATCAATGGAACGCTCAGATGTGCTATATAAAAGTCCTATAGAAGTATTCGCATTTGAAGAAAATAAAAATAGTACTCTTATAGAGGCATTAAAATTAGGAAAAACAAACAAAAATATAAAACAAACGTATTTTAACAATAAAGGGCAAGAAATTACAACGATTAACAATACTTTCCCTATAATAGAAAACGGAAAAATTAAAGGCGCTATTGAAATTTCAACAGAGATTAGCCATTTCAAACAAACGATGAAAACGAACCTTTCTCGAAAACAAAATAATAAATTTACCTTTGATCACATAATCGGTGATTCTAATGCTCTTCAATCTGTCATTACAGAAGCAAAGAGAGTAATTCGTACATCCTCATCCATACTTCTCGTAGGAGAAACAGGGACCGGTAAAGAACTATTTGCACAAAGTATCCATAATGAAAGTCAACGTTCAACAAAACCATTTATTTCACAAAACTGTGCCGCTATACCTGATACACTCATGGAAAGCTTATTATTTGGTACGAACCGAGGTGCATTTACAGGAGCTATCGATAAAGCTGGTTTATTTGAAGAAGCAAATGGAGGAACTTTGTTATTAGATGAGATCAACTCATTAAGTCCAGCACTTCAAGCGAAGTTACTACGAGCTATACAAGAAAAAACAATACGAAGAATCGGAGGCACACAAGAAAAAGAAATTGATGTTCGTATTATAGCAACTATTAATGAAGATCCTCTTGAAGCTATTACACACAATCGATTACGGAAAGACTTATATTACCGATTAAGCGTCGTTACTTTATGTCTCCCGCCTTTACGTGAACGAAAAGAAGATATTCCTGATCTTGTGCAGCACTTTATCGAAAAGTACAACATTCAATTTGGACTTGGCGTAACGGATCTAGATGTACATGTAAGAGAATTCTTGTATGCATATGATTGGCCTGGAAACGTACGAGAATTGGAACATATCATTGAAGGTTCAATGAATTTAGTTGAAGATGAAAATATCATTACAGCTTTTCATCTTCCCACTCGCTTTCGTGAACAAATAAAAAAAGAATTCAATATGCAACCTTCCCTAACTAATAACGATGCTGATGCACCTAAAACGTTAAAGCACACAATAGAGGCAATGGAGAAGAACTACATCAATCAAATTCTGACAGAGTATCACGGTAATATCTCACAGGCTGCAAAGTTTTTAGGATTAAGTAGGCAAAACTTACAATATCGAATTAAAAAATTGCATTTACACATATGAAATGAAGTGAAGCTTTAATCTGTGGAGGTTTTGTCTACCCTCACCAATTGGACTTTTATTGCCTGTTAATGCAGGATAAATCTGCTTCCAAGCGCAAATATAAATTGGAAAAATATGCTACAATAAACATATAACATACTAGAAAGGAACGATATATATGAGTAATGATAACAAATTAAAGTTATTACAATACTTAGCCTTCTTCCCTACCATTGTATGTATGATGTTACTAGTTGATATGAATGCTTATCCTTATGCAAAACTATTAGCAACAATTAGCGGCTCCTTTGCAGCTATTATGCTTGCTGCTTTTTGGAATTTGAAGATACGTATGAAGAAAGAAAAATCTTCTTAATGCCAAAACAATAAAAAAATCGAGCTTACACAGCTCGATTTTTTTACTGTTTATTAAAACTCAACATTCTCCAAATACAAACCACTTGCCTCAGCAAGACAATTAATTTGATTACGTTGTTTTTCCTCTAAAATATTTGGGATTGTGTCCGCATCTAATTGTCCTAATCCAACTTCAATTAATGCTCCAACAATTTTTCTTACCATGTTATGAAGGAATCCGTTACCACTTACTCTAATTTGTACAAATCCTGCTTCTTCCATCACTTCAAGTGTATATACTTCTCGAACCATAGACTTTTTCTTTGATTTCGCATTTGAAAAAGCAGTAAAATCATGTGAACCAACTAAATGTTTCGCAGCTTCTTTCATGCTTTTCACATTTAATTTTTTATTCACATGCATGCTGTATTTACGCATAAATGGATTTGTATGCTCTTCATTCCAAATTTTATAAAGATATGTTTTTGCTTTAGAATTGTAACGAGCATGGAAGCGATCTTGTACTTCTTCTACACTCGTAATGCTAATATCGTTGGGTAAATATTGATTTAAATATTTTTTCACTTTATGTTCCACTAACTTCTCATCACTTTGAAAGTTAGCAACTTGATTCAAAGCATGTACACCCGCATCTGTTCTACTACAACCGATAATTTCAATTTCTTTTCCGATCATTTCAGATATGACACTCTCGATTTTTCCTTGAATTGTATTATCGTTATTACCGAGACGTTGCCATCCTTTAAAACGTGCACCATCGTACTGAATCGTTAATTTATAATTATTCATTTTACTCTCCTTCATAGAAAATATTCCCTCATATCGTGAGGGAATATGAATACACTTTACTTTCTAACAAGCTTCACTACATTTTCTACATGAGCTGTATGTGGGAACATATCAACTGGTTGTACATATTCCACTTCATAACTCTTCATTAATGCTTGTACATCACGTGCTAATGAAGAAGGATTACAAGATACGTAAACAACTTGTTTTGGTTTCACTTTTAAAATTGTTTCCAGTAATTTATCATCGCAACCTGTACGAGGTGGATCGACAACAATTACATCTGGACGCCATCCTTCTTTTACCCATTTCGGTAACCATTGTTCAGCTTTACCTGCTTCATATTTCGTATTTGTAAATCCGTGACGCTTCGCATTTTTTCTTGCATCTTCAATCGCTTCTGGAATTACATCCATACCACGTACTTCCGCTGCATCATTTGCAAGCCAAAGACCGATTGTACCAACACCACAATACGCATCTACAATTTTCTCATCGCCTGTTAAAGCAGCTGCTTTTTTCGCTTCATCGTATAAAACAACTGTTTGTTCTGGATTTAACTGGAAGAATGCACGTGCTGATAATTCAAATGATAAATCACCTAGTGTTTCTTGAATTACTTCTTTTCCAACTAATTTAAATGTTTTATCACCGAAAATAACAGATGTTTTACGCCAGTTTACGTTTTGCATAATTGATTTAACAGCTGGCATCTGTTTTTGTACTTCTGCGATAAATTGATCTTTATTTGGTAATTCTTCTTTTGTTGTAATAAGTGTAACTTGTACTTCCCCTGTTTGAACTGCAGTACGTGTCACAATTGTGCGTACTAAACCTTTTTGTTTTTTCTCATTGTAAATAGAAACATTTAATTTTTCTAATATACGTCTTACAACTTTTGTCGCTTCATTCGTTGCTTTATGTTGAATCATACAGTGAGCAATATCAATTAACTGATGTGAGTTTTGCTTATACAGCCCTGTAATAACCTTTTCGTCTTTACGTCCCACTTGTAATTGACTCTTATTACGATAATGCCATGGGTTTTCCATACCAAGCGTTGGACGAATTTTTTCTTCCAAACTGTTGTTCATATACTTCTCGAATGCTTGTACAACGATATCACGCTTTTGATTTAATTGTTCTTTATAATCTAAATGTTGCAGCTGACAACCGCCACACTCTTCATATACCGGACATGGTGCTTTCACACGATGTGGTGAAGCTTTACGAACTTTTTTCACTTTCGCTTCAGCGAAGCCACGCTGAATTTTCGTTGTTTCAGCAACAACTTCTTCTCCTGGTAATGCCCCTGGAATGAAAACAACTTGTCTCTTAAAATAACCAACGCCTTCTCCGTTAATCCCAAGACGTTTAATTGTCACAGGAAACGTTTGACCAACTTCCAACTTACTCTCATGTTGCTTTTGTATCATTATTACACCTCTACTCTATACTTTTCCATAAATATAACGCTGCATAACTGCAGTATGGTTCACACTCTTGTTTCACTTTTTCTAAAAATGCATCATCAGGTTTATCATCTAATTGAAATACACCTTGCACTGCACGCTGAATCCCAATGTCCGCTTTCGGAAACATATTTTTCCGTCCAAGCCCAAACATTAAAAAATTTTGCACTGTCCATGTACCAATCCCCCTAATTGGTAACAATTGTGCGGAAACCTCTTCATCCGCCCTGGTTTCTATACTCGCTAAATTTAATGTACCGCTGACAATACTTCGACCTAACCCTACTATATATTCAGCCTTTCGCTGACTAAACTTCTGCTCTCTCAATTCTTCTATTGAAATATTTGCTACTATTTCTGGAGTGGGGAAAAAGAATACACCGTTCTTCTCTGTTCCATATCGTTTCACAAACTGTTCTGTTAACACAGTAGCAAATTTCAAATTTATTTGTTGATGAATGATACAGCGAAGAAGACAAGCAAAATAATCAAACTCTAAAATAATTGGAGTATAAGCATATGTTTCAAATAGTGGACGTAATGATGTGTTTAAAAAATGATTTTGTATATCTTGAAACGGTTCATTCCAATGAAAAATGGCCCTCATTCGTTTCATGACTTTCTCTTGATCTCCTGCCTGACTAGAGATCCAAAACTGTGGATTTTGAACAGTACCAATCCCTTGCAAGCGAACAACAATCTGTTCCTCGTCTATACAAAGCGGGACATAAATGACTTTCTCATCTAATTGAATGACGTGAAGAGGATCAAAAGATAAACGTTTTAATACCTCTTCAAAATGATACGGATACTCTAACGTAACATGTTCGCTCCACATACGTTTCCCCATCCTTTTTACACATCATTATAGCATGAGAAAACCGCAAGCATACATGCTTACGGTTGATTGCTTTTTACTAAGTCATCTAGACTTTTAAAATGATACCCTTTCTCGCGCAAATCATCAATGATTTTCGCAAGTGCTTCTGCATTATCTTTCGAGATTGCATGAAGTAATAAAACAGATCCTGGATGAATCATCGTCATTACATTATTATGTGCATATTGCCATCCTCTTTGCTCATCCACTTTCCAATCCAAAAATGCAAGTGACCAAAATACATTATAATAGCCCATTTCTTTCGTAAGAGCTAACGTTCTTTCGCTAAACACACCTCGCGGCGGACGTACATATTTTACTTCCTTTTGCCCAGTTACTTTTTTAATTTCTTCTGTTACACTCGTTAATTCCTCACGAAGTTTCGCATCATTTACCGTTGTAAAATCAGGATGACTCCACGAATGGTTTCCAATAATATGTCCTTCATCCTTCATTCTTAATAACAAATCTTTTTGTGTTTTTATATAATGACCCGTTACAAAGAAAGTTGCCGGTACTTTTTTCTCTTTTAATACGTCTAAGATTTTCCCTGTGTATCCATTCTCGTACCCATTATCGAATGTTAAATAAATATCTTTTTTCTTTGTATCCCCTAAATAAAACCCACCATTTTTTTGTAGTAATTCTGTATATAGCTTCCCTGCATCTGGTACTGTTTCATTTTTAGGACGCGGGATTCCCCAGTTATGTGGAGTATTTGTATAAGCTAATGTTGAAACTGGAACAAGTGCCATCATAATTGAAAAAATGAGACCGATATATAACCATTTATATTTCATAAATAGTCTCCTTTCCATATATAATCGTACTTGTAGTTTCTGTTGCCGTGCATTCTTTCATGCTGAACATATTTTTCTATATATACCAAAAAATGCATCTCGAATGATTCGAGATGCATTTTTGTTTACTTAAATACTGGCTCTTTAAAGCTAGCTAATTTTTCAAGTGATGTTTTATCAACATCTGCATGTAAGCTATTACCATGAGCATCCATCGTTACAACCGCTTTAAATCCTTCGATACGTAAATGCCACATTGCCTCTGGAATACCAAATTGTAAGAAATCAACATCTTTCACTTCTTTAATACATTCAGCATAATATTGCGCTGCACCGCCAATTGCATTTAAATATACACCACCATGCTCTTCTAAAGCCGCTAATGTTTTCGCACCCATACCACCTTTTCCAATGACAGCGCGAATACCGAATTTCTTCATAATATCGCCTTGGTACGGTTCTTCACGAATACTTGTCGTTGGACCTGCCGCTTTAATTTGCCAGTTTTCATTTTCATCTTTCACGACAACTGGACCACAGTGATAAATAACTTGTCCTTTTAAATCTACTGGACAATCGTTATCCATTAAATGCTTATGGATTGCGTCACGACCTGTATACATCATGCCATTAATTGTTACAACATCACCAACGCGAAGTTCACGAATTTGCTCTTCTGTAATTGGTGCTTGTAATACAATCTCACGTTGCTCTGTTTTTTCTTGTGCTTCTTGCTGAAGTGTATCCTCACCTTCTTGATATAGCCAATCCATAATTTCACCTGTTTCAGGATGGATTGTTACGCCAAGACGGCGATATGCCCAGCAATTATACGCAACAGATACGTAGAAACTAGCTGGCAGACGATTATACACGCCAATTTTACAACCAAGTAAAGTTGTTTCTCCACCAAATCCCATCGTACCAATACCAAGCTTATTCGCCTTTTCTAATACGTACTCTTCAAGTTTTTGTAACTCTGGTACTGGATTGACATCATCTAATGTACGGAATAATTGATTTTTTGCTAATTCGTAACCTGATGTGCGGTCTCCCCCGATACCAACACCAATTACACCTGCACTACAACCTTGACCTTGCGCTTGATATACAGCATGAAGAAGGCATTTACGAATTCCTTCTAAATCACGACCAGCGCGTCCAAGTCCTTCTAATTCACACGGTAAGCTATACTGTATATTTTTATTCTCACAGCCACCACCCTTTAGAATTAAGCGTGCATCAATATAATCTTTTTCCCATTGTTCAAACTTAATAACCGGTGTACCTGGTCCTAAATTATTTCCACTATTGTCTCCAAAAAGAGAATCAACAGAATTGGGACGAAGTTTACCATCTTTTGTCGCCCGCTCAAGCGCATTATAGATAGCTTCCTTCAACTTTAATTGATTCACACCAACTGGTGTATAAATTTTAAACGTTGGCATCCCTGTATCTTGGCAAATTGGCGAGATGTTATCATCAGCCATTTTAATATTATTCGTAATTGTGCCAAGTGCCATCGCAGAACGAGTCCCTGAATTTTCTCGTTCTTTCGCTTGTTGAATCGCACGACGAACATCTTTCGGTAAGTTCGTTGACGTTTCAACAATTAGTTGATACATGCTTTCTTGAAGCTTTTCCATTGTTACTTCCCCCTCAATTGTGAACGCTACCAAAACGTTATGAGCTGAAAATTCCATTGTTATGCTCTTCAGCTTTTTATTTGTTTCACGCTATTAAAGCATAAATGAAATTTTTCACAACTTGATTATACCTTTTTTTCTACCGTCCTTCTATTATCCATACAGAAAAAGGCTGCCAATTTTGCATTGGCAGCCTTTTTAATATATTATTCGTCTTTTTTAAATTGCTCACATTTTAATTCTAATTCATCTAACATCGCAAGAAGACGATCTACATCCTCTAACTCTACTTCTTCAGGTTCAATTGTATCAATTACTTCAATGAACATATTTAAACGTTCTTTTAAATATACTAGTTGTGAATCTTTATCTTCAATTGCTTTTCCCATGAAGGCACTCTCCTTTTAATTCGAGTTGCTTTTATTATACCGCAAAAATGATTGCTATGGGCATGAAATTTCATCAATTTTATCACAGTCATTCATTCAAATGTAAGCCCTCTCTCTTTTTTCACAAAAAAGTTTCACTTTATAAAAAGTACATATTCTTCTATTATAGAGAATGGACAAATTGTTATTTCAATAGTCAAAGGAGTATTTCATATGACGATATCACAAAAAATGAAGCCGATTACTCCTTCTTACGATCCATGGGAAGCGTATATGGACCTTGAAGAGTACGGCAAACTACTATTAACAAACGTTGAGTTTACAACGACAACGTTATGCAATATGCGTTGCGAGCATTGTGCTGTTGGTTACACATTACAGCCGAAAGATCCAAATCCGCTTCCGATGGAGCTTTTATTAAAAAGATTAGATGAGATTCCTCATTTACGTTCTTTAAGTATTACTGGCGGAGAACCAATGCTTTCAAAGAAATCCGTCGACAACTATGTAACACCACTCTTAAAATACGCCCATGAACGAGGCGTTCGCACTCAAATCAACTCAAACTTAACTATAGATTTAGCACGTTACGAACAAATTATTCCTTATCTAGACGTATTGCATATATCCCATAACTGGGGAACAATTGATGACTTCGTTGAAGGTGGATTTGCAATGATGGAACGTAAACCTACTTATGAACAACGTGCAAAACTATTTGAACGAATGATTACAAATAGTAAAGCTCTATCAGATGCAGGTGTACTCGTATCAGCTGAAACGATGTTAAACAAAAGAACTCTACCACATATTGAACATATTCATCGTCAAATTGTCGAAGAGATGGGCTGTAAACGTCATGAAGTTCACCCGATGTATCCGAGTGATTTTGCGAGCAATCTAGAGATTTTAACAAAAGCTGAAATTCGTGATGCAATTGAGCATTTACTAGAAATTCGCGATGAAAATGTATGGATGTTATTTGGAACTTTACCTTTCTACGCTTGTAGCGATGACGAGCGAGACATTGCCACATTTAAGAAATTACAAGAAAGCAAAAATGTAACAGTTCGTAACGATCCAGATGGTCGTTCTCGTTTAAACGTCAACATTTTCGATGGAAATATTATTGTAACTGATTTCGGTGACGTTCCCCTTCTAGGTAACGTACAAACAAACACACTACAAGAAGCGTATGACAAATGGAGTGCTTCAAAAACAGCACAATCATTAAGCTGTCACTGTCCTGCAGTAAAATGCCTTGGACCAAATGTTCTTGTAAAAAATAGCTACTATCCGACAGAAGATTTCTTATCAAAAACAGCAAACATAACATTTTAAAGTTGAACCAATTGCCCACAACTAGCGGGATAAATAAAAACGTCAGCTTATAAGCTGACGTTTTTTTCATATTATTGCGAGTGAGAAGATGAAATGAATTTAAAATATAAATGATCATGAATTGGAATCGCCGCTCCAATTCCTTGTGAGGTAATATTTTTCACTACAAGCCTCTTTTGATTTCCTTTTAACACAAGGTACACTTCTCCAAACGTTACTTTTCCTTTTTCATTTACTGCTGGTGTATAAGCGTATAAATATCCAAGTTGACTCGGACTAATATTATACACACGCTCATGTCCAGTACCATAACCAATGGTCGTTTTAAATGAAAGCGGCAATTGTACTTTTTCAAGTGCTTTGAGAAGCATCATTTTTTTCACATCCGCAGTATTTTTCATATCTGCTGTTAAATCACCTTCAACCGTTTTTTGCGTTTCTTGCTTATAGCGTAGCGGATATAAGCGATCTCCTCCGCGATTATCGTACACATTACGATTTACTTGTTTATATTCCCAATTAATCGATGTATCAACCGATTCATAATTTAAAGCCCATTGACCTAAATAAATCTTCGCTCGGTACCCTACCGCAAGCGGAGCATTCGAAATTGTCGTTTCATTAAACATTCGAATTAAGTCCGGATTTTCAATTTTAATATTTGCTGTTTTCAATAGTTCTTGAGCAAACTTACTCGGTTGTAAGCGCGGCAAATCTTGCGCATCATTTGGAAACGTATTGTCTTTAGAAATATTTAAAACAGATGAAGGCATTTTTGTTTCTACCGTTGTCTTTGCAAAACTCATGTTAGGAAATAATAGAATAAACGAGACCATAGTTGAAAGACATATGCTGTATACTCGTTTCACCTGTCTGGCTCCTTCCTACGTAAAGGTATATATACTACTTTGTTTATTGTTTTCTCTCAATACAATTGTTATGCCTATTTTTCATAATAAATAAAAACCAATTCCCATAATGACATACGCTGCTAATAACGTACCGCCTTCAAACCAATTTGTATCTCCATCATTTGAAATCGCAATTGTTAAGAAAACAGCTGTAATCATAGAAACAAGTTCTGGTATTGTAAATACTAAAGGCATCCTTTGCGTGAATAACATAGAAAGCAGTACTAATACAGGAGCAACAAACATGGCAATTTGTAACGTAGAACCGACTGCAATTTCAACTGCAATATTTACTTTATTTTTATACGCCATAATAATTGCAGATGCATGTTCCGCTGCATTCCCAACAATTGCAACGATAATAACTCCTATAAATAACTCTGACCAACCAAATGACTTTGCAACTGTCTCAAATGTATGCACGAGCGCCTCTGACACATACGCTACCGCAATTGTCGCTATTGCTAAAATGAGTAGTGCTTTACCTTTCGACCACTCTGGTTCTTCCTCATGAGCGACTTCATCACTTTTATGCTGATATACACCACGATGCGTAACTAACTTAAATAGCAATGCAGCAAGGTACATAATAATCATAATAATAGACACACCGATACTTAATTGATACGTCTTTCCAGCATCCATCTTCATTGAAAAAATCTCTGGAATAACAAAAGCTACTACTACAGCAAAGATTAATAAAGCTGAATTATGCCTTGCATCATACACATTAAAACTTTGTCTTTTGTATTTAAGCCCTCCTATAAAGAAGGATAGCCCTCCTACTAATAATAAATTTCCAAGTACAGAACCCGTTAATGAGGCTAACACCACTTCAATTAATCCCGCCTGAAGTGCAAAAATGGAAATGATCAGTTCAACAGCATTACCGAAAGTAGCATTTAATAATCCGCCTATTCTAGGTCCAGAGACAATTGCCAAACTTTCTGTCGCTCTGCCCATAAAGCCTGCTAATGCGATAATCGTAATACAATACACAGCGAACATAATTGTTTGAGGCCAATGAAGCGTTTTTCCAAGTACAGAAAGTGGTACCCCGATTAGCGCTACTATAAGAAATATTTTATTAAACATGCTTTTCATCCTTCCATCGTATGTATTTCTCCTCGATATTATTATTATTCTTCTCCTAACTTGTCCGATTTCATCACAATTACGTTTAAAAAATCGGATTGAAGAAAACAGTATAAAAGATATTCAAATTATCTTGTTTAAACGGAGAAAACAATAAATTATGAACAGGGGTTAAAAGCATGCATTTAAAAGAAAAAATTGAAACTATTATTTGTGGTCAACGAACTGGTGTATTATCTACTGTACGTGAAAATAAACCTCATAGCGCCTTTATGATGTTTTTCCACGAAGATTTTGTGTTATATGTTGCAACAGATCGGAAATCAAAAAAGATAACAGACATTGAAAACAATCCAAATGTCCATGTACTACTTGGACGAGAAGGAAAAAAATTAGATGAAGATTATATTGAAGTTGAAGGCTTAGCTTCCATCGAGGAAGACTCCACATTAAAAAACAAGTTTTGGAATAATAGCTTAAAACGCTGGTTACTTGGTCCTGAAGACCCTAATTACGTATTAATAAAAATCAATCCTGACACAATTTATTACATCGATGGTGCTGGTACGACGGAGCCCGAGTTTTTACGACTATAAAACAAAACAAGCCCCCTTTAGGTGGGCTTGTTTTGTCGAAAAGTTCTTCTAAAAAAAACAATAAAATAGGTGGAACTTTCTAAAGATTCTGTTATATAATAGCAGTAACTTAAATAAACTGTATTAAAACAGATTGAGGGGAGAAATAAAATTGATGAAAAGAGAAGAACGCAAAAACATGATTGAGTTTATTGAAAAGAAAAAAGGGATTGAGCGTGATGAATTATTGTTTATGACAGACGATGAAGTAGAACATATTTATAATGTAACGTACTTTTTCTATGAGGAAATTGCAGAGTAGTATAATAGTCCCCACCTTATTAGCAACATAAGGTGGGGATTATTTCGTTATTTATTCCGCTATTTACGGGGCGGTAAAATCCCACTGATTAAAGTTTCATTTTATACGTGAGAATGGTTTTCATGTATAATAATGTAAGATTGGAGGAATTTTACTATGAGTTCATGGCTCTTATTCGCACTATTATCAGCAATTGCTGCTGCCCTTGTATCTATTTTTGGAAAGATTGGTTTAGATGGAATCGATGCCAATGTTGCAACAACGGTTCGTTCTATTATTATGGCATTATTTATGGTGGGCGTTATTATTATCCAAGGTAAATTTCAAAATATCGGCGATGTACTGCTAAATAAAAAAGCACTGCTCTTTATCACATTAAGTGGGGTTGCAGGTGCTTCGTCATGGCTATTTTATTTTCTTGCCCTCAAAACAGGGAAAGTTTCACAAGTGGCTCCTGTCGATAAATTAAGCGTCGTATTTTCTATCATTCTCGCGATGATTATACTCGGTGAAAAGTTAAACTTTATGACTGGCGTTGGTGTAGTCTTTATTACAGCTGGTGTATTATTTATTGCTTTCAGCTAAAAAAACCGCTATTAGCGGTTTTTCTTTTTCTTTATATAAAACCATACAATACATGTAACAACTACTGAAATGCATAAAATCCATATTCCGTAATGATGTAGACTATACTCAACGAAACGCCACTTCTCTCCTAACTTCCAGCCAAGTCCAATAAAAACACTTATCCAAATAAGCGCACCACCGTAAGCGTACAAACAAAAACGCCAAAGTGTTAAATTCGACATCCCAGCAAAATAGGCTGTTAAATGACGTACTCCCGGGATAAAGTAACCAATCATTAAAAGAAAGGGGCCATACTTTTCAAATAAAATATGCGTTTTTTCAATGTGATGTTCTTTAATTCTAATCTTCGGTCCATATTTTTTTAAAACAGGGAGTCCAAGTTTTAAACCTAATATGTAGCTTAATGTAATACCTAACATCGCACCAGCCATCCCGCTTAAAAAAGCAGCAGTTCCTGACATAACTCCTTTAGAAACATTATAACCAACGAAAGTCAATAAAAACTCGTCTGGTATCGGTAATCCAACAATTCCACCGGCCAACGCTATAATAATTCCAAAATACCCATAATGCGCGATTAACTCGCCAATATGTTGTTCCATTCGGAAAACACATCCTATGCACGATCGTTATTCCACATTGTGCCCTTTCTATCTTCCAGACAAACATGGTATACATATTCACTATACATTGTTTTTATAATGAACTCTACTTCTATCCATTCCTTTAGCAGGAAGAAAGTGAACCATTAATTGTGCGCCGAACTCCCTCCTACTTCCCTTATATTCACCGATTTTTGAAGCGCTAGTCTTACTACCCACAAATGGCGGGATTAAAAAATAAAAATTCATATGCTTGTTTTTTTGTTACAATAAAGGAAAGTTACTTTTCGCAACGGTTTAACTCTCAGGAAAAATGATATATCCAGCAAAAACATAGTTTGGTCGATATAATGCAACTTCTACCTATTAAAAGAACATACACCCTTTACATACAACATCATTTTTCTAAATTATACAGGGGGAACGAACATGACCATTGAAAATCAATTTATCCAAAAGGTTTACTATAAAACATTTTTAACAGAAGAAACTTCTACTCCAGTATCAGAAGTACTCGGTGAAGCATATATAAATGAATCCACAAATGAATTCTCCAACATTTCTAATATCCGCTTTGCTCAAGGTGAATTTTATTACCAAAATAAAGACTTTGAAGCAGCGATATTTAAATGGGAGAAAGTAAATAACGAACTTGCACTTTGGGCAACCAAAAATATTGCAGATTCTTATTTTGAACTAGGATTCTTGCCAAAAGCAGAAGAAATTTATCAATCTATTCAAACGGAAGATACAGCTCTTACAATGGAAGTTTCCTTACAACTTCTTTCTCTTTACATCGAACAAGATCGTTTAGGTCTAGCATTTAAGACGATTAGTGAGGCTGTTGCATTTCAACCTGACTATCCAAATATTACTGCAATCGCTCGCTCATTCTATGAAAAACAAAAAGATTGGAATAATGCTATCGAGCTTGCCGTTCAAGAAGGAATTCGAACAAAATCGTTACACTGGTTCGATACTTTAATCAATTATGTGAATCAAGGATTCACGAAACAAATCAAACCAGAATATTTCTATGAATCTTTAAAAGCTTTATATGCCATTGATCAAGTCCAATTTAAAGAACTTGTTATTGCGCTTTGGAACAGCTATCAAAATGAAAACTTGCATCTACCTTGGGTTCAAACAATAAATCATTTATTCTTACATATTGAAACAGACAACAATGACGATTGGCATGAAATTGTTGAACGCTATCAAAATACGTACTTTGAGTTAATTACTGGTGAGCATTTCATGCATGAAATGCAGGGACTTGTACCAGATTTATTAACAAATTGGTTTAGTTTAACGAAAGCAAAAGATGCCCTATTTGTCTCTGCTGCAGTGTTAGCATGGAATGAAGTTTCACCTACAACTTTAGAGTCATTACTCGTAAAAAGTGCTGGAGCCCTACTTTCTAATTCAACAGCTGAAACAAATGTAAATATGGAAACAGTTTCTCATTTATTCGAAACGATTGCTGTATGGGCTGAAAAAAATGATGTGGATTTAAGTCATCAATTTACGTTACTCGTTCACGAACTGTGTGATTTAAATGTTACACAATTACTAATAGCGGGAACTAGTGACCATGATAAATCATCATTCATCAATTCAATATTAGGAGAGAACATCTTAACTAAGACCTTAACAACTCCTATTCTATTTAAAGATGATAGCCAAACTGAAATAACAGAATTCACTGCGCTAGATGTACACAATATACCGAACTTTGATGAATTCCATCAAATAATGGCTACATCTTCCCAGTCAGAACTTGAGAAAAAATGTATAGAAATTAAGTTACCGAGTAGATTTTTAAGAAAAAATAAGTTTGCATTTCTTGTTACACCATCCATTCAAGGGCAAGTGGATAAAAACAGCTCATATTTTGAATACTTACAAGCAGCAGATAGCCTTATTTACGTATTAAATTCTGCTTCACCATTACATGGTGAAGAACTTGATACATTACTTTATTTACGGGAACAAGTGCCAAATTTACAAATTCATTTCGTATTACACACAAATAATACGACCAATAATGAAAAACTAATGAGTAAGATTAAAGTCCATTTCCCAAATGCACAGTTCTTCCCATACTCTCCTTCACAAGAGAGTAGCCAACAACTTGGGGACGTGACAGAGTCTATTCTTTCTAATTTGGCAGAACGTAACATGGAACAAGAACGTATAGAAAAACTAATATGGTTTACTCAAAAGACAATCGCATACCTTGTAAATGAACGTGTGGAGTTAGAAAATACATTAGTGAAATCAGTACGCTGGAATAAACATATCTCAGTTAAATTAAATGGATTTATTAACAACCTTACTGCTCTTGAAAAAGATAAAATTCGTTCTATTACAGAATCTTATCTTTTAACGAAAGAAGAAATCACACGAGATATCCATTCTCAAATCCCTGAATTATTACAGAGTTGTTCTGACCTTGTTCAAGAAGATAGCGACTTCAAATTAGTTCATGAAGAATTAAATACTGCGATGAACGAACGAGTTCAAAAACATGTACAACAAGTGCTTCTTCCTAAATTTACTGGTTCTATTCAAGAGTGGATTGAAACAGCTCATAATGAATTTATTCAAGCTCAATCTTATTTAGATGAAATGAGTGAAACGTTTAATAAATTATATAAAGAAGAACGCATGAAACTTCCTTGCGATTTCAAATTACTAGATGATTGGCATCGAGATGTTGTACGTATGACAAATCGAATTACAGTATCGAACATCAATATTTTATTACGCTTTACACCGACACAATTTTTCTTAAAGAGTGCGGGAAAACTATTTGGTAACATGCAAAAAAATCAATCTATGCTCGCAAACAAATATAAACAATACATTGAAACGGAAGATTATACGGAAATTGCTCAAACAATCTCAAAACAATTCTTCCTTCAATTTGAAGTATTTGAAGGCGCATTAGAACGAGATATCATGATGTTCTTTAAAGATCCACTTAGCATACTGAAACAAAATGTAGAATCAGCTCAACTTGAAATACAGGAAGACGAGCAAACATTAGCAACGTTAAGAAGCAACCCAGAAACTTATCACGATCCGTTAGCATTCTTTAAACTGCAACTATTGCAGCACAAATTCGTTTTAAGTACGAACAAAAACAATGAAAACATCTATGAATTTAATGAGTCTCCTACGATTTAACATAAAAAACCAAGCAAATGAAATTTGCTTGGTTTTTTACTTTAATTCATTATTTTCATATGTTCAAATGGATAATAAATCGCCGCTAATTCTCCCAATACATCTTCTCTATCAATAAGTCCCAAACCATTTCTACTATCTCTGCTTATTAAGCGATTATCCCCCATAACAAAAATCTTATTTTTAGGAATTGTAATTGGTCCAAAGTCCTCTGTTAAATTCATAAGTTTTTTTTCAGCTTGTTTTTTATTACTATACAAATACGCTTCCTGTATCACTTCATGATTCACATATAATTGATCATTTCTCACCTCAATGACATCACCAGGCAAACCAATAACCCTTTTCACATAAAAATTATCCGTCTTCACAACAATAATATCTTCTCGCCCATAACTTTCAAATTGCTTTGCTAACTTATTAACAATCAGCTTATCCCCATCTTGTAACGTTGGCTTCATGGATGCTCCTTTTACAGTCGTAGGAAAAAACAAAAAGATTTTTGCCAAAAACACCAACAAACATGCAATTGCAATTGTTCCAAAGAATTCACGCAAACGTTTTTTCTTTTGCATCATTCCACCATCTCATCATCTTTTTACTTTTATTATAAGGACTTCAACTGTATAATTTCCACAAAATTCTGAATTGCAAAATCGTAATATTAAAAACTTTTAAATAATAATATTCAAAAATATATTATCTACATATAATATATCTTACACTTATTATTTTATATTTATATTTACTTAAGAGGACTTTTTCTATGAAAGTTATGCTTAAAAATGAAAATACCGGCCAAATTAAACAAGCAAAAATTGGTTTTAGTTGGACTGTATTTTTCTTTGGTTTCTTCCCTGCTATATTCCATGGAGATTGGAAATGATTTTTAATTATTTTAATCGCTAGCATGTTTACGTTCGGATTCTCTAACCTAGTCTTCTGCTTTATTTACAACAAGCTTTACATCAATGATTTATTAGCTCAAGGTTATAAAGCAGCTGATAAATATAGCCTTTCTGCTCTACAACAAAAAAACATCGTAGCATCGTAGCATAGTAACAAAAAAAGATACTCTCAAAATAGTCTATCCACTATTTTTGAGAGTATCTTTTTATATTCCCACATATACAATACACATTTGAGCCGCTACATATGTAAACCAAATCCAAAGTGGTTCATACTTTAATTTGCGCCCTCCAATATCTGTCACGCCTATAACAAAATCAGAAATCACAAATAGTAAACCACCAAAAGCCGGTATCCACCATATTCCTGTATTCTCATAGTATAGGGCGAATGCAAAGCAAGCCATTCCTCCAACCCACAATCCGTAAATTAGAGCTCCTATCGTAAACAATTTATCTTGTTTATCATTTCGTATAAAAAAGAACCATCCTATAATTAGAAAGAGTCCGTATACGAGTAAACCAATCCAAAAACCATTCCATGAGATGCCTGTTTGCAAAAATGCTTTTACATAAAAACAATGCGCAAGCGCGAAAGTAATCATCCCTCCAATTAATCGATGACCAATTGGAATCAAACCTGCCATAAATAAATCTCCTACAGTTGATAACGTCATACCTAGTGCAACCCACGTACTATACGCTACTGATGGATCTTGTAACCATATCCAAATTGCACTTGCTGTTAAAGAAAAGCTAAGAATAAGACGTACTGCTAAAGGTAACGGCATATTATTTCTTGTCTTTTTTGTCTGTCCTATTGCATACATTGCACCAATTAAAAAAAGAATGATTTGCCCAATTAACACCATGTAAAGTAGATTCATAACATGTTCTCCTCAATAAATGCTTTTTGTATCTTTTTTCGTTACACCTAGTCTATTATCCTTTTTCTATATAAAAAAAGAAGAACAGTACTGTTCTTCCATTGTAATCGTTTTCCTGTTATCTATGCTACTTGTTTTGCGTTCGCCCTTTTCTGCTTAGCTGTCGTCCGATTCACCACGATAATTCCCGCGGCTACACATGCCAAACCGAATAATACAAATGAATGAATTGCTTCTCCTAAAATCATGCTCGATAATAACACACCAAATACAGGTATAAAGAACATGTACATTGATACTTTTCCAACCTTGTTATACTTCATAATTGTATTCCAAATGCAAAAGCCTGCTGCGGATAAGAAAGATAAATAGATAAGCATAAATATTGCATGTACACTAAATGTAAATGGCATTACTCCAACTTGCAGAGCTCCTATACATAATAGCCCGATAGAACCAAAAATCATTTGGTATGCTGTCATATAACCAACATCTAATGTTTTGCTACCTTCTTTCGCCAATATGTTTCCATATGAATACAACATTGCTGCACTAAGAAGTAATAAGCTACCAATTCCGAAATGGAATGAAAAACTACCATCACTCGGTACATTTACTAAAATGACACCACAAAAGCCGATAGAGACCCCAATTATTTTTCTCATATTGAGCGCATCATCTTTATATAAAAAGTGCGCAAGTAAAATTTGAAAGAATGATGATGTTCCTGAAATGATAGCTCCTTCAATGCCAGAACTATAACTCATTCCAATATAAAAACATATATATTGAAGAAATGTTTGAAATAAACCAATTTGTACTAACTGCTTCCCCGTTCCTTTTTTGAAGCTCATATCTTTTCCTAACACTTTAAAGAATAATAAGAGCATGACTCCAGATAAAAAGAAACGATAACCAGCAAATAATATTTGCTCCCCAACTTCTTGTGGCTGAATTCCAAGTTCAGCGTAACTTAATTTAATAAATGGGAATGCGCTCCCCCACAAAAAAGTCGCTACTATTGCAGCAATTAGTACGCCAATCGGATGGGTAAAAAATTTCTCTGTCTTCACTTGTTGTCTTCCTTTCCGATCTTTTTATGAACAATATTCATATATACCAAAGGAAGTGTGAAAACACAAGTTTTCAGTTTATACGCAAACAAAACATATCATCTAACGAAAAAATATGCTATACTATAGAATAATTACAATATAATAACTATTAAAATCAGGTTCAACAGAAATGCTGCTATCCATTATGGATGGCAGCTTTCGTCGTTTTATAGGGGTTTCGATTTTGATTCTTTTTCTCAATAAGAATTTGGAAGGAGCGAGTAGTAATGAACTCAGAAGTAAAAACATTACAAGTACAAAAATCTATTTCTCATCCCTCTTTATGGGATACATTAAAGAAACATCATGAACTTATATTTGCAATCGCATCTGGTATTTTCATTTTAGCTGGTTGGTTATTCACAAAGAACGATGCAATGAATGTAGGCATTACTTGCTATATCCTTGCTTATATAGTTGGTGGATATGCAAAAGCGAAAGAAGGTATTGAAGATACCATTGAAGAGAAAGAGCTAAATGTCGAAATGCTCATGCTCTTTGCTGCTATCGGTGCTGCAATCATTGGCTACTGGGCAGAAGGTGCAATTTTAATCTTTATCTTCGCACTAAGCGGTGCGATGGAATCCTATACATTGAGTAAAAGTCAAAAAGAAATTTCAGCGCTTCTTGATTTACAACCTGAAGAAGCATTACGTATTTCAAATGGAATCGAAGAACGTGTTCCTGTTGGACGATTACAAATTAAAGACATTATTTTAATTAAGCCAGGTGAGCGCGTTCCTGCTGACGGTACGATTCATAACGGTGAAACAAATATCGATGAAGCAGCAATTACTGGAGAACCTATTCCAAATGAAAAAAAACATGGCGATGAAGTATTTGCCGGTACTGTAAATTTACGCGGTGCTATCGAAGTTAAAATTACGAAGCCGAGCGATCAAACATTATTCCAAAAGATTATCCGTCTCGTCCAAAGTGCACAAAGTGAAAAATCACCATCACAACTATTCATCGAAAAATTCGAAGGAACATACGTAAAAGGTGTACTACTCGTTGTTGCGCTTATGATGTTCGTTCCCCATTTTTTACTGGACTGGAGCTGGAATGAAACGTTTTATCGCGCTATGATCTTACTTGTAGTCGCATCTCCTTGTGCACTCGTTGCTGCCATTACACCAGCAACGTTATCTGCAATTTCTAACGGAGCAAGAAATGGAATTCTCTTTAAAGGTGGCATACATTTAGAACGCCTCGCTTCAGTAAAAGCGATCGCCTTTGATAAAACAGGAACATTAACAGAAGGAAAACCTACCGTAACAGATGTATATGTTCGAGAAAGTATGACAGAAAAAGAAGTACTTTCTATTACAGCATCAATTGAAAGTCACTCTACACACCCTTTAGCTGAATCTATCGTTAAATATGCACAACATGCGTATGACATTGCATTAACAAAACCAGAAAATGTTGAAGATGTAACTGGTTTTGGACTCAAAGGAATATTTGAAAACAAAGCTTATAAAATAGGTAAAGCTGATTTTATCGGTGAAGAAACAAAGACATTTCATAATGGTATTTCTGCCTCCCTTGAAAAAGAAGGTAAAACTGTCGTTTATATTAGTGATGAGAAAGGCATTCTTGGACTTATCGCTTTAAAAGATACGCTTCGCCAAGAAACAATAGCTGCTATTCGTGAATTACAAAGCATTGGTGTCGAAGCAATTATGATTACTGGAGATAATGAAGAAACGGCAAAAGCAATTGCCTCTGAAAGTAATATAAAGGAATATTACGCATCATGCTTACCAGAAACAAAAGTTGAAACGATTAAAAAGCTAAAAGAAAAATATGGGACAGTAGCAATGGTCGGAGATGGTATAAATGATGCTCCTGCACTCGCTACTGCCAGCATTGGTGTAGCAATGGGTGAAGGAACAGACGTAGCTTTAGAGACTGCAGACGTTGTACTTATGAAGAACGAATTATCTCGCCTTTCCCAAGCAATCCGTTTATCAAAACGAATGAACCGTATTGTAAAACAAAACGTAATCTTTTCACTAGCTGTAATTGCAATGCTGATTTGTTCAAACTTCTTACAATTTTTAGCTCTTCCATTCGGTGTTATTGGGCATGAAGGAAGTACGATTCTTGTCATTTTAAATGGCTTACGATTATTAAAAGGAAACAAATAAAAACGGGCCCCTCATAGAGGACCCGTTTTTTTAATGGTAGCTATTATGCCCGTTCGCACTACTACTCGTTTTATGCTTTGGATGCGAACTGCTCTTTTGTTTATTGTTATTTTTGTTGTTGTGGTTCTTTTTATTATTACTCATGAAATATCCCCCCTGTTCCCTATTATTATGGAACAAGAGGTCATTTTTCATTACGGGAATTATTGTCACCCGTCCTATAATGATGGAGTAAACCATTAATTTCACCGCCAAGTAAAATTACCCATCCAGTTAAGTAAAACCATAACATTAAAATAATGATACCACCGAGACCACCATATGTATTGGCGTAATTCGCAAACTTATCTACATAATAAGCAAATGAGTACGATACCACAATCCATCCTACAGTAGCAAATGTTGCTCCTGAAATGACTTCTCTTCTTTTTAACTTTCGATCTGGTGCAAATGTATATAAGAAACTAAACAAGGCAAATAGTACGAAGAAACTCGCTACTAAGCGTGTAATGCTCCATACGAAAGAGAAACTATCTGATAAACCGAGTGCTTTAAACACGGCTGCTCCAATAACTTGTCCGAATACCGGGACAATTAAAGCAAAGACAATCATAAAAATGATAGCTAATGTAAACACAATTGATAACGCTCTTGTTGTAATAAAAGAACGTGTTTCTTTCACGTCATAGGCGCGGTTAAAAGCATTCATAACCGCATTAACACCATTTGAGGCAAACCATAACATGGATAATAAACCAAATGATAATAAACCACCATTTTGCTGATTTACAACTTTATCTACATTTACCTCAATTAAGTTCATTGCATCATCTGGTACATAAACCTCTAATAAACTAAGCACATCCTCTGTTTGAATGGGAATAAATCCAAGAAGCGTAATTAAGAAAACGAGCCCAGGAAAAATTGCAAGCAAGAAGAAATAAGCGAGCTGTGCTGCCAAGCCCGCTACATCATCGCGCATCGTTCGGTCATATAAGTCTTTACCAAACGAATAAGTACGATGTCTCCTCACCTTTTCTAAAATTTTTCTCATATATGTTTAAACGCTTTTCTTCTCTTCTTTATCTTGCTTCAACTCAATGTACGCTTCAGTTTTTTTTTCCTCTACATTTGAGTCTTTCATAAATAGTTCACGCGCTTCTTTCATACCGCCATCTTCAGCAACTACTGGCTCTTCTTCTGCTTTCAGCTCATCTACCTTTGAAGATACAGCTTGAATTTCAATCGTTTCTGGCTTCTCTGCTGGCTCAACCTTTTTCTTACTAAAAATTTCTTTCGTTTCTTTTAACGTCTCTACAACAGACGGCGTCAATTTTTTAATTTCTGCTACTTTCGCTTTTACTACATTGAAGTCAGCGAGTTCGCGTCCTTTATCTGTAACAGTTTGCACTTTTTCTTTTATCTTCGCATTTTCACCGATTTCAATCATCTTTGTTTTTGCTTTTTCCGCAGTATTTTTTACTTTTTCACGGTTTTCCTTCTTCAACATAGATACAGCTACACCTGCAGCTACACCAATCGCAATGTTTCGAGCAATATTATTTTTCTTTGCCATATTCCTTCACCCTTTCATTTCTTATATTAGAAAGTATTTCTTTCTAAGCTTCCTCATATTCCTTGTTCATTTCGAATGAAAGCTAATAGCTTTGCACACCCTTC
Source organism: Bacillus sp. 16GRE42 (assembly GCF_019837435.1). Taxonomy (NCBI): domain Bacteria; kingdom Bacillati; phylum Bacillota; class Bacilli; order Caryophanales; family Bacillaceae; genus Bacillus; species Bacillus sp. 16GRE42. The sequence goes on from NZ_JADAXF010000007.1 coordinate 69,062, forward strand.
TGTTACAAGGTCATATACTTCTTGGAAATTCCCTGTATAGTAAGGGTCGGGAACGTCTGTCCAGCCACCGTCTGGAACAAAATCGGACAGTCTACCAATATAGCCTCCAGTTTTACCTAAACTTTTTAAATCTGCTATATTCTTGTTGTCCATGGCAATAATATAATCAAACTTTGTTAAGTCTTCTTTTTCTACTTGCCTTGCTTTAATTCCTTCAAAAGTGACTGCATTTTCTTTTAAAATTTTTTGTGTTCCTTTATGTGGCGGATGGCCAACATGCCAATCTCCAGTTCCTGCAGAATCAATGACAATTTTCTCCTCGAGTCCCTCTTTTACGACAAGATCTCGAAAAATCGCTTCTGCCATCGGTGAACGGCAAATGTTCCCAAGACAAACAAACAATACTTGAACCATATATTTGTTTCTTCCCTTCTTGGTGTATTTCTTAATATATACTTATAGTATAAACAACCAATTATTAATTATAAAGGAAATCCCTACTAATTTAATAGGATTGAAAAGATTCATTAACGAAAATGATAAAAAATGTTAAGATATCCTTATGTTATTTTAAAGGGGGACACTTCGGTGGATTTATCCGTAAAGTCAGAAGAAAACGTTGAATATATGGTCGAAGCTATTAAAGAAAAATTACGTATGGTTAATGCTGGAGCGATGAGAGCTGCTAGCTTTAATGAAGAAATGTACGAAGACTTACGTGACATTTATGAGCATGTTATGAAACGTGAAACATTCAGCATCAGTGAAATGCAAGCTATTACAGAAGAATTAGGTACATTAATTAAAAAGTAAAAAAAGCCTCGTTATATGAGGCTTCTTTTTATTTCCAACAAATTCATGACAACTCTTCTCTTCCCTTCAACTAACTGTAAAATATTGTACAATAGAAGTAGAACCTCACCTTAGATTTTTTCTCCATACATACTACTCACAAATAATAGCAACACTACCATTGCTAACTGTTTTTACTGGAGGTGCTTACTTATGAGCAATTGGTACAGTAAGACGAAAGATCAAACATTAATCGACCTAGAAACAAACGAACAACACGGTTTAACAGATGAAATTGTAAGTGAACGTTTAAAGCAATACGGCTCCAATGAATTAGCTACAAAACAAAAACGCACGTTATGGCAGCGTATTTTCGCCCAAATTAATGACGTCCTCGTATATGTCCTTATTATTGCTGCCCTTATTTCTGCCTTTGTAGGTGAATGGGCTGATGCAAGTATTATCGCGCTCGTTGTAGTTTTAAACGCTGTTATCGGTGTCGTCCAAGAATCAAAAGCAGAACAAGCTTTAGAGGCATTGAAAAAGATGGCGACACCTAAAGCTATCGTCAAGCGAAATGGTGAACTAAAAGAAATCCCATCTGAACAAGTCGTTCCAGGTGATATTGTCATGCTGGATGCAGGACGTTATATCCCATGTGATTTACGGCTTATCGAAACCGCAAATTTGAAAGTTGAAGAATCTGCTCTAACTGGTGAATCTGTCCCTGTTGATAAAGATGCAATCTACCATCCTTCTATGCAAAGTGATGAGCAAGTACCACTGGGTGATCAAAAAAACATGGCCTTTATGTCAACGCTAGTAACATACGGACGCGGAGTCGGTGTCGCTGTTGAAACTGGAATGAACTCACAAATTGGTAAGATCGCTACCCTCTTACATGAAGCAGACGATGATATGACACCACTTCAAAAGAGCTTAGCACAAGTCGGAAAGTATTTAGGCTTTGTCGCTGTATCTATTTGCGTCATTATGTTTATCATCGGTTTTTTACAGGGACGAGATACGTTAGAAATGTTTATGACTGCTATTAGTTTAGCCGTTGCAGCTATTCCAGAAGGCTTGCCAGCTATCGTTTCCATCGTTCTTGCAATTGGTGTGCAGCGAATGATTAAACAAAATGTTATCATTCGTAAACTACCAGCTGTTGAAGCTCTCGGTTCTGTCACAATTATTTGTTCAGATAAAACAGGTACGTTAACGCAAAATAAAATGACCGTTACTCACTTTTATAGTGATAACACATACGACCACTTAGAAAACTTAAATGTAAATAATGATGTACAACGTCTATTGTTAGAAAATATGGTGCTATGCAACGATGCTTCTTACGGTTCCGACTCACAAACAGGGGACCCTACAGAAATCGCCCTTCTTGTTGCCGGAAACACTTTTAATATGCAAAAAGATCATTTAGAAAAGATACATGAACGCGTTAACGAACTGCCTTTCGATTCGGATCGTAAAATGATGTCAACCGTTCATACATACGATGAAAGCTACTGTAGCATGACGAAAGGTGCCATTGATAAACTCTTACCTCGATGTACCCACATATTTAAAAACGGTAAGATCGAGGTTCTAACAGATGCTGATAAAAATCAAATATTAGAAACTGCCGGGTCAATGTCTCAAGAGGCTTTAAGAGTACTTTCATTCGCATTTAAACAATACAATTCAAACGATGTGGATATAGATCATCTTGAAGAAAACCTCATCTTTATTGGTCTTATCGGTATGATCGATCCACCGCGAACTGAAGTAAAAGATTCCATTACAGAATGTAAAAAAGCAGGTATTCGCACAGTTATGATTACTGGTGATCATAAAGATACCGCCTTTGCAATTGCCAAAGAACTTGGTATTGCCAAAGAAATATCTGAAATTATGATTGGAACTGAATTAGATAACATTCCAGATACAGAACTAGCAAATAAAATTAATCACTTAAATGTATTCGCCAGAGTCTCTCCAGAGCATAAAGTAAAAATCGTAAAAGCATTACGTGCAAAAGGAAATATCGTTTCTATGACTGGTGATGGTGTCAATGATGCTCCATCTTTAAAGCAGGCTGATGTTGGCGTAGCGATGGGCATTACAGGAACAGACGTTGCAAAAGGAGCAGCGGATGTAGTGTTAACAGATGATAATTTCTCATCTATCGTGAAAGCTGTTGAGGAAGGTAGAAATATTTATCGTAACATAAAAAAATCAATTCTCTTCCTACTCTCTTGTAACTTTGGAGAAATTATCGCTTTATTTTTAGCGATTTTACTCGGCTGGGCAACACCACTACGCCCTATTCACATTTTGTGGGTCAATTTGATTACAGATACACTACCTGCATTATCACTTGGGGTTGATCCTGAAGATCCAGATGTGATGAAAGAAAAACCACGACATGCGAAAGAAAGCTTATTTAGTGGTAGCGTTCCTTTTCTTATTTTCAATGGGGCTGTCATTGGACTTTTAACGCTAACAGCCTTTATCATCGGGGCAAAATTCTATACCGGAGATACAAATTTATTTCCTCTTTTCCCAGAGAAAATTGATGAAGATGCTCTATTACACGCTCAAACAATGGCATTTGTCGTTCTTAGTTTTTCTCAGCTCGTTCATTCATTTAACTTGCGTTCAAGAACGAAATCCATTTTTTCAATTGGGATTTTTACAAATAAATATTTAGTCTTCTCCCTTCTTATCGGTGTTCTTATGCAAGTTTGTATTATCTCCATCCCACCTCTTGCAAATATATTCGGTGTACATGCATTAACGATGCGAGATTGGGGATTTGTTCTCTTATTAAGTATTATTCCACTTGTTGTGAATGAGATCATTAAATTAGTAAAGAGAAACTAAAAGGCAATGAGGATTATTCCTCATTGCCTTTTCACCTATTTCACTATTTGTGGGAGATGTCCCCGCCGATTAAAGTTTCACTTTATCCTTGTAATTCTTTTTTTATGTTCTCTGTTAACGTAGCCATACGCTTGCGGCTTTCCTCACGCTCACGTTTATTTTGCTCTTCAATTTGTTGTGTTTCTTGCATACCTCTTGAAATAATGTTCCAAGTTTCCTCAAGTGTTTCCATCTTAATACTAGAAGAACCTGATAATCTCGCTACTTCCACACTTTGCGTTGCGATATTTTGTGCATTCTTCTTAAGTAATTCATTTGTGCGGCGATCAAGTTCAGCCATAGAATCTGCAACAAGCTTTTGACGTTTCGCATTTACCGCTTGAATAATACCATTTTTAAAGATAGGAATCGTTGTAATAAATGCTGTATTGATTTTACCAATTAATTTATTATTACCACGTTGAACCATACGAATTTGTGGTGCTGTAAGTAGCGCAACCATACGTGCTTTTTCTAAATCATCAATACGCTGCTCTAAAATTTCAACAGAGTTTTTCAGTGATTCTAATTCAATACCTGCTAATTGGTCATTGTTACGCACACGTTCTTCGTACATTGGAACCAACTCTGTATTTAAACGCTCTAATAACATTTCCCCTGCTACTACATACTTTTCTAAGTCTAAATAATATTTTAAATTTTGCTCATATAAACCATCTAACGTACCGATTGATTTTTTCATTTCATCTTGATACTTTGTAATTTCTACGTATACTTTATCCATTTCGCGACCCATTGTTTGGTACTTACTAAAGATTTGTTCAATCATTTTATCAGCTTTTTTGAACATACGTGAGAAGAAACCGCTTTTCTCTTCCGCAAAGTCTTTGCTATCGAATCTATCCATAATTTTACCAAGCTGTTTTAATAATTCTCCAGAGTCTTCTATTTTTGATAAAGACATTGTATGTAAAATTTGATCAGCGAAACGTGAAATTTCCATAGATGGTTCTTTTCCAAGTTCAATTAATTCTAATTGATCTTTAATATCTACCGAATTATAAATACGTTGCACATCTGCATCTTGTCTAAGTTGTAAGCGAACATCTTGTGCTGTTTGCTCATTTAATTCTGTTTTCGAATCTAGTACGACTGGGTTATTCATATGGTATTCTCCCTTTCCTTATAAAAATGGACGAAATAGTCCTTTTATTGTTTGTGATAAATTTTTATAGGCTGATGAACTATGAAACTCAAGATCGAAATTAACTTCTTCAAGCCAATGCGAATCAAATGCTGCTGCATCAATATACGGTTCAATATCATTTCGTCCCGTTGGATTGAAGTGGAATACATCTACTCCTATTTGATTTAAAAATAGTAATAAAACAGCATCCGAACGGCTTAATTCTCCGCTCTTCTCATTATTAAATATAACAATTTTAGGTACTTCTTGCGAGTAATCAAATTTCTCAAGTTGCTCTAAAATGTTCGGTGGTATTTGAGAAAGCTGTGCGAAAACATACAGTGCTACATCTTGTTTCGTCTCTTTCGCAATGGGTTTACACATTTCACTTTCGCACGTATGGATGATCGCCTCTGCAATACCATGTTGCAATCCTTCTGGCAAACGTTTATGTGGCCACCAATGACTGTTCATAATTAAATCAGGGTGTAATTTCCCCCCGCGGTCTAACGCATCTCGGTAATGATATTGGAAATTCGCTTTTTGTTCTTTCGTAAACGGGAATGTATTAATTAATAAACTGTTATCAAACGATGTAACAGCCTTTAATCGCTGAAAATATTCTTTATCATTTTTTGAGACACCTGATATTTTCGCAAATAAAGAAGGGATATAAATGTGTTTATTTTCAACAAAGAATGTTGGACGCACAAATGCCTTTTCTTTCGTAATTAAAAAGAGTTCATCATACGTTGTTTTGAGCGTACGAGCTACAGGCGTATAGGAACGAAATTGCCATGGCTTGTACAGCAGTGAGTTATCGTGGTGAAGTACTTGTTCAATTTCTTTTGAAGCCTGATACGCTACTGTCGCAACTCGCTCACGGCGGCGATCTGGAAATGGTTCAAGAGAAATCCGACTTGGATAAGACACAACAAAACTTCTTCCTTCCTCATCAACATTCTCAAATCCATCTTTTCCTTCTGGGTGATAATAAAGTACATCGCAACCGAGCATAATAAGAAAGTATAAGAAATATATACGGCTTTCCTGTGCATCACCGTACCAAATGATGCGTGGCATTTGTTTCTTATAATTAATCGTAGAGAACCACTTCGCTACGTAATTGTCACTTAACTTAATCATATCGATTAAGAAACGACGGAATCCTTCTGTTTTTAATGATTGGTTATGTTGTTTTTCATACAATTTCAATACAGAAATAAACGTCGTATGTATATAATGCTGTAAGTCAGGATTGTCTACTTGTGGTAATAGTTGTTTTCCAGACAGATGGGCGACAAGCCTATTTACTGTAAGGCCATTCGGTGCTTCTTGATGTAATGTAAAAACCTCTTGGATATGGCGCAGTTTTTCGGGATCAATCACCTTATTTAAATTTTGTTCATGCAAAACCACAATCCCTTTTACTTCACTATAATCAAATAGCTCATTGAAATATTCATCTACATCATTAGGAACACCAAGAATACGAGTTGCTATATAACTAAACTTCATCTCATTCTCTGTCAGTTCATATTGTGGGCGTTTTTCTAAAAGCGCTTCAAATTGCTTTAAATCTGATTCGTCTTTTAATGCACATGGTTGAAGTGTAAAACGTGAAAACACAACAGTTCACCTCCAAAAACATTTACTTTTTTTTATAAAGTCTCTCTTCTATTATAAACTATTTTTAGTTATAAAAAATGGGCGCTCGCATAACGAGCAAACCCATTTCAATTATTTATGATTATTTTTAGTAGCTGCAACTTCTTCTTTAGCTTGTCCAGAATTCTTCATGTAGTGAAGTATAAACGTTGCTCCAAATGCTACAACTAAAATAATAAAGAATAGCGTATGGCTTACTTCAATATGAATAACAGACAATAACATTTTTGCTGCAATAATTAAGATTAAAATATATGCTGTCGTTTCAAGTTCTGGAATACGCTCTAACAATTTTAAGAATACGCCAGCGATACCGCGCATCATTAAAATACCAAGCATTCCGCCTAATAATAGAATCCAAACTTGATTTGATACACCAAATGCAGCAAGTACGCTATCTACAGAGAACGCGATATCCATTAATTCCACCATCGCAACTGTTCCCCAAAAGACACCAAACATTCTGAAGAGAATACTGTTTTGGTTCATACCATGAGCTTCCTCTTCTTCTGCGTTACCTTTTCTTTTATCAATGAAGTATTTAACCGAAAGCCAAGCTAAGTAAAGTGCACCTAACACTTTTACCCACGCTAATTTAATTAAGAACATTCCAATTCCAATCGCAATAAAACGGAATACATAAGCTCCAATAAGTCCATAGAATAATGCTTTTTTACGCTTTTCTTCCGGAAGGTGTTTTACCATTACCGCTAATACAAGTGCGTTATCAGCAGATAACAACCCTTCAAGTACAACAAGTGTACCTATTAATCCCCAAGATACTGGATCTTGCAACACTCTAATCCACATGTCCAAGTCGAAAAACTGAGCATACGTATCAAGGATTCCTTGCAAAATACTCATCTTACCTTTATCCCCTATTCTTTGCTAGATTTATAGAAAGGTCAAAAAAAGGAAACGAATATCGTTTCCCTTCTTATGCATCCAAGCCATACGCTCTTACAAGCGCACCTAATCCACCTTGGAAACCGCTTCCTACTGCATTAAACTTCCACTGTCCATTATGACGGTATAATTCACAAAAGACAACTGCTGTTTCGATGGAGAAATCTTCCCCTAAATCAAAACGAAGAACTTCTTCATTCGTTTCTTCATTTGCTAAACGAACGAATGCGTTTCCAACTTGTCCAAAGTTTTGATTACGGCCTTCTCCATCATAAATTGTAACTGTAATAGCAATTCTGTGCACATCTGCCGGAACTTTCTTCAAGTCTACAACAAGTTGTTCATCATCGCCTTCACCTTCACCTGTGCGGTTATCTCCTGTATGTAGAACAGATTCACAAGGAGACTGTAAATTATTATAGAAAATAAAATCAGTTTCCTTCGTACATTTTCCATTCGCATCTAATAGGAATGCTGATGCATCTAAATCGAAATCTGATCCACCGTCATAAGATTTAATATCCCATCCAAGACCAATTACTGCTTTTGTTAAGCCAGGGCTTGTCTTACCTAAATCAATCTTCTGTCCTTTTTGCAATTGAATAACCATTTACATTCACCTCTATATTTTATATCTTAAAAAATATACCCATCAGTAAACATATGTTTCACCGATGGATATATAAAATCTATTACTCTACATCTAAACCGAAATTATTACATAGAGACGCTAATCCGCCCTGGAACCCACTTCCGATTGCATTGAACTTCCAGTCACCTGCATGACGGTATAATTCCCCTACTACAACAGCTGTTTCAATAGAGAAATCTTCTCCTAAATCGTAACGAATTAACTCTGCATTCTTTTCTTCATCTAAAATACGTACGAAAGAGTTAGAAACTTGTCCGAAGTTTTGGCTACGACCTTCTCCATCGTAAATTGTGATTGAGAAACAAATACGCTCGATATGTGCAGGTACATTTTTTAAATCTACTTTAATCGATTCGTCATCGCCTTCACCTTCGCCAGTTCGGTTATCTCCTAAATGCTCGACAGCACCATTCGCACCTTTTGGATTATTATAGAAGACGAAATCCTCTGCACCTGAAACTTTACCGTTAGCACCTACTAAGAAAATACTAACATCTAAATCGAAATCGTTTTGTCCGTCATAACGATTCGTATCCCAACCAAGTCCTACAAGAACTTTTGAAAGACCTGGATTTGTTTTTGTTAAGTCTACCTTTTGTCCTTTTTTCAATGAAATTGATGCCATATTCAATTCCTCCTCGGTTTATTTTATTGATAACGTGATACAATCTCACTTAAGTTTTTATCTTGTGTGCCTTCTCCAACAGCTGAAAACTTCCATTCACTTCCGTGGCGATACATTTCACCTGCAATTAGAGTCGTTTTGCCAGCATAATTATCCGATAAATTATAGCGTGCTAATTCTTCACCAGTTTGCGGGTTTTGAATACGAATATATGCATTACGAATCATCCCGAAATCTTGACGACGATTTACACAGTCATAAATATTTACAACGAATACTAAACGATTAATACGGCTCGGAACTTTATGTAATTCTACGAAAATTGTTTCGTCGTCACCAGCGCCTTCACCTGTTAAATTATCTCCTGAATGAATAATACTACCACAAGTAGAAAGTTTGTTTCCGAAGTAAACTAAATCGTTTTTGTTTAAAAAGCGATCCCCTTCTAACATAACAACAGATGCATCACAATCTACACTTGGTTTACTTCCAAATAATGAAGACAGAAACCCACCTGATTGTCCAATTGGATCCCAGCCTAAGCCAACCTGTAGTTTTGCTACTTTTGGTTGTCCTTTCGTTAAATCGATCTTTTGACCTTTTTCTAAAATAATAGGCATGAAGTTTCTTCCTTTCTACAAAGCATTTTCCAAATCGGAAAATATTGTATTCTTCCCTTATATTGTAGCATTATTTACCTAGTGATAAAAAGGATAAATTCTCAGTTATATGAAAACATTCATATAACTTATTTATGCTAATGTAAGAAGTGGTAAATAGCACCAACCATTCCTGCACAATTTCCGTTTTGTGCAAGTTCAATCTCACAATTATTATAAATCTCTTTATTTAAATATTTTTCTACTTCTCTTTTTACTTCTTTTAAGAACTGATTTCCCCTACCAGTAATTCCTCCACCTATAACAATCATTTCTGGATTAAAAATATAAGCAAGGTTACTAATTCCAATCGCTAAATGTTTAAAGAAAACCTCAACTGCTTGCGTAACTTCTCTATCTCCTTTATCATACAGTTCGAAAATCGTTTTTCCATTCCAATCACTTTCACCTTTATATTTTCGCACAAGACGAATTAACCCTGAAATGGAAGCGACCTCTTCAAACTGCTTTCCTTCTATTAACATATTTCCCCATTCACCAGCACTAAAAGAATGTCCTCTGTATAACTCTCCATCTATAAATATCGCTCCTCCAATACCAGTTCCAAGAGTAAGCATAATAAAATTTCTTTTTCCGTTTCCAATACCTTTCCACTTCTCACCCAAAGCTGCACAATTCACATCATTTTCAACGGATACAGGAACTTGTAATCCCCCTTGCAATCTATCAATAATAGGAATAGTCGCGTAGTTCGGAATATGCTCCGCCCCTCCCGTTACAACCCCTTTATGAATATTAACAATTCCCGCAGTACTAATGCCAATTCCCGAAATCGTATGTTCATTCATTAATTTTCGGGATAGAAGAATAAGTTTTTGAATGATTTGTTCCCCACCCAAATGAATTTCTGTTGGAACTGTTTTATGCTTTAGTACTGTCCCTGTTTCTGAAACAATTCCATATTTAATTTGTGTACCACCAATATCAAATGCAATATATTCTTTCATCTGCTGTCACTTCCTCTACTGTAATGAGTGTAAAATTCTCACTGCTCCACTATTTATAAAGTGAAACTTTAATCAGTGGGGTTTTGTTCATCCCCCACCTAAATTCTTTGCTTTCGCTGAATTTTCAGGTGGGGATCTTACTACCCGTCAAATAGCGGGATAAAGAGTTTACATTAACTCTTTTCTCTCTTCAAAAACACACCACCTTTTTCTATATATAGTTTTTTTTGCATAAAACTCTTTTTCCTAAGAAATATTACAAAGGGATGTATTTTAGATGGAATATTAATTTCTTAGGAGGAAAACAATGACGAAAATCTTCATTTTAGCATCAACACTCTCTTTATCTTTTTTTAGCGGTTTAAATATCGGTAATGCAACAACGGAAAACTTCTCTCCAGCAGCAAACGCAATTGTACAAAATAACGATCATTTAGCAGAAGGCAACTCAAAAGATAATAATAAGCCACCAGGAAACAGTGGTTCTCAGGACGATAGTGGTTCTGATGGCAATGGTTCCGGTGGTAACGGTTCTGATGGCAGTGGTTCTGGTGGTAATGGTTCCGGTGGTAATGGTTCTGGTGGCAACGGTTCTGATGGCAGTGGTTCTGGTGGCAATGGCTCCGGCGGTAACGGTTCTAGTGGTAACGGTTCTGATGGCAATGGTTCCGGTGGTAACGGTTCTGGTGGCAACGGTTCTGGCGGTAACAGTTCTGATGGCAACGGTTCTGGTGGCAACGGTTCTGGTGGCAACGGTTCTGGTGGCAATGGTTCTGGTGGCAATGGTTCCGGTGGTAACGGTTCTGGCGGCAATGGTTCTGGTGGTAACGGCTCTGGCGGCAATGGTTCTGGCGGTAACGGTTCTGATGGCAACGGTTCTGGCGGCAGTGGTTCTGGTGGCAATGGCTCCGGCGGTAGCGGTTCTGATGGCAGTGGCTCTGGTGGCAACGGTTCTGGCGGCAGTGGCTCTGGTGGCAGTGGTTCTGGTGGCAATGGCTCCGGCGGCAACGGTTCCGGTGGCAGTGGTTCTGGTGGCAATGGTTCTGGCGGCAACGGTTCTCAAGGTGGTAACCGTGTTAAAGGCGATAGCAGTTCTCAAGGTGGGAATGGCTCACAAGGCGGCAACCGCGTTAAAAGCGATAGCAGTTCTCAAGGTGGCAACGGATCCCAAGGTGGGAATGTAAAAGATAATGTGAAAAAAGAAGGCGATAAGTTACCTAATACGGCAACGCATTATCCTGCATCTATTTTAATGGGACTTTCAACATTCCTAATCGGTATGTTACTATTTATTCGCCGTAAAAACGCAAAATAAAAACACATCCTTCCATCTAAAACATACATGAAACAAATTGCAAAACTAAAAAGGACTTTGGATTGCATTTTATTATGCAGCCCAAAATCCTTTTTATCATCTATCAAAAAAGCATTAATACGCTTTTCCCCAATACACCATTTGTTTAGCTTCTTTACCACAATAAATACATTGGTCAGCTAAATGCTCTTGCTCAAAAGGCATACAGCGAGAAGATACTCCAACTTCTTCTTTTAGCTTCTCTTCACAAGCTAATTCTCCGCACCACATTGCCTTAATAAATCCTTGCTTTTCATCAGCTACTTTTTTCATCTCTTCGAAATTCGTCGCACTATACGTATTCTCATCGCGGAATACTTTTGCCTTATTAAATAAAGAATTATGAATTTCCTCAAGTAGTGCTGGAATACGTTTTTCCAATTGATCCATTGATATAAATTCTTTTTCTTTCGTATCTCTTCTAACAAGTACAACTTGATTCTTTTCAATATCTTTAGGACCAACTTCTAATCGAATTGGAATGCCCTTCATTTCATACTCATTAAATTTCCAGCCTGGTGTTTTATTACTAGCATCTATTTTTACTCGTGCAACCTTTTGAATATGTTCTTGTAACTCTGTTGCTTTCGCTAAAACTCCTTCTTTATGCTGAGCAATCGGCACAATAACAACTTGTACTGGTGCGACTTTAGGAGGCATTACAAGACCATTATTATCGCTATGAACCATAATAAGTCCACCTATCATTCTTGTTGATACACCCCAAGATGTTTGGTGTACATATTGCCACTTACCGTTGCGATCTAAAAATTTAATATCAAATGCTTCAGAGAAATTCGTTCCAAAGTTATGGGATGTTCCTGTTTGAAGTGCTTTCCCATCATGCATTAAACTTTCGATCGTATAAGTTGCCTTTGCTCCTGCAAACTTTTCTTTTTCTGTTTTTTGCCCTTTAATTACTGGTATTGCTAAGTAATCTTCACAGAAAGAAGCATATAGATTTAAAATATGTAACGTTTCAGCTTGCGATTCTTCTGCTGTTTCATGAATTGTATGACCCTCTTGCCATAAGAATTCCGTTGTACGAAGGAATGGTCTCGTTGTTTTCTCCCAACGAACTACTGAACACCACTGATTATATAACTTTGGCAAATCATTATAGGATTGCACAATTTTTGAAAAATGCTCACAAAATAAAGTTTCAGATGTAGGGCGTACACAAAGTCTCTCCGCTAACTTTTCATCCCCACCATGTGTCACCCATGCTACTTCAGGAGCAAATCCTTCTACATGATCCTTCTCTTTTTGCAATAAACTTTCTGGAATAAACATTGGCATATACACATTTTCATGACCAGTTGCTTTTAACTTCTCATCCATAACTTTCTGCATATTTTCCCATAAGGCATAACCGTACGGGCGTAGAATCATACATCCTTTTACACTTGAATAATCAACAAGTTCTGCTTTTTTTACAATATCTGTGTACCACTGTGCAAAGTCCTCTTCCATCTTCGTAATCGCTTGTACTTGTTCTTTTGCCATAGTCAGTCTTCCTCCTTTTGAAAATACAAAAAAGCCCGTGTCCCTAAATAGGGACCGAGCTTTGCCGGCGTTACCACCCTGATTCATGCACAAAAATTGCGCATGCTCTCTTTTGGATAACGGGAAATTCCCGCTGCATATGCAGAACGCAAAGGTAGGTTCCATATCGCCTTTTTAAGAATCTTTCAGCCTGACGGATTCTCTCTCTGCTAAAAAGATTGAACATGTACTAGTCCTTTTTCATCGTTATAACGAAATAAATTTGTTGATTATCATAATATAAATTCTTTTTTAAAACAATAGCTAATTTTCTCATCTTTATATATTCTTTTCATTTTCTGCAGTTTTATACGTAGCTTTTTCGCGAGATTTTTACAAGTTGATGTGCAATCATACCGATAAGTGTACCAAGTAGAACGAAGAAACCAATAAATCCATATCCCATTCCTTCCCATCCACCAATCACCATCATTGTAACGGGAAAAGATGCTAAACACAGAAGTATTAAACTAAGTGCAAATATAATATCGAACTGTTTGTTTGGAAACCGTTTCTTTAGTAAATACGAAATAGCAAATACAAGGATAATCGTAATTCCGCCAATGATGTAAAAGATACTAAATCCATCTAGCCACTCCATAGTATTCCCTCCTTCCATTCATTCCCTTATACTTAATTATATGTTTAATTTTTCTGAAAATAAATAATAAATTTTTACCTAGAAATATATTTTTATTACTAGGTATTAATAGTAATATATAAGAATAGGTTTTATATAATCAGGAGGGAACTTTATGGATAAAGCATTAACAAATCACGTCATTATTTTATCTTTCGATTGCTTATCAGCTTTAGATTTTCCTATATTACAAAAGCTTCCTAATTTCCAAACATTAATAAATAAGGGCGCGATGGCGAGAAAAGTGGAACCTATTTATCCTTCTGTAACATATCCAAGTCACTCAACAATCGTTACTGGAAACTACCCTAATAAACATGGTGTAGTTAGCAATACGTTACTTCAACCTGGACGCGAGTCACCAGATTGGCATTGGTACCGAAAATCCATTAAAGGAACAACGTTATACGATGAAGCACGTAAAGCAAATTTAACGACAGCTGCCCTTCTATGGCCTGTTACCGGCAGAGCAAATATTGATTACAATTTACCAGAAATCTTTCCAAATAGACCGTGGCAAAATCAAATCTTAGTTTCATTATTTAGCGGTAGCCCGCTATATCAATTAGATTTAAATCAGCGCTTCGGCCATATACGAAATGGGCTGTCACAACCTGAACTCGATGATTTCGTACTTGCTTCTGCTGTGTATACAATCCAGACGAAGAAGCCTAATGTCATGTTTGTACATTTCACCGATTTAGACACTCAAAGACACTATCACGGCTTTGAATCTAACGAAACAATAGCTGCTATCTATAGACATGATGAACGGCTAGGAAAAATTATTCAAGCTTTAAAAGACAGTGACCTATACGAAGAAAGTACAATTATCGCTCTCGGTGATCATAGCGCCTTAAGTGAAAACAAAGCCATTCAATTAAATGTACTATTTCATCAAAAAGGGCTTATATCTATAAATTCAAAAGGAAAATTAGTAGACTGGAAGGTCTATTGCCAAAGTTGCGACGGCTCTGCCTATGTATATGTGAAGGACAAAAATGATACGGATACAATTCAAAAAGTACAACTACTACTTGAAGAGTTACTTCAAAATAAACAAAACGGTATTGAATTTATGCTTCATGATGAAGCTGCAAAAGACTGCGGTGCAGATGGTAATTGTTTATTTATGTTGGAAGCACAAGAAGGATATTATTTCACTGAAAACTATACAGGCGATTTTATAAAAGAAATTACTGAAAAAGATGTTACGCCTAGTAAAAAATATACATTTGGTACGCATGGATACTCTCCAACAAAACCTAACTATGAAACAATTTTTATCGCTGCTGGGAAAGGGATAAAAAGCGGCGTTACCATTCCGTATATGAGACTTATTGATGAAGGTCCAACTATCGCTAGACTACTCGGTTTACACTTAGGTGAAACAGACGGATCAATTGTAGAGGATTTACTTCAATTGTAAAGAACTGTGTATATATGTAAAAGTTATGTAAAAATCATCACTGTTTCTCTTTTTATAATTTTTATTTTTGTACACTGTTAGTAGAACTAATTTAAGGGGGAACATTATATGAAAAAAATGTCCAGACAAGAAAAAAGCTGGATATTATACGATTGGGCGAATTCGGTATATTCGCTCGTCATTACCACTGCATTATTTCCAATTTACTTTAAAGCAGCTGCAAAAGAAGCCGGACTATCTGGTGCAACTTCAACGGCATATTGGGGATATGCGAACTCTTTCGCTACACTTTTAATTTCTATACTTGCTCCTATTCTCGGCACAGTTGCTGATTATAAAGGATTTAAAAAACGATTTTTCACATTCTTCTTTGGACTCGGTATCGTATTTACAAGTATGCTAGCAGTCGTCCCAACATCTCAGTGGTACTTATTACTAGGCTGCTATATGCTCGCATTAGTCGGTTTTGCGGGAGCAAACATTTTTTATGATGCATTTTTAGTAGATGTTACCTCTAAAGATAGAATGGACCGAATTTCTACAAGGGGCTTTGCATTAGGTTATATTGGGAGCACAATTCCTTTTATCGGTTGTATCGCTCTTATTATTCTTGCTCAAAAAGGAACTATCCCTTTATCAGTCGGCATTGCTAGTCAAATTTCGTTCGCAATAACAGCTCTTTGGTGGGGATTATTTACAATTCCAATGTTAAAAAATGTAGAGCAAACACATTACATTGAACGTCATCCAAGACCAATTGCAATGAGCTTTAAACGCCTTGCTGATACTTTTAAAAATATTAAAGAATATAAAACTGTATTTATGTTCCTAATCGCTTACTTCTTCTACATTGACGGGGTCGATACAATTATTACTATGTCTACCGCTTACGGAACAGATCTCGGTATTAGTGCAACGAATCTATTAATCATCTTATTTGTCACACAAATTGTAGCTTGTCCATTCGCCTTATTATACGGAAAGTTATCAGAAACATTTACAGGTAAAAAAATGCTATACGTCGGCATTATTATTTATATCATTATCTGCATATATGCTTATTTCTTAAAAACGACACTCGATTTCTGGATTTTAGCAATGTTAGTTGCCACTTCTCAAGGTGGTATTCAAGCACTTAGTCGTTCCTATTTTGCAAAACTGGTACCAAAAGAATCTGCAAATGAATTCTTCGGATTTTATAATATCTTTGGTAAATTCGCGGCAATTATGGGGCCAGTATTAGTCGGTGTTACAACGCAATTAACAGGAAAAACCAACGCTGGTGTCCTTAGTATTATTGTACTGTTCGTTATCGGTGGATTCTTACTAACTAGGGTTCCCGAAAATGATACATCGGTTACACCACCTAGTCCAAAAACTAAAACGCTATAAAAAAAAGATCCTCTTCTCATGAGAAGAGGATCTTTTCTTTAGTTTTAGCGATAACGTCTTACAATTAAAAATTCTACAGCCGGCTTTACAACTACCGCAGCGCATAACGCAAATAAAAGAGGTATGTTATGAAAATCAATCCATTTATTAAAACCTACCGATGCCAAACTTTTAAACATATAATGTAATGCGATGCTACAAATAAATAGTGCATACCAGTTTACTTGAAGTTCAGTTAACCAATAATAAAGTGCAAACACTAACGTACTTATAGCTACTAATGCCGTAACTACAAGACTTATTTTCTCTTTCCCCAACAACTACTCCCCCTACAGCTTGTACAAAAATAGTTTATCAACAGTTGTTCCTAATACTTCAGCTAAACGGAATGCTAACGCTAAGCTTGGATCATATTTATTATTCTCAATTGCATTTATCGTCTGTCTAGAAACTTTACACTTATCAGCCAATGCACCTTGTGAAATATTGTTTTCAGTGCGTAATTCATAGATTTGATTTTTCACACCATTTCTCCTAACCTGTAAAATCGTTTTTACATCATCAGTATATAGTTGGGGCATATCATTGTCAAAAGATTGCCGCAAGAAAAGGGAGCAATTCTGCTCCCTTACAATAGCTATTTCGAAACTAATCAATTCGTCATTTCCTCTCGATTCACAATATCTTCTTTCTTTATTTGCATACGTAAAACCGGACCTATTGCTAACAAAATAAGTGACATTGCTATACAAAATACAGTAACTAGTGAGGTCATCTCCTTCAATCCTCCAGCTAGTGAAGTTCCGATTAACATTGCCCCCATAAACAGTGGTAAAATTGTTCCATTTACTCTTCCAATCATATTTTCTGGTACAAGTTGAATCATAAGCGTACCGACGACTATATTAACACAAGCTAAACAAATACCTGTTCCAAACCTCATGAAACTAGTAATCCAAAATGATGTAGATAGCCCTTCTACTAAAAATGACATTGCTAATATGCTCATACCGAATACAAACATCTTTTTCGGGTTCACTTTTGAAGCGAAAACTGCAGCAACAATACCACCGATTAACATACCGATTCCATCAGCTGCGGCTAAATATTGAACTGCTTCCTTTTCCATTCCAAGGCGCTCTATTACAAGAAATACCTCTAATGGATTCGTTAGTCCAACAGCTAAGCCCATAACGGTGAAAGTAATCGTAATCATACGTAAATTTTTCGTATGAAGAACGTATTTCCATCCTTCTTTTATATCATTTTTTAATGAACCTCTCGCCACTTGCTCTTGTTCCACCCATTTTGGTAAAAATGAAAGGGCTATAGCAGATAACAAAAATAAAATGATTAAGCTATATAGTGACGTAAATAAACCAAGTTGTGTATACACAAGCGATCCTACCACTGGTCCAAAAATCATAAATAATGACTGTAATGTTTGATTAAATGCAATCGCATTTGCTACCTGTTCTTCTTTTACATAGCGTTTAAATATACGCGAAGATGATGGCTGAGAAAACTGACCTACAATCGCGGAAATGAGTGTTGCAAAAAATATAGCCTGCCAATAATCCAGCTTTAACAACAAGACAATTCCTACAATAGACAGTACACTTAATACATCTCCAGCAACCATCGTTCTTTTCGGATTCCAGCGATCAGCTAGCGCCCCACCGATAAACGAGAAAATAAAAATAGGTGCATATTCCATAACCGATAACAAAGAAACTGAAACTGGATCATTATTCGTTCGCTCCATTATGAAATATAAAAGAGCCATATTTCTAATCCAAATTGCAAATTGTTGTAAAATATCAGATGCCATAACGAGCATAAATGCTCGGTTTTTAAATAAAGCGTTCATTTTCATTCCTCTTTCATAAACCGACCGTTCGGTCTATTTTTTTGTAAGAAAAGCAACTGACCTATTATTCAGCTGCCATTCCTTTTAACAATACATCTATTGCCTTTTTATAAATACGTTTCAGCTCTTTATAATCTAACTCGTAGTAAAGTACTCCAAGCCCCGATAATAATCCATTCACAATATACATAAGATCACGCGTATCATCTTCTCGAAACTCTCCAGACTGTATACCTGCTTCAACTAATTTCTCAACCGTAACATATGATTCTCTAGTTAAAGCTAACAGTTCATCCAGAATTTCTTTACTTACAACTTGGCTCATAGAGAATTCCTCTATTGCATTTGAAATGGGTTGCTGTATGTCCTCTACATAATATTCCGCGAGACCATATAGTTTTGCAGTACTCGTACTATACAACTTCTCTTTTTCATTCCATTTTTCAAGCCAATCATACGTATGCTGTTTTACTACAAATAAAAATAATTCTTCTTTACTTTTAAAGTGATAATAAATGCTTCCTTTACTTCGCTCTGTAATTTCACAAATCTCTTCCATAGATGTAGCTGCATAACCCTTCTGTGAAAACAGACTTTCTGCTTTATAAGCAATTTCTTTCTTTATCTCTTCTGTACTTCTTCTCATATTTACACCTCTTTAAACCGACCGTTCAGTCTAATAATAACAAATAAAAAACCTCTATCGCAAGAGGCTATATTCCTTATTTAAGAAAACGTACTTTCAAACCACGTTCGAATCATATGTATTATTCCAATTTTAAATCCTAATTTAACAAGAAATACGCCTCCCGCAGCTAATAAAAATAACATTACTTTCCCCTTATTACATTAAAAATATTAATCAAACGTTTGTTTAACTGTTGTTATGCATATGTAAGCCAACTAATCAAACGTTTGTTTAAAAAGAAATACGCCCCCCTATAGGGCGTATTCTCATCAATCACCGCCGCCTCCACCACCGCAGCTACCTCCACTATCTCCACCAAAAGAACCTCCGCAATCATGTGAACCTCCATCGTGCGAGCCATCATTATCCGATCCAGCAAAGAAAAATAATGGTGATGAGCTGTTGGATGAATTATGAATGTTATTTTGTTTTGTAAGATTTACCTTCTTTTTGTTTGATCGAACTGCTGTTACGATCGTTCCAACTACAACAAATAATAATATGACAATAATAAATTCCATATAAAAGCCTCCCTTAATCTTTGAATAATTGAATGGTTCTTTCTAGATTTTCAAGTGAAATGAAGCGCGATTCACGAAGAATTTCTTTTCCATTATAAAATAATAAAACTGTTGGTCCTGTAAATACTGCATATCGCCCTGCGATCTCTTGCATGTCTTGTAGTAATATTTCTACTTTCTCTACGTAATCATAATTCTCTAATACGCAATTTACTTTTCTTAACATAACATCACAAACACCACAATTTTCCGTTTTAATAAACAGCAGTACTAATTGTTGTCCTTCAATATATGTCGCTAATTCTTCTATCGTTTCAAATGTATTCATCTTATCCCTCTTAGCGTAATTTACGAAATACTTTACCCTGATACATACGAAAAGCTGAACTATCTTTAATCTTTCTCTTTTCCATTACCTGCTGAAAACGCAGCGTTTTTGCTGTTAACTCTTCTTGTAGTTCTTTTCTCTCTACTTCATCATAACAGCATGCAATTAAGTCTTCTATTTTTAATATATCTTTTTGTAGTTCCATTTCTGGTGGAATCATACCCGCATTTTTTAAGATTTTATAACTCATTCTAAGTTCTGGAGGTACCATTGAAAGGTCTTCTAATTGTAGTGGTTTTCCTTTTCCCGGAATATGATCAAGGTCTCCATTCCGTATTGCTTGTCGAATTTTTTCTTCAGCAATGTTCAAAAAGACATCCACACCATTCGCTCCTTTACATATTTTTACTATTATTTTACATGATATTTTCTCATCTTGCTACGCTATTACAAATTGACTGTATACAATTTTTTCTCAAATTTAATTACAAGGAGCCTTTTCCTCCCTAATCAATATTTTATTTTCATGTGTAGTCTGTGTTAGAGCCATTTCATATTGAGAAAATCTTTCCGAATCAAATAAAGCGTTTACACTAAATCTTACATTTGCTACGATTTAATCACCCCCAGCTCCCTTGTATAGACTTCGTGATGTCTGATCATTTTTATCTAGACGTTTCATACGTCTAGATTCACTTTGGTTTACTGGCGTACGCCTTTAAATATATCTTTTATTTTGAAAGGAGAAATGACTATGAGCTCCAAAAAATTCACATTGCTATTACTATCTCTACTACTCTTCTTACCTCTTTTTCTCACAAACTTTATTACTCCAAATGTTGCATTAGCAAATTCACCAAAGCAAGGTCAAAAAATTGTTGGGTATTTTCCTTCATGGGGTATTTACGGACGCAATTATCAAGTTGCAGACATTGATGCATCCAAGCTAACTCATTTAAACTATGCTTTCGCTGATATTTGCTGGAATGGAAAACATGGAAACCCTTCTACTCACCCTGATAATCCGAATAAACAAACGTGGAACTGTAAAGAGTCTGGTGTACCACTGCAAAATAAAGAGGTCCCTAATGGTACTCTCGTACTCGGTGAACCATGGGCTGATGTCACAAAATCTTATCCGGGATCAGGTACAACTTGGGAAGATTGTGATAAATACGCCCGCTGTGGAAATTTCGGAGAACTGAAACGATTAAAAGCTAAGTTTCCTCACTTAAAAACAATTATTTCCGTTGGTGGCTGGACTTGGTCTAACCGTTTTTCTGATATGGCCGCTGATGAAAAAACAAGAAAAGTATTCGCTGAATCTACAGTAGCTTTTCTTCGCGAATATGGATTTGACGGCGTTGATTTAGACTGGGAATATCCGGGTGTAGAAACGATTCCTGGTGGTAGTTATCGTCCTGAAGATAAGCAAAACTTCACCCTACTCCTTCAAGATGTTCGAAATGCATTAACGAAAGCTGGTGCAGAAGATGGTAAACAATACTTACTAACAATCGCATCAGGTGCAAGCCAACGTTATGCTGATCATACAGAGCTAAAGAAAATCTCTCAAATACTGGATTGGATTAATATTATGACATATGATTTCCACGGTGGATGGGAAGCTACTTCTAACCATAATGCAGCTCTATACAAAGATCCAAATGACCCAGCAGCAGATACGAAATTTTACGTAGATGGTGCAATAGACATTTATACAAATGAAGGGGTTCCAGCGGATAAACTCGTATTAGGTGTACCTTTTTACGGACGTGGATGGAAAAATTGCGGAAAAGAAAATAACGGGCAATACCAACCTTGTAAACCAGGTAGTGATGGAAAGCTAGCTTCTAAAGGTACTTGGGATGATTACTCTACCGGTGACACAGGTGTGTACGATTACGGTGATTTAGCAGCTAATTATGTTAATAAAAATGGTTTTGTTCGCCACTGGAACGATGTAGCGAAAGTACCTTATTTATATAATGCGACTACAGGCACGTTTATTAGCTATGATGACAACGAATCTATGAAATATAAAACAGACTATATAAAGACAAAGGGTTTAAGTGGCGCAATGTTTTGGGAACTAAGCGGGGATTGCCGTACAAGTCCAAAATATAGTTGTAGTGGGCCAAAATTACTTGATACGCTAGTAAAAGAATTACTTGGTGGACCTATTACTCAAAAAGATACTGAACCACCAACAAACGTAAAAAATATTGCTGTTACAAATAAAAATTCAAACTCCGTTCAATTAAACTGGACTACATCTACTGATAACGTAGGAGTTACGGAATATGAAATTACTGCCGGAGAAGAGAAATGGAGTACAACAACAAATAGCATTACAATTAAAAATTTAAAATCTAATACAGAATACACATTTTCAGTAATAGCAAAGGATGCTGCTGGGAATAAATCACAGCCTACTTCTATTATTGTAAAAACAGACGATACTAACACAACACCTCCTGGTGGAAATGGGAATGCTACCTTTTCAGTCACTTCAAATTGGGGAAGTGGTTACAACTTCTCGATTGTAATTAAAAATAGTGGAACGACCTCTATTAAAAACTGGAAATTAGAATTTGATTATAACGGCAATTTAACACAAGTTTGGGATTCTAAAATTAGTAGTAAAACAAATAATCATTACGTAATTACGAATGCAGGATGGAATGGTGAAATTCCTCCTGGTGGATCGATTACAATCGGAGGGGCAGGAACAGGCAATCCTGCCGAACTTTTAAATGCATCTATTAGCGAAAACTAAACGTAACCTCCATTAATTATTTCACTAAAGTTTGAATTTAGGTTTGAGTGCTCTATCCTAAATTCAAACTTTTAATTTTATGAAAAATCACAAATTGATATTATAATAACCTATTATAATCATATTTAGTTTCTAATATGAAGTTCATGTGAAGTTTATCTGAATTTTACATGAATTTCCTTTAAGTTCTATTGTCTTCCTATACTAATCACATTATTCTTTACATATAGGAATTATTTTCATTCCATTTCAAACTATCTATATATATAAAGAAAGATAGTCGCCTGTTAGGGAAAGGCATCTAAATATAAACATAACATAAGAAAAAGCACGCTTATAAGCGCACCATAAGAGTGCTTCTTCATACAATTCTCATGTAAGAGTTCTCGAAAATCATGTTAATCACAAAGAAAAGGCATTAGCTTATACAAGCTAATGCCTTTTCTTTATTCATATCGTTCAGCGTCCCATTCTTCTATATTCCATACTTTTGTTATCCATGCTTCATAGAAAGAAGGCTCATGTGAGACAAGTAAAACTGTTCCTTTATATTGTTGTAACGCTTCCTGCAAAGACTTCTTTGTTTCTATATCCAAATGATTAGTCGGTTCATCTAAAATTAAAACATTGCTTTTCGTTACGATAAGTTCACATAAACGTACTTTCGTTTGTTCCCCGCCGCTTAATAAACGAATAGGTTTTAATACATGTTCTTCTTTCAATCCACACTTTGCTAATACTTGGCGTACTTCTTTCTTTGTCATATCTGGTCGTTCTGCCCAAACTTTTTCTAATGGTGTTGTTTCTGAAGCAAACTCCTCCTGCGCAAAATAAGCAGGATTTACTCGTTCTCCAACAGAAATTGAACCGCTTAGCGGCTTTATTTGACCTAATAACGTTTTTAACATTGTCGTTTTTCCAATCCCATTATGACCAACAATCGCTATCTTTTCTCCTTTTTTTACTTGCAAATTCAATTCTGGACATAACGGAGAACTATATCCTATCCTTAGTTTTTCAGCCTGTAATATGCGACTAACTGGCTCCTCATAAACATTGAAATCAAAACGGGATCGAGGTACATGATTAACCTTTTCAATCCTTTGCATTTTCTCCAATACTTTCTCTCGACTTTTAGCCTGTTTCGCTTTTCGAATTTTATTTTTTTGAATAAATGTTTCTAACTGAGAGATTTCTTTTTGTTGTTTCGCATGCGCCGATTGTAATTGTTTCCTTTGCAATTGATAACTTTGCACAAATTTTTCATAATTTCCTACGTACCGCTTCACTTTCCGTTCTTCTAGATGATAAATAACATTCGTAATATTGTTCAAAAATGCTTCGTCATGTGAAATGATTACATAAGCTTTTTCATACAGTCTCAAATACGATTGCAACCATTCTATATGGGCTGTATCTAAATAGTTTGTTGGCTCATCTAGCAATAAAACATCAGCTTTTTCTAAAAGGAGCTTCCCAAGTAATAACTTTGTTCGCTGTCCTCCACTTAACTTTGAAACATCCTTTTTAAGCCCCATTTCAAATAAACCTAAACCGATTGCTACTTCCTCAATTTCTGTATGAATTTGATAGAAATTAGAACTTTCCAATATAGTTTGTAATTCTCCATACTTTACTAACAACTTTTCTATTTCTCCTGCTCCATTCATTTCTTCAGCAATTTTTAACATTTCACATTCAACCGCATACAAATTAGAAAATGCACTTTGTAAGTATCCCTCAATTGTTATTCCTTCTTGTAAATCCATATGCTGCTGTAAAAAACCTACCTTCACATGTGGAAACCATTCAATGTTTCCGTCATCATGTATAAGTTCTCCTGTTAAAATCCTTAACAATGTTGATTTTCCAATTCCATTTTTCCCAACTAACCCAACATGCTCGCCCTTTAATAGTCGAAAACACGCATTATATAAAATGGTTTTCTCACCATACGAATGACTTACATTTTCTACTGTTAATATACTCATTTTTTTCTCTCCTCTACTTATAGTTCATAAGCTAAATAGAGAGAGCAACAGTATAAAGCCTTATTTAATTGTATATATAAAAAATGGGTAAGGTGAATACACCTTACCCATTACATATTATAGTAAAAAAGGATTAAGGTTCTTTACCTGCTGTCTTCAATTTAGCTTAATCGTTAAAAAAGGGCAGACTTCTCCCGCATCAAGCTAAAACCATTTGAAGAACAGTTGATAAAGTCATTTTATCCTTTCACTCCTTTAACATTTGTTATATTAAGAGTATAAACTACTCTGTTATATTTTATTCTCTATTTTTTCTTTTGTTCCTTCTCCGCTTTTTCATTTTCTGCGTAAATTTCTTTATACATCTTTTCTAATGCATATGGACTTGTAAAGATGAGCGTTAACGATTTCCAAATATAAATTCTTCTTTGTAGTTCTACCCCATACTCTTTACTAACCATATTTTTCACTTCTGGAATATGTTCTTCGTTTTGAAATTGTTGTACAGATTTCAATTCCTTCGTCTTAAAATCCGTTAAAAGGCCTATTACAGTTCGTCCATGTTCCTGCGACCTTTCTTCTAAATCAAACTGAATGGAATGAACAAAACCTAAAACATGAAAGATTTGAGCATGCAACCCGACAGCAGCACGCTGTTCCATTAAGTTGTAGCACTCTCGTTTTAACTCTTCTACCATTTCTAAAGAATTTCTATTAACTTTTCTTTTGCCAACAAACATAATTTTTACAATATGAGCGACTGCTCCCATACTTTTTAATACACTCTCTAAAACTTCTACCGCATCTTCCACATAACCATTTGAAATTATAGAATGAATAAATTCATCTAATACCACTTGAAACTTTTTAATTAAATGTAAATCGCGTAATTCTGGAACATCTTCTCTCAATTGATTCCGGCCTTGAACCCACTTTAAAACTTCTGACATCTCTTCTTCTTTTAATTCATGATGTTCCATACCATACTTCATTAATAAAATATGATTTTTTAATAAGGACTTTCCTTCTTCAAGATTGTCCGGCGTTAATGAATCAACTATTTTCTCTATAGATTTCATCTTTCTCCCCCTATATAAAAAAGCCTCTTAACAGTAATTATACCAAAAACTGTTAAAATACTTTTTCTATTTTTTCATATAAGGAGCTAATACTCTCAGAATTTCTTCCTTATCCTTCTTTAACTCAAGTGATGTTAACATATCCATCGTTCTCGGTCTAGGTAATTTCACTTGTACCTCACCAACTATTGAGGCTGGTCTTTGAGATAAAATAAATACGCGATCTGAAAGCAAGATTGCCTCATCTAGGTCGTGTGTAACCATAACGATTGTTTGCTTCTCTTGGTGCCAAGAGTTTAAAAGCCAGCTATGTACTTCCATTTTTGTAAAGGCATCTAATTTTCCAAAAGGCTCATCAAGTAGCATAATTGGCTTTTCACATAAATATGTGCGCAAAAAACTAATTCTTTGACGCATACCACCAGACAATTCATCTGGATAATGGTCTGCATATTCATCTAGTTCAAATTGCTTTAATGCTTCCATTCCCTCTGTCAGCCTTTGTTTTTTCGGTTTCCCTTCGATTTCCAATGGAAGAACTATATTTTGCAAAGCTGATCGCCAAGGTAATAATAAATCTTGTTGCGGCATATAACTTACAACATCTTGCTCTTGTACGTGCCTATCCTTATACGTTACATTCCCACTTGTTGGGCTTTCAACATTTGCAATCATATTTAATAATGTGCTTTTCCCGCAACCACTCGGTCCTACAAAGGAAACGAACTCTCCCTCTCGTATAGAAGCACTAATATTTGCCAATACATTCTTTCCATCAAAAGCTTTTACAATCTCTTTTATTTGTAATCCACTCATTTTTCACTTGGAAGGAACTCATTTGTAAAGGCATCTTTCACATCAATTTTCTTCTTAATAACTTTGTTATCATATAAGAAATTCATGTAATTCGTCCAAACTTCTTCCTTCTGTACTCCCCACGCTTTTGCATCATCTTGATACTTCGTACTTAACCATTTTTGACTTTCTTGTACTAATTCTTTATTCACATCTGGAACTGCTTTAATTAAAATATCAGCAGCTTCTTTCGGTTCTTTAATTGCAAAATTATAACCTTCTGTCGTTGCACTCATAAACTTTTTCACAAAGTCTTTATCTTGCTTCGTATGTTTTTCACTCGTAATAATAACAGGGCTATAGAAATCAAGCGCTGGGTCTAAGTCTTTCACCATAATCGTATTTAACTCTTTTCCTTGGCGCTTCGCTTCAATTCCATCCCATCCGTAATATATCCATTCAAAGTCTGCATCACGACCGATTGATTTAAAGAAATCTGTTTGTCCTAAGATGATTTTTTCAACTTTATTAAAATCAGCTTGATGCTTCTCCATGATTGTCTTCAGCGTTGCTTCTTCTGCTGGTCCTCCCCAGCCACCGTAACGTTTACCTTCAAAATCTTTTGGTGACGTCATATTATCTTTTTTAAGTGATGCAAAAGCTGAAGTGTTATGTTGGATGATTGCTCCTACAGATACAACAGGAATACCTTCCACACGAGCCAACGTTACATTTTCTTGTGCGCTTATTGCGAAGTCGGCTTTTCCAGAAGCTATCATTTGCTCCGCTGTCACATTATCACCAGGCTGAATAATTTCTACATCGAGGCCTTGCTTTTTATAATAATCTTTCGCTTGCGCTACATATAGGCCAGTATGATTCGTATTCGGAAACCAATCTAATACTACTTTTACTTTTTGATCTTTACTTGCACTTTCTTCTTTCTTCGCCGGATTACATCCAGCCACACCTACTGCTAATAAGGCAGCCAACATAACTTTTAAACCTTTTTTCATTTTCTGCCGTCCTTTCTATATATCCATGGTGCTGTTATTCTTGCCATAAACTCCACGATAAAATACAGACATAATGTCACCATAACAATAATTGCTGCCACACCAAATACTCGGGCTGTTAAAAAGGATTTTGTAGCCCTTGTAAGCATAACTCCTAATCCTTCGCTTGCACCGAGCCATTCCCCAATAATTGCTCCCATTACGCTATATGTAACTGCAATTTTTAAACCTGAGAAAAAGTATGGCAGCACTGCTGGAAACTTTACTTTCTGGTAAACTTGCCATTTCGTTGCCTTCATCGTTTGCAACAACTTCAACATATTTTTATCTACCGTTTGAAAACCTTCTAAAATGCTAAGCGCAATTGGGAAGAAACAAACAAGTATTACTACCATTACTTTCGGTAGCATTCCATATCCAAACCAAATAATAAATAACGGTGCAAGTACAACGATTGGAATCGTTTGTGAAATAACAAGCAACGGATTTATTAAAATACGAAATAAGGGGATAACATCCATAATAATTGCAATACTTGTCCCAATTAAAATCGCAAAAAACAGTCCGATTAGAACCTCTTGTAACGTTTGCATCGTATTCGGTAATAGTAAATCTTTCATTCCAATTAATTCTTGAACAATGGCAGAAGGCTTCGGTAAAATCCACGGTTCAATTTTAAATAATGAAACAGATCCTTCCCATATCGCTATGAGAAGGATAAGCCAAATTGTTGTAATTATTTTAGATTGCTTCTGGTTTTGCATATTCATCACGGTACTTCCAAACCTTTTCATCTATCGTTACACCAGTGCTTGGACGATAATGGATTTTAATAGAAGTAATCACTTCTTCTGCTCCAGCATCCACACAAGCTTGTTGCGCACGTTTAATGATATCAAGAAGTACATCTAATTCTCCTTCCAGCGTTGTTTCCATTGCCCCTACTTCATAACGAACTCCCGATTGTTGTACAACTTCAATTGCTTTATCGACAACAGAATACACATCTTTGTTCTTCGCTTGTGGTACTACTGAAAATGAAATCGTAACTTGTTGTGACATAGTAAAATCCCCCTTATAAAATGAAATGTTAAAACAAGAAAAGGCTTTCCTACTGCGTAGGAAAGCCTTGTATGCAAGTTATTATAGAATAACATATGCTACATCACTTTAAGTAACTCCCTACGCTGGCATTATCCAGATCAGGTTGAGGGTCGATGTTTGTTTACATCCTCTCAGCCAATTGGCTCCCCGGTCCTTAATTCGTTTTCATTGTAGCATGATTTATTTTATTGAACAAACAAAAGCACGTATAATCATTTCATTTAACTTTTGAATTCCCCTATTAACTCTTGTAACTCCTGTGAAAGCCAGCTTAAAGAACTAGCTAATTCAGCAATATCTTGTACAGACATTTCCTGCTCTTTCATACTTTCTTCAATATTATTACTACTATTTGCATACGTATTTGCAATAAGTGATAGTTCATTTACAACACGAACAATATTTTGGCTATTTTGCAATATATCACTTGAATTGCTAGAAACAACTCTAACTTGATTTGTAACAGATTGTGCTGATTTTGAAATTTTTTCAAAGAAAGCACCACTACTTTGAAAAAGTTTAATTCCGGATTCTACTTCTTTTGAAGCTTTTTGTATTGAAACAACAGCTTCTTCCGTTTCAACTTGTGTTTCCCCTATTAATTTCGCTATATCTTTTGCTGATGCTTCCGTCTGCTCTGCTAATTTACGCACTTCATCAGCAACAACGGCAAATCCCTTTCCGGTTGCCTCAGCACGTGAAGCTTCAATAGAAGCATTGAAAGCTAGCGAATTCGTTTGATTTGAAATACCTGTAATTACGTTTACAATATCACTAATTTCTTTTGATCTTGTTTCCAAAGAATGAATGATAGAAGATAAATCTTGTACTGCATTTTGTATTATGTTCATCTGATTAATCGCCTGTTCAATAACACCATTTCCTTTTACTGAATGATGCTTCGTACCTTCAGACTCTTTCGCCATTTGTTTTGCAATATTAGTTATCTCTTCCATCCTATCTTCCATTTCATATACAATACTTAAATATTTTGGTACTGAAGTTTCTTGTGATTGAACGCCAGCCCTTAACTCAACTATAGAACTTACGATTCCTTGGACTGCCATGCTATTCTCTTTCGTACTCACTGACAATTCTTGTGAAGATGAGGAAACCTGTTCTGCTGTCTGTTTCACTTTATCTATAATTCCTTTAAACTTCTCGATGGTATTATTAAAATACGCATTAATAATACCAATATCATCTGGTCTTTCCTCTAATTTAATACTTAAATCACCTTTACCAACTCTGCGCAATCCTTCACGTAAATCCCGCAATGGAGCAAGCGCGTTACGTACAATTAAGAATTGAACAACAGTTGCAATTAAAACAGAAATACAAATAAACATTAAACCTTGTATAATGAACTTTTCCTTTGTACTAGGAACAATAGAGGCATCTACATCTGCTGCAACTAGTGCCACAATGTTACCTTCTCCATCTTTAATTGGCTCTAATATCGTTACCCATGTTCCTAATGCGTCTTCATATATTTCTGTCATGTTTGCTTTTTTCGTGCTCATTACTTTATCATATGCTTTCATCCAAAGATCTGGTTGTTTATAATATTCTCCCGGCCTTACTTCAACAACATTTGCTAAACCTGTAGACAAATCAATGATTTGCAGCTCACCTTTTTCATTTTTTTTCGCTCCAACAATATACGTTTGTCCAACACTGTTCAATTCTTCCGTTGATTCATCTAATTTCTCTGTTAACTTCTCTCTCTTTTCTCTTTCTGCCGTTGGGTCTTTTGCAACATCTCTTAATATTTCTTCATCTAATTTATGTAATACCGTATCTCCTGTTTCAAAAGAGTGCCTTTCAAATATAGACATCATGCTATTTTGAAACATGTTAAAACTTAATGCTCCCATAGTACCAACAAGCGTTAAAATAACTAACACAGTTAACAATACATTTTTTTGAAGAAATGATAACCTGTGCCAATATTTTTTCATTAACATCACCTTTCTTAATTAACTTAATATAAAGTAAAACTATTAAAATATAAACCTCATTAACAATCGATAAAAGTTCTCATTTGTTTATAAATAAAAAAAAGACCAATGAAAAGAGCATTGGTCAAGACCAACCCTATCCGTCCGGTAACTGGCTAGCATAGCCTTTCGGCCTTAGCTCCTTTAGTTTTGCGTCCTAATGTTTCCATCAGTTTGCCTTTCTCGCTGAACGAGTTGAACGATATGGGAGTTCTATGAGAATTAAATTATTCTCTATCAAAGATTACAACATAAGAATTAAAATGTCTACCTATTTAGAGATGCAAATGTAAAGTTTCAATGGATTATTTTTTCGAAATAATTTAACAAAGTACGTGAATGTTATATTTCTTGTGTTATATAATAAAAAATGTATTTAACACAAGGATTATTTTGAGTATTTATTTTAATTTTCATTCAAATTAAATTATTCTAATATATCTTAACTAATGAATTTCGGAGGTAGTTTATCATGTTTTGGCTACAATTTCTTACGTTACTACTCTGCATTTTTATTGGCGCACGCTTAGGCGGAGTTGGTCTAGGAGTAATGGGTGGCGTTGGTATGGCAATACTTGTTTTCGTCTTTCACTTACAACCTACAGCTCCTCCTATTGATGTAATGCTTATGATTTTAGCAGTAATTACAGCTGCCGGTGCACTGCAAGCCGCTGGAGGAATGGACTACCTTGTTCATCTGGCTGAGAAAGCATTACGAAAAAATCCAAAGCGCATTACATTCTTTGCTCCAATTGTTACTTATTTATTTACACTGTGCGCAGGAACTGGTCACGTTGCTTATTCTGTACTTCCTGTTATCGCAGAAGTCTCTCGCGAATCTGGGATTAGACCGGAACGACCAATGTCAATTGCCGTAATCGCTTCCCAACAAGCAATTACAGCTAGTCCTATATCAGCTGCAACAGTTGCACTTTTAGCAATGCTAGCTGACTATAAAATCACCTTATTAGATATTTTAAAAGTAAGTATTCCTTCTACCTTCATCGCTTGTATGGTAGCTGCATTTGTTGCTAGCAAAATGGGGAAAGAATTAAATGAAGACCCTGAATACTTGAAACGTTTAAAAGAAGGAATGATTCCTAAAATTGAAGAGAAGAAAGAATTTGTTGGTTTAAAGGGCGCTAAACTATCCGTTATCCTTTTCTTAGTAGGAACTTTCCTTGTCGTCCTTCTCGGTTCATTTGAAGCACTTCGGCCAGGATGGATGGTTGACGGGAAGTTAGTTCGTCTTTCCATGCCAAACACAATTGAAATGGTTATGTTAACTATCGCAGCTCTTATTATTATTTTCTGCAAACCAAATGTAGAAAGCATCGTGTCTGGTAACGTCTTTAAAGCGGGGGCAACAGCAGTTGTTGCTATTTTCGGTATCGCTTGGATGGGAGATACTTTCTTTAACGGAAACTTAAATATGATTCAAGGATCAATTCAACACCTAGTAACAAGTGCACCATGGCTATTTGCCATCGCATTATTCATTCTATCTATTTTACTATATAGCCAAGCAGCAACAGTACGTGCTTTAATGCCTCTAGGATTATCACTCGGTATTCCACCAGCACTACTAATCGCGATGTTCCCTGCAGTAAATGGATACTTCTTTATTCCAAACTATGGAACAATCGTTGCTGCCATTAACTTTGATCGCACTGGTACAACAGGTATTGGTAAATATGTTTTAAATCATAGCTTTATGATTCCAGGCCTAATCGCAACATTCACTTCTATCGGAATTGGAATGCTTTTAATATCAATTATGTTTTAAAGAAAAAGCACAAACCTACAATTTTAAAGGGTTTGTGCTTTTTTAATCAAACGTTTGTTTAAATATTTTTAACCATCCATTATGTTCTTTACTATTTTTGTGAAGTTCCCTTTTCCTACAAACTCCTATTTACTTCATCTACTAGCTTCTTCGTACTTTCATACGGAGATTCAGCTAAACTAATCGCGGAAATAACAGAAACACCGTCCGCACCGGCTTCTATAACCCCAGCGGTATTTTCAATTGTAATGCCACCAATCCCAA
This sequence comes from Bacillus sp. 16GRE42, assembly GCF_019837435.1. Lineage (NCBI taxonomy): Bacteria > Bacillati > Bacillota > Bacilli > Caryophanales > Bacillaceae > Bacillus > Bacillus sp. 16GRE42. The sequence continues at coordinate 101,979 of NZ_JADAXF010000007.1, forward strand.
CGATTGGTATTGTAATTTCTTGTTCTCTAAAATGAGCTAAACCTTTCGTTCCTTGCACAGCTTTCGTATCTTTTTTCGTACTCGTTGGGAAAATAGGCCCAACACCTAAATAATCAGCTCCGTTTTTAATTGCCCAGCGTGCTTCTTCAATTGTATGGGTAGATACACCAACAATTTTATCTCCCATTTTTTCACGAACAGAAGTAATTCCTTCATCATCTTGGCCAACATGCACGCCATCTGCATCTAACTCGAGAGCTAGTTCCACATCATCATTTACGATGAATGGTACACCGTACTCCTTACAAATTGCTTGTAGTTCTTTTGCAAAACAAATACGTTTCTCGCCCGTTAAAGCGTCTTCCCCCTTTTCACGGAATTGAAAAATTGTTATACCGCCTTCAAGTGCATCTCTCAATACTTGTAGTGGCTCCTTCGCACAATTGTTACTTCCCATAATAAAATATACTGATAGTAATCTAGACATTTCAGCCTTTGTAATACGTGACATCTAGTTCCCCTCCTTACTATATAAGCTCAATCTTCCCATACTTCTCAATATCATCTGAATTTGTATTTGCTAACTGGTTTAAAAATTCAATTTGGAAACTACCAGGTCCCTTTTCCACTGTCTTAGCAGCTGCCAGTTCCGCAGCTACACCATAAAACGTTAATGCCGCTACCGCTGCCTTTACATAATCCTTTTCTACTGCTACAAATGCTCCTATTACAGAAGTTAGTAAACAACCGGTTCCCGTAACCTTCGTTAAAATAGAGTGACCATTTCGAATAAGAATCGTTCGCTCTCCATCTGTAACAACATCTTCTTTTCCAGTAATCACCGCTACTGTATTTAATTCATCCGCTGCCTGCCTTGCAATACTTACGACATTGCCATTTCCAGCACCGGCGTCTACCCCTTTAATTTCCCAGCTCTCATTAATAACGTTCGCTATTTCAGCTGCATTTCCGCGGATAATCGCTAAATCAATTTCAGCCGGAATATGCCTCGCAACTTCTGTTCGATACGATGTTGCTCCTGCACCAACTGGATCAAACAGTACTGGTACATCGTTCACATTTGCTGATTTACCCGCAAGTAACATCGCTTCTACTTCTTCAGGACGAAGTGTCCCCATATTTAATACTAGCGCTCCAGCAATGCTAGCCATTTCTGCTACTTCTTCTTTTGCATACGCCATTACAGGCGATGCCCCTAACGCTAACAAACCGTTAGCTGTAAAGTTTGTTACAACAACATTTGTAATATTATGAACGAGCGGATTAGATTCTCTCACCAAATCCACTACTTTACTAATTTCTTTCATATTCATCCTTCTCATCCCCTAACTATAGTGATGGGAGATACACCAAAAGACACTTTGCGCGTATGCAAAGTGCCTGAACATGTGCTTTTACACTCTCCCTACGCTGGCATTATCCAACAGGTTCAAATGGTCAATGACGGATTAGTCATACTCTCAGTTTGTCTCCACAAACTCCCATGTGTTTAGTATTCATCTACTTCAAAGTCTACTCTTATTCTACTAAAATAACAAGTTCTTTACTTTTCTATTTCATATAGAAGCAACTGATAAAACAATACGCATAATAAATAAGTATCTATTTTTCATAGTCTCATCATTGTGCATATTATGTTCTATCGCCATCATTTGATTTCAAACAGATTTCGTTCACTCCACTAAGAAACATTCAAATTTGGAGCGAAACTGAATCTCAAGAAGATGTATGCTATAGTTAACGTATGGAAATTTGAAAGGATGTTTTAAATATGTCAAAAAGCGTTATAATCGCTGAAAAGCCTTCCGTTGCACGTGATATTGCGCGTGTACTTAAGTGCGATAAAAAAGGAAATGGCTACCTTGAAGGTAGTAAATATATTGTAACTTGGGCTTTAGGCCATCTCGTTACATTAGCTGATCCAGAAAGCTATGATGTGAAATATAAGCAGTGGAATTTAGAAGATTTACCGATGCTACCAGAGCGCTTGAAATTAACGGTTATTAAACAAACCGGTAAACAATTTAATGCTGTAAAAAGTCAGCTACTTAGAAAAGATGTAAATGAAATTATTGTAGCGACAGATGCTGGGCGTGAAGGAGAATTAGTCGCTCGTTGGATTATCGATAAAGTTAAAATACAGAAACCTATTAAGCGTTTATGGATTTCATCTGTTACTGATAAGGCAATTAAAGATGGTTTTGCAAATTTAAAACCAGGTAAAGCATATGACAATTTATACGCTTCAGCAGTTGCACGTTCAGAAGCTGACTGGTATATCGGCCTTAACGCGACTCGAGCATTAACGACTCGCTTTAACGCCCAGCTGAATTGCGGCCGTGTACAAACACCTACTGTCGCTATGATCGCTAATCGTGAAGATGAAATAAAGAACTTCAAATCTCAAACTTACTATGGCATCGAAGCACAAACAACGAATCAGTTAAAACTAACTTGGCAAGATGCAAATGGTAATAGCCGCAGTTTTAATAAAGAAAAAATTGATAGCATCGTAAGAGGTTTAGATAAACACAATGCTACTGTTGTGGAAATTGATAAAAAACAGAAGAAGTCATTCTCTCCTGGTCTTTACGATTTAACTGAATTACAACGTGATGCAAATAAAAAGTTCGGTTACTCTGCGAAAGAAACATTAAACATTATGCAGAAATTATATGAACAACATAAAGTGTTAACGTATCCTCGTACAGATTCACGCTACATTTCATCTGATATCGTTGGTACACTTCCAGAACGTCTAAAAGCGTGCGGTGTCGGGGAATATCGTCCTTTAGCACATAAAGTACTACAAAAACCAATTAAGCCTAATAAGTCATTTGTTGATGATAGTAAAGTAAGCGATCATCACGCAATTATTCCAACAGAAGGATACGTTAACTTCTCATCCTTTACAGATAAAGAGCGTAAAATTTATGATTTAGTTGTGAAACGCTTCTTAGCTGTTTTATTCCCAGCATTCGAATACGAGCAACTAACGTTACGCACAAAAGTTGGTAATGAAACATTCATTGCACGCGGAAAAACTATTCTGCATGCCGGTTGGAAAGAAGTATATGAAAATCGCTTTGAAGATGATGATGTAACTGATGACGTAAAAGAACAACTTCTACCTCACATTGAAAAAGGCGATACATTAACTGTAAAGTTAATTATGCAAACATCAGGTCAAACAAAAGCACCTGCACGATTTAACGAAGCGACTTTACTTTCAGCAATGGAAAATCCTACGAAATATATGGATACGCAAAATAAACAACTTGCTGATACGTTAAAATCAACTGGTGGATTAGGTACTGTAGCGACACGAGCTGATATTATCGACAAGTTATTCAATTCGTTCTTACTTGAAAAACGTGGTAAAGATATTCACATTACTTCAAAAGGCCGTCAGTTACTTGATTTAGTGCCAGAAGAACTGAAATCTCCTACACTAACTGGTGAATGGGAGCAAAAACTCGAAGCAATTGCAAAGGGTAAACTAAAAAAAGAAGTATTCATTTCAGAAATGAAGAACTATACGAAAGAAATTGTTTCTGAAATTAAATCGAGTGATAAAAAATATAAACATGACAACATTTCAACGAAGTCTTGTCCAGACTGCGGGAAACCAATGCTAGAGGTAAACGGTAAAAAAGGAAAGATGCTCGTTTGCCAAGATCGTGAATGTGGTCATCGTAAAAACGTATCTCGTACAACAAACGCTCGCTGTCCGCAATGTAAGAAGAAATTAGAATTACGTGGTGAAGGTGCAGGCCAAATCTTCGCATGTAAATGTGGCTATCGCGAAAAACTTTCCACGTTCCAAGAGAGACGTAAAAAAGAATCTGGAAACAAAGCTGATAAGCGCGACGTTCAAAAATATATGAAACAACAGAACAAAGAAGAAGAACCATTAAACAACCCGTTCGCAGAGGCATTAAAAAAATTAAAATTTGATTAAACAAAAAGGTTCCTACCTCTCTCGGTAGGAACCTTTTATTTTAGTGAATGATTTTACTTCCTTTTGCATTCTCAACAAACTTTTCACTCGATTTGTTAATTGGTGTTTTCAGTAATAACGCAGCGACAATCATAACTACTACGAAAGCACTTAACACAAGTAAATCTCGCGTTACGATATCCCAAAGCATTCCGCCTACTGTTTCACGAATTGCACTAATTGCGTATGTGAACGGTAAGAACGGATAAATTGCTTGGAAGAACGCTGGTGTCATTTGAATTGGGAATGTTCCGCCCGATCCTGCTACTTGCAGTACAAGTAAAATGATCGCCATCGATTTCCCAACGTTTCCGAAAATAGAAACGAGTGAGTATACGATACAAACGAAGACTCCACCAATAAATAAACTAAATAACACAAACCAGAACTTATCGACTACGTACGTACCGAGTAAGAATATATCTCCCATTGATACGATAAACGCTTGTGAAAGACCTATCGTTAAGAATGTTAATAAACGTCCGAAGTAAATTTCATGGCTCTTATAATTCGCGCCCTCTTCATGTACTTCTACTGTTAATAATGAAACCATTAATAATGCGCCTACCCATAATGCAAGCACTGTATAGAATGGTGACATCGCTGACCCGTAGTTTGGCATCGCAAATAATTTATTCTCTTTTAAATTTACTGGATTCGCGAAGTAATCACTTTGCTTTTCAACATCATTTTTCAATAAGCGTATGATGTCTTTTATATCCTCTTCAGATTCAAAATCACGAATTTTATTTGCTAAGTCTTTAATCTTTTTCTCAGTTTCCGGCATGTCAGCTTTAATGTCTGTTAATTTCTTTTTACCGTCTACTAAGCCTTTTGATGAATCTTCTAGTAACTTTTTAACATCTGGAAGCTTTTTATCTGCTTCTTTTAAAATTTGAGATGTGTTTTTAGACATACGTTTCGTACGTTCAATTGCTGTGTTAAAGTTTGGAACGATTTCCGAATCATACGTTGCTAAGAAATCGCCTAATTGAGCTGAAGCATTTTTAGTAGCTTCATTAATACTTTCTACAACCTCTTTTGTAGGCTTCTGTCCATTGTTAATTAGTGTAGTTGCTTTATTCGTTGCATCTATACCTTTTTGAACAGAATTTTGTATTTTGTTCAATTTTGCAATTCCACCATTAAGGTTTTTTCCGCTATTTACATCTGCTAATACCTTATTTGTGCTTTCTAGAACCGGAATCGCATCACCAATTAGATTATTAGTAGCTTGTAATTGACCATTTAAATCGTTTAAAGATACTTTTGCCCACTCTAAATCAGTAACACCTTTATTTGATATGTTTGCCTTAGCATCTTCAACACCATTTTTAAACTTATCATATTCATTTTTCACACTATCATATGCTTCATTTGCATCAACTTTAGCTTGATCAACTGTGCTAACTGCTTTTTTATAATCTGCTACAAACGTTTCATTATAATCTTTTTCTGCTTGATCAATTAATCCATTTGCTGCATCTAATTTTTGATTTGCTACATCTGTTACATCTTTCTTTACTTCTTGTCCTGTACCGATAACATTTACAATATCTTTAATGCCGTTATTTGCATTTTCCATACTACCTTTAAGCTTAGTTAAGCGATCCACTCGCCCTTGGAAAAAGCTTTGACCAAAATCAGTCGTCGCCGATTTTTGAAGCTCAGTAAATACATTAATAAGATATGCAATACTATCTGTACGACCTTGAAGATTTTCAGAAACCGCATTAAGATCTTTTTTTGCCTTTTCTGGATCAAATTGACCATTTTGCAATCCGTTTACAACACTTTTCCCGTATGTTGTTCCTGCACGTGCCGAGTTTAAAACGTTATTCACTGTTTGATTAATATTTCTTGCAATATTTTTATACCCTTCATCGTTCAACTTTGAAAGATCCGGACGTGCTGGAAACTCAGGCAACCCTTTCATACCAGAAAAGTCTATTCCCGGGTGCATTAAAAAATCTGTAAAAGCATTAGCTTTATCCATTACATTTTTAGCTGCTGTCAAATGATTTCGTATCGTCCCAGGTGCATTTTGCAATGTTTGATCATTGTTTGCAAAGAATTTATCTAAATTCCCTAACGCTTCTTGCCCATCATTAATAACACTTTCTACAACCGGTAACTCTTTTTGTGCTACTTTCACAATATCCTCTGCTCGAGTCGCATCATCTAACGCCTTATCCATCAGTGTATTCATTTCTGGGAACTGCGCTTCTAACTTAAATACAAGATCTTTTACTTTCTCGATACTTGGTAAGTTTGTTTCTAAATCGATTCCAAGATCATTAAAAACTTTAAAAATCTCACCGTTTGCTGTTTTAACAAAGTTTTTACTAATTTCTTCTGTAATACCTGATGCACCTTTTGCTGTAATTTTCGGTGCAATCGCATTTACCTTTTCATTTACATAGTAATCAAGTTCTGGTTTCTGCGGATTTTCATCCAGAACAGTTGCAATCTTTTCAGAGAAATCTTTTGGAATTGTAATACTTGCATAGTAATCTCCGCGCTCAACTCCGTGAATTGCTTGTTTTTCATCTACAAATTTCCAACCAAGATTTTTGTTTTTCTTAAGAGAATCTACAATCTCTTCACCGATATTAATATCTTTCCCTCTTAAATTAGATCCTGCATCTTGGTTAGAAACTGCAATGGGAACCTCTTTTGTATTTCCATACGGATCCCAGGAAGCTTTAATGTTAAACCATGCATATAAAGATGGTAAAATCATTAATCCTAAAACAATAACAATTGCAGCCCAATGTTTAGCTACATTCCGTAAATCTGTCTTATAAATACGCCAAATTTGTTTCATAGAAGTTATCACCTAATTATATATTTTTCCTTCTTTAGAAAATGATACATACATTTTGCAATTATATCACTTTCTACATCGTGGATTAAACGAAAATACACTATTTTTCCCATTAAATATTTCACTTACTTCATTATATAACGAAGTAAAAAAAGTATGCATACAAAATGACCAAATTAGTTTTACATTCAATAATAACAAATATATAGGAAATGTCATAAAAAATACAAGTATTTTCTCTTGGAAATACTTGTATTCCTCAAAAAAATCCTCACAGCTTTTCATCATCTGTGAGGATTTCTTCTATTATATATCTACTTGTACTTCTACACCGAAATGATCTGAAATTACATTTCTGTTCGTACCATTAAAAATGACTTTTGAAAAACGAACTTTTTCACTTTGGTTACACAATATTAGATCGATTCGTAAGTTATGTTTATTTTCATCCCAACCAGCAATCTCACCTTGGACAGTTGTTCCTTCATCCTTCTCTATTGCTAGCTCATATGTGTCATACAAACCTTTTTGCATCATATATTCATAGCCTTCACCTTGTAAACGAGCGTTATTATTAAAATCACCCATTAAGAAGGAAAGTTCATTACTGTCTACACGCCCCATCAAACGATTAACTTGATCTTTGAATGATTCTTCTTCATCATTCCACCAACCGAGGTGGCAAGAGTAAAACGTGATGTTCTTATCATTATAAGCAATTGTCGCACTTACAATTTTGCGTGTTTTCCAATACGTTGTATCCTTATTTTCTGAAATAAAGAACGTATCTTCTTTTACAACATTATGCTTCGTTATAATCGCTAATCCTTCTTCATACACATCATAACCAATATGAGAGAAATCCCAAGTAATATTGTAATCTTTTACATGTAACGCTTTTAACTCTTCTAATAGTAAAAGTCCAAAATTATCTTCTTTCTTGTTACCGCATACATTTTCAGCTTGTATCGACTGACTTACTTCTTGCAATGCGATGACATCGTACTCTTCTTCTTGAATGACTTTAGCAAGATATTTTATCTTTTCCATTTGATTCTCTTCTTGCCAAGAGTGACAGTTTAAAGTTAGCAATTTCATCTTATTACGCACCTAACATATCTTGAATGTCTGACTTTAATACGTCAGCTTTCGGACCATATACTGCTTGTACACCTTTATCTTTTACGATAAGTCCTAAAGCACCATTTTGTTTCCACTGTGCTTCTGGTGCAACAACATCTAAATCTTTTACTGTTACACGTAAACGCGTCATACAAGCATCTACGTCAGCAATATTTTCTTTACCACCTAATAAATCAATAACTTTTGTTGCTAATGAACCATCCTGTACATTTCCTGTTCCTTCTGATGACTCATCTTCATTATCAATATAGTTACCTGCACGTCCTGGTGTTGGTAAATTGAATTTTTTAATTAAGAAATTGAATAATGTAAAGTTCAGACCAAAGAATACTAATGAAACGATAACGAAATTGATTAAATCTCTAGTTAGTCCTGCATTAACCATCATCGGTGTACGAGTAATTAATTCAATAAATCCAAATGCGTGAACACGTAAGTTAATTAAATCTGCTAATGCGAATGCAAGTCCTGTTGTAATTGCATATACAACATATAATACTGGAGCAATAAACATGAACATGAATTCAATTGGTTCTGTTACACCTGTTAAGAATACTGCTAATGCAGCCGATAAGAACATTGGTTTATACTTTGCACGTTTTTCTTTATCAACATTACGGAACATCGCGAAAGCAATACCCATTAACGCTGCTGTTGAACCAATAACTTGTCCAGCTTTGAAACGAGCTGGTACAACGTTATTTAATAAATCGTTATATGCTTTCGTATCTCCATTTGCTAGTAAATTATTTAAGTCTGTAATCCATGCAAGCCATAATGGATCTTGTCCTGCTACAATTTGTCCAACTTTTGAGCCAGTTAACATCGTATATGTTCCGCCTAGCTCTGTGTAGTTCATCGGAATCGTTAACATATGATGTAAACCGAATGGTAATAGTAAACGCTCTAACGTTCCATATACAAACGGTGCAACAACTGGTGCACTATCTTTAGATGCTGCAATCCAGCGACCGAATTCATTTAATCCACTTTGGATGAACGGCCATAAAAGTGATAATACAATTGCAGTGACTGTAGACCAAACAATTACAACGAATGGTACAAATCGTTTTCCGTTAAAGAATGCTAATGCCTGTGGCAGTTTATTATAGTTATAATATTTGTTATATAAAGTAGCTCCTAAGAAACCTGTGATAATCCCTACGAAAACTCCCATGTTTAATGCTGGTGCACCAAGTACAGAAGTAAAGTAATCTTTTACAACTAAATCTCCTGCTAATACTGAAGAAACTTTCGCTTTTGAATCCGCTAACATTTCAGCGTTTACGCCAAATATAGCTCCTGTAATTCTGTTTGTTAAGACGAATGCTAATAGCGCTGCAAATGCACCACCTGCGCGATCCTTCGCCCAAGATCCCCCAATTGCTACTGCAAATAAGATGTGTAGATTTGTAATAATTGCCCAACCTATGTCTTCCATTACGCGAGCGATTGTATGAACTGCGTTAATATCCCCAGCAGACATCCCAATTAACTTACCGATAGAAATCATTAAACCAGCTGCTGGCATTACAGCTACAACAACTAATAATGCTTTTCCGAACTTTTGCCAAAAATCAAAAGACGTAATTTTCATCTGTTCTTCCTCCCCTTTATTTATAACAACATAATGATTTAAATTATAATTTCTGTTTCTCTTATGAAAACGATTCCTTATGTTACTTTATTTTTATCTTTACGCAACCGTTTTCATAAATCTATTTTAATAAAAGCGTTTTCACTTTGCAATAGAAATTTATTTTTTTTCATAAAAAAAGATGCTCTAAGAGCATCCTTTTTTATTATGAAATACGATAAACCCTTGTTTCATAAGGCTTTAACGTGATTGAAGTTACTTGTTCATTTTCCGCAACTTTATAGTTATTTAAAAGCAAACGTTTGCGTTCTAGTGCGAATGAACCCTCATTATACACAGCTTCCTCTTTTGAGATATTGCTAATTACAACGACTTTTTCATCGTTTAATGTACGTGTATATGCATAAATTTGCGGATCGTCTTCTAGAAGTAAATCGTACGTACCGTAATTCAGTACATCGTGCTCTTTTTTCAAGGCAATCATTTTCTTATAGAAATTGAAAATAGAGTTTTCTTCATTCTTTTGCTTTTCAACATTAATTTCTTTGTAGTTTGGATTCATACTAAACCAAGGCGCACCTGCTGTAAAGCCAGCATTCATCTCATCGTTCCACTGCATAGGTGTACGAGAATTATCGCGGCAAGAAGCCCATATAATTTCCATCATATCTTGATGTGGTACGCCCTCTGCAATTTTCTCTCGATATAAATTTTTAATTGCTACATCATCATAATCTTCAATATTTAATAATTGAACGTTCGTCATCCCAATTTCTTGTCCTTGATAAATAAACGGTGTACCGTGCATAAAGAAGTACATTGCTCCAAGAGCTGTTGCACTTTCACGCCAATATTGTTTATCATCTCCCCAAGTTGAAACGATACGTGGCTTATCGTGATTCTCAATATATAAAGCATTCCATCCTTTATTTTCTAACCCTTTTTGCCATTTCGTTAATACCTTTTTCAGCCCTACAACATCAAGATCTTTCTTCTTTTCTGCATCCCATAAACTTAAATGTTCAAATTGGAATACCATATTGAACTTGCCTTGCTCTTCTCCAACCCAAAGCTCAGCATCTTCAATCTTAACGCCATTCGCTTCACCAACAGTCATAATATCGTACTTAGAAAACGTATTCTCTTTTAACTCTTCTAATAAAGGCTGAATACCATCCACATTCATATGTTTATCAAAAGATGGTACATACTTTAATTCTTTTGGATTTGGCATATCTTTGAAGCCATCTTCTTTTTTAATATGGCTAATCGCATCCACTCGGAAACCATCAATTCCTTTATCAAGCCACCAATTAACTGTATCGTATAAAACTTCGCGAACTTCTTTATTCTCCCAGTTTAAATCTGGTTGTTTACGTGAGAATAAGTGTAAATAATATTGTCCTGTTACTTCATCATATTCCCATGCCGACCCATTAAAAATACTTTCCCAGTTGTTTGGTTCCGCACCATCTTTACCATCGTGCCAAATATACCAATCACGCTTCGGATTGTCTTTAGATGAACGAGACTCAATAAACCATGGATGTTCATCACTTGTATGATTAATAACTAAATCAATAATAAGCTTCATATCACGCTTATGAACTTCATCTAGTAACGCATCAAAGTCTTCCATCGTACCAAACTCATCCATGATATCTTGATAATCACTAATATCATAACCATTATCATCATTAGGTGACTTATACATTGGACAAATCCAAATTACATCTATACCTAAATCTTTTAAATAATCCAGTTTCGCAATAATACCTTGTAAATCTCCAATACCATCACCATTTGAATCCATAAAGCTACGTGGATAAATTTGATAAGCAACTGCTTCTTTCCACCATGTCTTATTCATAGTCCTTCTCTCCTTTTGCATCCCATCGGAAATTTTATGCAAACGTTTTCGTAACACTATCATAACAAAATATGAATAGTTTGCAACTGTTTTCATTGAACTCTATGTAGATTCCTCATTCTTATGCTTTATTTATTTCTCACAAAGGCAAATCTCATTCCTCACCTATTCTTGTCCACACAGGTTACATACGATTTTCATATATTAATAAAAAGAACTGCTTATTTTAGAAAGGAGTGATCAATTGAAACAAACAAAATTAACAGGTCGTATCGTTGTTCCTTCAGATCCTGACTATGACGTAGCCCGAATGAATTTAAATTTAAGTATTCCAAAACTCCCTTGTATTATTGTTTTTTGCCAAAATAAAAATGATGTGTGTAACGCCTTAAAATGGGCACGTGAACGTCATATACCATTTCGCTTAAGAAGCGGACGTCATAGCTATGAAAATTTTTCTCTTCTAAATAGAGGACTTATTATTGATGTGAGTGAAATGCATCGCATTACTGTTAATACAGATAAATTAACAGCAACAATTGAAGCTGGTGCAAACCTTGGCACTGTTTATAAAGAGCTTTGGAATTATGGTGTGACAATACCGGCTGGTACAAGCGCAAGCGTTGGAATTGTTGGATTAACACTTGGCGGTGGCATCGGTATGCTTTCACGCTTATTTGGATTAACATGTGATCAATTAGTAGAAGTCGAAATGGTACAAGCATGCGGTAAATTCGGAGCAAAAATCATTCGCGCAAACGAACATGAAAACCATAACTTGTTTTGGGCGTGCCGCGGTGGTGGTGGTGGAAACTTCGGAATTGTTACTTCTTTAACTTTTCGAATGCATCCTATAAAAAATGTATCAATCTTCTCAATTACATGGGAATGGGAAGAGTTTATCGCTGCATTTCAAGCGTGGCAAAACTGGGCGCCTTATATAGACAAACGTCTCACTTCATCAATTGAATTATTCGCAAAGCAACGAAATAAAATTGAAGTAAAAGGTGAATTTGTTGGCTCTCCCTCTGAACTCCATTCCTTATTATCTCCTCTTCTTGAAACTGGTACCCCCTCTCTCTTTATAGATGAAGTTCCTTATATAAAAGCTGTTGAATTTTTTAACAGTGGGAATATCCCTGAAAACTTTAAGCGCTCCGGTTCCTACGTATATGAACCTATCCCTCTTAAAGGCCTTCAAATCATGAAATATTTTCTTTCTCATGCACCAAATAAAGATGCAAGTATTTGGCACCAATCGCTCGTAGGTGCTGTTGAAAATATTACCCCTACTGAAACAGCTTATTTCCATCGTAAAGCAATTATTGCACAAGAATACATTACCTCTTGGAAATGCGATGATGAAGAAAATCGCATTATACGCTGGGTTAAAGATTTACGAGAAAGCTTAGATCCTTATACACTAGGTGACTATGTCAATTGGCCCGATATCGATATTATAAATTGGCAAACTAGTTATTATGGTTCTAACTTTCAAAGATTGCGTAAAGTGAAAACCATATATGATCCTTGCAATGTTTTTCGTTTTCAACAAAGTATCCCTCCTTTTCATACGTAAAAAAGGAAGAACAGAATACTGTTCTTCCTTTTTACATTGAAAATCGTTCAATTGTTTGTTTCAAGTCTGCTGCTTGCTTCTCTAAATCCTTTAACAATTGATCGATTACTACCATATTTTTAGATTGTTGCAACGTCACACGTGCTACTTCTTGTGAACCAGCTGATGTTTCTTCAGCAATTGCTGCTACAGCCTTTGTTTGTGCTCCTGTTTGATGAATGTGCCTCACTTGTTCGTTCATATAGCCACTAATTTGCTTCGTTGCATCGGCTACTTCCATAACACTTGATGACATTTCTTTTAAAATTAATTCCGTAGCTTCCCCACGTTGTGCCTCTTCTTTAGCTATTGTCACTTGTTCTGTCATTTTCATTGCAACTTGTTGTACTTCATCTTGCATATTTCGTAATAACTGCGATATGTTTCTTGCAGAATGATCACTTTCATCAGCAAGTTTCCGTACTTCCTCCGCAACAACTGCAAAGCCCCTTCCATGCTCTCCAGCACGAGCCGCCTCAATAGAAGCATTTAGTGCTAACAAATTCGTTTGACTAGCAATCTCACTCACAACAGAAACAATATGTTCTACTTGTTTCATTCGTTCTTCTAATTTCTGTACATTTTGCATCGAATTTTCATTTTCTTTTGCCAATGCTTGAATACCTTGAATTAAAGAAGTAAAGACTCGTATACTTTGCCCTAAAGCTTGAACCATTTCTAAAGACAACTCGTCAGACTGTTTTGCTTTTTCTTCTACTTCACTCGCAATAGAAGTTGTTGTATCAACAGCAGAAACAATCGCCTGAATGGAAGCAGCTGATTGCTCAGCGCCAGAAGAAATCTCTGTAAGAGTTTCAGACACACCTCGTGCTTGCTTTGTTGCTTCCCCTGTTTGCCTTCTAATTTGCTGTACTTGATTGTTTGTATACGAAAATGTTGTATCAATATTTTTTACCATGCCCCTTAAGTTTCCTAACATCATATTAAATGCGACACTTAAAGATTTAATTTCATCATCTGCCTTCGGTAATGGAACATCTTCACGAATATCACCCTCAGCCGCTTTCCTTGCCGCCTCCTCTAACTTTCGAAGCGGTTTAATTAGAAATATGGCTGCTCCATACGCTAATATTCCAGACCATACTACGCCTAATAGCATAACAATGATATTATAAACGGTTTGACTTACATAATCTTGAAAATAATCATATATAACGTAAATAAAAATTAAACTTGTCGAATATGTAATAAAAGCTAAAATTGTAGTGAATAGCATAAGCTGCATACGTAAGCCAAAGGAAAATGTCTTCCTTTCTTTTTCCATTTTTTCTTTCCCCCTTTTTATAAGCAATATAAATACTACCTATATATTATTATCCATATTTTCATTATAGAAGGATATAGGGATTTTTAAAATTTATTATTTCCTTGAATATCAAATCCCACGAAAAAAATGAAGGATTCTGACAATTTGTGGCTAATAACAGAAATAAGGGGAAACATTTGTAAAATATATTTTTGACTGGGGGTTTTGTATGATTCAGGTTCGAAATCTAGTAAAATCATTCGGCTCGCTTGATGTTTTAAAAGGAATTGATTTACAAGTAAAAGAAAAAGAGGTTGTTGTTTTAATTGGTGCCAGTGGTTCCGGTAAAAGTACATTACTTCGCTGTCTTAACTTTTTAGAAATGTATGATGAAGGTGAAATTCACTTACAAGGTGAACGAATTGATCCACAGCATTCAAATTTAAACAAAGTCCGTGAAAATGTCGGAATGGTTTTTCAGCACTTTAACCTCTTTCCCCATATGACCTCGCTAGAAAACATCATAGAAGCACCTATCCATGTAAAAAAATTAGAAACAACAAATGCAAAGGAAATTGGAAATCAGCTTTTGCAAAAAGTCGGTCTACAAGATAAAGCAGATGTAACTCCCCACCTCCTGTCAGGTGGTCAAAAGCAGCGTATTGCCATTGCACGAGCTCTTGCTATGA
Organism: Bacillus sp. 16GRE42; assembly: GCF_019837435.1. Taxonomy (NCBI): domain Bacteria; kingdom Bacillati; phylum Bacillota; class Bacilli; order Caryophanales; family Bacillaceae; genus Bacillus; species Bacillus sp. 16GRE42. The sequence goes on from NZ_JADAXF010000007.1 coordinate 117,011, forward strand.
ATCCTAAAATTATGCTATTTGATGAACCTACCTCAGCCTTAGACCCTGAACTTGTTGGAGAAGTATTGCAAGTTATGAAAGAACTTGCTGAAGAAGGAATGACCATGGTTATTGTTACTCATGAAATGAATTTCGCAAGAGATGTAGCAGATCGCGTCATATTTATGGATGATGGAAAGATTGTAGAGGACGCTCCGCCAGCACAATTCTTTTCAGCTCCATCACATGAACGAGCAAAGCAATTTTTACGCAACGTTTTATAATGTAACTTCTGTTTCAAATGAAAAGAAATACATTCATACGGTGCACAACTAATTGTCCAAATAAAATATCTCAGTAACATACTTAAAACCATCCGTATGATCAATATATAGGAGGGGTTTTATGAAAAGAAAACTATTAACCATTGTTGCGAGTATTACATTATGTACATCCTTCATACTAGGAGCCTGTAGTAAGGAAAGTGCTACTACTTCAAATGGTGAAAAAGAATTTCGTTATGCGATGAGTGGCTTATATAAACCTTTTAACTATAAAGAAAATGACGGAAAGCTTGCCGGTTTTGATGTGGAAATTGGTGAGGCACTTGCGAAAAAAATGAATATGAAACCCACTCCTATTACAAATCCGTGGGAAACGCTAATTCAAGGTCTACAATCGAAAAAATATGATGCTATATTGGGCAGTATGGCAATTACAGAAGAACGCTTAAAAGCCGTTAGTTTCTCCAATCCTTATTATCGTTCTGGTGCCCAAATTTTTGTTGCTAAAAAGAATACATCTATCTCTTCTCCAGAAGATTTGAAAGGTAAGAAAATTGGTGTTGTAAAAGCTAGTACCTTTAAAGACCTTGTTGCAAAACATACAAATCAAATCACAGAATATGATAGCGATATTACTGCACTTATGGACTTAGAACCTGGACGTATTGATGCAGTAATCACTGATCAAATGGTTGGTTTACGCATGATCAAAGAAGGTAAATCAAATATAAAAGAAGCTGGAAAACCATTAAATCTTGATGAAATGGGAATTGCTATTCGTAAAGATGATAAAGAAATGGTTGAGAAAGTAAATAAAGCTTTAGATGAAATCATTAAAGATGGTACGTATGAAAAGATCAGTAAAAAATGGTTTGGACGTAATATTCTCGGTGAAGAGGAAAAAACGAAGTAAATTAGCTAGTCAAATGTTTCAGACATTATGCCCCACTTTTTATGTGGGGTATTTCATTCCCTACCAAAATCCATACAATATGAGGTGACACATATGTTTGAAATTTTTATGTCTACTTATCCCACACTCTTAAAGGCTACTATTGTCACATTACAATTAACACTAACATCCCTATTAATTGGTTCACTAATTGGATTACTATTCGCTTTTTTTCGAATCTCTAACAATAAGATTTTAAATAGTATTGCTCATGTATATATCGCCATTATTCGTGGTACACCTTTAATTGTTCAAATTGCCATTCTCTATTTCGGTATTACATCGATTATTGTCTTCACTCCTTTTTGGGCAGGAGCAATTGCTTTAGCAATCCATAACGGTGCATATATTACTGAAATTTTCCGCGGATCCATTCAATCTGTCGACCGTGGACAATTGGAAGCTGCTCGTTCTTTAGGCATGCCTTATCCTTTAGCTATGCGCCGTATTGTATTACCACAAGCATTTCGTCAATCTCTTCCTCCTTTAGGAAATCAGTTTATTATTGGATTAAAGGACTCTTCTCTCGTTGCATATGTAGGATTGTCCGAATTATGGGGATCAGGTTTATCAATTGCTGCAAGTAACTTCCAACAGTTAGATACATACATAATCGTTGGTTTATATTACCTCGTACTTGTTCTTGTATTTACTTATTTTGTTAATCTTTTAGAAAAACGCCTACAACGAAAAGAAACAAATTCAGTTCAATTTAGTAAAAAGAATAAAAAAGAAGTCTCTTTATAAAAAAAAGCAAGCCTGAAATGGCTTGCTTTTTCACTGCAAAATATATCAATTTTTACTGATTTACTTTTTTAATACTCTCTTCTTCCTCTATATGTTCCTCACGATATGAAATATTATGAGGATCTAGTCCATTTCCTAAAGAACCATAGAAATGCTCTCTATGCGGATCCACTAATTCACTTCCTTGATAATACACACGTGGTGTATTCCATAGCGCTGCCAAAGCTTTTGTCATTGGCATCTCATGATAGCGTTCCGGCCACATTTCTTTAATTTTCTCTTTTACTAACGGATAGTATTTAGAGCTCATAGCAGGGAACAAATGGTGTTCTGTATGATATGAGAAATTGAAATGTAAAACGTCTACCCAGCGCGGCACTGTTACTGATAAACAGTTCGCTAACGGATCATTTACTGGAACAATTGGATTTAAGCGATGATTTGTTGCGATATATGCCATTACAATAAAGTTAGCAATTAACAATGGAATTACATATGCAAATAACCATTTTCCAGGTCCCATAATAAACAATAAACTAATCCAAACAGTCCAAGGCAAAAGAAGTTGAAGCCATACAGATTTTTGATTGGATGACTTAAATTCCTTTATAAAATGAAAGAACATTCGAGTCGAATGTAACGTAAATTGAATGGTTAGTGACAGAAAACTAAAGAATGAACGAACATGAAGAGGCATGCGATATACCCACCTCAAAAACTTACTCTTTTTCAGTTTCTCCAGTGTAGGCCATGCATCTGGGTCATTCTCTTCATGTTGTGTATGAACATGATGCGTTGCATTATGCCACTTTCTCCAAAGCTTCGGGCCAGTTGATAATGGCATAAATGCTATCGCGCCTAAAAAATCACGAAGCCATGCTTTTCTTACCACTGTTCCATGTAAAATTTCATGTCCTAAAAATCCAAGTGAAGCAAAACATAATCCAAGAACAATCGCAATTCCTAGATTCGCCCACACATTCAATTCAAATACACCAATCGATATTAACCCCGCCAATGCCACAAGCAAATAAGCCAGTCCACCAAATAAACGAGTAGGAACTGGTTTAAATGCTTTTTTCGGCAAATGTGGTGATACACGTGCTGCATACCACCCAAACGTATGAAGCTCCTTCATCCTTTTGCCCCTTTCTTATGCCGCGCCTTGCGCAACTTACATATATCAATTCTTGCTTCCAGATTGATTTTACTAGGTGATTAAAAAAGCATCTATTATAAGGAAAATATACTCACTCTATCGTCACTTATTTTTCGCTTTTATTATCAATGAAAAACATTTCTCTTTTTACTCTCTATCAACCTTTCCACATGATGAATCATATCAATAGAATTTCTATATTGTCAACAACTTTTATGACCTAGTAATAAAAGTTGGTTATATTTTTATAATTATACTTTATTTCACTAAAGAATAAACATATATTTTATAAGGTTTCGCTCCTTATTTATATACATACAATTCCATCCTACAAACTCTATTTTATTCAAGAACTCTCGTTATAAACAACAAATAAACTCACCTGAATCTAGCTTTACACAACTCATACCTCTTCATACCGACAACACCAAATAATTATATTAAAATAATTATATCTCTCTTTTAATAAAAATAGACTCTTTCTAAAACAGCGCACATGAATTTCATATCATATGGAAATATTAAAAGGAAAATTGTTCTAAAATCGGGAGGTTTTATAATGACAAGCGATACATTTCCACAATTCCCATTATCTTATTGGATTGAATCTACTCAGGTCCCTGCTTTTCCCCCTTTATCTGAAGATACAAAGACAGAAGTTGCTGTTATCGGAGCTGGTATTACAGGCATTACGACTGCCTATTTACTTGCAAAAGAAGGTATGAACGTTGTTTTAATTGATTCTGGGCTTATTTTGAATGGAACGACTGGGCATACAACAGCAAAGGTAACAGCACAACACGATCTTATTTATGATGAATTAATAAATCATTTCGGTGTGGAAAAAGCGAGGCTTTACTATGAATCAAATAATCATGCTCTACAATTCATAAATGAGACGGTGCAAACATATAAAATCGACTGTAATTTCTCAAATGAAGATTCATATTTATATACAACTACTGATAATGGATTAAGAAGTTTATCGAAAGAATATGAAGCCTATCAAAAATTAAATATACCTTGTGACTATGTTCAATCTCTATCAATTCCGATCCCAGTACAATCTGCACTTGTCATGAAAAACCAAGCACAATTCCATCCCCTCCTTTATTTGAAAACACTTTTAGAAAAGTTTGTGGAGATGGGCGGAAAAGTTTATGAACAAACAACAGCTATTGATGTGGAAAAGGGTGATTATCCACAAGTCATTACAAAGGGCGGACATCGCATCACTTGCAAATATGTTGTCTCTTGTTCACATTTTCCTTTCTATGATGCGAATAGCTTTTTCTTTACGCGAATGTATGCCGAACGCTCTTATGCTCTTGCAATCAAAGCAAAAACGGATTATCCAGGTGGCATGTATTTAAGTATTGATGACCCAAAACGTTCCTTGCGCTATACAACAAACAATGGAGAAAAATTAATTTTAATTGGCGGAGAAAGTCATAAAACAGGACAAGGAATAAACACAATGCTTCATTATGAAGCACTGTATTCTTTTGCGGAAGCAACGTTTGGAGTAGATGAAGTTCCCTATAGATGGTCAGCACAAGATTTAATCACGCTAGATAAGCTTCCTTATATCGGACATATTAACGAAAGAAATCCAAATATATTTGTTGCAACTGGATATCGTAAATGGGGAATGACAACTGGAACTGCTGCCGCTCATTTACTGAAGGACTCCATTCTAAAAGTCCACAATCCCTATAAGGAACTGTATGCACCATCACGCTTCCATGCAAATCCAGATATAAAAACATTCCTCTCCCAGAACATTGATGTTGCGAAACATTTAATTGAAGGAAAGATTGAAACCACATTACGTAAGCCAGAAGATCTCGAAGTTGGTGAAGGATCTGTCGTACATGTTAACGGAAAACGAGCAGGTGCTTATAAAGACAAAGATGGAAAATTACATATTGTCGATACAACTTGTACACATCTCGGCTGCGAAGTTGAATGGAATAATGGTGATTGTACTTGGGACTGTCCTTGCCACGGTTCACGCTTTTCAATTGAGGGAGATGTTATGGAAGGTCCAGCAGGTCAACCGTTAAAACGAGTTGATAATGAGTAAACAAATAAAGAAGTTCAACAGGTTTCCTGTTGAACTTCTTTATTTGTTATAAAACATTTTCAGATAAATCCCGATACAAGAAGGAAAATATTAACATAAAATAAAATAATATATTCATCTACAAATTAAAAGGAGTGAATATTATGCAACCTTCAGCTCCACCTCATCTAGAATCTACAGAAACTATCTTTTCGAGCTCTATTACAAAACTTGTTGTTTTTATTTGTTGGCTAGCTATTCTAGCTGATGGATATGATTTAGGTATTTACGGGGCCGTTCTGCCAAAGCTCCTAGAAGACAAAAGCTGGGCACTTTCACCAGCACACGCTGGTACAATTGCTAGCTATGCTTTATTTGGGATGTTTATTGGCGCTATTCTAGTTGGAACCATTACAGATCTAATTGGGCGAAAATGGACGCTTATATGCTGTTTAGCACTTTTTTCTATCACAATGGGTCTAGCTGCACTTGCTCCTTCTCCTGAATTATTTGGTTTATCTCGATTTATTGGAGGAATCGGATTAGGCGGTGTTATTCCAACAGCTTCAGCACTTACCGTTGAATATTCACCAAAAAAGCGGCAATCTTTTATTTATGCTCTTATGTTTACTGGCTATCCTTTAGGTATCGTGTTAGGCGCTATTTTGTCTATGTTTCTGTTAGAAGATTTCGGATGGAGAACTATGTTTGGCATCGGAATGATTCCACTGCTCCTCATTCCTTTCATCATTCGTTATTTACCTGAATCCATTCAATTTTTATTATCACGTAATCGCCAAGAAGAAGTAGAAAAAATCCTTCATCGTTTTCAAATTGAATTCCATGAAAACGATGAAACTCATCAAACCTCATCTAATATACGAAAGAAAAATGGATTTCTTACTTTATTCTCAAAAGAATACATAAAAGCAACGCTGCTTTTTTGGATCACTTATATAATGGGAATGTTTTTAATATATGGTTTAAATACTTGGTTACCGCAGATGATGCGCCAAGCAGGATACCCTCTTGGATCTAGTTTATCATTTCTACTTATGCTAAATATTACTGCCGCTATCGGTGCATTATTTGCTGGAGCAATTGCGGATCGTATAGGAGCTAAAATTGTTATTAGCATCTCCTATCTTATGGCAGCTATATGTATTGGACTATTAACAATTAAACCATCTGTTACAACCATCTACCTTTTAATTGGTCTTGCTGGAATTGGATCAGTCGGCATTACTCAAATATTAAATGCATATGTAACACAATACTTCCCATCCCATATCCGGGCTACTTCCTTAGGCTGGGGACTTGGACTTGGCCGAGTTGGTGCAATTGCTGGTCCTATTCTTGTCGGTATTATTATGACAATGCAGTACGACTTAGCATGGAATTTTTACTTATTCTCATTCGCAGGTCTTCTCGCAGCTATATCTGTTTTCTTTATTCCTACAAAATGAAAAAGAGCACAAACTCACTTGTGCTCTTTTTCATTTACTGCAAACAACATATCTCGAAACAATGTATTTAAACTCTCAATGTCGATTCCTAATCCCTTTTCAATTCCTTTTACATATTGCTGGTAGTAATGAAGTTGTTCTTCTAAAAATTGATTCAACACCTCAATTTTTAATCCAATATCTAATTCAGTACCTGCCTTTTTCTTTATTAACAACTGTTCAATTTCATCTAATACACTGCGTTCTAATGATAACTCTGTAATCAACCGATCAAATTCTACAGGTGGTAAAGTCTCTTTCTCCTCTAACCATTTACAAGCTAAAATAGGACGTAATACATAGAAGTACTTTTTCAACTTTACATTCTCACCTTGCAAAAATTCACGATAATTTTTTGAAGCCATATGTAGGTAATGATATATCGTTGCTTTTGGATTAAAGTGCTTATCACTCATTTGCTGAAGTTGTTCTGGAAAATGAGAGTTTTTCGAATAAAAAATCGGTGATCGAATCCATTCGAGTAAAGCTGGGTTTGACTTTGCGAATAATTGTAACGCTTTTTTAATATCCCATCCGCTTATATCTAAATCATCACTAATCGGATACTCAATTACATCTCGTTTATCATGAATTGATAAATACCATTCGACCGGGTGCATATAAACGAATCTAACATCATAATCACTATCTTTCGATGGAAATCCCCAAGCACGACTCCCTGATTCCACTGCAAATAAAATTTTCACATCATTCTCTTGTTCAATTCTTGCTAACTCCAACCTAATTTTCTCTCTCATTTCATACCCTCTCCATTTTTTGATTATTTCCTTGGAAATTCGACAAATATACTACTAAGTTTACTACATACTAAAATAGCTGTCAGAAAATTCCCGACAGCCTACCAAAGTTCCTTATTTTTTACTTGTTCTTTTCTGTTACACTAACCGCAATTCGTTCAAACTCTTTTTGAATCTCCTCTTTATATGCGTCTACTTTTGAAAAATCCATAGCAGCAATATAAATTCGTTCTAATTTATCACGAACTGATTTCGCTTTCGCTAGGAAAGACATCGCCTCATTCATTTTTGCTTTATATTGAATCGACACGTCACGAATTTCTGTCGCATACTTCTCATCTGTCCCTGGTGTCACAATCAAGGCATACATATCTATAATTTCATCACCTTCGCGGCTCGGAAAATATTCATGTGGTGCGGTACTATCAAAAATTGCAAACCCTAATTCTCTTACGATAACCATATCAAGACTATTTGGATCAAATCCACAATGATATACTTCAACTTCAAATCCTTTTTCTTCTGCTGCCTTAGCTAATTTTTTAAGCATTGTTGATTTCCCAGAGCCTGGGCGTCCTTTTATAAAATAACGATGTGGTAATCCCTCTGTTAAATTCGGAACAAAATCAACTGCTCCTTTCGGTGTAGCTGCCCCTAAAAACCGGTGTTTCACAAGCGATTGTTTCCCGCCTTTATCTGTAAATAACTTCTGAATCAGCTGATCGGTTAGTTCATTTGCTTTATTAAAATCAATATTATTAATATATATGTTCTCCCACTCATCATGTATAACTAGTGCCTCGTTAAAACATGCGTAAGCAGTTTGAAAAGCCTTACTTGCTTCTGAAACAAATCGTTCAATTTCCACCTTCTGCTTTCTTAATTTATCTGAGTCCCAAGCAACCCCTAAATTAATATACTCTTCGACAACTCCTGGCATTTTCGGCTCAATAACATGCGGTGATGTTCCATCAACAATTCCTACTTTTAACTTCGGGATAATTACACCATCAACCGATTTATTATCAGAAGAACAGTGTAAAAATTCAATATCATATCCTTTTTCAACCCACTCACGACCTATTGCTTTGATTAAAGAAGATTTCCCGGTTCCAGGACCACCCTTTAAAATAAATAACCTGTTTAGCCCTTTTAAATTCTCGTCGTATAAATTATGAAATCCTCTAGCTGTATTTCCACCAGCGTAATAATTCAATACATTTCCTGTCACTGCACTCACTCCTTCGCAGCATTCTATTTACATAAGCTACAATATGCGAGCAACTTTATTTGGGTGAATACCTATTTTGTATTGCACGAAAAAAGGAAATGAATTACAATTTAAAAGTAGTGAATATTCAGAAACAAAAACTTAATATGTCTTTATCAAGAGAGGCAGAGGGACCGGCCCTTTGACGCCCAGCAACCTCAGTTTATATAAACTGAATAGGTGCTAATTCCTGCAAAATGCATTGCATTTTGAAAGATAAAACGTAACTATTGTGTGCAAAACTCATCTTTCTTGATTATGAAGGGTGAGTTTTTTTATTTCAAAACATATATTGGAGGTATTTAAAATGAAAGTAATTGACCTATCACAAACATTTGAAAACAATATGTCCCAATTCCCTGGAACACCAAAAATCAATTTAGGAGCCATTACAAGCGTTGAAGAGACAGGCTATCAAGTTACAGATTTTCATTCTGTCGTTCATGTTGGCACGCATTGTGATGCTCCTGCTCATTTCATTTCAGGCGCAACGACTATTGATCAATTACCCCTAGATCAATTTGTAGGCGAAGCTGTTCTTATTGATGTAACTCATATTCAAGAGCGAAAGTTACGTAAGGAAGTATTACACAACGCTGACATAAAAGAAGGAGATATTGTTATTTTCCATTCCAATCTATCTACTAAATGGAATACAGAGGCGTATGAGCAAGAAGCTTTTTATCTTTCTGAAGAATTAGCCGAGGAATTAGTTCAATTAAAAGTAAAATCGGTCGGCCTAGATTTCATTTCTCCTGATGAGGTAACGACAGAAACATCACCAATACATCACATACTACTTGGGAATAATATTTATTTAATTGAAAACTTAACAAACTTAGATGCAATTCACACGAAACGTTTCTTTTTCTCAGCGGCACCTTTAAAAATTAAAGATAGCGACGGTGCTTTCGCAAGAGCATTCGCTGTAATTTTTTAAACAAACTATACAAAAAAGCAAAGATCATCATTGACCTTTGCTTCTATTTTTTTTATTTAAACTAAGAAAGAATTGCTCAACACGAGGACGTAACCAAGCTAAATAATCTTTCTCTTTCTTCTTTGTACAAGCTATTTCTTCCCCATCTACCATTCCGACAAGCTCTAGCTCTAACAGTTGCCTCGTAAATGCTAGCATATTTATTTCTTCGTCTGGATACTCTTCTTTTAATTTCTCCTCAATTTCCCCTAATAAAAAACCGTCACGCATCATTGCCAATGCATCAATCCAAAGTGGCGGCATTTCATATTTTTCTCCTGTAATTGTATCTTTTACAATATAATTCTTTTGCTCTTTTCGAAATTGAATCGTGTGTAAACATACAGTCGAATTTAATGTTAATTCCATCATACCACCTCTTTCATAATATCTGCATAGAAAAAAGGATGCGCGTGCACCCCTTCTTTCTCTAACACTACCGAACCGTTACATGAATAACAAATCTCATGTCGATATTTTCCTCCATTATAAACGAAGTATTTTATAAAAAAAACCCTTCTTGAAACATTTTATAAAATGTTTATATTTACACAACAAGAACACTTTTCTGAAAAATATTTTCCTCTAGCATATTATGCTGTCGGTAAAAAAATTTCCACTTTCGTTCCTATTCCCATGCTACTTTAAATCGCGATACTTCCTTGATGTTCCTAAATAATTTTATATGTAATCATTAACCCAAGTCCCGTACCATTCTCCTTTGTTGTGTAAAAAGCCTTTTCAACCTTCTCTATACCAAAGCCTTGATCTTCAACAGAAATATACAAATGCCTTTCAGTTTTTTGATATGCACGAATATGAATATCTCCACCTTCTGGCATTGATTCTATTCCATTTTTAATAACACTTGTTTTAATTTTTTATCATCACCATTTATAACAGGTAGATTTCCATCTACTTGCATATGAAATTTCACTCTATATCGCGCTGCATAACTTTCCATTAGCTGTACAACATATAAAAGGATTCTCGTATATTACACCATTCATAATTCGTTGATTTCGGTTTTCCTAATAACATCAATTCACTAACAAACCCGTTAATTCTTTCAAATACTTTTAAGGCTTCTTTTTCCTCATAAATAAAGCTTTTAAATTTGTTCATATAAATACTCCTCATGTTCTATACAAACACTCTACATATTATCTCCTTAAATTATCAGTATGAAATTGCTTTCAGGGCAATACGAAAAGGAAGGGGATCCCCATCCCCCTCCCTTTTCACTATAACTTATATCCATCTTACCCGATCATGTAGCAATCCATCCGTAAAATCATTTCCCCCTACTACAAAATCCTTCATATATAAATTTAAATATTCTCCATACTTACTTTCTGTATTTAATAATAATTCCTCTACATAATAGGCACCTTGTTTAAAGTTATCGAAAAGTAAACTACACAAACCAGCATAAATTCCGCATCCTACTTGGAAGTAAGTTGCATTTGTTTTATATTTACGAAAAACTTGACTGCTATTCATCACGTTATACATATATGTCTCGCTATTTTCATAAACGAGTAATACACCAACTAGATCCTCGCCAGCAATCTCTTCTTCCGCTGGATTAAATACTTTACGATTCCAGTTCCATAAATCTTCTACCTTATCTAAATTCTGCCTAATTACATTTGTTGTATACTCGTTAATTCGGTAAAGAAACCCAACTTCCATATTGAAGTTTTTCCCTAAAATTAAAACTTCCTCATGTGGCATTAAACAACCATAAAACTCTTTCTCTCCTAACTTTACTTTATACTCTGAAGCATATACATCTTCATAAAAATAAAGGGGACGATGATGACTCATATACATCGGATAACTCCATATCGCTTCATCTAGAAATCGCTCTACTGCCCATGAAGCATACAGTGTATGTGGCTTTATTAGTGCTGTATCATTCAAAAATGACGTATCATGTTCTACTATATAGCATGCTCTTGGCTTTTCCTGTGGGCGTTCCTTCATAAGTTCAACAACCATCCACTGAACAACACCTGGATTCATACCTGAGCCTATAATTGCTTTTGTATCTGTAAATTTCTCTTTCTCCTTCTCAAACCTCGTATATCTTTCCGTAAGCTGAAAGCCGATTAAACTATCGTCCTGATCTACTGCCTCATTTTCCAAAGCTGAATTAATATAACAAATTCCAAGTTCATTACAACAACTTAATACTCTGATTATATCTGCCCCTGAAACATCAATAACAACACTCGTACTACTTTCTTTTAAATGCTGTTTAAATGTCACTACATCTTGAAGGTCGATTTCATATAAAAACAATTGATCTTTCAAATTTGGAAACAACTCATCATAATAAGTCCTATCTTTTTGTTTTATATCAACCAAATGAAATGTAACATTCTTTATCACTTCATAAATCGGGTCTTTTTCATTTACTATCGCTTGATTTAAAATTGCTAAAACTGCTTTTGCTGCTCCACCAGCACTACCAAGTAATGTAATCGATAACGAATTTGGAAACTGCTCCACAAACAAAACCCCTTTAATAAATTAGTTAAGCAGTTCTCCCTCAAAAAATAAATTGAATACATCAAAAGACAGCTCGTACATATTTTTTATGATTTAGCACAAGATTTCCTCTTCAACGTTCACACTAACACATTTATATTCAATTCATTTTTCCCCCTCATATTCAAATCGAGCTAAACAAATAGGCTCGACCTTTTCTTCTGCATATAAAAGAAAAAGCCAGCCCTTTCAACTAGTCTACGGACAATGGACAGATTTCACGTGTTGAATATTCACATACATTTTTGCATCACGTGCTTTTAATATTTCAATATGCCCTTCACCAATCTTTGCCATCTTTCCGATCTTATTAGATTCCTCACCTAAATCGAACACCATGATTTTGCCGGACATTTTAATAAGCTGTTCTTCAAATGTTCTAGCTAACGTAATATTTAATGGATTCACGGGGAGTTCATTTTTATTGAGGGCGTACGGGACTTGATTTTCTTTATACGGAATTAACCATTTCAAATGCTTTAAAGATATATATACTGTTTTATAAACTGGACTATAAAAAACAATATAATCGTTCATTACACTTGTAACATAACCATGTATTGGAGCATTTCCTGCTACATAAACTTCTGTAAAAATCCCTTTAGAAGTACTTAATACTTTTCTCAAAGAAATGGAAGGTGATTCCCTCTTAATTACAGAATCAACATCTGGTTTTGATATTTCTTCATCATGTGGTCTTAAAAATTTATAATATTGTACATGGTATAAAGATATATATACGTAGTCTTGTCCGTTGTAAAGAACAACAATATCATTTCCTACGTCTATTAATACACCTTTAAATCTTTTTTCACCGATTAATTTAACATATATATTTTCTCCAATACTTTTGTTTAACTCATTCATCTGTATCCTCCTTCCTATGGATTTCTTCTTTCCTGTCTTTCATTTCTAAAAAAATAATCAGGGCAAAGTTCTGTTTTAATAGTAAGTAATTCCTTTTCATACTATCGAAATAAGAAATTGTTCTTCTCTTTCCCTCATAATGCCCCTCTTATTTATTAAACATTATTCATCTTCATTCTTTTTACATTTCACTACTTGACTCACACTCTTAATATGATAATTAATGATATAAATGACTTCATCGCAGTTTACTAGTGTAATACATTCTTCATGCACTTCACTTAATAAACCTTCCACGCACTCTGGGCCACCACGATTAATCTTTACCCACTTATACTTCAAGTCACGTAATACATCGACAAAAGTATCTTCATCAGAGCAGAAATATGAACTATAACAATCGCCACATTTACTTTCTTTCACTTTCTTAACTAGACTCTTCACATGTTTCAACTGATAATATACTAATTCACCATGAGGTAATTGTAGCGTTAGATAATTTTTGCCTAACGATATGAGCTCACCCACTCGACTTTCTGGTCCGCGAAGATTTACTTTTACAGTCTCACCAACTAAACATTTAATTTGCTCACAGCATAATACATTCTCCAATTTCGTATCCCCCTTTCCTCTTATCTTCCTCTACTTGATTGTCTTTGTGCACGAGCGCGACCTGAATTATTGCTACTGCTACTACTTTCCTTACTGCTACTATCGTCGCTCTCATCGCTCTCTCCGCATGCTAATGCGTTATAGTTAACACTTTTAATATGCTTTATTGCAATTAATATAAGTTCCTCTTTTACGATTAATGTTACGAAATCACAAGATACATCTTGCAAAATGCCTTCTACTTTCTCTGGACCACCGCGATTAATTTTTACCCAGCAATATTTGAAAGTTTGAAGTAGTGCCTCAAAGTCTTCTGCACATTCGCAATCTTCCCACTCGGAATCACTTGATCCACAGTCTTTCGCATTTTTTGTAATACTTTTTAGATGACTAAGTTGATAGTAATAAAGCTCACCTTTTTCATTCTGCAATACGAAGTAGTCCGGACATACTGATATTATTGTTCCTTTTTGAGATTCCGGACCACCCCTGTTTACTCTCACATAAGATCCAATTAAGTCTTTCAGAAAATCACAATGAAATAAACTCACGAGAAAACCCCTTCCATTAATTTATAAGCTTTTGCACTGATAGTATATGTATCTGTACAGGTTACGTGCTCTATGTTTGTCCTAGCTGTAAAAAAATATGCTTTTAACATGGTAGACTACTACCTATCAAATTCCAAAAAATCCTGGGGACTCCTTAAAATTTTGATATCTTGAAACTAAAAATCCCGTATGAAGATACATTTCTGCATATCTTCATACGGGATCTCCCATAGTTTAATCTTCGTCTTTAACATCCATATCTTCTGGAATTGGTTCGTTCAATATATCTTCCACTAATTGCTTATATTTCTCCATTTGTTCTAAATGTGTATTGAATTGTTCTTTATTTAATAAATATTGCTCTCCATCAAATAATGCACGAATTTTCTTTTGCTGAATTAGCTCTTCAATATACGACTTTGGTAAATTCAAATACTCCGCAGCTTCTTCTACTGTTATATACAACGCGTTCATTCCTTTATTATTTTTTCATATATACTGTATCTTACTTTATTTTTGTAAACAAATAAAAAAGATTTTGTAAATGCAATTTAAAAAGAAGGTGGATGCATTCCATATATTGTATAATAATATAGTAAGGATTTTTTTAAATATAGAATGGTATTACCCATTTACACAAAGGAGAGTTAACATATGGCTACTCGTCACATCATTACAATGTTAGAAAAAACATTACAGGTTGAAACTGAAAACACAATTTCTCATTTAACTACATCTTTATCTGATCGTATTCTTTCTCAAAGCTCAGTAATACATGAAAACAATTGTTACCATACAATTGGGGAATGGTACAAAAATCATTTTTTATTCCAACAAGATGATTTCCTTTGGGCTAAATACGCTTTCTATGACGCATATTGTGAAGCTATAAAGGGACAAGGACATCTTACAAAACGCGTCCGTCAAATATTAGAATCATTAGCTCGAATGCATGGAAAACAGTATATTGCGTCTATATTAAATATGCCATTTCCTAACGAACGAGCTAAAGGGACAGCATAATGTAATATTGTTCTGCGTCAGCAAAACATAGATTTATTGTTTTCTAGGAAGATTTACAAATAAAACGTTCATATCACATGAACTGATGAAACCGGTGTCATTATAATGATTGAAAATATAGTAAACAGGAAAACCCCCATTTACCTCTCTTATCACTCGAATAGAGAAGTAAATGGGGGTATACTTGTTTTTTTATTATTTCATCATCTGCTTGATCAATTCACGATTTCTCTTCTTAAATACTTCATTATGCGAAGAAACCATTCCGTACTCACTTGCATCTGGTTGAATAAATTGTTTCGCTTTATTTACAGCATTTCCAGCATCTTGGAATGCTCCCGCGATTAAGTGTAATTTCCCTTCGTGCTTTAAAATATCTCCCGCAGCATATAATCCATCTACAGAGGACTCACTATTCGCATTACCTGCAATATAATAATTATCTATAATTGCAACGTCTAACTCACTATTTTCTAATAACGTAATGTCACGTTCATATCCATGGTTAATAATCACTTCATCAATAGGTAAATGTGAAATTTCACTTGTTTCATGATTCGTTAATTCTACATATTCGATCGCTTCATGATTATCACCAGCAATGAGTTTTGTAATCGATGTATTAAAGAAACACTCCGCCGAGCTGTTCAGCAGTTGTTTTACTTGTGCTTCATGACCAGATAATTCTTCTTTTCTATATGTTACATACACTTTTTTCGCAATTGGTTCTAATTCATTTGCCCAATCAACAGCAGAATTTCCTCCGCCGGAAATAATGACCGTCTTACCTTTGAAACGCTTTAAAGATTTCACTGTATAATTTAAATTAGATACTTCAAATCGCTCAGCACCTTCAATTGATAACTTTTGAGGTTTCAATATACCACTTCCAGTTGCGACGATAACTGTTTTTGAAAAATGTTCTTCTCCAGTGATCGCTTTTAACGTAAAAGTGCCATCTTCGTTACGAATAATCGATTCTACTTTTGTATTTAATACCACTTCTGGCTTAAATGTTAGCCCTTGCTGTACAAGTTGTTCAATTAGTTTATCACCTGTAACTGGCAGCAGCCCTCCTACATCCCATATCATCTTCTCTGGATAAACATGTATTTTTCCACCTAACTGTGGTTGAAATTCTATTATTTTCGTTTTCATCTCTCTGAGTCCACTATAAAAAGCTGAATAAAGCCCTGCAGGTCCTCCGCCTATCACAGTTACATCAAACAATTCTTCTTGATTCATTCGTGTCACTCCTCAGCTACTAGTCATTGATTATCATTCTCAATAAAATATAACCTGTTTCCGCAAAATTTACAATCAAAATTACTATTGACAATACACCTATATAAAATTATATTATTTAAAGAATCAATAGTGATAATCATTATCAATTTGTTAATAATTAGCAAATTTGAGATTACATCTTCTTTTATTAATATGGTTAATACTATATTGTAGTATCTCATATTCAAGATTTTTAATAAGCATTTTGCATTACCACTACTCTTTCAAAAAGATTGCAGTTAAACAAATTATTATATACACATATCATCTATGTTAAAGGAGAAAGACAATGAAAAAGTTATTTATTTCACTAACAGTTCTTTTCGTTCTTGTTATGAGCGCTTGTAGTAATGGCTCTACAGACAAAAAGAACGATGCAAAAGGTAGTAAATCAGAAACAATTACATACCAATCTGAAAATGGTAAAGTAGAAGTTCCTGCAAATCCAAAACGCGTTGTTGTTTTATCATCATTCGCTGGTAACGTAATGTCATTAGATGTAAATCTTGTTGGGGTAGATTCATGGTCTAAACAAAACCCACGCTTTGATAGCAAACTTAAAGATGTTGCTGAAGTATCAGATGAAAACGTTGAAAAAATCGCTGAACTAAATCCAGATTTAATCATTGGTTTATCAAATATTAAAAATGTTGATAAGTTAAAGAAGATCGCTCCTACTGTAACGTACACTTACGGAAAAGTTGATTACTTAACACAGCATTTAGAAATCGGTAAGTTATTAAACAAAGAAAAAGAAGCAAAAACTTGGGTTGATGACTTCAAGAAACGTGCACAAGACGCTGGTAAAGAAATTAAAGCAAAAATTGGTGAAGATGCAACAGTTTCTGTTGTAGAAAACTTCAACAAACAGCTTTATGTATACGGCGAAAACTGGGGCCGTGGAACAGAAATTCTGTACCAAGAAATGAAATTAAAAATGCCTGAAAAAGTAAAAGAAAAAGCATTAAAAGAAGGTTACTACGCATTATCTACTGAAGTATTACCTGAATTTGCTGGTGATTACTTAATCGTAAGTAAAAACAAAGATACTGATAACTCATTCCAAGAGACAGAATCATATAAAAACATCCCAGCAGTAAAAAATAATCGCGTATACGAAGCAAACATGATGGAATTCTATTTCAATGATCCACTTACATTAGACTTCCAACTAGACTTCTTCAAGAAGAGCTTTCTTGGTAAATAATACAAACATGAGGAATTCTTAAATTAAGAATTCCTCTTCCTTTATTCTATGAACAGAAAAGATGTGAAACGAATGACAAAAGATCACGACAATCCACGTTCTATAGCTTTTACATACAAACTCATTTTGAGCATAATTGCATTCTTTCTTATTTTTATGGTGGCAATGGTATTAGGTGCTGCAGATACTTCAATAAAAGACGTATGGTTAGCACTCACATCCTCCGCTAAAGGGGACAAAATATCTATTATTCGCGAAATACGTTTGCCACGTGAAGTTGCTGCTATTTTTGTAGGAGCGGGCCTTGCTGTTTCTGGAGCAATTATGCAAGGATTAACACGAAATCCACTTGCAGATCCTGGATTATTAGGGCTATCTGGTGGAGCAAATGCTGCACTTGCGTTAACGCTAGCCTTCAACCCTTCCATAAGCTATCTTTACTTAACATTTGCTTGCTTTATCGGTGCTGCAATTGGCGCGATTATGGTATTTGGAATTGGTATGGTGAAAAAAGGCGGGCTGTCCCCTCTTCGAATTGTATTAGCCGGTGCTGCCGTTTCAGCATTTCTACTCGCAATTTCAGAAGGAGTCGGTATTTACTTCAAAATTTCACAAGATGTATCACTTTGGACTGCCGGGGGCGTAATTGGAACTACTTGGAGCCAATTGAAAATTATTATTCCAGTCATTTCAATTAGTATCTTTATCGCTATCTTACTAGCAAAAAAATTGACAGTTCTTAGTTTCAGTGAAGAAGTGGCTATTGGACTAGGTCAAAAAATTATTGTTATTAAAACCATTCTATTTATCATTATTATCTTACTTGCTGGTGCTTCTGTAGCGCTTGTCGGAAATATGGCATTTATCGGTTTAATGGTACCTCACATGGTACGCCCAATTGTCGGTCCAGATTACCGATTTGTTATACCGATGTCAGCAATTGCTGGAGCTTCCTTTATGCTACTTGCAGATACAATCGGACGTACTATTAACGCTCCATATGAAACACCAGTTGCCGCTATTGTCGCAATTGTAGGGCTGCCATTCTTCCTATTCGTTGTACGTAAAGGAGGAAAAACATTCTCATGATGCAATCTATTCTAAGAAAACAACGTCTTATTATACTCGCTTTACTAATACTGACCATCACCACCATTGTAGTTGGAATGGGACTTGGTTCAGCATCTTTATCTTATGATCGACTACTCCCAACATTAATGGGACAAGGGACTTTTAAAGAGGAGTTTGTTTTATACTCTTTAAGACTACCTAGAATTGTTATTACATTATTAGCTGGTATGGCTCTCGCTTTATCAGGGGCTATCTTCCAAGGAATTACTCGAAATGATTTAGCTGAACCTGGTATTCTCGGAATCAACTCTGGGGCCGGTGTTGCTGTTGCTATTTTCTTTTTATACTTTCCAATAGATGTAGGTTCATTTCTTTACTTACTACCAGTCGTTGGATTTATTGGAGCTTTTCTTACAGCTGTTCTAATCTACGTATTTTCATATAGCAAATCAACTGGGCTTCAGCCAATTCGACTAACATTAACTGGTATTGGTTTTTCATTTGCACTATCTGGAATGATGATTGTCCTTATTTCATCCGCTGATCGTATGAAAGTGGACTTTATCGCCAAGTGGATTGCCGGAAACATTTGGGGAGATGACTGGGTCTTCGTTTTAGCAATGCTCCCATGGTTAATCGTATTAATTCCGTTCGTTTTCTATAAAGCAAATCGATTAAACATTCTAGCATTAAACGAGCCAGTCGCAATCGGTGTTGGAATTGAAATTGAAAAAGAACGCAGATACTTATTAGTTGCAGCCGTTGCGCTTGCTGCTGCAGCTGTTTCCGTAACAGGAGGAATTAGTTTTATCGGACTAATGGCTCCTCATATCGCGAAATCTTTAGTAGGTCCAAGACATCAAATTTTCATGCCTATCGCCCTTTTAATCGGCGGATGGCTATTGCTATTAGCAGATACAATTGGCCGAAACATCGTTGAACCTAATGGCATCCCAGCAGGTATTGTCGTTGCTTTAATTGGTGCTCCTTACTTTATGTATTTGTTGCTTAAGAAGGCGTAAAGAAACCCCCTCAAGATTTTTTCTTGAGGGGGTTTTTATTTCATTCTACTGCTGCCCATACCCTTCAAACTTCTTAGCCAAATTCGCCATCTCATCTTCTGGCAATAGTTTCGGCTCTCCGACGCTTTTTGTTTGATAGTAAATTTGCGCACAAAACTCGATTTCTTCCGCAACAGTAAATGCCATTTTTATGTTATTTGCACCTGCAATTAAACCGTGGTTCTCAAGTAAAACGGCACGGCGATCTATCATTCCTTCAAAAGCAGCATCTGCTAATTGCTTCGTACCAAATGTTTCATACGGTGCACAGCGAACATTCGGGCCTGCAAAAGCAATTAAGTACGATACAGCAGGAAGCTCCCATCCTAATGATGCAATCGTCTTCGCATAAGGTGAATGTGTATGCACAAGCGCATTTATATCTTCACGATTTCTATAATAAATAAGATGCATATCTAACTCGCTTGATGGCTTTCTCTCTCCCTCTACCACTTCACCATCTAAGTTTAATATAACTACATCTTCAGGTTTTGTTTCATAATACTCTAAACCACTTGGGCTAATTGCAACAAGACCTTGCTCGCGATTGAAAATACTAATATTGCCGCCTGTCCCCTTTGTTAAACCGCTAGAAATCATTTTCTTTCCATACGCTACAATTTCTTCTCTTTCTTTTTGTAATAACATATACATCCCCCTAAGTATGAAGCTTATGATGACTGACTTTTTAAATCTATCTACTTATTGAAATAGCTTTTTTAAATTCTCCGTAAACGGTGCTTTTACAATCCCTTTTTCCGTAATAATCGCTGTTACATTTTCATGTGATGTGACATCAAATGCCGGATTATATACTTTACTTTCTTTCGGAGCAGAATATTGTCCGAAGCGATTAATCACTTCAGAAGCATCTCTTTCCTCAATTGGAATTTCTTTTCCTGTCGGTGTTTTTAAGTCGATTGTCGGTGTTGGTGCTGCTACATAAAACGGAATGTTGTAGTATTTCGCTAAAATAGATACGCCTAATGTCCCAATTTTATTTGCTACATCACCGTTTGCTGCCACACGGTCACACCCAACGATTACAGCGTCGATTTTTCCTTGTGACATGACCATAGCTGCCATATTATCCGTAATAACAGTAACATCAATCCCCGCTCGCTGTAGTTCTAGTGCTGTTAACGTTGAACCTTGTAATCTAGGACGTGTTTCATCCGAAAAGATTTTTAAGTCCCATCCTTTTTCTTTCGCTAAGTACATTGGAGCCGTCGCAGTACCATACTTAGTCGTCGCTAACGCACCAGCGTTACAATGTGTTAATACCCCCATTCCATCATGGAATAATGTTAATGCATGTTCTCCAATTTGACGGTTAATTTCTTCATCTTCTCTATGAATCTCTTTTGCCTCTTCTAGTAATCTATCTTTCAACTGGGCGATTGATAAGTGCGCGTTCTCTGTCGCTACCGCCTCCATTCTTTCAAGTGCCCAGAATAAGTTTACTGCTGTCGGCCTTGATGTTGCCAAATATGCACATACTTTTTTGACTTCCTCTATAAATTCTTCCACCGTACTTTGATTAACTTCCTTAGCTCCTAAATACACACCATAAGCTGCTGAAACACCAATCGCTGGTGCTCCTCTTACTTTCATTACTTGAATGGCATCCCACACACTTTCAGCTGTCTTGAAAGATTCATAGACAACTTCATTCGGTAATAATGTTTGATCTAATAAAACTAAAGCATCTTCTTTCCACTGAATTGGTATTAATTGCTCTTCCATCATCTTCTCCCCTTACTTCGCGTAGTGCATTGACTGTTCTTTTAACGTTTCTACAAAGCTTGTGCCTGTTTTATATTGATTCGCTCGTAAAATAAACTTCTTCGCTACTTGAAGACAAATGCGTTCCGCTCTAGCACGTGCTTCCTCATTCTCAATACAAGTAATATCTTTCACTTTCGCTAGCCCAACAATACGACGAATTAACTCAAGGCCCGTCACTGCAGCCGTATCTTCTAATACAGATTGTAAATATACTTCGTTAAAGCCTTCTTCCTTCGCCATAATCTCGGTCACATGGATATTCCAAGCATCTAAAAACTTCTTCTTAAATAAATCAATTACCTCTACCATTGTCGATTGTAGCCAACCCATATACGTATCTTTCTCAGCTCCAAGCGCCATGGTCGCATCTGCATTCACCCAAGCAAACATTAAATTTGCCATTACATTCCCAACGTCATATCCCATCGGTCCATAAAAGGCAAACTCAGGATCAATAATCTTCGTGGAATCATTTTTCACAAAAACAGAACCAGTATGCAGATCACCATGAATAAGCGCCTGTGCATTCGTCATAAAAGAAAACTTAAGTTTTGCTACTTCCATACGAAGCTCTTTATCACTATAAATATGCTCTCTAATCCATCCTTCATTTAACGGAAATAACTCGTTACGCTTATTATGATTTGTAAATGGCTCAGCGTAGACGAGTTCTTCTGTAATTTCACATAACTCAGGATTTATATAATTTTTCACAAGTTCCTTCTTTTCTTTATGATTCATTACAACATCTGATGTTAATAAGAGTGTGTTTACCAAAAAGGTCGTTACATCATCCGCAAGCTTTGGAAACATTTGATGATTTATAAGTGCTGTACGTAATATTGTATGGTCCGATAAATCTTCCATTACGCAACAATTCATAACACTATCAAACAAATACACCGTTGGAACAAGCCCAGGTGCTAACTCCTCCTCTAACTGCAAAACATCCGATTCTATACGAATACGATTCGTCGACAACTTAAACTCATCTGAAATACGCGCTGTATGCCCAGCTTGCTTTACAATGACAGAAATATTCTTCTGTTCACCCCAAACGCGGAACACATAATTTAAATTCCCATCACCAATTTCTTTACACTGTAACCCCTTTGCACTCTCAAACTTACATAATTTCTCTTTCACATATGCAATCACATCGTTAGCTTCCATTAAAAAATACTTCGTGAACTTAGACATGGTTTCCCCTCCACACTAATTGTAAGCGTTTTCTAAAAGCCGTAAAAAATAATAGACTGAAATCTTTTCGATCTATACTATATCTTTATTGTTGCAATACATATCTCGTTTTTATTATATCTTGTTAGAAATGAGCGTCAATATTTCTATTTCTCATTGCAATCTACTTCTTATTATATGCATTTAAGATGACAATAATTGTTCACAAAGATTCCGATACATTTTATTTTATTTATCGCACAATTCTTTGTAAAATAGAAATAAGCAGTTCCTTTTCAAATCTACAACTTCTAAGAAATATCTCCTTCCTAAGAATTTATACTTACACCATATCTCTAACATACACACTACTCTTTCAAACACTCATTGAAAATTTATGACATGAAAATTACCTTTTAATTCCCTAACAACCTTAATTGAGAATAAATATTAATTAAATTGGTATAAAGTTGGTTTATTCTCTTGACAAAATAACCACTTCTATATGATAATTAATATCGAATTAGAATTATTATAGTTAATTAAAAAATATATTTTATGAGCACACTATTTTTTGATGCTCAAAACCAACATTTAGGAGGAATTTTAATATGTTATTAATCGGCACAGAAGTAAAACCGTTTAAAGCTAATGCTTACCATAATGGAGAATTTATCCAAGTTACTGACGAAAGTTTAAAAGGAAAATGGAGTGTAGTTTGTTTCTACCCAGCTGACTTCACATTCGTTTGCCCAACTGAACTTGAAGACTTACAAAACCAATACGCAGCTCTTAAAGACTTAGGCGTTGAAGTATACTCTGTATCTACAGACACTCACTTCACTCACAAAGCATGGCATGATAGCTCAGAAACTATCGGCAAAATCGAATACATTATGATTGGTGACCCAACTCGCACAATCACTACAAACTTCAACGTTTTAATGGAAGAAGAAGGTCTTGCTGCTCGTGGTACATTCATCATCGATCCAGACGGCGTTATCCAATCTATGGAAATCAATGCTGACGGTATCGGCCGTGACGCAAGCATTCTTGTTAACAAAATTAAAGCAGCTCAATACGTACGTAACAACCCAGGTGAAGTTTGCCCAGCTAAATGGCAAGAGGGTTCTGCAACACTTAAACCAAGCCTTGACCTTGTAGGCAAAATCTAAGGAGTTCGATCAAAATGATACTAGATGCAGATATAAAAACACAACTATCCCAATACCTTCAGTTAATGGAGAACGATATTTTACTTAAAGTAAGCGCTGGAGACGACGACGTATCTAAAGATATGTTAGCTCTAGTAGACGAATTAGCTACTATGTCATCTAAGATTACAGTAGAAAAAGTTGAATTAGAGAGAACACCAAGCTTTAGCGTAAATCGCCCTGGTGAAGACACTGGTGTCGTATTCGCTGGTATTCCATTAGGACACGAATTTACTTCATTAGTGTTAGCTTTACTACAAGTAAGTGGACGCGCTCCAAAAGTTGAACAAAAATTAATCGATCAAATCAAAAACATTCAAGGCGAATATCATTTTGAATCTTATATCAGCCTAAGTTGTCATAACTGTCCTGATGTTGTACAAGCTCTTAACGTAATGAGCGTTCTAAACTCTGGTATTACACATACTATGATTGATGGCGCTGCATTCAAAGAGGAAGTAGAAAGCAAAGACATCATGGCAGTACCAACAGTTTTCCTAAACGGCGAATCTTTCGGAAGCGGTCGTATGACACTTGAAGAAATTTTAGCTAAAATGGGTAACGGTCCAGATGCATCAGAGCTTTCTGATAAAGATCCATACGATGTTCTTGTTGTTGGTGGCGGCCCTGCTGGTGCAAGTGCAGCGATTTATGCAGCACGTAAAGGCATCCGTACTGGTATCGTTGCTGAGCGCTTCGGTGGTCAAGTAATGGATACTATGGGTATTGAGAACTTCATCAGCGTAAAACGCACTGAAGGTCCTAAGCTAGTAGCAAGTCTTGAAGAGCACGTAAAAGAATACGACATCGATGTAATGAATCTACAACGTGCAAAACGTTTAGAGAAAAAAGAACTTATTGAAGTGGAACTTGAAAACGGCGCTATTCTGAAAAGTAAGAGCGTAATCGTTTCAACAGGTGCTCGCTGGCGTAACGTTGGCGTACCAGGTGAAGCTGAGTTCAAAAATAAAGGTGTAGCATACTGCCCACACTGTGACGGTCCATTATTCATCGGAAAAGACGTAGCTGTTATCGGCGGAGGTAACTCTGGTATTGAAGCAGCTATCGACTTAGCAGGTATTGTTAAGCACGTTACTGTTCTTGAATTCATGCCAGAATTAAAAGCTGATGCTGTATTACAAGAGCGTCTTGACAGCTTACCAAACGTAACTGTTTTGAAAAACGTTCAAACGAAAGAAATCACTGGTACTGATAAAGTAAACGGTATTTCTTACATCGATCGTGAAACTGAAGAAGTTCATCACGTTGAATTACAAGGTGTATTCGTACAAATCGGTCTTGTGCCAAACACAGACTGGTTAGGCGAAACAGTTGAACGCGCTCGCGGTGAAATCGTAACAGACAAGCACGGCGCTACAAACGTACCAGGAGTGTTTGCAGCAGGTGACTGTACAAATAATCCGTACAAACAAATCATCATCTCTATGGGTTCAGGTGCAAACGCAGCTTTAGGTGCATTTGATTACTTAATCCGTAACTAAGTATATAGACGTGAGTAAAGAAAAGCAGGTGCCAAGGCACCTGCTTTTTTATATTCTTAATGTATAAACTAAAAATCTCTCATTCCCATTCTTCTCATAAGCACCCGGCAACCTTACTTCCCTCTTCAGCTCAAACGCAGTCTGGTTCTCTAAGAAGAAAATATAATCTTCAGAAGGATAGTATAAAATAATATCCACTTCTCTCTCCGCTTCTTCTACCGAAAGTAAAATGTTATTTACTACGTTCATAAATACTTGTACAGAAAATGGATTAAAGAAATAAAACCGGTTATCACGTGAATCAATCTCATATTCTTGCGCTAAACAGCATTCAAACCCAATTTTATCTTTACTGTTTCTTACCTTTCGTGCATAGCGCTCTAGATTATCCATTGCTTCTTTATAAAACTCTTCATTCATTTCAATTCCAACCGCTGAAGCACCACACTTATGGTGCATGTAAAAGTTTAATCGTCCTTTTCCGCACCCAAAATCTACAATTCGGTCGCTACTTCTTATTTCATATTGATTCAATAACTCATCTAATCCGCTATATGGCGTCGGTTCATAACGGTGATAATGCATAGATTTATTAAAGCCCTTTTGCTCACCGACAGTTTTTATATGTAATACAGCATCGTAATATTGTTCGTTCATTCGTCTTCTCCTATTAGAAAATGGTACTTATTATTATACACCATGTACTGGAGACTCATTTTGCATCAAGTTTACTGGTACGTAAAATTATATAAATGATTTTCTGAATATATCTATCGTAACTTAGAATATATCAACGATTTTTTCAATATATCGACTTAACGACAAATTACTACAAAAAAACAGGAGCTCTCTAGCCCCTGTCCTCTAATACTTTCCATACAGTTTGTTTCAATATTTCTACTCCATCCATAATACAACTATGATCGAACTTCATATATGGATGGTGTAATCCAGGTTGTAGGTTGGCCCCTAGCCCAAGCATGACAGCTTTTAAATGTGGTCTCTTCACTGTGTAGTAATGGAAATCATCGCTTCCTGTCGTATACAGTGGTCCAGTGCATCCCTCTTCCCCGTACACTTCAAGAATGCCTTTTCGCATAAAGCGCTCAGCTTCTTCTGACACTTCAGCTCCTGGTGCGAGATCAATCCACTCATAAGATACTTTAGATCCCATTGATTCCGCTGATAGAATTACTCGTTCTATTTTTTGCTTCAATTCATTTAATAATATGTTATTTTCTGCTCTAACATCTAAGCTAAAATGCCCGTTACCCGGAATAATATTCAAATTATCCCCGCCAGCCTGGCACCTTGTCATCTTCACTGAATATGAACTTTGCGGTGGTAGCCATATATTTTTCAAACCGATATTGATCATAGAAATGACATCAATTGCATTTATCCCTTGATGTGGGCGTGCCCCATGTGCATCATCTCCATGAATCGTTCCTTCTAAAAATCCTGCTGCTCCGTGACGAATAGATGGGGCAGCTTGTTTCAAAGGTAGTTCTTCAATCGGTCTTAGATGAACACCAAATAAGAAATCAGCATCATCCACAGCACCCTTATCTACCATCTTTAAAGAACCATTTCCTTTTTCCTCTGCCGGCTGAAAAATAAATCTAACAGTACCGCTATCCCATCTCGTATTCTTCAATTGTAAAATAAGCCCCATCACAATTGTCATATGAGCATCGTGACCACATGAATGATTCGCTTTAAACTCTCCGTCCACTTCTTGCCAAAGTGCATCCATATCGGCACGAATTGCAATAACTGGATTTCCGCTTCCAATTTCAGCAATCACGCCTGGGCAATCATCAAATATTTTATATGAAATTCCTTCTTCTTTTAAAAAGTTAGTAATATACGCTGTCGTTTCATACTCTTTCCAACTCACTTCAGGGTTTTCATGTAAATGCTGAAAAATTTCAGTTAACCGCTCTTGTAGTTCTAATGTTTTCAAAGCTACATTCTCCTTCCCAAATTCCAAAACCATTCAGGTTAATTATACTTATGAAAAACAGATATTTTTATGAACATATTGAATTTTAAGAAAAAAGTCAATTGTTTATTTTTAAATACGATCGACAACTCACTTCATAACGATAGAACATTCCTTATTTTCTGTTTTTTATTGACGCTCATATCAATTTTTAGTTATTATAATTTAATAACGTCTATTTTGCGACAATTCTAAAAATACAAACATACATAATGAGGAGGCAGTTTATGAAAAAAGAAATACCTTTTGGCGTAGCAATAATCCCTATTATCATTACAGTTGCAGTTATGATGGTTACAATTGTTGTATTAAAACAAAGCCCTCACGTCCCACTTATTATCGGTACAACCGTTGCTTCTATTGTCGCTTGGCGTTACGGTTACAAATGGCACGATATCGAAGAAGCAATGTATAAAGGAATTCGCCTCGCATTACCCGCTATCGTTATCATTATTCTAGTAGGTTTAACGATCGGTGCTTGGATTGGCGGCGGAATCGTCGCAACAATGATCTATTACGGTTTAAATCTTTTAACTCCATCACTATTTTTAGTTTCAATTACAATTATTTGTTCTATTGTTGCATTAGCTATCGGTAGCTCTTGGTCTACAATGGGAACAATTGGTGTTGCAGGAATGGGGATTGGCCTAAGTATGGGAATCCCAGCTCCAATGGTTGCCGGTGCTATCATTTCCGGTTCTTATTTCGGCGATAAAATGTCACCGCTTTCAGACACAACAAACTTAGCCGCGGGATTAACAAATACAGATCTATTCACACATATTCGTCATATGTTATTTACTACAATTCCAGGTTTAATTATTACTCTTATCGTTTATGCTTTCTTAGGAAGAAGCTTCGGCGATAACAATATTGATGCAAAAGGTATCGATCAAACGTTACAAGTATTGCAACAAAACTTTGTTATCTCACCTTTCCTACTAATCATACCTGTAGTCGTTATGGTATTGGTCGCTAAAAAGGTTCCTGCTATACCAGCTATTCTCGTAGGTATTATTTTAGGATTTTTATCACAAGTCTTTATTCAAGGTGGTTCTGTCTCCGCATCTGTCGGTGCACTCCAAAATGGATTTGTCATAGACACTGGCAACAAGCTAGTAGACGAACTCTTTAACCGCGGTGGCTTAGATTCGATGATGAATACAGTTTCTATGACAATTGTCGCTATGACTTTTGGAGGAGTATTAGAACATACTGGCATTCTTCGCTCAATTGTAAATCAAATTTTAAAATTAGCGACATCAGCAAAAGGACTTATCGCTTCTACTATCGCGTCTTGCTTTGCAACCAACCTTACTTGCTCTGAACAATATATTTCAATTGTTGTTCCTTCAAGAATGTACGCAAATGCATACACAGAAAAAGGACTACATTCTAAAAATTTATCCAGAGCATTAGAAGATGGCGGAACATTAACTTCTGTTTTCGTACCTTGGAATACATGTGGTGTATTTATACTCGCAACACTTGGAGTTGGCGCATTCGAATATGCTCCTTATGCTATATTGAATTTCATCGTACCTATTATTTCAATCATTTACGGCATAACTGGTCTCACAATTACGAAACTATCAGACATTGAAAAAGCGGAACTACTAAAAAAACAAAAGGCACAACTAGAAGCTTAAAGATACCGGTAAATTCATTTCATATATTGCGCGAGGGCGCCCTTGTTGATAGGGCATTTCCTCGCCGCAAATATGAGCATACCCATAATCAACTAGTTTCTTTAATAACCTTTCTGTTGATCGCCGAGTCACTTGTAAGTATTCAGAAAGATCCGCTGCTGTAAACTTCAATGACGGATGTGATTGACTAAATTGAATAATTTTTGATAAGTTTGCTGGACTCAGTTTCGTTTCCTTCGCTATTTTCATGAGTTCCGGGTTTTCATTCTTCAAACTTTGTACTCTCTGTTCTTTCGGGAACGGACCAAATAGTTCTTTATCACTTGTTAGTATATAAAAACAGTGGTCTATTGGATTATTCTTCGCGAAACTTTGAGCGATTTTAGCATTTTGCTCTGCTTCCTTCACAGTTTTTCCGTAACCAAACCCAATAGCTATCGTTCCTTTTATACTCGCAAATAAATTATTTATCATATTTGTTTTTATAATCGATTCAATATCACCACGAGTCGTATACAAAATGAACGTCATTTCATCAACTTTTTTAAATGAACCACGCAGTTCTTTTGAAATGACATCTAATTGTTCAAGCAAACCTTCTCGTAATTCTAAAGAAGAAATCATACAAGCACCAACAGTAGCTGAATGGCTTTTCGCTAGCTCAGCTTTTATTTTCGCATCTTTTAACCCATTTATAATCGATTGCTTCAGATCTATCATACGCTCTGAAGGAATACCTATTTTTTGAAGTTCATCATAGACAGCATGAATACTAGTTAAAGCTAAATGAGCTTCCCCAGATCGATGTTTAGTTACATGAAAATCAATAACTCTCTTTATTTCATCTTTACTCCACAGCATATTTTCATAATCAAACACTTGCGGACTTTCTTTTATACCGATATCATGGAACACATTTGTAATGAATGAGCGGTCTACTAAATCAATTGAAATGTTATGTGGTTGAATACCTTGGTGATACATGACAGAAAGAATGGAAGATACGACCGTTGTCTCGTCTTGCTGTAAGTACGTACTTGGAATTCGTAATTGTTCTCTTATTTCTTTTGCCATATAATAAGGTAAAGCACCTGAGAAAAAGATGAAGTCACAAGGCTTTAAACGCTTTAAAAGTTCAGAAGATTCCGCCGGATGAAGGTAAATATATGGATCAATCTCTATTTCTTCTAGTTTATGAGCGACAGGTAAAAGTGTCTCCATAAACTCTTTTGAACCGACAACTGCAATTTTTATCATCATTTCTCTAACTCCTTATCATTAATTAACGACTATTTAACGTCAACTATATCAAATGTACAAAACTATTGTAAACAGAAAGGGGTCTCTACCTAATGAAAATTACAGCTATTCATCTTTACGCAATTCGTTTACCACTTCGCGATCCGTTTGTTATTAGTTATGGTTCTTATTCTGATATGCCTTCTATTATCGTCAAAATGGAAACAGATGAAGGCATTATCGGATACGGTGAGGGCGTCGCTGATGATCACGTTACAGGCGAATCATGGGAAAGTACTTTCCATACTTTAAAACATACACTTGCTCCTGCGCTCATTGGGCAAAATCCAATGAATATCGAGAAAATACACGATATAATGGACAATACAATTTACGGTGTTCCTACTGCAAAAGCCGCAATAGATATTGCTTGTTTTGATATAATGGGCAAAAAACTAAATCAACCTGTATATCAATTAATTGGCGGACGCTACCATGAAGACTTCCCTGTCACTCACGTCTTAAGTATCGCCGAACCTGAAGACATGGCTGAAGAGGCTGCCTCTATGATTCAAAAAGGTTACCAATCTTTCAAAATGAAAGTCGGTACAAATGTAATAG
This sequence comes from Bacillus sp. 16GRE42, assembly GCF_019837435.1. Lineage (NCBI taxonomy): Bacteria > Bacillati > Bacillota > Bacilli > Caryophanales > Bacillaceae > Bacillus > Bacillus sp. 16GRE42. The sequence continues at coordinate 148,141 of NZ_JADAXF010000007.1, forward strand.
AAGATGTAAAAAGAATTGAAGCGGTACGTGAACGTGTAGGAAATGATATCGCGATTCGTGTTGATGTAAACCAAGGATGGAAAAATAGCGCCAACACATTAACGGCACTTCGTTCATTAGGTCATTTAAACATCGACTGGATTGAACAGCCTGTTGTCGCAGAAGATATTGACGCAATGGCTCACATTCGTTCTAAAACAGACCTTCCGCTTATGATTGATGAAGGATTAAAAGGTTCTCGTGAAATGCGCCAAATCATTAAATTAGATGCGGCTGATAAAGTAAATATAAAACTAATGAAATGCGGCGGCATATATCCCGCTGTAAAACTCGCTCATCAAGCAGAAATGGTCGGCATTGAATGCCAAGTTGGATCCATGGTCGAATCATCCGTTGCCTCTTCCGCAGGATTCCATGTCGCTTTCTCGAAAAAAATCATTACGAGCGTTGAACTTACAGGTCCATTAAAGTTCACGAAAGACATCGGAAACTTACATTACGACGTACCATTTATTCGCTTAAACGAAAAGCCAGGACTCGGCATTGAAATAAATGAAGATATATTACAAGAACTAACCGTCTTTCAAGACGTTGTACGCTAAAGGAGGACTAACGCATGACAGTTCTATACAAAGGAGCATTAAAACAAAATAACGAGTCATTTCACGTTACATTACTATCACTTGAGCATATCGAACACATCTTATCACTACAAAACGTTGTAGTTAAGGCGCTAGAAGATAAAAGTCGCTTACAACCACTCTCGCTAGAAGAGTTTCAATACATTCTAGAAGGAAACGGTATGATGATCGGTGCTTTTATCGAGAACAAACTCATCGCATTTCGTGCCCTACTCGTCCCTCCTATCGACGACGAACATTTAGGACTTGATATTGGCATAGCAGAAAGCGAACTACATCGCGTCATCTATCAAGAAATTTCAAATGTTCACCCGAACAGCCGAGGAAATGGGATGCAAAAAATATTAGCGACAGTCATCATGGACGAATTACAAAACAAAGATAGCAAATACGATTACGTTTGCTGCACCGTTGCTCCTTTTAACATTCCAAGTTTAAAAGATAAGTTTGCGCAAGGAATGGAGATGGCTGCATTGAAGGCGAAATATGGCGGGAGTATGCGGTATGTTTTTGTGAAGGAATTGCGTGGAGGCAAGGAAAGAAATTGGACGGATGTTAAGAGTGTTCCGATGAGTGACGCTGTTGGACAGCAGGCTTTACTTTCGAACGGTTATCGTGGGTATGGAATGGAGAAAGTAGACGGAGATTTTGTTGTGAAGTTTGGACGATGATTTATATACCTGAAAAAAAGGAGATGTCTGCTGTGACATCTCCTTTTACTTTCTCTTCATTGAAAAATGCATTGGTAAATGAAATTATATAAGCGTTTTTTTGAACATATCGATTGTAACTCCAAATATATCAGCGATTTTTGAAATATATCGACTTACCGACAAGTATTGATAATAATCGCAACCTATATAAAGTTCACCATTAAACCGTCATCTTCCAACTAGATAACGCTAACCAATTCTCCATTTCCTTATAATCGGGCATTATTTTCCCGACAAGACGCCAAAAAGATCGATCATGATTTAAATGAACCATATGGCACATTTCATGAACAACTACGTAATCAATTACTTGCTGTGGTGCCATCGCTAGCTTCCAATTGAATGTTAGTTGTAGATTTGAATCACAAGTTCCCCACGTACGACTACTATCTGTAATACGAATAGAACGCGGTTTTGTTTTGAAGTTACTTTGATGCACTTTAATACTCTTCTCTACTAATGACTTACACTGCTTATAGTAAAATCGTTTTAACGCTTGTTGTATTTTCTCATCCTTAAGCTCTTTCACATAAATATGTAGCTTATTCCCTTCAAATACTGCATTGTCTTGCGTAATACTTGCATCTTGAGAAATCTGTATCGGATACGTACTTCCTAAATACAGAAATCCCTCTCCTTGATCATAATCCTTTTCCTGTGGTCCAAGCGCTCGCTCTTGCATTTCCTTACGTGTTTTCTGAATCCAATCCCATTTCTCCTCTAGCAACTGGACTAAGTATTCAACAGGTGTTCCCTTTGGAGCCTGCACTTCCACATTTCCGTACGAATCTACAAAAAGACGCACCGACTTTTTCTTTTTATAAGTTATATGAAAATTAATTGTCTCACCTAAATATGTATGTACCATTTCATCACCTAGTGTATTATTTTACAAATAAAAAAGAATAGGACACAAAAGCCCTACTCTACCTATTATATCATTTACCAATTCATCGGACTCATTACCCTCTATACTTTACACCTAATCCCTTAATGAAATTCCTTGCATATCTATCGCCGCACTCTTTGTAATTTTTATGGCCTTTTTTTCTTAATAGTGCGCCTAGTTCTCCCTTTGTTACTATAACGCCTACGCTATCTAATATATCAAGTACATCCTCACTCGTTAAAGATAGTGCGATTTTCATTTTCTTTAGCAGAAGGTTATTCGCACTCTCTTTGCTTTGTACAGGTGCCGGTTGTCCTGGTTTCGGATCTTGCTTCCCTCTTTTTAAAGTAATAAATCCATTTAAAAATGCCTCTAACATCATCATGTCGCATGTTAATACGTACTCATCTTCTATTACATCATCATTTTCAGATTCATGCTGAGGTGCTCTCTTTATTTTTGTAAGCATATCAACTACGTCTTCTTTCGTTACTTCCATACCACCAAGTTTAAAGATTTCTACCATATCTATATCTCTTATATCTAAAGCGTACCTTACTCTCTTTAATATATCGTTGTTGCTCATTGCCATTGTTTTTCCTCCTGAAATGTTGATTATAGTAATGCTTTTAGCATGTATAAATTAATGTCGTCAAGTTACTACTTTAACATTTTAATGGGAGGTTTTGTAGTCTTAGGTGGATTAATGCTTATGGGGGTGATTTTATTTATTAAGAGATATTTCTAATAACGAATTTATTGTATTAGAAATTAAGAAAGGTCCTATCGATAGAAACGCCTTCAATCAAATACTGTAAAAAGTATTTTAGTTGGTAGTCGGATAACTCCTTCCTTTAAGGATGATAGTAATAAAGCAAAAAAAGATGGGGATTTACTATTAATTAACACACTAAAAAATGAACTAACCTGATATAGGTTAGTCCATTTCTTTTTATGCAACTCTAATTTAGTAGGCAACTCAAACGTAAATGTTACGCAAAATCCAGGTGAAATAGATTGATTATGTTTACTTAGGTTTTACTTTTTATTTGTGGTACGGTTCACCGTAACTAATCTAAATGAGGTTATTATTCATTATTTTCATGATTAAATTTAACAAAAAAGGTCGTGCCTTCCGATCCTGTTTGAATTTCTATTTTTGCATTATGACGGGCAGCAATGGCATAACATATGCCTAGCCCCAATCCAGTTCCATTATCTTTTGTCGTGTAAAATGGAGTACCCAGTTTCTCTAATACTTCAGGCCTGATACCTTTTCCTTGATCCCTCACTGCAAGCACCACACAATTTCGACCTTCTTTGTAGGTGCTAATGGTTAGAACTTTCTCTGTGCCCATCGCTTCTAAGCCATTACGATATAGGTTTATTAATAATTGCCGTATCTCATTACGATTTAACAGTAATTCCGGAATGTCATTTGTATCGACTTGAATATCTTTATTTTGATTATACGTATCAATCTTTATTAAAGGAATAATATCGCGGATAATTGAATTTAAATCTAACATCTGCAAATCCGATTTCCTTGTATTACCCATTGAGAGAAATTCAGTAATAATAGAATTGGCACGGTCAAGTTCTTCAATCATTAAATTTAAGTGCTTATTATGTTTCTCATAGGTGGGCTCTTCTTTTAATAACTGCAAAAATCCTCGTACTGTTGTCATTGGATTTCTAATCTCATGGCTGATACCTGCTGCCATTTGCCCTATTAAATCTATGTTCGATAACCTTTTCAATTCCTGCTCATATTGCTTTTTTTCCGTTATGTTTTTAAAAATACAACAAATACCATCATCATACGGGTATGCAATAGCTTCGTGCCAATATTCATCAGAGGTAGAAAAAAATTCAAAATACACTGTAGTTCGCTCTGACATTGCACGATGAAGTTCCTTATACATAACTTCGTCCACGCTACTCGGGAAAATCTCCCATATATTCTTACCTAATACATCATTTGCTGTTTTTCTTTGTGGAAAATATTGATGCTTATTTACGTACGTAAATTCCCATGTATTATTCAAAGTAAAAAATCCATCCGTAATACTTTCAATAACACTTGTAACTTTTTCATTAGCAACAGCTAGTTCTCTCGTTCGCTCTTCCACCATGCTTTCAAGTCGATCCATATATAACAAGTTGGAAAACGTAGGCGCTGTGGCATCAACGATAGATTTTGCCAGTTGCATTTGGGAATTATCATAATTGTGAGCTTTTCCCTCTTTGCCAACGACGATTACCCCTAATACTTCTCCCATTGAAACCAATGGAATCATCAGTAGACCCTTACTATCTATATTTTTTGTTTGAATAACCTCTTGGATCCTAGCTTCATAGCTTTTCTCCATCCAATCCGCTTCTGTCCAATCACAGTTCTTGCTTAACTTCGTTGTTTTAATCGTTGTTTTGTCTAGGGGGGCTAAAAGGTGGGCTGCCATGTTTTTACTCTCTAAAATCTGTCCTAAGTAAAGAAAACATTTATCAAAACTCTCCTGTATCGAGGAACACATTGATAAATCACGGGTAACATTTAGTAACAGCTGCTTCTCGGCAATAAGGTTTTCCTTTTGTGTTAAATTATTTGCGTTTTGAATTGCGACCGCAGCCATATTTACATAAGCTTCAACACTTTGAATTTCTGAATTTGTTAAGTTCATTGGAATTCCATAATCAAATAAAAAAACCAGACCAAATAACTCTTGCCCAAATGAGATAGGTAGAGCTAATAAGGACTTAATTTTGAACGCAGCAACTGGTCTCGGATCCGGCCGATGATCCTTTGATGTATCAGGAATATAAATGGTTTTTTTAGTTTCAATAACTTCTTTTGCCAGTAAGTCTATTTCAGGATCAATTACCTGAGTATCGAGCGTTACGCCATTTATTGTCTCTGGTTTTCCTGCAAATCCTCTAAATGTTCCATCTTCCTGGGGTAAATAGATTCCAACAGCGTTGCACTTAACAATCTCCTCTGATATCGCCATTGTTACACGCTGCAATACTTCACGTAGTTCTAATTTTGTATTTATTATTTTTGTTATATTCGCGAGCCTAGAATATCTCGCCTGATCACTTAACATTCACATGGCCTCCAATTATAGGCATAATAAAATAAACATGATACTATCATTGAAAATCAAGACCAACCTACCATTTTCACTTTTCTCCTGTATTCTTTTCTTACCCTTTTTTACATAGAATACCTCACTTACTTATGATACGGTTTACCTTAATTAAAATGAAACAGTGTAACTTTCAAAAGTTACACTGTTTCACTACCTTCTACCACATTAACACTCGTCTCAAACTTATCAAGTAATGCGCGTACTTCATCAGTTGATTTTGTGTTCATCAATTGATTTCTTAGTTCAGCAGCTCCAGGGAAGCCCTTTACATAAATTTTGAAGAAGCGATGAAGCCCTGTGATGGAGCGTGGCAGTACTTCTGCATATTGATCTTGAAGATCAAGTTGTAGTCTTAAAAGATCTAAATGTTCTTTACTGCTATGCTCTCTTGGCTCTTTTTCGAAAGCAAACGGATTTTTAAAGATTCCTCTTCCAATCATAACGCCATCAATGCCATATTTTTCAGCAAGTTCTAGCCCTGTTTTACGGTCAGGGATGTCTCCGTTTATTGTTATTAGCGTATTTGGTGCAATACGATCACGTAATTTTTTAATTTCCGGAATTAGCTCCCAGTGCGCATCGACTTGGCTCATTTCTTCTCTTGTACGTAAGTGAATAGAAAGGTTTGCAATATCTTGTTTGAAAATATGCGTTAACCAATCTTCCCATTCGCTTAATTCTTTAAAGCCCAGTCGTGTTTTTACACTGACAGGTAGTCCGCCCGCTTTTGCTGCTTGAATAAGTTCTGCCGCAACGTCTGGACGTAGAATAAGACCACTACCTTTTCCTCTTGATGCTACGTTCGGTACAGGGCAACCCATGTTAATATCAATACCTTTAAATCCTAACTCTGCCATACCAATACTCATTTGACGGAAATATTCAGGATTATCTCCCCAAATATGCGCCACGATTGGTTGTTCATCTTCTGTAAAAATTAAACGGCCACGTACACTTTTCATACCTTCTGGATGACAATAGCTATCCGAGTTTGTGAACTCTGTGAAGAATACGTCTGGGCTACCAGCTTCACTTACTACGTGACGAAAAACAACGTCTGTCACATCTTCCATTGGTGCAAGTACGAAAAATGGTCGTGGTAAATCACGCCAAAAATTATCTATCATTTCAAATTCAAATCCTCTCACTATGAATACAATTTCAAACTCTCAATAAACCAAAAAGCAGATGGTATAGATTCTCCTATATCAACTGCTTTCCTATTATACCAACTTAAGCCAAGCCACACACTCCACATGAGTCGTATGCGGGAACATATCAACAGGTTGTACTTCCTGCGTTTTATATCCGCCTTCTTCTAGTACTTTTAAGTCACGTGCTAACGTTGCTGGGTTACATGATACGTATACGACGCGTTTTGGTTTCATGTCGATGATTGTGTTTAGTAGTGCATCATCACAACCTTTACGCGGTGGATCTACGACCATTGTGTCGGCGACTATGCCTTCTTTGTACCATTTTGGAATAACTACTTCTGCTTCTCCTACGCCAAACTCAGCGTTTGTCATGTTGTTTAGTGCTGCGTTTCGGTTTGCGTCTTCGATTGCTTCTGGGACGATTTCAACGCCGTACACTTTTTTCGCTTTTTGCGCTAGGAATAAGGAAATTGATCCAATTCCGCAATAGGCATCAATTACTGTTTCGTTGCCATCTAATTTTGCATATTCTAACGTTTTATCGTATAGTACTTTCGTTTGTTCTGGATTTACTTGATAGAATGAACGTGCTGAAATTGCAAATTTAATGTCACCGATAAAGTCATAAATGTATTCGGATCCGTACAGTACTGTCGTTGTGTCTCCAAAGATTACATTTGTACGTTTCGTGTTTACGTTTTGAACAATCGATTTTACTTCTGGGAATTTCGCTGCAATTTCTTTAATGATTGCTTTTTTGTTTGGTAATTCTGCTGTACGAGTAATGAAGACAAGCATGATTTCCCCTGTTACTTGTCCGTAACGAGCCATTACGTGGCGAAGTGTTCCTTTATTACGCTCTTCGTTGTATGCCGAAATACCATGTTTTTCACAAATATGTTTTACTTCCTGGATTAATGTATCGTTTTCTTCTGCCTGAATTAAACATGATTCCATATTAATAATGTCATGTGTTCCTTGGCGATAGAAACCAGCTACAAGTCCACCTTCACGTTCTCCAATTGGTACTTGTGCTTTGTTACGGTATACCCATGGGTTCTTCATACCAAGTACAGGGTGCACAGGAACATCGCTTAATCCGCCAATGCGCTGCATAACGTCACGTACTTGTTTTTCTTTCGCTTGTAATTGTCCTTCATATGTTAAGTGCTGAAGCTGACAACCGCCGCACTGATTGTACACTGGGCATTCTGCATCTTTACGATATGGGCTCTCTGTATGAAGCTTCATTAAACGACCAAATGCGAAGTTTTTCTTCACTTTAATAATTTTAATTTGTGCTTCTTCACCTGGTAATCCGTTTTTAACGAAAATAGGATAGCCCTTTACTTTCGCAACACCGGCACCATCATGTGTTAAATCTTCAAATACTACATCTATAAACTCATTTTTCTCAACTGGTGGCGTCATTTTTGTACTCATTTTCCGACCTCTCTTTTTCATAACACTGCGTTACATTTTATCATACTTATATGGTCTATTTCTATCGGAAGAAAAAAAGCTATTGACGATAGTTCTCTGTTAATGTTACGCTACTACTAATTTAATACGGACGATGTTACCTCATATATATTCGATAATATGGATCGAGAGTTTCTACCCGGCAACCTTAAATTGCTGGACTATGGGGAAAACTAATGAATATTAGCCTATGTGCAAAAAAGGACTCATATTGATTAGCTTTCTCTCATAGATGAAAGTGAATCCATATGGGTCTTTTTTTATTTTTATTTTTCTAAAAGGTCAGACATCTTACGTATGACATAAAACCTCTTTGTTTTATTTTTAGTAATATAACGAGCGTTTTATGTACAAACTTTATACGAACTTCTGAAAGGGGCAACTACATGCAATATGTAATGAGCATTATCGGTATTCTTGTCGTTTTAGGTTTATGCTTTGCTTTGTCAAACAATAGAAGTAAAATCAACTTCCGTGCAATTGCTATTATGATTGGTTTCCAAATTTTAATCGGTTGGTTTATGTTTGGCACAAAAATTGGTCAACAAATTATCATCTTCATTAGTAAAGTTTTCAACAAACTAATTAAACTTGGTACGACAGGTGTCGATTTTCTCTTTAATGGAATTCAAAGAGATTTTGTCTTTTTCTTAAATGTATTATTAATTATCGTATTTTTCTCAGCACTACTTTCTATCTTTAGTTATTTAGGTGTTTTACCATTCATCGTTCGCGTTGTCGGCGGTGCAATTTCAAAAATTACTGGTTTACCACGCGTCGAGTCATTCCACGCAGTAAACTCTGTATTCTTCGGTTCAAGTGAAGCGTTAATCGTTATTAAAAACGATTTACAGCATTTTAACAAAAACCGTATGTTCATCATTTGTTGTTCTGCAATGAGTTCCGTTTCTGCTTCTGTTACAGCATCATACGTAATGATGTTAGATGCGAAATATGTACTAGCAGCTCTTCCACTAAACTTATTCTCAAGCTTAATCGTTTGTTCGCTATTAACACCAGTTGATACGAAGAAAGAAGATGAAGTGATTCAAAAATTTGATAGAACTTTATTCGGAGACAGCTTTATCGGCGCAATGATTAACGGTGCGCTTGATGGTTTAAAAGTAGCTGGTATCGTTGCTGCATTAATGATTGCCTTCATCGGTGTGATGGAAGTTGTAAACTACGTAATTAGCGCAGCTTCAGGTGCAATGGGATATGCTGTTACTTTACAACAAATCTTCGGTTATATACTTGCTCCATTCGCATTCTTAATGGGTATTCCAACTCAAGATATTATCCCAGCTGGTGGAATTATGGGTACGAAGATCGTATTAAACGAGTTTGTAGCAATCCTTGATTTAAAAGGTGTTGCATCAACATTATCTCCACGTACAGTTGGAATCGTTACAGTATTCTTAATTAGCTTCGCAAGTATTAGCCAAATTGGTGCGATCGTTGGGACAATCCGTGCTCTTTCTGAAAAACAGGGAAGTGTCGTATCTAGATTCGGTTGGAAAATGTTATTTGCATCAACACTTGCTTCTATCTTATCTGCAACAATCGCTGGATTGTTTATATAATAAAAAACTCCACCTTACTTCTCCTTTTTCAAAAGGAAATTTAGGTGGAGTTTTTTACTTTCTTCTATATGTATTTTTATGTAAACTCCACCAGAAAAATATAAGGTTTTTTCCGAATTATTCCAAAAATGTATTCCCCTCTATATTCTATAGTGATATGATGTACAAGGGTATAATTCAAATTTTTAAAATCGAAAATTTGAGTTAGTTTCACTTATACGAATGATAATTTCAAGACATAAGTGATGATAATTAAAACACAATAGAAGGATGATAGAATGAAAAAATATACATATATCGCTTTACTTTCTTCTGCTATTCTCGTAGGTTGTAACACTAGTAGCACTAGTGATAAACAAATAAAAGAAGCAACGGCGAAACAAACAGTTGAACAAAAAAAAGCGAAAGCGGTTGAACTGCCTTTAACGCAAGGGATTATTACATGGGATCCGTATGAATATAACGCACAAAACACCACGCTTTATACAAAGGATTTAAGAGATTCCTTCAAACAAGTACGTTACACTATTTGGCGTACTGCTGACGGTCCTGAAAGCAAACAAGCTTTTACTTCACAAGAAAAAGAGCGTGACTTTGCCCTCCCACTACATTTAAAATCATTTCATTTAAAACGTGGCGAATTTCAAATTGAAACAGTAGGAATCAAAGAAGATCATACTGAAACAAATCTAGTAACATCTAAAATTACATTCCAGCAACATGTACCCGTTTTAATGTACCATGCGATTGAAAAATACCCTGGGCCAAGTGATGGGGATTACGGCTTATATGTACCACCTGAGCAATTCGAAAAGCATATGCAGTATTTGAAAGATAACGGTTATACGATGCTTACGTTTGAACGTTGGAATGATATAAATCGTGTAAATAAACCTGTTTTTGTAACGATGGATGATGGTCGAAAAAATAATATGAATGCTCTTCATATTTTACAAAAATTAAAGGATGATAGATTCCAACCTACGGCTACTGAATTTCTTACTGCAAATGAGATAGACAAACCAAATCGTCTATCAACAGATGAGATAAAACAAATGATGGATTCAGGCATTTTTTCTATTCAATCACATACTGCTAATCATACGATGATGGCTCATTCAAGCAATTATGATGAGGAATTACGTAGTTCGAAAGAAAAAATCGAAGCCCTTACTGGTAAAAAGGTCATCGCTCTCGCCTATCCAGTAGGTTCTTATAATGACCCAGCTGTTGAAGAAACAAAAAAACATTATGAGTTCGCAGTAACTACTGATCACGGTAATCACATTACAAAAGGGATGCCAAACGAACAGTACTTAATTAAACGCCACTTTGTAGGGCCTAATACATCAATGGAAAAATTCATATCTCTTATAAAGTAAAACTTTAATCAGTGGGGGTTTTGTTCACCCCCACTGATTATTAGCCCTCACCAATCGGGCTTTTACGGGCAGCTGATCCCACCTAACCTCTTTGCTTTTGCTGAATTCTGAGGTGGGGTCTTACTGCCCACAAATAGCGGGATACAGTAAACTTTACTAAAAGATGATAGAAATAGCTCTATTAAAAGTCACTAACCTATCTCATTACTAAAATGATATGATGAACAAGGGTATGTCCCCACCTCTCTTACAGCGGTGGGGATTTTAAATACGTATGCAACATAATACACAATAGAAGGTGATCTTATGAGAAAATACGCAGCAATCGCTTTATGTACGTCTGCCATTCTAGCAGGTTGTAATACTAGCGATGTAAGTCAAGAGCCTAAAAAAGAGAAAAAGGTTCAAGAAGTTAAGAAACAAGAAGAGACTGTGCAAGAACAAGGTAAAATTTCTTATCATCCGATTACACACGAATCTACAAACACTACTATTCATATGACAGATATAAAGGATACTTTAAGTGAGGTACAATATAAAATTTGGCGCACAGCTGATGGGAAGGAAAGTGCTAAATCTTTTTCTTCTAAAGAAAAGGAGAAACAATTTACACTTCCTTTTGACATAAAAGAATTTGAAGGAAAACGCGGTGAGTTTCAAATTGAAGCAATAGGAATGAAAGAAGATGGGAAAAACATTCCACTCACAAAATCTACTATTACTTTCGAGCAAAAGGTTCCCGTTCTTATGTACCATGCAATCGATGATTATCATGGACAAGGCATTAAAGACTTATTCGTATCACCTGCTAATTTTGAAGCCCAAATGAAATATTTAAAGGACAACGGCTATACATTACTAACTTTTGAACGTTGGGGCGATATTAATAAAGTAAATAAACCTATCTTTGTTACATTTGATGACGGTATGAAAAATAATATGAATGCATTTCATGTTTTACAAAAACTAAAAGACGATACGTTTAAACCTACAGCAACAGAATATATGATTGTTGATAACGTTGATGTAGAAGGATCACTTTCTACATCTGATATAAAAGAAATGGTTGATTCCAGCATTTTCTCTATGCAATCTCATACTGCAACACATGCAGACTTGCCGAAAATTACAAACTATGAAGAAGAATTAAAAGAATCAAAGGAAAAGCTAGAGAAAATAACAGGTAAGCCTGTTATTGCAGTTGCTTATCCATTCGGTCATGTGGATGATAAAGTTGTTGCAGAAACGAAGAAATATTATCAATTTGCGACGACAACAAAACCCGGAAAGTTCATTACGAAAGGTGAACCCGATGAATTACTAAAAATGAAGCGTGTTCGCATACACAATTCGACGACTGTAGAACAATTTGCTTCTTCGATTAAATAACGATGAGAGCTCAATATATTTTGAGCTCTCTTTTCACGCTATATTTATATATATTTTTTGAATTTTCTTGTATTATATATAGTAAGAAATCTTTCAAATTAAAGGAGATTATACATATGTCATTTGAACAAACGTTAGAGAAATATGCTGCCCTTGCAGTCAATGTTGGTGTTAATATTCAACCAGGACAAACATTATCAATTAGTGCACCTCTTGAGGCTGTACAATTTGTACGCCTCGTTACAGAAAAAGCATATAAATCTGGTGCAAAACACGTATATGTGGACTGGAATGATGAGACGTTAACACGCTTAAAGTTCGATCTAGCTCCTGAAGAAGCATTCGCTGAGTTCCCATCTTGGAAAGCACACGCTCGTGAAGAATTAGCAAAAGAAGGTGCTGCATTTATGTCTATTTATGCAGAAAACCCTGATTTATTAAAAGGTGTAGAATCAACGCGTATCGCAACAGCTCATAAAGTAGCTGGTGAAGCAATGAAAGTATACCGTGATTACGTACAAGCTGATAAAGTAAGCTGGTGTGTCATTTCTGTTCCTACGAAAGAATGGGCTGCGAAAGTATTCCCTGACGTTGCACCAGAAGAACAAGAAGCAAAACTATGGGATGCTATTTTCAAAGCTACTCGTGCGGATTTAGAAAATCCTGTGGAAGCATGGAAAGAACACGATGAAACGTTACATACAAAAGTTGATTACTTAAACGAAAAGCATTATAAAGCCCTTCACTATACAGCTCCTGGAACAGATTTAACGATCGAACTTCCAGAAAAGCATGTATGGGCTGGTGCTGGTAGCTTAAATGAAAAGAACGTACCATTTATGGCGAACATCCCAACTGAAGAAGTATTTACAATGCCACTTAAAACAGGTGTAAACGGCCAAGTATCTAGCACAAAACCGTTAGCATTTGCAGGTAACATTATCGATAACTTCACGTTAACATTTGAAAACGGGCGTATCGTAGACTACAAAGCGGAAGCCGGAGAAGAAGCTTTAAAACATTTAGTAGAAACAGATGAAGGCTCTCACTTCTTAGGCGAGGTTGCTTTAGTACCTCATGATTCACCAATTTCAAATACAAATATTTTATTCTACAATACACTATTTGACGAAAACGCATCTTGCCACCTTGCAATCGGAAGTGCTTATGCATTCAACTTAGTAGGCGGAAAAACAATGTCTAAAGAAGAACTTGCTGAAAACGGAGCAAACACTAGTATTACACATAACGACTTCATGATCGGATCAGCTGAGCTTGATATCGATGGTATTACAGCTGACGGAAGACATGAACCGATTTTCCGTAAAGGTAACTGGGCATTTTAATAAAAACAAAAGGCTATCTTCCACACTGGAAGATAGCCTTTTATGATGCTGATGAAACCTTAAGTCCAATTACTCCTAAAACGATAAATAGAATACAAAACGCTTGGAATAAGCTAATGTGTTCTTTAAAGAAATATACGCTAATGATTGTAATAAGTAATGTTCCTACGCCAGACCAAATGGCATAAGCGATACTTAAATGAATTTTTTTGACAACGATAGCAAATACGCTGAAACAAATTCCATAAAATACGAAAATAAGTACACTTGGAACGAGCTTTGTTAAACCGTTTGATAATTTCATCGCAATTGTTCCTGCTACTTCAAAAATAATTGTTACGAGTAATAATAGCCAATATACCATACTAGAATCTCCTTCTCTGTTACCTTATAGAGATTCTAGTATACTACTTATAGCCCTAACGAAATATATTTAATTTCTAAATATTCCTCGATACCGAAATGGCCTCCTTCACGGCCGATACCACTTTCTTTAAAGCCACCGAACGGTGCTTGTGCAACTGATGGAAGTCCATCATTTAAGCCAATAATTCCGTACTCTAACGCTTCGCTAATTTGGAATGCTTGACTAATATCTTTTGTGAAAATATAAGCAGCCAAGCCATATGGTGTATTATTTGCACGTTCGATTACTTCTTCAACCGTTTTAAATTTAGCAACTGGTGCAACCGGACCGAATGTTTCTTCATTCATACAAAGCATCGTGTCATTTGCCAATCCAATTACGGTTGGCTGAATGAAATATCCATCTAACTCTGCAAATTTATGGCCACCGTATAAAACTTCTCCACCCTTTTGAATTGCATCTTCAATATGTTCTTGTACTTTCGAAATTGCATTCGCATCAATAAGTGGACCTACAGTTGTTCCTTCGCCAAATCCGTCTCCAACTTTAAGCTGCTCTACAGCTTTTGTGAACTTTCCTGCAAACTCTTCGTAAACTTCTTCTTGAACAAAGACGCGGTTTGTACATATACACGTTTGTCCTGCGTTACGGAATTTCGAACCGATTACCGCCTCTACCGCTTTATCTAAGTCCGCATCATTCATAACAATAAACGGCGCGTGACCACCTAACTCAAGTGAAACCTTTTTCATCGTTTGTGCAGCACTGGCCATTAATTCCTTCCCAATTTCCGTTGATCCTGTAAAGGAAACTTTTCGAACACGTCCATCTTCCATCCACGTATCAGCAATTGCTTTCGCACTACCTGTTACAATATTTATTACGCCTTTTGGAATGTCCGCTTTATGAGCTAATTCAGCTAATTTCAACGCAGTTAACGGCGTTTGACTTGCAGGTTTTACAACTGCCGTACATCCTGCCGCAAGTGCCGGTGCTACCTTTCTCGTAATCATAGCAGCCGGGAAGTTCCAAGGTGTAATAGCTGCCATAACTCCAACTGGTTGCTTCATAACTAAAATACGTTTATTCGGATGAGAAGCAGGAATCATTTCACCGTATACGCGTTTTCCTTCTTCCGCATACCATTCAACAAAGCTATTTGCATAATTCACTTCACCAAGTGCTTCTGCAAATGGCTTTCCTTGTTCTCTCGTCATGATCGCTGCAATCTCTTCTTTATTTTCATCGATAAGTGTGAACCATTTTTTCAACTTCACTGCACGGTCTGCTGCTGTTAAATTAGACCATAATTTAAAAGCTTCATGAGCAGCATCAACAGCTTGCTTTGCCTCTGTTACCCCGCCCTTTGGTACCGTCGCAAATATTTCCTTCGTTGCTGGATTATTTACTTCGATTTGTTCTTGCAATGTAATCCACTCACCATTTATATACATCGCCTTTTTCTCTACATTTACAAACGCCGCTTTTTTATCCAATGTTTTCTTCCTCCTCTAAAAGTTTCTTTATCTTCCTAGTGGCAGCAGATTGACTTATTTTTAAAAACTCCGCTACTTTATAACTCGATCCATATGTTTTATATGCTTTCAAAATAATATTACGTTCTACTTCTTCTAACATTTTATAGAGACTTTGACCGGACTGTTCAACCGTTGATTCTTGCATCGCTATTGGCAAATCTTCTATCGTAACGATATCATCAGCAGTTATAACAATTCGCTCAATCACATTTTCAATTTCTCTATTATTTCCTTCCCATGGGTAACCAACAAACATTTGCAATGTGCTAGGTGCTAATTTTACATTTCGGCCATATTTCTCGTTAAAGTGCTGTAAATAATGATAAATGAGTGGCAAAATGTCTTCGGTTCTTTCCCGAAGTGGCGGAATTAAAATTGGAATGACATTCAGACGATAATATAAATCTTTCCGGAATGTTCCTTGTTTCACCATCATACTTAAATCTCGGTTTGTTGCCGCTACAATTCTAACATCAACTTTTTTTAATTCTCTTCCGCCTATAGGGCGAAACGTTTTTTCTTGCAATACTTGCAAAAGTTTCGCTTGAATTTCAAGCGGCATTTCGCCAATTTCATCTAAGAAAAGAGTTCCTCTATGCGCTGATTCTAATAGTCCCTTTTTCCCTTCACGATTCGCACCTGTAAAAGATCCACCTGAGTATCCAAAAAGCTCTGATTCAATTAAATTCATTGGCAATGCCGCACAATTAATTTCATAGAAACTTTCATTCTTCCTGTTACTCACTTCATGTAAATGACGTACTAATCGACTCTTCCCTACTCCTGTCTCACCTAAAATGAGAACTGTACTATCTACCACGGATACTTTCTTGATTGTCTCGACTATTTTTTGCATAGCGATACTTTTAAAAATAAGTCCTTCATGTTCATATGTTTCTCTTAATTCTTTTTTATATGTTTTTAACTGATTATCCATTTCCTCTACCTTTTGACGTAATTGGTAGAGTTCTGTAAGATCACGAGAATAACTAATTACTCTTCTTAAATTTCCCTCATTATCAAAAACAGGCCTTGTACGAACGTGTAAATACTCTCCTGATTTTGTCGTTTGAACGAGTTCAATCGGTCTCTTTTTTTCAATTACTTCTAACGTTGCCGATGGATAAAAGATACCATCCTTCTGCAATTCTTTCACATGCTTACCTACTAACTCTTTAGCAGCTAGTTGATAGTGCCTTTCACATGTACTATTTACACGCACAACGATTCCCTTTTCGTCAGTCACAAAAATTTCGTCAAACGCATATTCAAATACATCTTGTAAATCCATTAACACTCGTTCCTTTTCTCCAACCATCCTAGCCACCCCTAACTTCCAATCCATCGATTCACTTCACTACCTTTATTATAAAGTGAATTTTCTGCATTTTATATAGAGTCAGCTAGAATGTTTGCGATTTATTATTTAGCTTTTAAACACGAGCAGTATTTGCTTTCTCATAACAGACTTGCAATGATTCTTCAATTATTGTTAATCCTTCTTCAAGTTGCTCATCTGTAATAACTAATGGCATTAACACACGAATAACATTACCGTATGTCCCTGCTGATAGTAGAAGTAATCCGCGTTTGTTTGCTTCTGCGCACAAGTTAGCTGTTAACGTTTTATCAGGTGCTTTCGTCTTACGGTCTTGAACGAGCTCGAATGCACACATTGCTCCTAAGCCGCGCACATCACCGATGCAATTATATTTATTTTTCATCTCTTCGAATCGGTTCATTACAACTTTCCCTAATTCTATCGCTCTATCATTTAAATTCTCTTTTTCTATTACATCAAGCACTGCTAATGCTGCCGCACATCCTAGTGGGCTTCCTGCATACGTTCCACCAAGCTCTCCCGGCGCAGACTCATTCATAATTTCCTTGCGCCCAATAACACCACTAATCGGTACACCAGCGCCTAATGATTTAGATACCGTAATTAAATCTGGAACGACATCATAATGATCAATGGCAAAATATTTTCCTGTACGACTAAATCCTGTTTGAATTTCATCCGCTACAAATAAGATGCCGTGTTCTGAACAAATATTGCGTACTTCTTGCACAAATTTCTTACTTGGAACGATAAATCCGCCTTCCCCTTGAACAGGTTCCATTACAACGGCTGCAATTGTTTCTGGCGCTACTTCTGATATGAAGAAATTCTTAAACTCTTCAATCATAAAGTCATCGTACTGCTCTTCCGTTAATCCTTCTGGGCGGCGATATTCATATGGAAATGGTGCTTTATAGACTTCAGGCGCAAATGGGCCAAATCCAAATTTATATGGTTTTACTTTACTTGTCATCGTCATTGTCATTAATGTACGCCCATGGAATCCTTTAGAAAATGCAATAATACCAGGCCTTTTTGTATATTTACGAGCGATTTTCACTGCGTTTTCAACCGCTTCTGCACCACTATTTAAAAATAGTACTTGCTTATCAAAACTTCCTGGTGCTAATGCCGCAAGTTTTTCTGCTAATTCAATATATGGCTCATACATCATGACATTAAATCCAGTATGAATATATTGATCTACTTGTTTATGGAGCGCCTCTTTAACAGCTGGATGACAATGCCCTACGTTAATTGTTCCGATTGCTCCTGCGAAATCAATGTACTGATTACCATCAACATCTGTTAAAAGAGCACCATTTGCAGACTGTACAAACGTTGGGATGCCGTTACTTACTCCTTTTGGTACTATATTTTGGCGGCGTTCTAATAAAGACGCTGCTTTCGGTCCAGGAATTTGTTCATTTACTTTAGCAAATTTTTTTGTGTTCATTACGTATCCCATCCTTTTCTTTACATTGTTTTCTCTTTTCGTTGCAAAATGTATGCCAACATTCTTTTCCAGCATTCATCCTACTTACCTTCTATGTCGACATAAAAAATAAGTCTATAAAGACTCATTAAGAGTCCTTATAGACTTATTTTCCTTACACATTAGACTTTCCTTGTTCCCAAGTCAACTCACCCGAATGAGAAATAAAATCCCCAATAGATTGTACGAGCATATCCGCAAGTGGTTCTAATGTTTGACGGTCTCCCGTACCAGATAGCACCCCAATTGCATAGCAATCACCGTTTTTCGCTAAATGTAAATCAGTTGGTGTATCTCCAACGACGGCTACTTCACATGCTTCTAAATGAAACTTCTCACAAAAAGATTCTACAATTCTTTTATCTGGTTTTTGTGCCGGAAATGTATCTGAAGCTACAACATAATCAAAAAAAGACTCTAATTGATATTGTTTCAAAAACAATTCTGTTGGTGCAAAATCATCGGCTGTCACAACACCTAAAATAAATCCTCTATCCTTTAAAACTTGTAAAATTCTCGGTAAATCCGCCGTCATTTTCATATAAGAACGATGCTCATACATAAGAGAAAATAACTTTTCACTTACCCACTCATGCATCTCCTCTTCCTTAGATGACGTAATATACTTACAAAGCCCCTTTGCAACATCAAGGCTTGTTCCTGCCGCTATTGCGCTACGAGGGTTTACAAATGCCCCATCCACACCGATCTCTTTTAATAAATCCTGCTGCATTGACTTTGGAAGTTGATATAGATTTATACATTCCGCCACAAGTTCTTCAGCTACTTTTATCCAAATTGAATGAAAATCCATTAATGTCCCGTCTTTATCAAATAATATTGCTTTTACCTTCTCCATAGCACCCTACCTCTCGTTTCTTATCTCCTCCAGTGTATCAATAAAGTATGGATATAAAATAAACGAATTGTAAAAATACCATGAAAATCAAACTAACTTCCAATTTACAATTCCTCTATATAATAAAAAGGATGCCTTTACAGGGCATCCTCTTGTTGTTCAGGAACAAATAGTTCAAGACAATGATATATATTTTCGAATTCCATCGGTGCATCTCCACCGTATTCACCATCTAAGTTAATCATTAGTTTATCTGGTGAATGCACTTTAATTCGATTTGCTTGTGTGTATAGCACTTTTGGGTTATTAATATGTTCACCACGCTGCGCTTGTGTTGCTGCTTTAATTAAGTCAGCGATAGAACCTTTTTTCAGTACTAATAAATCAAATAAGCCATCATTAATCGATGCATATGGTGCTACTTTTTCGAATCCACCAACTGAACGAGTATTCGTAATTAAAAACATCGTAATTTCTTCTTGTAGCAACTTTCCATCATACTCGATTTCAACATATGTTGGATGTAATGATGGTAGCATTTCGATTCCTTTTAAATAATAAGCAAGTTGGCCTAATACCGTTTTTAGCTTGCTTGGCACTTCATATGTTAATTCTGTAATACGGCCGCCACCAGCGATATTAATGAAATATGTATCATTCGCTCTACCAAGATCTAACGGAACTGTTTTCCCTTCACAAATAATATCCGCAGCCTCTTCAATAGCACGAGGTACACCGATCGCACGCGCAAAATCATTTGTCGTTCCAACTGGAATAATTCCAAACTTTGGACGATGTTCATGTCCTACTAAACCGTTCACCACTTCATTTAATGTACCATCACCACCAGCTGCGATAACAACATCAAACTTACGATCCGCAGCTTGCCTCGCTGCCACAGTCGCATCTCCAGGACCAGTTGTCGCATGACAAGACGCTTCATATCCAGCTTGTTCTAATTTTTGTAATACTTCCGGTAAGCTCTTCTTAAATAGCTCGCGCCCAGAAGTAGGATTATAAATAATTCTTGCTCGCTTCATCATTTATTAGCACAGGAAATTTCTTTATATATCAAAAAGAACATACCGAACTTCTATTCAGTATTCCTATGCCTACCTCCTCTCATCTTCCTATCCTTCTTTTATCCCGCTCAAACAGGCAGTAAGAACCCGATTCGTGTAGTCCATCAAAAGTAAATATTCATTTCAATGGTTTTGTTTTATTTGACAAAAAATTTATGTCTATCTATTTCCTCACAACAATTTACATATAACGAATAATAATTATCTATTATTTCATGAGATGAAAAAAACCTCTATGTCTAGATTTATCATTATTCCCACCTTTTTGCAACTATCATACCATAGTTGCTATACAAACATTTTTCCACTTTTGACAGTTAATCAAACGTTTGTTTAAACGATCTTCTCTCATTTAAACAAACGTTTGATTAACCTAGAAAAACACCCATGTACGGGTGTTTTTCTGCTTAATCTTTAAAAGTTACTACTATTATCGCTTATTAATCTCTTCAAGTAAGATTTTGTTAACAAGCGGCGGATTTGCTTGTCCTTTTGTAGCTTTCATAATTTGACCAACTAAGAAGCCAATTGCACGGTCTTTACCGTTTTTAAAGTCTTCAATAGATTGCTCATTATTATCAAGAATTTCTGTTACAACCTTACGAAGTGTACCTTCGTCAGAAATTTGAACAAGACCTTTTGCTTTAACGATTTCCTCTGGGTCTCCACCTTTTTCAATTAATTCGTTAAATACTTTCTTCGCGATTTTAGAAGAAATTGTACCTTTTTCAATTAATTGAACCATTTTAGATAAACCAGCAGGCGTTAATGCAACGTCTTTTAATTCTTTTTGTTGTTTGTTTAAGTATGCAAGCACTTCACCCATCAACCAGTTTGATGTTAATTTCGCGTCAGCACCGTCTGCAACAGTTGCTTCAAAGAAATCAGACATTTCTTTCGTTAATGTTAATACGTGTGCATCATAAGCTGGTAAGCCAATTTCTGCAACGTAGCGAGCTTTACGTGCATCTGGAAGTTCTGGAATCGAAGCACGAATTTCTTCTTTCCACTCATCATCGATGTAAAGTTCAACTAAGTCTGGCTCTGGGAAGTAACGGTAATCGTCAGATCCCTCTTTCACACGCATTAAGATTGTTTTCTTCGTTGCTTCATCATAACGACGTGTTTCTTGTTGGATGATACCACCAGATAACAATTCTTTCTCTTGGCGCACTTGCTCGTGCTCAAGACCTTTTTGTACGTAAGTGAATGAGTTTAAGTTTTTCAGTTCCGCTTTTGTACCGAACTTCTCTTGTCCAACTGGACGAAGGGAAATGTTCGCATCACAGCGTAGAGAACCTTCTTCCATCTTACAATCAGATACGCCAGTATATTGAATGATTGATTTTAACTTCTCTAAGTATGCATATGCTTCTTCTGGCGTACGCATATCTGGCTCAGATACGATCTCGATTAAAGGCATACCTTGACGGTTGTAGTCTACTAATGAACCATCAGCTGTATGCGTTGATTTACCAGCATCTTCTTCTAAATGAAGACGTGTAATACCGATACGTTTCTTTTTACCGTCTACTTCAATTTCAATCCAACCATTTTCACCAATTGGCTTATCGAATTGAGAAATTTGATAAGCTTTCGGATTATCTGGGTAGAAATAGTTTTTACGGTCAAACTTCGTTTCCGTTGCGATTTCACAGTTTAATGCCATTGCAGCTTTCATTGCAAAGTTAACTGCTTCTTTATTTAAAGTAGGAAGTACCCCTGGGTATCCTAAGTCAATTACACTTGTTTGTGTATTTGGCTCCGCTCCGAATTCTGTTGGACTCGCAGAGAAAATTTTCGAATTTGTTTTTAACTCAACGTGAACCTCTAAACCAATAATTGTTTCTAAATTCATCTATGCTCGCCTCCTTACAGACTTGCTTTTTTTGTATGATAGTCTGTTGCTTGCTCAAACGCATGTGCAACGCGGTAAATTGTCGCTTCATCGAAGTGTTTACCAATGATTTGTAAACCAAGTGGCATGTTGTTAGCACCGAATCCACATGGAACAGAAATCGCTGGAACACCCGCTAAGTTTACTGGGATTGTTAAAATGTCATTTGCATACATTGTCATTGGATCATCAACTTTCTCGCCCACTTTAAATGCCGGAGTTGGCGTTGTTGGTCCAATAATAACATCATAGTTAGCAAATACATTTTCAAAGTCGTTTTTAATTAATGTACGTACTTGTTGTGCTTTCTTGTAATATGCATCATAGTAACCAGAGCTAAGTGCAAATGTACCAAGCATAATACGGCGTTTTACTTCATCACCGAAACCTTCGCTACGTGTGTTTTTGTAAAGGTCTAATAAATTATTTACATTATCAGAACGAACACCGTAACGTACGCCATCAAAGCGTGAAAGGTTAGCTGATGCTTCAGAAGAAGATAATAAGTAATACGTTGCTAGAGCGTATTTAGAGTGCGGAAGAGATACTTCCTCCCAAGTTGCGCCCATACCTTCTAATACTTTTAAAGCAGCTAGTACTGACTCACGAGCTTCTTCGCCAACACCTTCTCCTAAGTATTCTTTCGGTACAGCAATGCGTAAACCTTTAACGTCGCCTGTTAAACCAGCTAAGTAGTTTCCGACTTCAACGTTAGCAGAAGTTGCATCCATACGGTCAATACCTGAAATAGCTTGTAATAAGTACGCATTATCTTCTACTGTACGTGTAATCGGTCCGATTTGGTCAAGTGAAGATGCGAATGCTACTAATCCGTAACGAGATACGCGTCCGTAAGTTGGTTTTAAACCTACAACGCCGCAATATGCAGCTGGCTGACGGATAGAACCACCCGTATCAGAACCTAGAGAAAATAATACTTCTCCTGCCGCTACAGCTGCTGCAGAACCACCACTAGATCCACCTGGAACGTAATCTAAGTTCCATGGATTTTTCGTAGCGTAGAAACCTGAGTTTTCATTTGAAGAACCCATTGCGAACTCGTCCATATTTAATTTACCGATTGTAACTGTGTCAGCAGCTTTTAGCTTTTGCACAACTGTTGCATCATAAATTGGATCAAAGTTTGCTAACATTTTGCTCGCACAAGTTGTACGAAGACCGTTAGTTACAATGTTATCTTTTACACCAATTGGCATACCGAATAATAAACCATTATCTTCAGCACCAATTTTCGCGTCTAATTCTTTCGCTTTCGCGCGTGCGTTTTCTTCATCTAATGCAAGAAAAGCTTTTACGTTATCTTCAACATCCGCAATACGTTTGTAAGATTCTTCTACTAAATCCGTAACGGAAATTTCTTTGTTGTTTAATTTCTTATGTAACTCTGATACGGAATGATCAAATAATGACATCGAAATTCCCCTCCTCTATTCTAATACTGCTGGAACACGGATTTGATTATCTTTGTGATCCGGTGCATTTTTTAATACTTCTTCAACTGGTAAACCTTTTTCTGGTACATCTTCACGCATAACATTTTTCATAGTTAATACATGAGTTGTTGGTTTTACATCTGTTGTATCTAATTCATTTAACTGTTCTGCAAATGTAACGATTGCATCCAGTTGTTTTTGAAATTTTTCTGCTTCTTGATCAGTAATTGCAAGACGTGCTAAATGTGCTACGTGCTTTACATTCTCAACGGAAATTCTTGACACGGCTAGGCCACCTCCATAATATATCGTTCAATCTACAATACTATTGATGATACCAAATTTTCAGTACTTCAAGCAAGTCAACACACGGCACTTACGGCATTTTTACATAAAAAAAGAAAGGCAAATGCCTTTCTTTACAATTTACTCCTTATCTAACGGTTTATTTTTCGGAAATCTCTCGTTATCTTCTTCATTATCACGAATTGTTTTTTGTAATACAAAACAAGACATCGTTAAAAATAATGTTCCAATTAAATAATATCCTTTTACACTAAGCGTTTCATCTAACGTATAAATTCCAATTAGCATACCTGAAAGTGCACAAACAAATGAAGTCCATGCTAAAAACGTGAACGCTTGCGTATTACGTCTTCTCATCGTTCTCCCCCTCGTTAGCTGTACATCCATTATAGATAAGTATATTTACCACGATGGATTTTTATGTAAATTCTAGTTTTATATTTATAAATCTATCATAAAAGAATACTATTTTAAAGTTAGTTTTCTGTCTAATCTGAAAAAACATTTAAAATCATTGACATTTATTTCAATTCTACATAAAATAAAAACAAATATTACGAACCTCGAAATATACGGGAGTGGAAATAATTGTTGCAATATGAACATTTTTTAGACTTGCTGCTAGATAACGCCAAGAAGCTTTTTTATCCTGAAGAATGGGTAAGCCTAGATTTAACACTTTCTAAAACAGAAGTATTTTGTTTACTTTGGATGGAGCGAAATACAGATATTACAATGACAAAAATTGCTGACCTTCTTGATATACCGATGAGTACAACGACAGGTGTTGTAAATCGCCTCGTAAAAAAGGGATATATTGAAAGGTACCGTGATGAAAACGACCGACGCATTGTATTAATTCGTTTAACAGAAAACGGCGTAATGCTCGTCCAAGAAGTAAAACAAAATGCAGCCCATTACTTTAACCTAGTGACAGAAGCATTATCAGAAGAAGAAAAAGCATTCTTACTACAAATCTTCCAAAAGATCATGAATCACATCGCTACGTCACAGCAAAAAACAGAAGAAAAGGTTTCTACACCTAAAATGAAAAACATTCCGATTGAATAAAACCCTAGTTGGGTTTTTATTCAATATTTTATTTCGATACTCGTAATATTCGACACTCGAAACAAAGGGGATAGAATAATGAGAATTATTTTGTATACAGGTAAAGGCGGCGTAGGAAAAACTAGCATTTCAGCAGCAACAGCGCTTCAAAGCGCAAAACAAGGATTAAAAACATTAGTAATGAGTACAGATCCTGCTCATAGTTTAGGAGATTCATTTGGTATAAAGCTATCTTCTGAGCCATTAGAAATTCGTGAAAATTTGTGGGCACAAGAAATTAATACGATTTATGAGATGGAAAAAGGCTGGGGGAAATTACAGAAATATATTACGTTACTCTTCACTTCCAAAGCAGCTGATGATATTACAACAGAAGAGTTAACGATGTTTCCTGGTATGGAAGATTTAATTAGCTTACTTCGCGTACTCGATTATTATAAACAAAACACATATGATGTTATTATCATTGATTGTGCTCCAACAGGAGAAACATTAGCAATGCTCAGCTTTCCAGACATGCTCAGCTGGTGGATGGAAAAACTCTTTCCTATTAAAAGAAAAGTTTTAAAAGTTGTTCGCCCTGTAGCTCAACCACTTCTTGGTGTTCCTCTTCCAACCGATGATATTATGGATGAATTAACGAATACACTTGAACAGCTCGGAGAAATGAGAGATATTTTATCAAACCGAGAAATAACAAGTATCCGCATCGTTGTAAATCCCGAAAAAATGGTCATTAAAGAAGCTCAGCGTAGCTTTACTTATTTAAATTTATACGATTATAACGTAGATGCCATTATGATTAACCGCGTCATCCCTAACACTGTCACCGATCCTTATTTTCAAGCATGGAAAGATACTCAAAAAAAATATAAAACATTAATTCAAGATAGTTTTCAGCCGCTTCCTATTTACGAAGCTCCTATGTTTGAACAAGAAGTTGTCGGTTTGTCCATGTTAGAGCGTGTAGGAGACGCTTTATTTAAATCAGATTCTTCTCCTACGAAAGTGAAATTTAACGGGCGCACTCAATATGTAAAAAAAGATGGCGATGAGTATATTTTCGTTCTCTCCATTCCCTTCTCAAACAAAAGTGAACTTTCATTAAATCAAAAAGGTGATGAACTTATCATTCGTTCAGGTTCTGTGAAACGGAACATCACATTGCCAAAAACGTTAACACACCTTTCTATTCAAGGAGCTAAGTTCGAAGAAGATGTACTAAATATTCGATTTGGAGGTGTAGTACATGCATGAGGAACTACTAAGAAAGGTAATTCGTACAAAAATAAAAATCGGTATGAATATATTAGAAGAGTTCCCTACCCCAATCCAACAATCAGCTAAGCAAATACTAAATATTTTGCAAGAGGAGCTAGCTGCTTATCCGAAAGAACAAGAGCACCAAGAAAATAATTTAAAAAGTATCATAATTGAATGAACATCTCTGGATAGAGAGCCTCTCTAGGCTTTCTATCTCCATATTGGAGTGATGTAAGTTGTTGAAAAAACATTCCACTATTATGCTTTGGGTTATTCCCTTGTTATTTTTCATTCATAATCTAGAAGAATCTTTCCAAATGCCTCAATATCTTGCTAATCAATTTTCAATTCATTTTATAACAAGCCAACAATTTTTCATTGCCATTTCCGCACTAACAATCTTTGTCTTACTTATCACCTTTCTATATCAACTAAACTTCTTGTCTTCTATATACTGGATTATTTTTATACAAGGGGCTATCTTCTTCAACTCCGTTCAACATATTATTTTGTTTTCCATATATCGTTCTTATAATCCTGGCGTAATATCAGCAGTTTTCATTGTTATCTTTTCTATTTTCTTTTTTTCATTCGAAAAACACCTCATTTTAAAAAAACAATTCATACTTACACTCATTTTCAGCTTATTTTCTTACCCTGTTATAATTTGGATTACTTTACTATTCGCTAGCTACTTTCATTCATAAAAAAAGACCAGGAAAACTCCTGGTCCATCACTCTACTTAACAAACATTGGATTCTACGTTATACAGAATTGGAAGGTACAGAATTAGGGTTTTGTTTGTTAAGTAGATTATATGTTGAACGAGCTAACAGCGGAGGGGTTCCTACTGTTAATCGTTAAACCCGATAGTTATTTTACGATTTTTTCAAGCTCATCAAGTGAAAGATCTACTGAAATGGAACCATCGTTTGTTTCTTTCTTAATTGCATCTGTTACTTCTTTTGAATGATATAGTTCAATTACTTTTTTCAGTGTTGGATCATCTTTATCTTTTGTACGAGCTGCGAAAATATTAATATATGGCTTCGCATTTTCATTCTTTGGATCTTCTAAGAAAATTGGATCCTTCGCTGGATCTAATCCAGCTTGACCAGCAACACCGTTATTAATGACTGAAGCTGCTACATCTTTTAATACACGAGGTGTTTGCTGTGCGATAACCGGTGTAATTTTTAACTTCTTCGGATTTTCAGCAATGCCGCTTGGATCTCCAAATAAACCAAAGTCTTTCTTAAGCTTTAATAAACCTGCTGCATCAAGAAGTTTTAATGCACGAGCTTGGTTCGTTGGATCATTTGGAATCGCAATTTCTGAACCATCTGGAATTTCATTTGCCTTCTTATATTTTTCAGAGTATAAGCCCATTGGTGCAATTTGCGTTGTACCAACAGCTGTAATATCTAACTTATGCTCTTTTTTAAATTGCTCTAAGAAAGCAACGTGCTGGAATGAGTTTAGTTCAATATCTCCATCAGCTAACGCTTTATTTGGCGTTGTGTAATCAGAGAACTCAATTAGTTTAACTTTAATCCCTTCTTTTTCAGCTTTTTCCTTTACAATTTCCCAAGCGTTTCCATCCGTTCCAGTTACACCAATGCGAACTACTTTCTCTTTTGCTCCTGCCCCCGTGTCTCCACTTGAGCAGCCGCTTAACGCTGAAATTCCTACAATCGCTGATAATGCAAATGCTAAAATTTTCTTCATTTTCTTTTTCCCTCTTCCTTTTTATGATCTGCGTAAAAAGACTTTCGCAAAGTAGTTTCCTAAATTTTGAGCTACCTGTACAAGAATAATAAGTAAAACGACCGTTACGAACATAACTGATGTATCAAAACGTTGATAACCATATGTCATCGCTAAGTCACCAAGACCGCCACCACCGACAAGCCCAGCAACTGCAGAAAATTCAATTAAACCAACTGTCATAAACGTAACACCTAAAATCAATGGAGCTAACGCTTCTGGCACAAGAATTTCAAAAACAATTCTAAATGGTGAAGCACCCATCGCTTGAGCTGCTTCAATGACTCCCTTTGGAACTGAAACAAGATTTGTTTCAACCATTCTAGCAATACCAATTGATGCAACTAACGTCATTGGAAAGATTGCTGCTGCTGTTCCAATCGTCGTTCCGATAACACTTCTTGTTAGTGGGCTTAAAGCTACTAAGAAGATAATGAATGGAACCGGACGAATTGTGTTAATAATGATATTAAGAATAGAAAAGACCCATTTATTTTCTAAAAAGTTCCCTTTTCTCGTTACATATAAAAGTAAACCTAGAGGTATACCAAGAATTGTAGCAAATATAAGGGTTACAATTACCATTAAGAGGGTATCCCCCGTCGCATCTACTATGCGAGGCCAAAATATACTCCAATCAACTCGCATGAGCTTCTACCTCCTTCAGCTGCACTTGTAGTCGTAGATGTTGTAATGCTTTTTGAATTTCTTTCTGCTCACCTTGCAGTTCTACAAGTAGATTTCCAAATAGCACATTTTGAAGTTCAATAATATTTCCGTATAGTACGTTTACATCGACGTTATAGTTTTTCGCGATATATGATAGTACCGGCTGCCCTGTCTCTTCACCAGTAAATGTTAAGCGATAAATTTGTCCACCATTTTGAATTTTCCCTAGAACACTTTCCGGTAAATGATCATTAATAATGGAGCGTACAAAGTTTTGAGTTGTCTTTGTTTTTGGTTGTGTGAAAACGTCAAACAGTTTTCCTTCTTCAATAACCTTTCCCTTCTCCATTACAGCTACACGGTGACAAATTTCTTTCACAACATGCATTTCATGTGTAATGAGTAGAATCGTTACATTGTATTCTCGATTTACTTTCTTTAATAAGTTCAGAATCTCTGTCGTTGTTTCTGGATCTAAAGCTGATGTTGCCTCATCACATATAAGAATGTCTGGCGATGTTGCAAGTGCTCTAGCAATGCCAACACGTTGTTTTTGACCACCTGATAGTTGCTCTGGATAATAGTTTGCTTTATCTTCTAATCCTACAAATTTCAGCAGTTCGTTTACTCTTTCTTTTATCTCATTCTTTGGTACTTTCGCTAACCTTAATGGATAAGCAATATTCCCAAACACTGTTCTTGAATTAAATAAATTAAAACTTTGAAAAATCATCCCGATTCTTTGTCTTAACTTCCGTAATTCTTTCGTCGATAAAGATGTAATATCTTTATCATCTATTGAAATCGTTCCTGCCGTTGGTCTCTCTAACATATTTACTAGGCGTAATAACGTACTCTTTCCAGCGCCACTAAAACCAATGATACCGAAAATTTCGCCCTTCTCAACTGATAATGTTACATCCTCCACCGCATGAACAGATTGCCCACCTGATTCATATACTTTACTTACGTTGTTAAAAGAAATCATTTTCTTCCCTCCTATATGCTGTAAAAACTTGAAGTAGAGCTTTCGAGGTAAAATAAAAAGTGCTCTCCTTCTTATCAACCATAAAGATAAGAAGGAGAGCACTTATATGTACTCGTTCACATCTTCTCATCTTCCAAGCCTTTATAGGCTTGCTGGAGTTAGCACGGTATTAAAAAACCCGTTGCTGAGGTATCGTAGGGCCAGTCCCTCCACCTCTCTGGATAAGAATGTATCGATTTAATTGTCGTTTAATTAATTCTCATTATAGAACTCAGAATAATAAGAGTCAATACATTTTTTAGAAAATATTAATTATTTCTCTATTGAAATTTTCAAATAAAAAATCACATACAATAATGATTTTTAAAGTTATGTTAAATTCTCCTCCTTCATATTTTTTAAAAGGAGAATCCTCTCTATAAATTGAATACCATTATTTGAATATGAAATCGGAGGAAGATAAATATATGAAAACAGCTCTTTTACTCGTTGATATTCAAAATGATTATTTTCCACATGGAAAGATGGAATTGCGTAATCCAGTAGAAGCAAGCGAATATGCTAGTCAGCTGCTACAACTCTTTAGAACGAAAAACGAACCTATTTTTCATATCCAACATGTAGCAATAAAAGATGGCGCTACTTTTTTCCTACCCAATACAGAAGGTGTACATATTCATGAAAGCGTACGTCCACTTAGAGAAGAAACCGTTATACTCAAACATTATCCTAATAGTTTTCGCGAAACTGATCTTCTAGAACAATTACAACGTTTAGACATTAAGCACGTCGTCATATGCGGGATGATGACTCATATGTGTATTGATGCTACCGTAAGAGCTGCTTTTGATTTCGGCTTTCCATGTACCGTTATACATGATGCTTGTGCTACAAAAGATCTTTCTTTTAAGAATGCTACGATACCAGCCGTTTATATTCACAACACAATTTTGGCTAGTTTAAATGGAGTATATGCAAATGTAATGAGTACAGAGGAGTTTTTGGCTACAAAAAAACACTCCCTTCAGTGAGCAAAACCGAAAAGAGTGTTTCTTGTCAAACCATAGATTTTCTTTCAAATTGTATTATACAGGAAATCCTTAAAATGAATACTAAAAAATATGACTAATAAGTCAACTTTTCTCGTTGTTTTGTTTCTATTTACATGTTTATCCAGATATTAATAGGGTTTAGCTAGTTCTAATTACCGAATAGTAATATATGGTAATTAGAACTAGTTTCTCCTATCAAAAACGTAACATATTATTTATCTGTTTGTTTTTGCTTCTTTTTCAAATACTCCGCACGCAAATTTTCAATTTGCTGCTTTTTATCAAATTTGGCAGGCGTCTGTTTTTCATGAAACTTTGCCACAGCTACCTGACTCTTGTAATCCAATTGATATTTTCCCACTTTGTTCACCTACTTTTCTTGTCCGTAAAGAGAATCTATTCAACAAATATAATATATCTTATTTACTGAAGTAAACCTTATTAGTTTTTCTACGTATATCTATCTTAATTCACATATAGCAAGTTTTTCAAAAAAAAGAGATCTTCGCAGGCTGCGAAGATCTCTTCTATTATTTCTTATAAAGTTTCAGAAGTAGTTTTTGCTTGCATGTGAAGTGCTAAGTAGTCAGGGCCACCAGCCTTAGAGTCTGTACCAGACATGTTAAAGCCACCGAATGGTTGGTAACCTACGATTGCACCAGTACATCCACGGTTGAAGTATAAGTTACCCACGTGGAATTCTTCACGTGCTTTTTCAATATGGTCACGGTTGTTAGTAACAACAGCACCTGTTAAACCGTATTCTGTATTGTTTGCAATTGCAAGTGCATGATCAAAGTCTTTTGCTTTACAGAATGCTACTACTGGTCCGAAGATTTCTTCTTTCATTAAGCGAGCATCTTCTGCAACGTCAGCAACGATTGTTGGTTGGATGAACCAGCCTTTAGAATCGTCTCCTTCGCCACCTGTTAAGATTCTACCTTCCTCTTTACCAATTGCAACATAGCTCATTACTTTATCGAATGCAGCTTGGTCATTAACAGGACCCATGTTTGTACCTAATACAGCTGGGTTAGCAACTGTTAATTCTTTCGTTAATTCAACAGCACGATTTAATACGTGATCGTATACATCTTCATGGATTACTGCACGAGAACATGCAGAACATTTTTGTCCTGAGAATCCGAATGCTGATGCAACGATAGATTTAGCTGCTAATTCAAGATCTGCTTCTTTATCAACAACGATTGTATCTTTACCACCCATTTCAGCGATAACGCGTTTTAACCAAATTTGGCCTGGGTTTACTTTCGCTGCACGCTCATAAATACGGATACCTACATCACGAGATCCAGTGAAGCTCACGAAACGTGTACGAGGGTGATCTACTAAGTAGTCACCAACTTCAGAACCATTACCTGGAACGAAGTTTACTACGCCAGCTGGTAAGCCAGCTTCTTCTAATACTTCCATGAATTTCGCTGCTACTACAGGAGTTGTACTAGCTGGTTTTAGTAATACTGTGTTACCAGAAACTAAAGCAGCTGTTGTCATACCTGCCATAATTGCGAATGGGAAGTTCCAAGGAGAAATGATAACACCTACTCCTAATGGAATGTAAGAGAAACGATTATATTCAATTGGACGGCTTTCTACTGGAATACCGTCTTTTAATTTTAACATTTGACGACCATAATATTCCATAAAGTCGATTGCTTCTGCTGTATCAGCATCTGCCTCATTCCATGGTTTACCTGCTTCTTTTACAAGAATAGCAGAGAATTCATGTTTTCTGCGACGAACGATTGCTGCAGCACGGAATAAAATGTCTGCACGCATTTCTGGCTTTGATTTTCTCCAAGTTTGGAATGTTTCATCCGCTACTTGCATTGCTTTTTCAGCTAACTCACGGCTTGCTTTTGAAACGCGACCAACAAGTTCCTCTTTATTTGCAGGGTTTACAGAAACAATTTTGTCTTCTGTAGTGATTTTTTCTCCCCCAATAATTAATGGATAGTCTTGTCCAAGATAAGATTCTACTTTCTTTAAACCTTCTTCAAACGCTAATTTGTTAGCCTCCACTGAAAAATCTGTAAATGGCTCATGTTTGTATGCTACTACCATTTTTTTAGCCTCCCCTTAGAAAAACGTTTACATTTTACAACATTATTCTACACGATAATTTAGATTTATTCAAATATTCCTAGACTTATATTTTAAAAATTAATAAATTTTTAAAATATAATAAAAAAATAGAGTTATACAAAAGTATAACTCTACAAAATATGAGTATATTCCAAAACATTTTTTCCAATTAATAAAATAGTTACTAATAAAAATAAAGTCCTAACATATCCAACACCTTTTTGAACTGCAAACTTTGATCCAAAATAAGCACCTAAGATCATTGATAATCCCATAATAATACCGTATTCAAAATGAATTACGTCTAAAAATAAAAAAGTAATTAAAGATACGATATTACTAACAAAGTTCAAAAGTTTTCCAGATGCTGCCGCTTGAATAAAATCCAAACCAATTAAT
The DNA here is from genome assembly GCF_019837435.1 of Bacillus sp. 16GRE42. Classification (NCBI taxonomy): domain Bacteria; kingdom Bacillati; phylum Bacillota; class Bacilli; order Caryophanales; family Bacillaceae; genus Bacillus; species Bacillus sp. 16GRE42. Next base: position 181,528 of record NZ_JADAXF010000007.1, read on the forward strand.
AAAAATGCAAAAATTAAAAAAGATCCTGTCCCTGGGCCAAAAAATCCATCGTAAAACCCTATCATTAAAATAACAAAGAAAAATATTAATGTTTTTCTTTTCGTCATCTTCTTATAGGTGGATACACTTCCCCAATCCTTTTTCGCAATAATATAAATGGCAATAAACACCAACATCACAAGCACTAACGGACGTAAAATATCCGGCGGAATAAACTTTACTACTAAAGCACCTGCGACCGCTCCTATAACAGTTAACGGGATTAACTTTCCTACAATTTTAAAATCGACCTTTCCTGATCGAATAAAATAAATTGCACTCGTAAACGTCCCCATCGTTGCCGCTAATTTATTTGTTGCAATTGCCGAAGCTGGTGGTAAACCAACAAACATAAGTGCCGGAAGCGAAATTAATCCTCCACCACCAACAACTGAATCAATAAAAGCTGCTAAAAAGCCGAATCCAATTAATAAAATAATGACTTGGAAACTTAATTCGTCCATGTGCCTTACCCCTTACCCCCATTATTTATAACATTTTAAATTATAACAAAATTATTCAAGAAAAAAAGCCGTTCCATAAAGGAACGGCCCTCCTATTTAATCTAAAATTTTCACAAACGGTTCATCTTGCTTCGCTTCACGTATAATAATCGCTTCTGGGCGTTCTACAGATTTAATCGTTACTTGTACTTTCATATAATTCGGGAAGTATTCCATAACAAGCCCGGCTACATATTGTGTAAAGCCTATTATTTCTGCTTTCCCATTAAACTGGACAGGAATATCAAGCTTTATTTCTCTTAATTCATCGTCTCTATACATACCAGTACCGATAACAGCTGTATAGTCGCCTTGGAAATAATCACTTAGTTTTGCTTTAAAGTTCGATACTCTCGCCAGATCTTCACGTTTATTATCTGTTTTCGCTTGTTCAGATGGGAACAAATAATATTTCTCATTAATTTGTTTCCAATCCTCAACCGTTTCACTGCCTTTTTCAACATTCGCATAAGAAACAAAGTTACCTGGCACGAGTGAAGCCTTTGGAGCCTGACGATAAATCGCAAATGTTATCGGAAGAGTTTTTGTTTCAGGATCTTCTTTATGCATAACTTTTATGATTTCTTGCGCCATTTTTTTCCCTTCAGCTAACATTTTTTCTTGTTCAATTTTAGCTTCACGCGGATAACCATGCTCTTCCTCATAATAATGAACCGAGTTCATCGCTAAGCCAACTACAATGCCTTGGCGCTCACCTTTCTCATCTTTCTCGTCTTTTTTCACATAATAATCATGCTCTAAAATATTTGAAATATATATTGGATTTTTTTTATTTTTTTCCTCTAATGATTCAGATCCTCCACCTAACGCTGGGTTTAACCCAATGTTTGGAAATTTAACTGCATCTTTTTTTAACTTGTCCTCTAGTTCCTTTTGTTCAGCATCTGTACGCTTTCTTTTAACAAGCATCTGCAAATTTTGAGTATCTAGAGCACTTCCACCTTTAAAGAAATGATCTTTCGTACTAAAGGATTCTTTTGCAATACGCATTAATCCTGTTTCAAATTCATCTATATCAAGACGATTACTTACTCCTTGTACAACTAAACCACGTGCAGCTCCTGCGTCAAATGGAATAGTCGTCTTATAATATTCATCCGAAATAGAGTACTTCGGAACGATTGCTTGTTCTTTTGCTTTCCCCGATTTCTCAACCACTTTTTCATCTTTATCGGCACCTGTACTACATCCACTTACGAGTAGGCCAAGGCTTAATACCGCTAATGCTATTTTTTTCATGGTAAGTTTGCACCTCTTACTTATTTAGCTCTTGTAAGAACCTCTCTTCATTCCAAACCTCAACATTATGCTTCTCTGCTTGTGCTAATTTTGAACCTGCCGCTTCACCTGCAACAACTAAATCCGTACTTTTACTAACACTTCCTGTTACTTTTCCACCTAATGCCTCAATCTTTTTCTTCGCTTCACTACGTCCCATAACTTCTAATTTCCCTGTTAAAACGACAGTTTTTCCTGCGAAGTACGACTCAACATTTTGTAAATCAGCAATTTTTATACCTTTGTACGCCATATTCACGCCATACTCTTTAAATTGTTGTAATAACTCTAATACGTCTTCATTATCAAAATACGTCACAACGGATTGAGCCATTTTTTCACCAATCTCATTAATTGCTTTTAGTTCTTCTTCCGTTGCTTTCACAAGTGCATCCATCGTTTCGAAATGCTCTGCAAATGTACGTGCTGCTTTTGCTCCGACATGGCGAATACCAAGACCAAATAATAATCGCTCTAATGAGTTGTCTTTAGAATTCTCAATTGCTTGTACTAAATTCGTTGCTGATTTTTCACCGAATCTTTCTAGCTGTAATAATTGCTCTTTCGTCAACGAATATAAATCAGCGAATGTACGAATGTAATCAGCATCAAAGAGTTGTGTAATGACACGCTCTCCAAGTCCATCAATATTCATTGCATTTCTTGAAACGAAATGGATTAATCCTTCTCGAATTTGAGCCGGACAAGTGGGATTTATACAGCGAAGTGCTACCTCTTCTTCTAAACGAACTAGTTCACTCTCACATGCTGGGCAATGCGTCGGCATATGATATTCTTCTTCCTCACCAGTACGCTTATCAAAAATAACGTTCACAACTTCAGGAATAATATCTCCTGCCTTCTTCACAACAACATAGTCACCAATTCGAATGTCTTTTTCACGAATTAAATCTTCGTTATGTAAAGAGGCACGACGAACGATAGTACCAGCCACTCGCACTGCCTCTAGCTCTGCAGTCGGTGTTACAACCCCTGTGCGACCAACACTTAATTCAATACCTGTTAATCTTGTTATAACTTCTTCAGCCGGGAATTTATAAGCAATCGCCCATCTTGGACTCTTTGCTGTAGTTCCTAAACTTTCTTGAAGAGCAACATCATCTACTTTTATAACGATTCCATCGATCTCATAATCAAGATACGGACGTTTTTCTTGCCATTCTTCTACATAAGCTATAACTTCTTCAATTGTTTCACATGTACGACGATTTGGATTTGTTTTGAATCCAAGTTCACCTAAGAAATCAAGCGATTCACTATGTGATGGAATTGTTTTTTCTTCTACATTCGCAAGACCGTACACAAACATAGATAAGTTACGCTTCGCTGCAATTTTTGGATCAAGTTGGCGTATTGAACCTGCTGCCGCATTACGCGGATTCGCAAATACATCTTCACCATTTTGTTCTTTTTCTTCATTTAACTTAACGAATGAACGCTTCGGCATATAAGCTTCGCCTCGTGCTTCTAACGTTACTTCTTCATTTAAACGGAGCGGGATCGCTTTAATCGTTTTTAAATTTTGGGTAATATCTTCACCTGTTACACCATCACCACGTGTTGCCCCTTGAATGAAGCGTCCTTTTTCATAATGAAGTGAAACAGCAAGTCCGTCAATTTTTAATTCGCATATATATCTTACATTCGCATCATCAATTCCTTGGCGTACTCGTCGGTCGAAATCACGTAAATCTCCTTCGTTAAATGCATTTCCTAAACTTAACATCGGTGACTTATGTGTTACTTTTTCAAATATATCAAGAACAGTTCCCCCAACGCGAATGGAGGGAGAGTCTTCACTCATAAACTCTGGATTCTCTGCTTCTAATTTTATAAGCTCCTGCATATTACGGTCATACTCCGCATCAGAAACAGAAGGATTGTCTAATACGTGATACTGATAGTTAAATGTATTTAACAAATCACGCAGTTCTTCTATACGTTGTTTTGCTATCTCTTTTGACATATCCTCATTCCTTTCCTATTGTTTCGTCACAGGTGCAAATTTAGCTAACAAACGTTTAACACCAATTGGGCTTGGGAACGCAATATCTAATTCTTTTGCATCACCTTCACCTTTTACACTGACAACTGTACCGACTCCCCATTTTTGGTGGGAAGCTTTATCACCTACTGCCCAGCCAATTTGCTCGCCGCCTGTCGTCTTAGCTGCAGGACGCGCGAAAGCTGAACGAGAGCGTGTTGTGGTTGTAGTTGTCATTTTACTTGTAGTTGTCGTTCTGCCTTTTGCACCAAACGAAGTTTCACGCTTTGGCGCTGTTTCATTTAACGATTCTACTAGCTCTGCCGGGATTTCTGTAATAAATCGAGAAGCAGCGTTCATACTTGTTCTACCAAATAAAGTACGCATTTGTGCATTAGATAAATATAACTCTTCTTCTGCACGAGTAATACCTACATAAGCAAGGCGACGCTCTTCTTGCATTTCATCTTCTTCCATTAGAGAACGAGTATGCGGGAATATTCCTTCCTCTAACCCAACAATAAAGACAACTGGGAACTCTAATCCTTTCGCTGAGTGCATCGTCATTAAAATAACTTCCTCACCAGTAGTTGGATCTTCATCGACACGATCAATATCAGCAACAAGCGCTAAGTCTGTTAAGAATGCAACAAGGCTCTTATCTTCGCTTTGAGATTCAAATGTTTGCGTAACAGATAAAAACTCATCTAAGTTCTCTAAACGACCTTCTGCTTCTAAGGTACGCTCGTTTTTCAACATATCGCGATAGCCTGTTTTTTCAATAACTTCTTCTACCAATTCTGTAACAGATAAATACTCTTGCATATTTACCCAGTTGTGTAATAAACCAGCGAATTCTTTTACTGCCTTTGTAATTTTTGCACTTACTCCAACATGCTCAATCTCATCGAATACAGCAGTTAATGAAATTCCATTTTGTACACCGTAATTAATAATTTTATCGATAGAAGTCGCACCAATTCCGCGCTTTGGCATGTTAATAATACGTGCGAAACTAATCTCATCATCTGGATTCCCAATTAAACGTAAATACGCCAAAATGTCTTTAATCTCTTTACGATCGTAGAACTTCGTACCGCCGACAATTTTGTAAGGAATATTAGATTTCAGGAAAATCTCCTCGACCATACGAGACTGCGCATTTGTACGATATAACACTGCAAAATCAGTATATTTTCGTTTTCCCATTTGAATATCGTCACGAATTTTTTTCGCAACAAAATATGCTTCGTCTTTTTCCGTCGCAGCACGGTAATATGAGATTTTGCTTCCAACTTGATTGTCTGTCCATAATTTTTTCGGTTTACGGTTTGAATTTTTTTCAATAACAGCATTCGCTGCATTTAAAATATTTTGTGACGAACGATAGTTTTGTTCTAACAGAATAACTTGCGCATTCTCATAGTCTTTTTCGAATGACAAAATGTTAGAAATGTCAGCCCCGCGCCAGCGGTAAATAGACTGATCTGAGTCACCTACAACACATAAATTTTTAAAACGTGCTGCTAAATGTTTTACAAGAAGGTACTGCGCTTTGTTCGTATCTTGATACTCATCCACGTGAATATATTGGAACTTACGCTGATAAAACTCTAGTACTTCTGGAACACGTTCAAATAGCTGAATCGTTGTCATAATTAAATCATCAAAATCTAATGAGTTATTTTTCAGAAGACGTTTTTGATATTCTGTATATACATCGCTCGTTAATTTTTCATATGGATCAGCGATTGTAATTTTTTTCGCATATTTATCTGCAGATAACAATTCATTTTTCGCATTACTAATACCAGCTAAAATAGAGCGCGGCTCAAATTTCTTCGGATCAATATTGCGCTCTTTCATAATTTTTTTGACTACAGTTAACTGATCGCCTGAATCTAAGATTGTAAAGTTACGATTAATACCAATACGATCGATATCACGTCGTAAAATACGTACACACATAGAGTGGAACGTAGAAATCCAAATATCTTCTGCTTCTGGTCCGACAAGTGTATCAATACGCTCGCGCATTTCACGAGCCGCTTTATTTGTAAAGGTAATAGCTAGTACATTCCATGGCGCTACACCTTTTTCACCAAGTAAAAACGCAATACGATGTGTTAACACACGTGTTTTACCACTACCTGCACCTGCCATTAATAGAAGTGGTCCGTTCGTTGTTTGTACTGCTTTTTGTTGCTGCGGATTTAAACCATTTAATAACCTATCTGTCTTACTCATATACGCCTGCACCTACTCTCCTTTTACTGCTTTAACTGTTTTTAACGCTGCTTTTATATCATCATAAATAATATTTCCAACAACTACTGTATCAGCGTATTGTGCCATTTCCTTCGCTTGTTCAGCATTAGAAATACCGCCGCCATAATATAACTTCGCTTGTTTTAATTCTGCTTTTACATTTTTAACAAGTTCACTGTCTCCATACGTACCGCTATATTCTAAGTAAAATATTGGTAATCGCAATAACTTGTCTGCTAAACGCGCGTATGCAATCACATCATCTTCTGTTACATCACATTTCGCATCTGTAAGTTGGGCTACTTTCGCTTCAGGATTTAAAACACAATACCCTTCCATGAAAATTTCGTCCCAATCCATAATATCCCCAAATTCTTTCAAAGCCTCATGATGAACGCCTGTTACCCATTCTACTTTTCGGCTATTTAAAACGCTTGGGATATAATAAAAATCAAATCCTGGTGTAATTGCTTCCACATCAGAAACCTCTAACACACAAGGAACCGCATATCTACGAATGCTAACTAGCATGTGTAGTACATTATCAATTGTCACTCCATCACTTCCGCCTACAATAACAGCATCTGTTCCAGACTCACAAATCATTTCTAAATGTTCGTCACTTAACTCCTTATTCGGATCAAGCTTAAATACATGTTTCCACCCGGAAATATCGTACATGAAAACACCCTTTCTTTTCTCTAGTTATATATTTCTGGTCAAAATAACAGTTTATTTTCATCAGGATTTTTTTAACTTCATCTTAAATATTTGTTTAAAACGGAGAATTAAGTTTGGAATTCCCTCTTCCATAGTTTTTCAAACGAGAGGATTTAATTTTGAATTTCCTTTTGTGCATTCTTTCATTATAACAAAAAAAGCTACTTACACACACGCACATTCCAACATCTTTTTCAACGTCAAATGTTGGATTACATATCCCAAAAATCACACGGGATACTAATAAGAGAAATAGTATTATCTATTTCAACTTTCATAAAAAGGAGTGTTTTTCTAATGAAGCAAAACATCGGTACAATAAATGCCCTAATTCGAATTACACTCGGACTTATCCTCTTCGGCTGTAGTAGTGCTAAACTTGTACGCAAGCCGTGGTGCACTTGGTCTAACGTCTTGCTATGGATTGGTGCAATGAAAATCGCAGAGGGAATTGTTCGTTTCTGCCCCGTTGTTGAAATGTGGAAATTCGGAAAATACATGAATATGGGGGCATTTAAAATGCCTAGCATGAATTTTACTGAAAAGGGACATGCTAAAGAAGAAGTGAATCAAACTTCCAATCACGACAAACCACAGTCAAATGGAAGTTTTGACGCTTCTGACAAAGAGATTGAGTCAGCGATTGAAGATATAATCCTGGCAAAACCGCTTTGAATCATTTGTCACGATGCAAGATGCTCTCAAGGGGACTTAGCTGCTGCAGTGGGCGGTTAAGTCTTCTTTATTTTACCATAAAACAGAACATATATTCTTGTTTCGGACCTCAAAATATACATAAGAGATACCTTATCAATAATTTCAGAAAATTAGGTGTAAAGCACTTGCATAAAATGATATAAAAGTGATATCATTCTTATATCAGGAGGCGATCATATGAAAGAAAAACAAGTTTTTTATGTAAATGGTTTTCTCGGTATTATCGGGATTTTAATTTTAGCCGCTATCGGTGTATTTTTCCTTGTACAAGAAATTTTCATAGGAGCGGCATTAACTATTATTTTAGCCGCAGTTCTTGCTACAGGTATTGGTATTGTTCAACCAAACCAAGCAAAAGTTATTACGTTTTTCGGTAATTATTTAGGAACAATTCGTCAAAACGGTTTATTTTTAACAATTCCATTCGCATTCCGTCAAACTGTATCGTTACGTGTTGAAAACTTTAATAGTAAGAAGTTAAAAGTAAACGATATTGAGGGAAATCCAATTGAAATTGCAGCCGTTATCGTATATAAAGTTGTTGATTCTGCAAAAGCAATGTTCGGTGTTGAACATTACGATCGATTTGTAGAAATTCAAAGCGAAACAGCAATCCGCCACGTCGCAACAAAATATCCTTATGACAATTTCCAAGATGAAACTTGTATCACGTTACGCGGAAACACTGAAGAAATCTCTGAAGAATTAAAGCGTGAGTTAGAAGCACGCCTTGAAATCGCTGGCGTAGAAGTATTAGAAACTCGTTTAACACATTTAGCTTACGCAACAGAAATTGCCCATGCAATGCTACAACGTCAACAAGCAAAAGCAGTATTAGCTGCTAGAAAAGAGATTGTTGAAGGTGCTGTGAAGATGGCGAAAGATTCAATCCATATGTTAGATGAAGAAGGCGTACTGGAACTCGATGACGAGCGTAAAGCAAATATGGTGAACAACTTATTAGTTGCCATCGTTTCAGATAAAGGTGCGCAACCAGTTATTAATACAGGAAGCCTATACTAAAGGGTTGTAAATCATTATGGCTAAAAAGAAAAGCTTTCCATTACGTATTGATCCTGAATTACACGCAGTCATCGAAAAATGGGCGAATGATGAGTTTCGTAGCGTCAATGCACACATCGAGTATTTGCTTCGAGAAATGGCAAAGCAAAAAGGAAAATTGAAGAAAGATAAAGATGCATAAAAAATCCCGCTGAGAAATCAGCGGGATTTTTACATATTAGCTTCTCGTCATCTCATGATCAATTGCACGATATCCTATATCACTTCGGTAAAATAGACCATCACTCTCAATTTTACCGATTTCTTTATACACCTTATCTTTCGCTACTTGTAAACTGTCCGCCTTACAAGCAACAAATAGTACACGGCCACCATTTGTTACAAAATCACCATGCTTCATCGCTGTGCCTGAATGGAAAACAATTACATCTTGCAATGCGTCTAATCCGTTAATAATGTCACCTTTTTTATATGCTTCTGGATATCCTTTCGAAGCAAGTACGACACCGATTACGGCTTCTTCTGACCATTGTAACGTTAACTCACTTTCATCTAATACAGCGTTACATACATCAACTAAATCATTTTCTAAGCGTGGTAATACAACTTCCGTTTCAGGATCGCCAAAGCGTGCATTAAATTCAATTACCTTCGGGCCATCATTTGTTAAAATAAGTCCCGCATATAAAATTCCTGTAAACGAGCGGTTTTCTGCAATCATCGCTTTAGCAGTTGGATGTAATACCGTTTTTATCGCCTCTTGAACTGCTGATTCTGGAATTTGTGGTACTGGAGAATACGCACCCATTCCACCTGTATTTGGACCTTTATCACCATCAAAAGCTCGTTTATGATCTTGCGCAATTACCATCGGATGCACAGTCGTTCCATTTACAAATGCCATTAATGAAAATTCTTGTCCATCTAAAAACTCTTCAATAACAACCTTCTTACTTGCTTCGCCGAACTTTACATCTTGTAGCATTTCTTTCGCAGCTTGTAATGCCTCTTCAAGTGTCATTGCTACTGTCACGCCTTTACCAGCAGCTAGGCCGTCAGCTTTAATAACGATTGGTGCACCAACTTTTTGAATGTACTGTACTGCTTCTTCATAATCTGTAAAAGTTTCATACGCCGCAGTTGGAATATCATATTTTTTCATCAATTCTTTCGTAAAAGCTTTACTACCTTCAATAACAGCAGCCGCTTTATTCGGACCAAATACGCGAAGTCCCTCTTCGTTAAACCGATCAACAATTCCATTCATAAGTGGAATTTCTGGTCCAACGAAAGTTAATTCAACCTTATTCTCTTTAGCAAATAAAACTAATGCATCAAAATCATTTTCATCAATATCAACTGGTGTTGCAACATCGCGCATACCTTCATTACCCGGTGCTACATATACCTTTTCCACCTTTTCAGATTGCGCAAACTTCCAAGCTAAAGCATGCTCACGCCCACCGCGGCCAATTACTAAAACATTCATATTTCATCCCCCAATACTTAAATAAGTACAAACTAGAAGCTCTGCTCCTAGTTTGTTTTCATATCAATAAAGGTTTAAAAAGGAGGATCAGAGAACCGAGCAGGTCGAGGCGCATTTGACAGGAGGACACGGAATGTAGCTTTCCTACATGAGTACCGCACTGGCAATGCAACGACGACATGCGACAGTTATCTTGACCGGACCTTTTAAACATCCTCTACTAGTGTTTGAAATGACGTACGCCAGTGAACACCATCGTAATCCCATACTTATCCGCCACTTTGATAGAATCTTCGTCACGGATTGATCCGCCTGGTTGAATGATTGCTGTAATCCCTGCTTTTGCTGCTTCTTCTACTGTATCTGGCATTGGGAAGAAAGCATCAGATGCAAGTGCGCTACCTTGTGCTTTTTCACTAGCTTGTATAATTGCGATTTTTGCAGAACCTACACGATTCATCTGTCCTGCACCTACACCAACTGTCATGTTATCATTCGCTAAAACAATTGCGTTTGATTTCACATGTTTTACAACTTTCCAAGCTAGTTTTAAATCTTTCCACTCTTGCTCTGATGGTTCACGTTTTGTCGGAATTGAAATTGTACTTTCATCTAATGATAACGTATCTTCCTCTTGAACGAGAAGACCACCTTGTACAGAAGTTAGTTTTTTGCTTGCACTTGTCGCTTTTTCAATATTTACAGTTAGTAGACGTAAGTTTTTCTTACTTTGCAATACTTCTAAAGCTTCTTTTGAGAAAGAAGGTGCAATAATGATTTCTAAGAAAATTTCGTGTAACTTTTCTGCTGTAGCTTTATCAATTTCACGATTTGCTGCAATAACACCACCAAAGATTGATACTGGATCTGCTTCATAAGCGCGTGTGTATGCTTCATGAATATCAGTACCCACTCCAACACCACATGGATTCATATGTTTTACCGCTACTACTGCTGGCTCTGTAAATTCTTTTACAATACTAAGTGCTGCATCTGCATCGTTAATATTGTTGTAAGATAATTCTTTACCGTGTAATTGTTCTGCGTATGCAACAGAAGAAGTTACAGCGAATGGCGCTTTATAGAATGTTGCTTTTTGATGTGGATTTTCTCCATAGCGTAAATCTTGTTTTTTCTCAAATGTCACTGTTAATGTTTCTGGACTTTCTTCACCCATTTGCTCTGTTAAGTAGTTAGAGATTAACGCATCATATGCCGCTGTATGACGGAATACTTTCGCTGCTAATTTACGTTTCGTTTCTTCTTTTACTTCACCGTTCTCTTTCAGTTCCGCTAATACAACATCGTAATCTACTGGATCTACAATTACTGATACAAATTTATGATTTTTCGCAGCAGAGCGAATCATTGTTGGACCACCGATATCAATATTTTCAATTGCATCAGCAAATGTTACATCAGGCTTAGCGATTGTTTCTTTGAATGGGTATAAGTTAACAACAACAAAATCAATTGGCTGCATACCTAACTCATTCATTTGCGCTACATGCGTTTCATTATCGCGAACTGCTAATAGACCACCATGAATGTTTGGATGTAATGTTTTTACGCGGCCATCCATAATTTCTGGGAACCCAGTTACTTCAGAAATACCAATTACTTGTAAGCCATTTTCTTCTAGTAATTTTTTCGTACCACCTGTTGAGATAACTTCGATCCCTTGTTCTAGTAAACCTTTAACAAATTCCACTACTCCTGTTTTATCTGAAACACTTACTAATGCACGCTTTTTCATTTATCCTTCACCCCTGGTTGTATGTTAGTTAACAGTTGGTTCTTTCACAGATTGAACAATTTGATTCACTGTATTTACGTATAATTTATGTTCAACTTGTTGAATTTTCTTTTGTAAGCTTTCTCTCGTATCCCCTTCAGAAACAACTACTGCTTCTTGCGCAATAATTGGTCCCGTATCCATACCTGCATCTACATAATGAATCGTTACTCCAGTTACTTTCACACCTGCTTCTAACGCTTGACCAACAGCATCTTTCCCTGGAAAGCTTGGTAATAGTGATGGATGAATATTAATAATCTTCCCGCTGTAAGCTTCTAGTAATGTCGGCCCAACTAAACGCATATATCCAGCTAAAATAACATAATCAATTTCATACTCTTCTAGCTTCTTTAATATTTCTTTTTCAAATGCTTCTTTTGACTCATATGCTTTCGCTGAAAAAGCGAAACATGGAATATGATGATAATGTGCCCGTCCAACAGCACGTGCTTCTGGTTTATCACATACTAATAAACTAATATCTGCGTCTAATCTATTTTCTTCCACCGCATTGATGAGAGATTGAAAGTTAGAGCCGCTTCCAGAAGCAAAAACTGCTAATCTACTCATAGTGCTGTGCCCCCATTGAAGGTAACGCCATTCCCTTGTACAGTACGTCCAATAATGCGAGCTGTTTCTCCTTGCTCTTCAAGAAGACGAACAATATCTTTTGCCTCTTCTTCCTTCACTGCTACTACCATACCAATACCCATGTTAAAAATATTGAACATTTCTTTCTCTTCTAGTTTTCCCACTTCTTGAAGTAAACTGAAGATCGGTTGAATTTTCCAAGATCCTAATTCAATTTCTGCACCGATTCCTTCTGGTAACATACGTGGAATATTTTCAATGAATCCGCCACCTGTAATATGCGCCATACCGTATACTTCATATTTCTTCAATAGTTCTAAAATAGGTTTGACATAAATTTTCGTTGGTTTTAATAATTCTTCACCAAGAGGTAGTTCTAAGCGTCCGTAAATGCGATCTAAAGATAGTTCTCCATCTTCTAGTAATACTTTTCGTACTAAAGAATAACCGTTACTATGAATACCGCTAGATGCTAAGCCAATTAATACTTGACCAGCTTCAATTTTTTCACCTGTTACAATTTTCTTTTTATCAACAATTCCAACTGTAAAACCAGCTAAATCGTATTCTTCCGTAGAATACATTCCTGGCATTTCAGCTGTTTCTCCACCAATTAATGCACAACCAGCTTGGCGACAGCCCTCTGATATACCTTTGACGATGTTTTCAATTTTACTAGGTTCAGCTTTACCACAAGCAATATAATCAAGGAAGAAAAGCGGTTCTGCTCCTTGGACAACAATATCATTTACACACATTGCTACTGCATCAATACCTATTGTGTCATGTTTATCTGCCATAAAAGCGAGCATCAATTTCGTTCCCACGCCATCTGTTCCAGATACTAATACAGGTTCTTCTAATGCAAATTTTGATAGATCAAACATACCTCCAAAACCGCCTAGACCGCCTAGTACTTCTTTTCTCATTGTTGTTTGTACGTGTTTTTTCATGCGAGATACCGCTTCATATCCAGCTTCAATATCTACTCCTGCTTGCTTATATGCATTCGCCATCGTTATCTACACCTCGTCTTTTAATTTCTCCCTATACAGGGCCGGCCGTTTTAAGAAAGAAGCTAGCTTCTACATCAAAAGAAGTAGAAGCTTTTTTCTTCTTATTTCATACTTTCTAAAAGCTCTTGCTCATAATCATAAAGAGCTGTTGGATAATCTCCATTGAAGTACGCCATACATAGACCGCCATATTTCCCTTCATATGGACGTCCAATTGCATCTACTAATCCATCTTCACTTAAAAACGTTAAAGAATCTGCTCCGATGATTTGACGGATTTCTTCTATTGAATTATTTGCTGCGATTAATTCTTTTCTCGTTTGAATATCAATGCCATAGAAACATGGATACTTAAGAGGTGGTGAAGCAATTCTTACATGGACTTCTGTCGCTCCAGCCTCGCGAAGCATACGAACAATTCGTTTACTCGTCGTTCCTCTTACGATAGAATCGTCAATCATCACAACTCGTTTTCCTTCAACTACGCCTCTTACTGCTGAAAGCTTCATCTTAACCCCTTGCTCACGCAGTTCTTGAGAAGGTTGAATAAACGTACGTCCAACGTAACGATTTTTAATTAATCCTAACTCATACGGAATTCCTGTCGCCTCCGCATAACCAATTGCCGCTGAAATACTAGAGTCTGGTACACCAGTAACAACATCAGCTTCAATAGGGGCTTCTGCCGCCAAACGTTTTCCCATGTTTTTACGCGCTGCATGGACGTTAATACCTGCAATATTAGAATCCGGACGTGCAAAGTAAATGTACTCCATACTACAAATTGCATGATCTACTTCGTTTGTAAAACGATCTACGTGAATTCCTTCATCATTGATGATAAGTAATTCACCTGGTTCTACATCACGAATGTATGTTGCACCTACTACATCGAAAGCGCATGTTTCTGATGCTACAACGTAAGCATCTCCCATCTTTCCAATTGAAAGAGGACGGAATCCATTCGGGTCTAGCGCAACGATCATTTCATTTCCAGTTAGTAAAAGATATGCAAACGCACCTTTCACTTTATTTAGGGCCTCTTTTACACTTTCAATTAAAGAATCTTTCGTACTACGTTTAATGAGATGTAAAAGTACCTCTGTATCTGAACTTGTTTGGAAAATACTTCCCTCTGCCTCTAATTCACGACGAAGCATCTTTGCATTAATTAAATTTCCGTTATGAGCTAATGCCATACTATGATCGGAAAAGCGGAATAATAATGGTTGAACGTTAGCAACTTCACTTCCGCCAGCTGTCGCATATCGTACGTGTCCAATTGCTGATTTTCCGTTTAAGCCTTCTAGCTCACCTCTTGAAAATACTTCCGATATTAAACCTAACCCCTTGTGACCGACGATTTTCTCACCATTATTTACAACGATGCCTGCGCCTTCTTGTCCACGGTGCTGTAAACTATGCAATCCGTAGTACGAAACTTGTGCTGCATTTTCATGCCCCCAAATTCCGAAAACGCCACATTCTTCATTTAACCCCTTTATTTCAGCAAGCATGGGATTGCCCCTTTCCAAGCCTTTCTCATTTCATCTACATTTGCCGTAAGTAATACTTCATTTTCTTCATTATGAATTGTTACTTCATTTGTATTTGTCACTTCTCCAACTTGAATTGCTTCTACCGCTTTCTCGAACGCTTCTTTATTTTCACGTTTTACAGTTATAACGAAGCGCGATTGTGATTCAGCGAATAATGCTGCTGTTGCTTCTCCATCTAATTTCACAGTAGCACCTAAACCTGTTGCACCAATTGCACTTTCAGTAATTGCAACTGCTAAGCCACCTTCTGCAACATCGTGAGCAGATTGAACAAGGCCAGCTTGAATTGCTGCTAATACTTGTTTTTGGCGCTTTAATTCTACATCTAGATCGATGCTTGGTGACTGACCGAAAATTTTGCCGTGAATCATTTTCTGTAATTCACTTCCACCAAACTCAGCTTTCGTCTCTCCAATTACATAAACTAAATCGCTAGCTTGCTTAAACTCTTGTGTTGTTACATGTTTTAAATCGTGTACAAGTCCAACCATCCCAACTGTCGGTGTTGGATATACAGCTTCACCACTACGTTCGTTATACATTGATACGTTTCCGCCGATAACTGGCGTTTGTAATGTACGACAAGCTTCACTCATACCATCTACTGATTTCTCAATTTGCCAGAAGATTTCTGGTTTTTCTGGATTACCGAAGTTTAAGCAATCTGTAATTGCAAGTGGCTCTCCCCCAGAACATACGATATTACGTGCTGCCTCTGCTACTGCAATTTTACCGCCCACTTCTGGATCTAAATAAATGTAGCGAGAGTTACAATCTGTCGTCATTGCTAATCCTTTTTCTGTACCGCGTACACGTACAACTGCTGCATCTGAACCTGGTGTAACAACTGTGCTTGTGCGAACTTGATAATCATATTGATCATAAACCCACTCTTTACTTGCAATGGTCGGTTGTTGTAATAGAGCGAATAACGTTTCTTTATAATTTTCTACTTTTGGTGTTTCCATTTTCATTGCCTGGAATTCAGCAAAGTATGCTGCTTCTTTTGATGGCTTATGATAAATTGGTGCTTCTTCTGCAAGAGCATCTGCTGGAACTTCAGCTACCTTTTCACCTTTATGGAATAAGCGAAGCATTTTGTCTTCCGTTACTTTCCCCATCGTAACGGCTGCAAGACCATACTTCTCAAATAAATCTACTAT
Source organism: Bacillus sp. 16GRE42 (assembly GCF_019837435.1). NCBI lineage: Bacteria > Bacillati > Bacillota > Bacilli > Caryophanales > Bacillaceae > Bacillus > Bacillus sp. 16GRE42. The sequence goes on from NZ_JADAXF010000007.1 coordinate 197,718, forward strand.
TTCTTGCTCTCTACCCTTTTTCACAACGATTAGCATACGTTCTTGTGATTCAGATAGCATCATTTCATATGGTGTCATTCCTGTTTCACGTTGTGGTACATCATCTAAGTACATTTCAATACCCATACCTGCTTTACTTGCCATTTCTGCAGAAGATGATGTTAAACCAGCTGCCCCCATATCTTGAATTCCAACAAGTGCATCCGACTGAATAAGTTCTAAGCAAGCTTCAATAAGAAGTTTCTCCATAAATGGATCTCCTACTTGAACTGCTGGACGCTTCGCTTCTGAGCTTTCAGATAACTCTTCAGATGCGAATGTTGCACCGTGAATACCGTCACGACCAGTTGATGCTCCTACGTACATTACTGTATTTCCAGCACCGTGCGCTTGCCCCTTTTTAATATCTTCATGATTAATTAAGCCTACGCACATTGCATTTACAAGTGGATTTCCTTCATAACATGGATCAAACTGTACTTCGCCGCCAACAGTCGGAATGCCGATACAGTTACCGTATCCTGCAATCCCTGCTACTACTTCTTCGAATAAATATTTCACACGTGGTGACTGTAATTCACCGAAGCGAAGTGAGTTTAATAGAGCTACCGGGCGTGCTCCCATAGAGAATACGTCACGGATAATACCACCAACGCCTGTTGCTGCTCCTTGATATGGTTCAATAGCAGAAGGATGGTTATGACTTTCCATTTTAAATACAACCGCTTGATTATCACCGATATCTACAATTCCAGCACCTTCCCCAGGTCCTTGCAGAACGCGCTCACCTGTTGTTGGGAATTTTCGAAGTACTGGTTTTGAATTTTTATAACTGCAATGTTCAGACCACATAACAGAGAATAATCCTGTTTCTGTATAATTTGGCAGACGGCCTAAAATCTTTTCAACCATGGCAAACTCTTCGTCTGTTAGCCCCATTTCCGCATATATGCGCTCTTCTTTAATTTGTGTTGGATTTGGTTCAAGCATTAACGACATATGTTTCCCTCCACTGTTTTAAGATAGATTGAAAGACTTTTAACCCTTCAGCACCGCCAAGTAATTCATCTACAGCACGCTCTGGGTGTGGCATCATACCAAGTACATTTCCTTTTTCGTTTACAATACCAGCAATATCTGAAACGCTTCCATTCGGGTTTTCTACGTAACGGAATGCGATTTGATTATTCTCTTCTAATTGTTTAAGAGTCTCTTCATCACAGTAGTAATTCCCCTCACCATGCGCGATTGGAATATTGATTACTTCATCTTTTTCATATTGTGATGTAAACATCGTTTCATTATTTTCAACACGCAGCTGAACTGTTCGGCACATAAATTTTAAGTTTTCGTTTCTCATTAACGCTCCTGGTAGTAATCCTGATTCAACAAGAATCTGGAATCCATTACATACACCTAAAATCGGCTTTCCTTGCTCAGCAGCTTTTTGCACTGCTTTCATTGCATTCGCGAAGCGAGAAATAGCACCACAACGTAAATAGTCACCGTAAGAGAATCCACCAGGTAGTAAAATTGCATCATATTCATCTAAATTCTCTCTATCGTGCCAAACGTAATCTACTTCTTCACCAAGCTCATCTTTAATTGCATGGAACATATCGACATCACAGTTCGAACCTGGGAATACTATGACTGCAAATTTCACTGTGCGACAACCTCCTCAACTTCATAACGGAAGTCTTCCATTACAACGTTTGTTAATAGTTTTTCACACATTTCTTTTACCTTTGCGTCAAGGTCAGATACTGATTTATCAATTGTTAATTCCATATATTTTCCGATTCGAACGTCTTGTACTTCTGTGAACGAAAGACTATGAAGTGCCCCTTTTACTGCTGTTCCTTGTGGATCTAATACGCTTTCTCTTAACGTTACATATACCTTAACTTTATACATGTGAAATTCCCCCTAAACGTTTTAAAATCTCTTCATAAGCTTCTGTTAAATTTCCAAGGTCACGACGGAATACGTCTTTATCAAATTTTTCATTGCTCGTTTCATCCCATAAACGGCAAGTATCTGGTGAAATTTCATCTGCTAAAATGATTTCCCCTTCATCTGTTACACCAAACTCTAATTTAAAATCTACTAATCTTACACGACAGCTTGCGAAATGATCAATCAACACTTGATTGATTTGTAGAGCCATATCTCGTAATACGCTTACTTGCTCTGGTGATGCAACGTTTAATACACGAATATGATCTTCCGTTACAAGCGGATCTCCTAAATCATCATCTTTGAAGTAAAATTCTACGATTGGTTCTGCAAGTACAGTTCCCTCTTCCATTCCTAATCGTTTTGAAAGACTTCCTGCAATTACATTTCTTGTGACAACTTCTAGAGGAATAATACTCACTTTTTTAACAAGTTGCTCTGTTTCAGATAACTTCTCTACAAAATGTGTTTTTATTCCTACTTCTTGTAACTTTCTGAACAATAAAGTTGTAATCTCATTGTTCAAACGACCTTTTCCTGTAATCGTCTCTTTTTTCTCCCCATTGAAAGCAGTCGCACTATCTTTGTACTCTACCCAAACCATATCTGCTGATTCTGTACGATAAATTCTTTTTGCCTTACCTTCATACAGCATTTCTAGCTTTTGCATTTCGCAAGCCCCCTGTAGTTTGAAAAATGTGAATAATTTTTTAATAAAGAATGGCACAGAATGACTCTATTCTGTGCCATATGAAATTTTACGCTTCGTTTAACCCAAGGCGTTCAAAGATTGTATCAACGTGTTGCATATGATGCTCATAGTTGAAACATTCATTAATTTCTTCTTGTGATAACTTGCTCGTAATACGCTCATCAGCTTCTACAAGCTCTTTAAATTGTACTTGTGTTTCCCACGCTTCCATCGCTTTAGGCTGTACGATATCATAAGCTTCTTCACGTACCATACCTTTGTCGATTAATGTAAGCATTACACGCTGAGAATAAATTAAGCCGTATGTTCTTGTCATATTGCGTTTCATATTCTCTGGGTATACAGTTAAGTTTTTAACGATATTACCAAAGCGATTTAACATGTAATTTAATGCGATTGTAGCATCTGGTAAAATTACGCGTTCTGCCGAAGAGTGAGAAATATCACGCTCATGCCATAATGGAACATTCTCATACGCTGTCATCATATAACCGCGGATAACACGAGCTAAACCAGTCATATTTTCTGATCCGATTGGATTACGTTTATGTGGCATTGCAGAAGAACCTTTTTGGCCTTTTGCAAAAGCCTCTTCAACTTCACGTGTTTCACTCTTTTGTAAACCACGAATCTCAACTGCCATCTTTTCGATAGATGTTGCGATTAGTGCAAGTGTTGACATGTAATGAGCATGGCGATCACGTTGCAATGTTTGTGTTGAAATTGGTGCTGCTTCTAATCCTAAGTTTTCACAAACATACTTTTCTACAAATGGATCGATATTTGCGTATGTACCAACCGCACCAGATAATTTACCAACGCGAACTGTATCAGCAGCTTGTTTGAAACGCTCTACGTTACGTTTCATTTCTTCATACCAAAGACCCATTTTTAAACCAAATGTTGTTGGTTCTGCATGAACACCGTGTGTTCTTCCCATCATGATCGTGTATTTATGCTCTTTCGCTTTGTTAGCTAAAATGCTTACAAAGTTTTCTAAGTCTTTTAATATGATTTCATTCGCTTGTTTTAAGATGTAAGATAACGCTGTATCTACTACGTCTGTAGATGTTAAACCGTAATGAACCCATTTACGTTCCTCACCTAATGTTGGTGTTTCTGATACAGCACGAGTAAATGCAACTACGTCATGACGTGTCTCTTTTTCAATTTCATAAATACGATCAATATCAAATGATGCATGCTCACGAATTTTTTTAACATCTTCTTTTGGAATATCGCCAAGCTCAGCCCATGCTTCACAAGCTAAAATCTCAACTTCTAACCACGCTTTAAATTTGTTCTCTTCCGTCCAAATTGCACCCATTTCTGGGCGTGTATAACGACTAATCATTTTTTTCCCTCCAACAGTTGTTCTTGATGGTCCCAAATATGCAAACTCTTCGCTTTTTCTAGAGCGACTTCAATATTATCATTTAAAATATTAACATGCCCCATTTTTCGCTGCGCTTTTGCTTCTTCTTTTCCATACAAGTGTAAATAGCACCCGGTTAATCTATTCACTTGTCTTAGGACCCCTTCTATATGTTCGCCTAAAATGTTTACCATGACAACTGGTTTTAACAAATTTGTTTCTCCAAGAGGTAAATTACAGATTGCTCGAATATGTTGACCGAATTGACTCGTTTCACATGCATCCTGTGTATAGTGTCCTGAATTGTGAGGTCTTGGTGCTAATTCATTAATGTAAATCTCACCATCAGCTGTAGCAAACATCTCTACCGCTAGTGTTCCCACAAGTTCTAGTTCATCCGCGAGCACTTGTGCATAAGCAATTGCTTTTTGAGAAAGTTCTTCTGTAATGCGAGCTGGAACGATAGATTCATGCAAAATGTTATTTACATGAATATTTTCCGCTACCGGAAATACTTTCGTTTCACCACTTACACTACGAATCACAATAACTGATACTTCTTTTTCAAAAGGCACCCATTTCTCTAAAATACACTCTGCTGCATTCGCAAGCTCTCGTGCTTTATCAACGTCAGCCTCACTTCTTAAAACAACTTGACCTTTCCCATCATATCCGCCTGTCGTCGTTTTCAAGACGGAAGGATATGATAACTCAGTGATTGCTTCAGTAAGCTGATCTTGATTTTGAACTAATCTATACGTTGCTACTGGTAGCCCAGCTTTCTCAATCGCATTCTTTTCTGTAAAACGATTTTGTGTTTTACTTAACAACTGACTGCCTTGCGGTAAGTAAGCATGTTTTTCAAGCCATTGTAAACATCTATAATCAATATTCTCAAATTCATATGTCACAACATCACTGATCTCCGCTAAATGCTGAATTGCTTTTAAATCGTCATATGGTGCAACAATTTCAATATCAGCAACTTGTGCACATGGTGAATTTTTTGTAGGATCTAAAACAGCAATTTTATATCCCATCTCCTTAGCTGCCAATGCCATCATTCTTCCTAGCTGGCCGCCTCCAATAATGCCGATTGTTTTTCCAGGTAAAATGATTCTCGTCATACTAGCTCACTACCTTCGCGCACATCTTTTTTAATTGCTTCTCTTCTCAATTCTAATGCATCATGTATATCATCATGGAATGATCCAAGTATTTGTGCAGCAAGTAAACCAGCATTTGTTGAACCAGCCTTACCAATTGCAACAGTTGCAACTGGAACCCCTCCTGGCATTTGGACGATGGATAATAATGAATCTAAGCCGTTTAACGCTTTTGATTGAACTGGAACTCCGATTACAGGAAGATTCGTCTTCGCTGCAACCATTCCTGGTAAATGCGCTGCTCCACCAGCTCCAGCAATAATAACTTTCAACCCACGTTCACGAGCCGTCTCTGCATATTCAAACATATAATCCGGAGTCCGATGAGCAGATACAACTTTTTTCTCATACGGTATATTTAATTCATCTAAAATGTCACAAGCATATTTCATTGTTTCCCAGTCTGACGTGCTTCCCATTATGACTCCAACTAGTGATTTCATATTAGAATCCCCCCGATTCAAATAAAAAAAGCCTGAAATAGAACAGTTTCTCTTTTACTATGAGAGAAAGCGCTCTACTCAGGCATACGTATCCCTTGTGAATAGAAAAATACCGAGTGACTTTCCCTCATAGTCTAACGAATAACGGTCGTTAGGTAGAGACTTGCAGGCCATATCCCCGCGATTATATGAGGTCTTATATATTATTGTTTCTATGGCTATATTAACAATATTTCATAAACAATGTCAATAAATAATCGAATGTTTTTTTATTACTCACCAATAACGTTCGTGTTTTAGTTATATTCAAAAGAAGAATTGTAACTATATGCAAAAAGGATAAGAAATTAGAATATATATTTCTAGAGATCTATTGTACACATAACGGTTTGTATACTTATTCCCTATGCTTTAATATAAAGCATATCATTTATATTCATTTTATTTATAAGGAAGACAATAATGAAAAGACGAACTACACTTTTTTCATTATTGTCTTCCTTTTTATCGCAGTCATTGCTGTAATTATTTAAAATATATACTTGTGGTAGAAATAACGTTTCCTATCATAGAGATTATTTTAGGAGCACTTGGAAAACCTGAAAAACAAAAAATCATTACTATTACTTTAAATAGCTTCATTTTCATTCTTTTTTCTTCTTTAGGGTTATTC
>NZ_JADAXF010000008.1:0-88826 GCF_019837435.1 Bacillus sp. 16GRE42
GATACTATTTATATAATTTATATGGTGGAGGATGACGGGATCGAACCGCCGACCCCCTGCTTGTAAGGCAGGTGCTCTCCCAGCTGAGCTAATCCTCCGAAGTGGTGACCCGTACGGGATTCGAACCCGTGTTACCGCCGTGAAAGGGCGGTGTCTTAACCACTTGACCAACGGGCCAGTATATATGGCAGAGAAGAAGGGATTCGAACCCTCGCACCGCGTTAGCGATCTACTCCCTTAGCAGGGGAGCCCCTTGAGCCACTTGGGTACTTCTCTGTATGGCTCCGCAGGTAGGACTCGAACCTACGACCGATCGGTTAACAGCCGATAGCTCTACCACTGAGCTACTGCGGAATAATAAAGACAATTTGTATCTTATAAAATTTCTTATCGTAAGTCAAGACGTTTTTTCACAACATCTTGTACAAACGTGACATGTTTATAATATACTGGATTGCGTTTTCACTGTCAAGATATTTTCTTTATCAGGTTCAGTTTCCCTTTACACTTTCCGCAGACATATCTTTTTGTATTTATTTGACGTCTTCTTACATATTGAAGCGAGCAGCCCATACATTCATACGTATAAACCTTTTTTTCCTTCTCTTCATTAATTATTCGTTTACAGAAGCGTGGCGCATCAACTTCTTTTAACAATTCACGAAAATCTCTATCCCGGTGCTTATAGCCCCTTCCTGTAATATGTAAGTGATAATGACAAAGCTCATGTTTAATGATTCCGACTAACTCTTCTTTCCCATACATTTCGTAATATCGATAATTCAGTTCAATATTGTGTGTATTCAATAGATAACGTCCACCAGTTGTTCGCAACCTACTGTTGAACATAGCTCTATGTAAAAATGGCATTCCGAAGTATTGTAGTGATACTTCTTCCACCAGACGCTGTATTTCTTGCTCATCCACTCTCATTCCTCCTAAACTAAAAAATATTTTTACACTTTTCTCCTCCCTTATACATATATTAAATAGTACATATACCCATCCTCATTCAAGAAGCGTGGTTTCTAAAAATATAGCATGAATAGAAATCCACTCACCAACCTCTCATCAATAGTACCTTAGATTTTTGAGAGTAGGATTAAACAAGGAGGGATTCCTATGCCTACGTGGCTAAAAAAACAAATGCAACGCGCATATTTTGAAAAAAACCGGTATCAAATTAAATTACTAAATGAATGCTGGTTTTATTATAGCAAAATACATCAAAGCTCATAATCCATTACACGTTTTATCCCATAAAAAAAGAGCAGTTTCATCTGCTCTCTTCTCTTACTATTCAATCGGCAACATGGATAGTGCAACGCGACCTTTTTTCGTATCAATATCATCTACCCATACCTTGACGATTTGTCCGACAGATACAATATCTAACGGATGCTTCACATACTGTTTGCTTAGTTTAGAAATATGTACTAAACCATCTTGTTTTACACCTACATCAACAAAAGCACCAAAATCAACAACGTTACGAACTGTTCCTTCCAGTTCCATACCACGTTTTAAATCTTCTAATTTCAAAATCCCTTTTTTCAGAAGCGGTTTAGGCAACTCATCCCTCATGTCTCGCTCTGGACTAATGAGCGCATCTATAATATCAACTAATGTCGGCTCCCCAACTCCCGTTTCTTGCGATAACTTAGAAATCTCCACTTCTTCTAAGCTCTTTTGTAATTGCAATTGTCCTACGTCATCTTTTGATAACCCTAGACTCTTCAATAACAATTCAACATTTTTATATTGTTCTGGATGAATACCCGTTCGATCTAACGGATTTGCCCCTTCTAATATACGTAAGAAACCTATGCATTGTTCATATGTCTTCGCACCTAAACGCGGTATTTTCTTTAAGTCTGTTCGTTTTGTAAATTTCCCTTCTTCTTCACGCTTTGCCACAATATTTTTCGCAACAGTTTTCGATAAACCCGAAACATATTGCAATAACGCAACTGAAGCTGTATTTACATTCACACCGACTTGGTTAACTGCCGTCTCTACTACAAATGTTAATGATTCATTCAATCTCTTTTGAGATACATCATGTTGGTATTGTCCAACCCCAACTGATTTAGGATCAATCTTCACAAGTTCAGCAAGTGGATCTTGCAGACGTCTCCCAATAGAAACAGCACTTCTTTCTTCAACCTGTAAATTCGGAAATTCCTCACGAGCTAAATCGGAGGCCGAATACACGCTCGCACCAGCTTCGTTCACAATAATATAGAAGACTTCTTGTTTCACATTTTGCAATACATCAACTATAAATTCTTCCGACTCTCTAGAAGCTGTACCATTCCCAATCGCAATCATTTCAACTTGATATTTATCTATAATGGAAAGAACTTTCGTTTTTGCATCTTCATATTTACGAACAGGTGGATGCGGATAAATAACATCAATATATAGAACCTTCCCCGTATCATCTACAACAGCTAATTTACAACCCGTTCTATATGCAGGATCTAAAGCTAACACAACCTTTCCTTTCATTGGAGGTTGTAATAACAAATTACGTAAGTTCTCAGAGAAAATATGTATCGCTTGTTCCTCAGCTGTTTCTGTTAATTCTTTTCGAATCTCTCTTTCAATGGAGGATTGAATTAATCGTTTATAACCATCCTCAATTGCTAACTTTACATAATGTGCACTTTTAGAATCTTTATCACGAATTACTCTCTTATATAAGAAAGTTACTATCTCATCTACTGGTGGAACAACAGAAACTCTCAATATATCTTCTTTCTCACCGCGATTCATCGCTAATACACGATGCGGTACTACTTTCTGCAACGGTTCTTCATAACTGTAATACATTTCATATATATTCTTTTCATCTTTCTCTTCATCTTTTACGGACGAAGACATAACACCTTTTCTAAAAGTAACATTACGAATCCAACTACGATAAGCTGCTTCATCTGAAACGATTTCTGCAATAATGTCTTGGGCACCTTGTAATGCTTCTTCTGCAGATTGCACTTCTTTCTCTGCGTTAATAAACTCCACTGCCTTCTGATTTGGATCTTCTTTCTTATATAACAATAACCATTCAGCTAACGGCTCTAGTCCTTTTTCTTTTGCAATCGTTGCTTTCGTTCTTCTTTTCTCTTTATATGGACGATATAAATCTTCTATTTCTTGCAACTTTACAGCTTTAACAATTTGCTGACGTAACTCTCCTGTCAGTTTCCCCTTCTCATCAATAAGACGAAGAACCTCTTCTTTCCTATCTTCAAGCTGCATCATATATTGCCATCTCTCTAAAATTGTACGAATTTGCACTTCATCTAAAGAGCCTGTCCATTCTTTTCGGTAACGAGCAATAAATGGAACTGTGTTACCTTCTTCTGTTAATTGAATAACATGACGAACTTGCTTTTCGGTAAAGCCTAATTCCTTCACTAACATTTTCATTAACGCTTGTCGATTATCTACCATCTCCATATACAACCGTAACCTCCTCTATAATAAAAAAAAGTTGCCCTGTAAAGAGAGCAACTTAAACTGCCGATTTAAAAATCTATTAGTCCTAAACTAATTTGTAGCGCTTCATCTACACGAATCATCATCACTTCATCTAAGTGAGTGATTTTGTCCGTTAAGCGCTGCTTATCGATTGTTCGAATCTGCTCAAGTAAAATAACAGAATCTCTCTCAAAACCGTACTTTTTCGCATCAATTTCCACATGAGTGGGTAATTTAGCTTTTTGAATCTGTGCAGTAATAGCCGCTACAATCACCGTTGGACTAAAACGATTTCCGATGTCATTTTGAATGACAAGAACCGGACGAACGCCTCCTTGCTCAGAACCAACAACTGGGGAAAGGTCTGCAAAATACACGTCGCCGCGTTTTACAATCAAAATATTACCCCCCGCTAACTAAGCGTTCTACTGTATGAGCTGCTTCATACTCTGCTAAGAAAGCTTCCGATGCAATACCAAGATTAATTTTTCCCATTTCAATGTACCCACGTCGCATTGATTCATGTTGGTAGCGTTTCTTCGTCTTATGTTGACGCAATAACAGTTGTGTTGCCTGGCAAATTAGTTCATGGCGATTCTTATTCTCTTGTTTTCCAATTCCGTCCAATTCCGTTACCATTTGCTTTGGCAACCGAACCACGATTTCAGTAGTTACACTTGATTCGGACACAAAAATACACCTCCACCGTCAACTACACACCCAAATATATATATGACACCTATTGTAATAATACCATTGTATGGAGCCTGTTGCAAAGACTTCCTTATTCCTTGCTTATGTTTTCCAATTCACAAACAAAACATTCATATTCTTTTATTTTTATCTTATTACAAACAAGAAACGAAAGAGTTCCCCTGCAAAATTCACGTTAAATTATGTTAAAAGTAATGATAAGTAAAAAGCTTCTCATCAAAATGAGCTTATTCTTAACCAATGAACAGTCCTCTCAAATGACAAGAAGCAAATCATACTACATTCTATATATTGTTCAAATAATTGATTACTTCTACAACCTTGCCGTGCCGTATGAATATTCTCGGCACACGGAAGCTTATCGTTGCAATAATTTCATAATTAATAGTCCCGGAATATTCAGCAACCTCAGTAGCACTAATATACTCATCACCTTGTTTTCCAATGAGTGTAACTTTCGTACCAAGCGGCACTTCACAAGGAAGGTGTATCATGAATTGATCCATTGTTACTCGACCTACAATCGGTACCCTTTTACCATTTATAAGCACTTCGAACCCTTGTAATCTTCTAAGCCATCCATCTGCATATCCAATCGCAACAGTTGCAATCCATTCTTCCGTTTTCGTTCGGTAAGTGACGTTATAACTAATCCCATCCCCTTTAATCACCTGTTTAATATGAGCAACTTTCGTATGCAGCGATAGCGCCGGTTCTAATTTAAACGGTAAAAAAGGGCGTATTTCTACAGACGGGGATAACCCATACATCGCAATGCCAATTCGTACTGCATTAAATGTAATCCCTTGAAAACGTAGCGTTGCAGCACTATTAGCTGTATGGACAAACTTAGGATCCACTCCGAACTCTTTCAACCAACTTAACTGCTGCAAAAATGTGTTATATTGCTTATCAAAGTAAGAAGTCTCCACCTCATCCGCTGTTGCAAAATGTGTATAAACTCCTTCTAATTCTAAAAACGGCGCACCTTCTAAACTCTTTAAAAACCCTTTTAATTCTTTTCGTTCGCGTATTCCAATTCTCCCCATACCACTATCGAAATTAATGTGGTATTTCATTGTAGATGAACCATCCCAAAGTTTGATCGCTTCATCTACCCATTCTTTTTGAAAAACAGTTAACGCTACATCATTTTCAGCAGCTACATTGACATCACGAGGCGGGGAAGGACCTAACACTAAAATCGGTACAGTAATACCAGCCCTTCGAAGCACTAGAGCTTCATCTAAAAAGGCAACCGCTAACCTTGTCGCCCCTGCTTCTAATGCCGTTTTAGCTACCGGTACATAATCGTGTCCATATGCATTCGCTTTGACTACAGCAAAAATCTCTACATCACTTGGAATGAAATCTTTAATGTGTGTAATATTGTTATAGATCGCATCTAAATCCACTTCCACCCAAGTGTCACGGTAAAATGGTGCTTCTTCCATAAATACACTTCCTTATACACGATATGCGAAGCTTATTCTTTTATATGCTTCTTTTATGAAATCCACCCTTCAAACTAAGAAAAGACGTGGTGCACATATATCACCACGTCTAAGAAGTTTACTTCACTTGCTTCTCTGTAACTGAACGAGCAACCATTAATAGCTCCTTCGGCTCTAAACCTTTAGACACGAGCATATATTCTACTCCGTTATGCGACCACGTTAAAGAATCTTTCGTCAATGCCCCAATTGTAAAGCCAAGATCAACCAATTCTCCGCTCACACTTATCGCTGACGAAGCCTCTGCAACTTTTGCCTTTTCTTGTATCAAAGTAAAGGATTTCTTACTTCCAGTGTATGTGAGTATCGCACGCTTGCCACTGTCTGTCTTCAACTCTTTTTCATCTTTCAAAACCATACCTTGCGGCGTATCACGCGGATACAAAATAGCAAATGGTTTGTCTTCTTTCGCTGTTGTTTGAACATCTACTTGCGCTCTAGACATATTTTGTTTCGTATCAAATGCACCTTTATCAAATTTCGCATCAAATTTCACTTTTGAGAAATCTACTTTCACAAGAACATTTTGATCATTATCCATTAACTTCACCGAAACTGGTGTTAAATCACTTTTCTTCAATGTAATCTCTTGTTTCGGCAACATGTTTTGATGTTGATAGTTTGTTTTTGTTTTAAAAATATAATACTTATCTGTTTTTTCAAAAGTAAGGTTTTTCTTATCCTGTAAAATATCTCTCACAAGGGATTCATACAAGTAAGCCTGGCTACTATTTTGCGGCCAATCACTTTGGAAACGGAAACTCTTATTAAGTGCTGGCGTTAATACAAATACCCCTTCTTCATTTCTTAAAATAATTTGGCTTTGATCTTTTTTCGCATTCTGCAAATTCACACGATAAAAAGAAGGTTCCTTATGCCATATTTCTACCTTGTACTCCTGAGGCTCATTTCCTGTTTTAATAGATAATTTCGCTTCAGCTTGATAACTTTTTATCCCTTTTACTTTCGCCTCTAAATCTCTCACAACATCATCTTGTTTCTTTTCCATACAACCCGCCAACACAAAAACGGTTAATAAACCGACAAGAACTAAAAACAGACGCCTTTTCATCACTTCAGCCCCTTTGCCCCTATAAATGAATGGAAGATGTACCTTCCTTATCGCTACATCAAATATATGAGACAAAGATATAAAATATGCAGACTAGCGTGACGAGCTTTCTAAAACAACTTGAGCAACAGCAAATTCCTTACTATGACTAATTGATAAATGAACAATATACTCTGTACTTGTAACGAGAATCGGCTTACCTCTATCATCATTCCTTACTTCAATATCTAAAAAACTTACTTCTTTTCCAATACCAGTTCCTACCGCTTTTGAATACGCCTCTTTCGCTGCAAATCTTCCAGCTACAAACTCTGTAAGGCGACTTCCCTTCAGCTCCTTAGCAACATTACGTTCACTTTCAGTTAAAATACGCTCCATAAATTTAAGTTTTCCATCTAGCATTTTTCCAATTCGATTCAATTCAATAATATCGATTCCAATTCCTACAATCATTTCAAAATCCCCTTCTTCTATTTAGCTTTCTTTTTTCATATTGTAAGAATAACAGAGAATCTTTCTGATGCAAAAGGAGTGATACTCACAACATGCTAATACCTTCTGCCCGCATTTCCTTACAACCAATCGTCATCGCTTTACTTCTCATACAATTAGTCATGATTATGTCAAGCGACTTCCTTCTCTTTCCTATGGCATCCTACAATGAATATATCGCTAAAGGAGAATGGTGGCGTCTCATAACTTCCTTACTTGTACATGTAGACTTACAACATTTCCTTTCTAATAGTATTTGTTTATTTGTGCTTGGCTCTTCTATTGAAAAACAACTAGGACACTTTTCTTTCATTATTATTTTTTTCCTTTCTGGTATTCTTGGAAATATTTCTTCTTATCTCATTATGCCTCTTGAATATATTCATGCCGGAGCATCTGGTGGTATTTTCGGATTGCTAGGTGCACAATTATTTCTATTGTATAGTCGATATCGTTCTTCCAATCCAAGAGACATCGCTATTTTTTCAATCATGATATGTATATTACTACTATTCACTTTCTTCAATCCCTCTGCTAACCCTATAAGCCATTTAACAGGATTGATCATTGGCGGTATTTGCACCCCTTTATTAACAAAAAAATTCGATGGTGCAGAGCTTATTTAATATAAAAGCTCGCACCATCGACAATTTCTACATCTGTTTGTTTACTTAAATCTCTCATTAATTGAAATAAAGACTCATCCTTCTTCTTCGCTTCAATCATACAATCAATTTGCGAAACACTTCCCTTTATCTTTTTTAAAAAAGATAAAAAAGTATCTACATTAATAAAGTCCGCATGTGCTCTCGGGTCTTTTCCCTCTCTAGGACTAGAAATGTGCATTTTCACCGGTAACAAAGACGATTCCCACGTATGTACAACACGCGCCCAATCTTCATGCCAATCTTCTCGATCATTATTCATCATATGGTGATGCAAATCAAACACGACTGGAATATCTAATTTTTCACCTAAATACAATGTTTCTTCTAAAGAAAAAGTCGTATCATCATTTTCTAATATGATCATCTCTTGGATACTTCTTGGAACACTTGACCAATTTTCTATAAATCGTTCTAATGCGAGTTCCTTATCGTTATAACCTCCACCCACATGTAATACGCATCGTTGCTTATGTGCAATTCCCATACCTTTTAATAATTTTTTATGCATCTGCAATGTCTTTACAGATTGTTTAAAAATATTCTTCTCAGGTGAATTCAGCACAACAAAATGATCTGGATGAAAATCAATACGCATATTCATTCGAATAGCGTAATCACCTAGCACTTTTAAATTTTCTTTTAAGGGGCGAATATAGTTCCACTCTAACAACTCCTCATGATTCGCCAAAGGAACAAGTTTGGAACTAAGCCGAAAGAAAGATATATCATGCCCTTTATTATGCTTTAATAACCGTAAACAATTTTCTAAATTCGAATTAGCAATTCTTTCGAGTTTACGAATTGCAGCCTCCCGATCATCAATTCGTTGAAACTGCGCATATGTCATCGTTTGAGATGGAGATGCATTCTTTAAATGTACACTCATCGCAACATACCCAAGTCTTACAAGCATGTAGCACCTCTTTTCTACACAAGTTATTATGTAGTATGTACAATTACAGAAATAAAAAAAGAGAATGCCAGCAAAGGGCATTCTCTTTTTTATTAAGCTTGTGGACGGCTATGATGTTTTCTTTCGCCACGTCCATTTGAAGATCCAGGGCGACCTTGACCTTCACCTTTACGACCACGGCTACCACCATCACGATTGCGATCACGGTTACGGCCATCGCCACCACGGCTACCACCATCACGATTGCGATCACGGTTACGACCATCGCCACCGCCGCGTCCGTCACGACTACGATTACGGTTACCATCACGGTATCCGCCTCCGTTACCGCCACGTTTTTTAGAACCGCCACCTCTTGAAACAACTGGTGGTTCTGATGTTAAAGCGATTGGAGTTGTATCTGGCTCTTTTGTCATCATTTTTAAAGCAGCAGCTACTACTGTTACAGAATCATTCTCTTCTAACATTTCTTCTGCAATACGCTTGTAGTATGATAAATTATCATTTTCAATTGTACTTTGAAGTTTTTCAGCGATTAAACGTTGTTGACCTTCTAATGCCTCGTCAAGTGTCGGTGCTTCCATACGATCAACTTTACGTTTTGTAGTGCGCTCGATATTTTTTAATTGTCCTGATTCACGTGGTGTTACAAATAACATTGCAATACCTTTTTTACCTGCACGGCCAGTACGACCGATACGGTGAACGTATGATTCTGGATCTTGTGGGATATCGAAGTTATATACATGTGTTACGCCTGAAATATCAAGACCACGTGCAGCAACGTCTGTTGCAACAAGAACTTCAATAGCACCTTCTTTAAATTTACGTAATACAGACATACGCTTCGCTTGTGTTAAGTCACCGTGAATACCTTCTGCTGCATAACCACGTAAGTTTAATGCTTCTGATAATTCATCAACACGACGCTTTGTACGACCGAATACGATTGCAAGCTCTGGAGATTGAATATCTAATAAGCGTGTTAATACGTCAAACTTTTTCTTTTCTTGCACTTCTAAATAGAACTGCTGAATGTTTGGCATTGTTACTTCTTTTGCTTTTACTTTAATGTGTTGAGGCTCAGTCATGAAACGCTCAGCAATACGACGGATTGGATCTGGCATTGTCGCTGAGAATAATAATGTTTGATGTGTATCTGGCACATCTGTTAAAATCGCTTCAATATCTTCAATGAAGCCCATGTTTAACATTTCATCCGCTTCGTCAAGAACAACTGTCTCTACGTTTTGTAAGCGAAGTGTTTTACGGTTAATATGATCTAAAATACGACCCGGCGTACCAACAATAATGTGTGGGTGTTTTTTTAGAGCACGAATTTGGCGGTTAATATCTTGACCACCATAGATTGGTAAAATACGAACGCGTTTATGTTTACCAATTTTGTACAGCTCTTCTCCAACTTGAATTGCTAATTCACGCGTTGGCGCGATAACAATACCTTGAACTGCTTCTTTATTTGTATCCACTTTATCTAATAGTGGTAATCCGAATGCTGCTGTTTTCCCTGTACCTGTTTGCGCTTGCCCAATAATATCCTTACCTTGCAATGCATGTGGAATTGTTTCAGCTTGAATCGGCGTAGCCTCTTCAAAGCCCATACTTTCAACAGATTGTAGTAAAGACTCACTTAATCCTAATTCTCGAAATGTTGTCAATGTTACTTCTCCTTTTCTATCCTATACTTATCATTTAAAAAAAGGCGTTTTCCGAATTTGCGGAAAAGCCCTTTTCCTGAATGCTCACGTATATAAACGGGCGTATATTCTTCGCGAAAATACTTCTAAACGTTATTACACTTTATCAATTATAAGTTTTGTATGTGCAAAAAGCAAACCCAACTGTTACCTTATTTTCATATTCAGAGTTTTTTTCTTCACTTTTATTTTTTTATATTTACTGTAAGCGCTTATTATAAGTTTCTTCTATTTTCGCATCTATCATCCCTATTTATATACACCAATTATTTCAACATCGTAATTACTTCTTCCAATTTCATGCCGCGAGATGCTTTTATTAATACAACATCTTTAACATCAACTACTGCTTGTAACTCTTTTACTAGCTCTTCTTTATTATCATACGCTTTTACACGCTCAATAGGGAAATTAATTTTTGCTCCTTCAGCAATTTGAGCCCCTAATTTACCATATGTGAACACATATGCAATTTTTGCTGGATCGATTAATTTACCGACTTCATAATGAAACTGTACTTCTTGATTTCCAAGCTCTAACATATCACCGAGTACAACGATCTTCTTAGCAAATCCATCTAAACCGTTCATTAAGTGGAATGCTGCTTCCATAGCTGTCGGACTTGCATTATAAGCATCATTGATAATTGTTAATCCACTATTTGTTTTTACAATTTCCATACGCATGCCTGTCATTTGAAGTGTTACTAAACCTTCTTTCATCTCTTCCCACGTTACACCAAAATATTTCGCAATTGCCATTGAAGCAAGCGTATTGTACACATTGTGTTTTCCTAATACTGGTAAGTAAAATGAAATATTTTCTTCTCTATTCATTTTAAAATGTGTCCCAGTTGCCTGTAATGTTACAGTCGTTGGATAGTAATCATTTGCTCTAGCATCGCCAAAAGTAACTGTTTCAGCTATTAAATTCATTTCAGGAACACGATTTGTTAATAATGGCTCATCTCCGTTATATACGAACACTCCACCTTCTTGTAATCCTGTCACAATTTCTAATTTCGCTTCAGCAATTGCCTCACGAGAGCCTAAGTCCATTAAATGTGCCTCACCAATGTTCGTAATGATAGCTGCATTTGGACGAGCTAACTTAGATAAGAATTCAATTTCCCCTTGGCTTGACATACCCATTTCTAATACAGCTACTTCTGTATTTTCTTCTAAGTTTAAAATAGTAAGAGGTAACCCGATATGGTTATTAAAGTTGCCTTCTGTTTTTTGAACTTTGAATTTAGTTGCAAGAAGACTTGTTACAATATCTTTTGTAGATGTTTTACCATTACTCCCTGTCACACCAATAACTTTCACATCCAATTGATCGCGATAGTTTTTCGCTAACATTTGTAATGCCGATAGCGTGTCTTCTACAAAAATAACGGGAAGATTCTTAGGTGGATTTGCTACATCTTTCATCCATAATGTCGCCACAGCTCCATTTTCAACGGCTTTATCTACAAAAGCATGTCCATCGAAACGTTCACCTTGAATCGGAACATATAGGTTGCCTTTTTCGATTTTTCTCGTATCAATAGACACTCCTTGTATAGTAATTCCCTCATATTGCTCTGCTAATCCCGTACCATTTACCATCTGTTCTACTTGTTTTAACGTTCGATTTATCATGAGAACACTCCTTACATAGAGGAAGCACTATTCCTGCGAATAGTGCTTCCTCCTTTTTTGTTAGATTGTATATTTAATTTTTTGTTTTTCTTCGTGACGCTCAATCGCTAAACGAATTAGCTCTTCAATTAATTCCGGATACGGTAATCCAGTATGTTGCCATAGTAGAGGGAACATACTAAACGGCGTAAACCCTGGCATCGTATTCACTTCGTTAATATATACTTCTCCATCTTTCGTTAAGAAGAAATCAGCTCTTGTTAAGCCAGCACTATCTAACGATTGGAATGCAATAATTGCATCTCGCTTAATGACATTAGACTCTTCTTCTGTCATTTCAGCCGGAATAATTAATGCTGTATCGCCATCGATATATTTCGACTTATAATCATAGAAGTCCTTTTTCGGTACGATTTCACCTACAACTGAACATTTCGGTTCATCATTACCTAATACACCAACTTCTACTTCACGTCCAACGATATTTTCTTCTACAATAATTTTGCGGTCAAATTGGAATGCCTCTTCAAATGCATTCTCAAGCTCTTCACGATTTTTACACTTATTAATACCAACACTTGAACCAAGGTTTGCTGGTTTTACGAAGCAAGGATATCCTAAAACTTCTTCTACTTTTTCATATGCTGTTTCACAATCTTTTTCCCATGCACTACGAATAAACGATGCATACTTCGCTTGTTTCAATCCAGCTTCTGCGAAGATGTTTTTCATAACAACTTTATCCATACCAGCAGCTGATGCTAGAACACCATTTCCTACATAAGGAATGTTCATTAATTCTAATAATCCTTGAACCGTTCCATCTTCACCATTTGGTCCATGTAATAATGGGAAAATAACGTCAATAGCATTTTCTTCAGAAGCTGCAGATGGAATGATTTCTGTACTTAATGATAGCGGAGAAATCGCATTTTCTGCGCCGCTCATTTTTAGAACTTCAACATCTGTTACTTCACCTTCAATACGCTCACCGCGCACCCATTGACCTTGTTCTGTAATATAAATTGGATGAATCTCGAATTTATCTTGATTTAATGCTTTAATAGCAGCAAGAGCCGTTTGTAGCGAAACTTGATGCTCAGCTGATTTTCCACCATATAATAAACCTAATTTAATTTTTGTCACTGAAATCACCCTAACCAATTGTTTTCATTTTTCTATTTTAGCACTTTTTATAAAAATAGGTAGTTCCTATTTGAAATAAAATGTAACTTCCACAAATAATTAAATGACACCACTTATTGGTTTTCTATACTTTTTCTACTTAACTTTCTTCATAAATATACAAAATTAAATTCTAAAATACAGTGAAACTTTCATTAACGAGGGGCCATCCCCACTAATTATCAGCCCGCACCAATCGGGCAGTTATCTCCCGCCGAATTTTGAGGTGGAAGTCTTACTGCCCACAAATAGTGGGATAAAATTGTAATCCAATCTAGTTATGTACCTAAAATATGTAGAAATCCCCTTTTTGTGTATGTCATCTACTCATTAAGAAGATTGTTTGGTCAGTTTGCCTTTTTGCCTTTGCTCAACGAGACGATCTAAAGAAACATATACAATACCTGCAACTACACATCCTACAGCTAAAATTGTAAATAGAAAGTGGCCAAGTAATCGATCCAATAAAAAACCACCAAGAAGTGGACCGAATGCGCCTCCTGTAATCCACTGCAAACTTGCAGCTCCCATATAAGTCCCTCTCAAGTGCTCAGGAGCCAAATTCGCTACAAACGTCATCTGTACAGGCGACATAATCATCTCACCTAACGTATATATGGCATAAACGAACAGCAACGTTATTAAAATAATCGTAGCATTTGCATCAAATTCTCCAAACCACTTCGGTAACCATCCTATAAAGAACAAACCAATCCCGAACAAACATGCACCATATAACATCGTCTTTCCGACAGGTTTATCTGTGGCCCATTTTGAAATTTGAAATTGGAACAACACAACTAATAGTCCATTTAAAGCCATTAAATATGGATATGGATTGTTAGTTCCAAAAATGCCTTTCATTTCATTATCAAAGTGCAGCGGCAACATACCTTCTGTTTGAGAAAATCCCATCGAAATAATGATACCTGCTAACAAATAAATCATTAGTGCCTTATCTCTCATTACAATTTTCCAAACCGCCCCTGATTCCTTTTCTTTATTCTCTTCTTTATTCGCGCCCTTTGGCATTGTCTCTTGAATAAGAATGAATACAAGTAATGCATAAAATAACATCGTAGACGAGGCAATAATAAACACAAGGTTCTTCGACAACATAACTACTGAAGCACCCATTATCGGGCCAATTGCAGCACCTATATTGTACCCCATCCGCAATAAACCGTATGCCTCGGTTCTTTTTTCAGGTGCTGTTACATCCGCAACCATCGCTGATGCAGCGGGATGGAATAATGAATTACTGAGTCCTAAAAAAATAGATAAAATAGCATAAGGAATAAATCCTTCTATAAATAAAAAACCTAGCATGAACAAAGCATTACTCACCATTGAAAAGATCATTATTGGCTTTCTTCCATATATATCAGCAATCCTCCCACCAAGAAGAGAACCGAAACTTGCGGCAATCGGAGAAAGTGCCATAATAACCCCTACTTCCAATAACGAATCCACCTTATCTTTTAAATATAGTGCAAAAAAAGGCATCAACATCATCATTGCAATTCCATTTAACGTTTCGCCAATAAACCGAATCCATATGTTTCGGTCCATCTCCCTTAACTCACGCCACGTATTTTTCATACATTCCCCCCTCAGTTCCCCAACAATTATATTATATACACAATCAGAAAAATGTAAATTTTCAGAATAAAAAATCCATCCTAACAGAATTAGAATGGATTTTTCAACTTATAAATTTGCTGCATCTTCTTCGTCTTTACTATTATTTAAAGCACTATGTTTTCGACTATATAAGAAGTAAACCGCAATACCGATAACCATCCATACCCCAAAACTAATCCAAGCAGTTCCGGATAACTGAAGCATTAAATATAAACAAAAAATCACCGTTAATGCTGGTAAAAATGGTACAAGCGGTGCCTTAAATGCTCTTGGTAAATCCGGATGAGTTCTTCTCATTACAATAACAGCAACAGCTACAAGTGCAAAGGCTGATAAAGTCCCCATATTTACAAGATGCGCTAACACATTTAAATCTATTAATCCTGAAATAAGTGCTGCAATAATTCCTGTTGTCCATGTATTTAAAAATGGTGTTTTAAATTTTGGATGGACTTTAGCAAGGCGCTTCGGCAATAATCCATCTCTACTCATTGCATACGAAACACGTACTTGCCCATACATCATAACTAACATTACTGTTGTGATTCCTGTAATTGCTCCTACTGAAATTACTCCCGCTAAACTATCTTGTCCAATAAATTGAAGTGCAAAAGCAACTGGATCTGATATATTTAACTGTCCGTATGGAACAATTCCTGTCAAAATAAGTGAAACAACAATATAAAGAACCGTACAAATTAATAAAGATGCAATAATGCCAATTGGTAAATCACGTTGTGGACGTTTCACTTCTTCTGCTGCCGTTGAAACTGCATCGAATCCTATGAATGCGAAGAACACTGTCGCAGCTCCAGCCATTACACCATCTAAGCCAAACGGCATAAAAGGTGTCCAATTTTCAGGTTTTACATAATTAAAACCAGCAAAGATAAAGATGAGAACAACCGCTAATTTAATAAACACCATAATGTTATTTATTCGTGCACTTTCACGAACACCTCTAGATAAAAGAACTGTCATCACTAAAATAATTAGAACCGCAGGCAAATCAATTATTCCACCCTTTCCTGTACCAGGGGCCGAGGAGAGAATGGTAGGAATATGGATCCCAAATCCCTTTAATAAAGATTGAAAATAAGCGGACCAACCGTTTGCTACAGCAGATGTAGCGAGTAAATACTCAAGCATTAAGTCCCATCCAATTAAAAATGCGAATACCTCTCCCATCGTCGCATATGTGTACGTATACACACTGCCTGAGACAGGAACTGAAGAAGCGAATTCAGCATAACAAAATGCAGCAAAGGCACAGGCTAACGCGGCTATCGCAAATGATAATATAATAGCTGGTCCAGAATGTTTTGCTGCTACCACGCCCGTTAGAACAAAAATACCTGTTCCAACAATTGCCCCGATTCCAAGCATAGTTAAATCCAATGCACCCAATGTTCTTGCTAACGTCTTTTGCTTACTCTCTTGCATTAGCTTTGCAATAGGCTTCTTTTGAAAAATTTGCTTCATAGCATGCTCCTCCAAGTTTTAAATTTTCTGAAAATTTTTAATTCGCTTTTTTATTTTACTCATTGTACTTTCCCCAGTCAATACTTTTGTCGAAATAAGTAGAAATCTTTCAGAACATACAATATCCTTATCGTTGTTTCTATATATCTTTCCGTATTTTTTTTTGGTATTATTATACATGTCGATTCCACAAAAGAGGCATGCTCACTTATTGAGCATGCCTCTTTTTACCTATTTCATAGTATGTGAACCTTCTTCAATCCAGCTATACATATATTTTTCATCTTCTGTTTCATGTGCTTGCTTTACAATACGAAGCGGACGGAACGTGTCTATCATAACAGCTAGTTCAAGTGTTTCTTTCTTCCCTATACTTCCCTCTGTTTTACCAGGATGCGGCCCATGAGGAATTCCGCTCGGATGAAGTGTAATAGAACCTTCTTCCACACCTTTCCGGCTCATAAAGTTTCCTTCTACATAGTACAGTACTTCATCACTATTCACGTTACTATGATAATATGGTGCCGGAATAGATTCTGGATGATAGTCGTATAAACGTGGTACGAAAGAACAAATAACGAAATTGTGACCTTCGAACGTTTGATGTACTGGAGGTGGCTGATGAATACGACCTGTGATTGGTTCAAAGTCCTCTACATTAAAGACCCACGGATATAAATAGCCATCCCAACCAACAACATCTAACGGATGGTGCCCTAAAACATGTTTATGCATATACCCTCGCGACTTTGTCATTACGACAAACTCACCTTTTTCATCATACGTCTCTAATTTTTCAGGACCACGAATATCTCTCTCACAAAACGGACTATGCTCTAACAATTGTCCATATTCATTCCGATAGCGACGCGGCGTTGTGATTTGACTATTTGCCTCTACAACAAGAAATTTAGTCTCTCCTTCATCTGGAATAACACGATAAATCGTTCCAATTGGGATTGTTACATAATCACCTTTTCGATAGTGAATCGTTCCAAACATCGTTTCAATTTTCCCTGTTCCATAATGAACAAATAACATTTCATCACCATCACCATTACGGTAGAAATAGTCCATTTTTTCTGTTGGAGCCACTATTCCAATTAATAAATCCTCATTCCCAAGCATAAAATTTCTTCCGCTTACTGCATCGCCAGTTTTTTTATTTTCTTTTGTGCGAAAATGACGATGAGCAAGAGCTACATCTTCTTCATACTGCAACTGACAAGAATGAGATAATGCCGCATGACCTACTTCCGTTGGCATATAATGATGGTACAAAATAGATTGCGTACCAGAAAAACCTTTTGTTCCCATTACCTGTTCGCGATAAAGCGACCCATCTTTTTTACGGAATTGTACATGTCGTTTATGAGGTAGCTCCCCCATGTGACGATAAAACATGCCCATCACCTGCTTCCATTTCTTTTTTGACCGTATTACGTAACGTACCTAAACCAGTAATCGTAAGTTCTACAACATCCCCATCTTGCAGCCACTCTTCCGTACCCAGTTCTAAAACACAACCTGTTCCTACTGTCCCAGAACCAATCACATCGCCTGGATATAACGTAACGTCTTCCGAAGCACGTTCAATCATTTCAGCAAATGTATAGTAAATATCTTGGAAGTTCCCCTTTGATAATAGCTTTCCATTTACATGAGCAGTCATCTCTAACTCATAACGGTCACCGTTACGATAAACATCCAATTCCTCTTTCGTAACAAGGTGCGCTCCTAATGAAGTTGCAAAATCTTTTCCTTTTGCTGGACCAAGTCCTACCTTCATTTCTGTTGCTTGTAAGTCCCTTGCACTCCAGTCGTTCATAATACAATAACCAAAAATGTATTCCTCTGCTTGCTCACGAGAAATATTTCTTCCTTCTTTCCCAATTACGCAAGCGATCTCTAACTCATAATCAAGCTTTTTAGATTTCTTCGGACCAATTACAAAATCATCCGGACCAATTACAGCACGATGGTTCGTAAAATAAAAAACCGGGATATCGTACCATTCAGGTACAACCTCTAGCCCTCTCCGGCCGCGGGCCGTTTTTACATGCTGTTCAAACGCGTAAAAATCCCGAATACTACTCGGATTAGGAATTGCCGCCGCTAATTGCACTTCCTCTAAGGAATATATACCCTTTTCTGGATTCTCTATATTACGCAATACTTCTACATACTCATCCGCTTTCTCTAAAAAGGCGAACATAGAAGAAGGTAATTTTCCATCACTAGCAAGATTCATATCAATTACTTTGTCACCTTCAAGCCATCCAGCTCGCATTTCTTTCGAAGGAAGACGAAATGTAACAAATTTCATCATGATTCCTCCCTATAAAAATGAAATTTCCACCAGCAAAGAGACTTTTGCTGGTGGATACAAATCTTATAAGTTTCCGCGACGTTCCTGTTCTCTTTCAATTGATTCAAATAATGCTTTAAAGTTCCCTTCTCCAAATCCGCGAGAACCTTTACGTTGAATAATTTCAATAAATAAAGTTGGACGATCTACAATTGGTTTCGTAAAGATTTGTAGTAAGTATCCTTCCTCATCGCGATCTACTAAAATCTTTAATTCTTTTAACCTATCAATTTCTTCATCAATTTTCCCAACTCGCGCACTTAACTCATCATAATAAGTATCAGGTGTATCTAAAAACTCCACGCCATTTTCACGAAGCGCTTCCACTGTTTTAACAATATCGCTTGTTAATAAAGCAAGATGTTGTACACCTGCTCCATTATAGAATTCTAGATATTCTTGAATTTGCGATTTTCTCTTTCCATCTGCTGGCTCGTTAATAGGGAACTTAATACGACTTCCATTTGTCATAACTTTCGACATTAATGCTGAATACTCTGTACTAATATCGTCATCATCAAAATGAATCATTTGTTTAAAGCCCATAACATTCTCATAATAGCTAACCCATTCTTCCATTTTCTCAACATTACCAACTACGTGGTCTACAGCAATTAAACCTGACTCTTCAAACGGAATATTAAACTCCACCTGTTGGAATCCTGGCATAAATGTTCCTTTATAATTTTTACGCTCTACAAGCGTGTGAATTGTATCACCATACGTACCAATAACTGCTTTTTTCAATGTACCGTTCTCGTCTGTTAATTCCACAGGTGGAGCAATCGCGACGGCACCACGTTTCACAGCTTCCGAGTATGCTTTGTCAACATCGTCAACAAGTAAAGCAACATCTTTTACACCATCACCATGTGTCTTTACAAATTCTGCGATACGATTATCGCTACTTAAAGCTCCAGACACAACAAAACGCATATTTTTTTGCACAAGAACATAAGATACCTTTTCACGGTTACCAGTTTCTAATCCAGAGTAAGCCACAATTTTGAAACCGAATGCTCTCGCAAAGTAATAACTTGATTGCTTTGCATTTCCTACGTAAAATTCCAAATGATCTACATCACGTACCGGAAAAAAGTCCTCCATTTGTGCAGCTAGCGTATCCATAGATTTTTGTTTCATAAAATTCTCATCCCCCTGTAAATAGATTAAATGGTCCATATTTAAAACCAACCGAAAACGCTTCCAACATCAATTAATAGAAATTAGTTAGCAAGCTAACAAATTCTGACCTTTAAAATTTTCTATCTTTTCTGTCAAATTCCTCTTTTTTTCTTACATATAAAATTCGACTTTTTTCTCTTTACATGACGGAGGGAATATTAATACTTGAAGATATATATGAGAGGAAAACAAAAAAGACCCCAACATATTAACTACTTACTAATATGCTAGAGTCTTTATTTTTTTTGAATGATTGTATTTATATGTCTCATACTAATACATTTGCAAGGAATAAAATAAATGATGTTAATACTACCGCTCCACCTAATGATCCTAATAAATCTGTTTTTGTTACTTGTAACACTTGTTCACTGTTCATATTCCTCATTCTCCTTTCATTTTGTATGATTTAAAACTTCTATTATACTAATACACTTGATAGAAATACGATTAATGCCGTTAATACTACTGCTCCACTTGCCGATCCTACGAAGTCACCTTTTGTTACTTGTAATACTTGCTCTTTCATTTTGCATTCTCCTCTCTTTTTCTTTTATTACAAAACTTCTATTATACTAATACGCTTGATAGAAATACGATTAATGCCGTTAATACTACTGCTCCACTTGCTGATCCTACGAAGTCACCTTTTGTTACTTGTAATACTTGCTCTTTCATTTTGCATTCTCCTCTCTTTTTCTTTTATTACAAAACTTCTATTATACTAATACGCTTGATAGAAATACGATTAATGCCGTTAATACTACTGCTCCACTTGCTGATCCTACGAAGTCACCTTTTGTTACTTGTAATACTTGCTCTTTCATTTTGCATTCTCCTCTCTTTTTCTTTTATTACAAAACTTCTATTATACTAATACGCTTGATAGAAATACGATTAATGCTGTTAATACTACTGCTCCACTTGCTGATCCTACGAAGTCACCTTTTGTTACTTGTAATACTTGCTCTTTCATTTTATGTATCCTCCTTTTTAATAAGTTATCTATATGTAATTTCTAAGAAATGTTTATTTCATAGTTTTTATGTTAGCGTTACATTAAAGTTATTAACGTAACGTTTGTAACATTAATGTAACATAACTATTGCTACGTT
Source organism: Bacillus sp. 16GRE42 (assembly GCF_019837435.1). NCBI lineage: Bacteria > Bacillati > Bacillota > Bacilli > Caryophanales > Bacillaceae > Bacillus > Bacillus sp. 16GRE42. The sequence continues at coordinate 21,200 of NZ_JADAXF010000008.1, forward strand.
GCAATATAATTACGTAAATTTTATTACACTTTTTTTACGTTTTTTTATAAACACCCTTAAAAACCCCGTTTTAATGCACTTTCTACTAAACTGACATTTGTAATGTTATTGTAACATTACAGTCATATAACGAAACACCCTCATACATACCTCTATTTTTGTTACAAATTAAAGTACATATTCAAAGTAATAAGATGGCGCCTATCAAATTTTTACTGACGGTTCACGCGAGATAAAATACGATCTTTCCAAGATAAGTTTATATGTTTCCTCTATATAACTATGTATAATAAAAGCAAAGAGGTGGTCATTTTGAAATTAATCGCATTAGATATGGATGGTACGCTACTATCATCTAATCTTGAAATCTCCAAAGAGAACTTACAAGCTATCCAAACTGCAAAAGAGGCTGGTCATATAGTCATGATTTGTTCTGGTCGTGCAAAAGAGGATGCTTTGAAATTATTGGAAGAATATAAACTATCTCTTCCAGTTGGAGCGAGCAATGGGGCAATTGTTTATGTGGATGGAAAAGTAATTAACTCGCGTTGTTTACAAAACGATAAAGTATACAAGCTTGCAAAATTACTAGAATCTGAAGGTTTTCCTTATAAGCTATATACGAATAAAGGAGTTTATTCTCCATATACATGGCAAGATCAAGTCATGCAAGCGTTCGAAGAAAACAAGCATGCACTAGATGTTACACTTGAAGAACTTGAAAGAATTACAGAAAAACAAAAGAAATCAAACTTAATTACTGATTTCCAAAAAATAGAAGATGTTGTAAATAATCCAGAATTAGAAATATCTAAATTCTTCATTTTGACATTTAATGCAGCGCATCGTGCACAGCTATTAAGCATGTTACAAGAAGACACTGATATTTCAGTTACGGCATCAGCTCCTACTAATTTAGAAATTATGGATAAGCATGGTCATAAAGGGAACGGTCTACAAGAAATGGCTGCTTATTTCAATATACCAATTGAAGATACTATTGCGATTGGGGACAACTTTAATGATGTGCCAATGTTACAAGTAGCTGGCTTATCAGTTGCAATGGGAAATGCTGAAGAAGATGTAAAAAAATTATGTGATGTCGTAACATTAACAAATAATGAGCATGGTGTTGCTCATGCAATCGAGAAATTTGTATTGCAACAAACTTCATCTAGTAAATAAAAAAGGACTCTTTCAATTTGAAAGGGTCCTTTTCTTTTATACATGATGACAAGCAACAAAATGCTCTTCACCAACATTACGGAATTCTGGTACCGTTTGTTTACAAATATCTGTTGCAAACGGGCAACGTGTATGAAAGCGACAACCCGAAGGTGGATTTGCTGGACTTGGAATATCACCCTCTAGTATAATCCGCTCTCGCTTCACTGTTGGATCTGGTATTGGCACAGCTGATAACAATGCTTTTGTATACGGATGCAGTGGGTTCGCAAATAACTCATCACGCGGCGCTGTTTCCACAATCGTTCCTAAATACATAATTCCAATTTTCGTACATAAGTGCTCTACTACGCTTAAATCATGTGAAATGAACAAATAAGATAGTCCCTTTTTCTCCTGTAACTCACTAAATAAATTAATGATCTGTGCTTGAATAGATACATCTAGTGCTGCCACAGGTTCGTCAGCTACTATAAATTCCGGATTTAATACCATAGCTCTTGCGATAACGATACGCTGACGTTGTCCACCAGAAAACTCGTGAGGATACCGGTCAATATGATATGGGGCTAAGCCACATAACTCTAATACTTCTGTCACTTTTTCACGAACATTTTCTTTCGTCGCTAGTCCGTGAGCCAACATCGGCTCGCCAAGTGCTTCTCCAATCCTCATTCTCGGATTCAATGAGCTAAATGGATCTTGAAACACAAGCTGCATATTAGGACGATGTTTTCTCAATTCCTCTTTTGATAGAGAATGAACATCGTGTCCTTTAAACTTCACTTCTCCCTCCGTTTTTTGAACGAGACGTAAAATTGTTTTTCCTATCGTCGTTTTTCCGCTTCCTGATTCACCAACGAGACCGAAAACTTCACCTTTATTAATAGTAAAACTTACTCCATCAACTGCTTTCACATGTCCAATCGTTCTACTAAATATGCCGCCTTTAATTGGGAAATATGTTTTTAAGTTTTTTACTTCTAATAATGGTTCACTCATTGTCCCGCACGCTCCTCATATAACCAGCAAGCTACTTTATGATTCTCATCATGTACATTCAGATTTGGCGCTTCTTCTTTACATATTTCCATACAATGCTCACAACGACCGCTGAAGTAGCAAAATTCATCCAAACCGACTAAATTAGGAACTTGCCCTGGAATAGAATATAGTTTATCTATTCGTTTCCCCATCACTGGTTTTGATTTCAGCAAGCCTTTCGTATACGGGTGTTTCGGATTTTGGAATATTTCTAGTACTGGTGCTTCTTCAATTACTTTCCCACCATACATAACGACAACGTAATCAGCCATTTCTGCTACAACGCCTAAATCATGTGTAATTAATAAAATGGATGTTTTAAATTCTTCTTTTACTTGTCTTAATAAGTCTAATATTTGAGCTTGAATCGTAACATCAAGAGCCGTTGTCGGTTCATCCGCAATTAATAACTTCGGATTACAACTAAGTGCAACAGCAATCATAATACGTTGTAACATACCACCACTCAGTTCGTGCGGATATGAATGGACGATTTCATCCGCACGAGCTATGCCGACTTTACGAATTAACTCAATTGCCTTCTTATACGCTTCATTCTTACTAAGTAATTCATGCTCCCTTAACGTCTCTACGATTTGTTCCCCTACAGTGAAGACTGGATTCAGCGATGTCATCGGTTCTTGGAAAATCATCGCAATATCATTACCTCGTAAACTACGAAGCTCTTTCTCTTTCATTCCTAAAAGACTTTTTCCTTCATATAAAATATCTCCACCTACTACACTGCCTGATTCAGCAATAAGTCCCATAATAGATAAAGCTGTTACACTTTTCCCACAACCTGATTCGCCTACAACACAAACAGTTTCACCTTCTCGAACTGTAAAGCTAACATGATTCACAGCTTTTACTGTCCCTTCTTCTGTCTGAAAGTGTGTTTGTAAGTCTTTCAGCTCTACTACCGCTTTACTCATACCTTCTCACCTACCGTCTCATCTTTGGATCTAACGCATCACGAAGTGCATCACCAAGTAAATTAATGGATACAACTGTTATAAAAATTGCAAAACCAGGCGGAATCCATAACCACGGACGCTTTTGGAAATCAATTAACGAGTTAGCTGCACTAATCATATTCCCCCATGATGGTGTAGGTGGAACGACGCCGAGACCTAAGTAACTTAGTGCGGATTCACTTAAAATTGAACCTGCAACACCCAAAGTTGCTACAACAATAAGCAACGGAAAGACGTTAGGAATTAAATGATGAATAATTTTCCGAGAATCCTTTAATCCTAATACATCTGCTGCTTGCATAAAGGCTTGCTCCCGCAATGTTAAAATTTGTCCTCTCACAAGCCGGGCAAGTCCTGGCCATCCTACTAAACTTAAAATAATCATTACAACATATAAACGGTATTCCGATGGTAATTTCCATTCTGATAAAATTGCTCCCATTATAATAAGTAGCGGTAATCCCGGAATGGACATTAACACATCCGCAACACGCATAATTAGATGATCAACAACCCCTCGATAAAAACCAGCAATTGCTCCTAATAGAGCACCTAGTATAACGGATAGTAGCATCGACGCTAAACCAATTGTTAATGAAATACGTCCTGCTTGCATAAGTCTAGTTAAAATATCTCGTCCCAACTGGTCTGTTCCAAGCCAATGTGACAAGCTGGGTGGTTTATTAATTTGTGTTACTTGTACTTTCCCATCAGCATACGGTGAAAAGATCGGACCGATAAAACTAAATAAAAACATAAATATTAAAACGTATAGGCCATACAATGCCATCCTATTTTTCTTAATTTTTTTATACGCTTGGCGCCATGGTGATGATTCGTTACCCTTTTTCCGTTCTTTCTTTTTCTTTATTAGTGGTGTAATAGTCTCCATATCTTTCCCCCCTTACTTCAATCGAATTCTTGGATCAACAAACGCATATACAATATCTGCTAAGAAATTAGCCATAATTGTTAAACACGAAAGAAACATCGTAAAAGCCATTAATACCGTATAATCACGGAAGTTTAATGCTTCTAATTGAATACTCCCAATCCCTGGCCAGTTAAAAATCTGTTCAATAATAATAGCCCCTGAAAATAAACCTGGTAATTCAAAAGCGAGTAATGTAATTGCTGGTAAAATTGCATTTTTCAATGCATGTTTATAAATAACGGTTCTTTCTTTTAAGCCTTTTGCACGAGCAGTACGAATGTAATCTTGCCTAACAACATCCAACATGCTGGTTCTAAAATATCGTGTTAATGATCCTACACCAAGAAGCGTTAAAATAAATACAGGTAGAATCATATGACGTAATACTTCTAATATGTATGCTATCCCTGTTGAGTTACTCCCAATATCAATCATGCCACCAATAGGTAGTAATTTTAAATCAACTGCTAATAATTTAATTAAAAATAGTCCTATAAAGAATGATGGAAATGACATTGCTGCAAAGACACCGATTGTTACCAATCTATCAAACCAAGAGTGCTGCTTTGTTGCAGAAATAACCCCAATAATAAGAGCGATAATCCAAGTGAAAAATAAAGCAGCAACAGCAACGATAAATGTATTCCAAATAAATTTATTAAGTAATGAAGTTACAGGTTCTTGATACTGTAAAGAAAATCCAAAATCACCATGCAAAGCATTCCCTAACCAATGAAAATACCTTTCAATAATTGGTTTATTTAAGCCGTATAATTCCCTTAATTCTTGGGCTCTCTCTGGTGTTAACTTTGGATTTGAATCAATATAATCTCCCGGCAAAAGTGCAAATAAGAAAAAAATAATAATAGATGTACCAAACAATGTAGGGATCATTTGAAGGAACCTACGAATGATATATGTTTTCACCTTTTGTCTCCCCAATCCTATTTACTTAAAAATAGAAGAACATTTTTTCAAAACAGCTACCATTCCATTGCTGTGTGAAAAAACGTCTTCTATTATTTAGGTCAACCCTTATTGTTCAATAGATAACACTGGTAAATTGGAACTAATGCTATCGTACTTTTCTGGATTAATTCCTTTTATACGTGCATTATGAGCATAAAGTAGTTTACGATAGTTTAATAAAATAACTGGTGGATCATCACTTAACTCTTTATACAGCTCTTTATAAATCGCTTTACGTTTTTCAATATCTGTCGTTCCTATACCTTTTACAATCAAATCATCTACTTTCGGATTATTATAACCCGTATCACTTTTTGGATTAGTTGATAAGTACTCACTTACAACTTCACTTGGATCACTAATTCCTGGTGTTGAAACTGCTGCTAAATCGTAGTCACCTTTTCCTACTTTTGAAAGCATCGTATTAAAGTCCATCAATTCTGGATTTAATTCAACACCAATTTCTTTGTAACTTTCTTTTGCAATCGGAATAAAGATATCATTTGTTTTACCTGTATTTGATGCGTAGTATGTTAATTTTAATTTTTGACCATCTTTTTCACGAACCCCGTCAGAACCTACTTTCCAACCAGCCTCATCCAATAATTTTTTAGCCTTTTCTACGTCGTGTGGATATTTATTAATACCTTCTTCTGTATATGCCCATGAAACTGGCGCAATTGGTACGTTAGCAACAGAGCCATATCCTTGTAAAGCTGTATCCACATACTTCTTACGGTCTAATCCATAAGTAAGTGCTTGGCGTACCTTTTTATCTTTCAAATACGATTTCTTATTATTTACATAGATATAAGCAATATCACTTGATGATTCAAGATTAATATTTGCAAACTCTAATCCTTTTAATTGGTCTATATTCTCAGGATTTGCTCTAAATCCACTATAGTCCAGTTCACCTGTTTGGAATAATTGGAATCCAGTATCACCTGATGTGATTTTATAAATAAAGTTTTTGATTTTTGGTTTACCTGCATAATAATTTTCGTTAGCAACAAAGCGTACTTCTTGACCTGGAACATATTTTTCAAATTTATATGGACCCGCTGCAATTGGTTGCCCATATAATGCTTTTAAATAGTCTAAACTTGTATTTTGTTTATAATCTTTTCCATAATAAGCTTTTGATAGCACTGGGCCACCTAAATTCGTTAGCGCCTGTGAATTAACTTTTTCAGTTGTAATTTTAATTGTCTGTGGATCAACAACTTGAATTCCTTCAATAGAAGTTGCTTTTCCTTCTTTATATTCTTTCCCGCCTTTAACAGCATACTGAGCAATATCCAATCCACCTTCATACGCTTTATCATGAAGTAGTGTTAATGTAAATGCTACGTCATCCGCTGTTAAAGACGAACCATCACTAAATTTTAAATTTTTACGTAAATGGAATGTATATGTTAACTGGTCAGCAGAAATATCCCATTTTTCTGCAAGGTCCGGAATAGGTTTACTTTGTTTGTCTGTTGTTACCAGTGACGCAAAAATAACAGACGTTACATTTCCATCCCAACCATTATCTTGAAAATACGGAAGGAAAACTCCCCCTGGCTTAGAAATGGCTGTAATAAAAGTATCTTTTCGCTGATTTGCTTTCTCTGGACTTTTCTTTTTATCTGTAGCTGGAATTGATTCAATCTTAGCGTCTTTTAAATCCTGCTTTTTTACCGGTTCTGTAGAAGCCGTATCTTCCTGTCCCCCACAAGCAGATAACACAAGCGAACTACTCAGTAATACCGAAAATACACCAGCCCATTTTTTTGTCTTTTTCTTCATTGTCCCCACCCTAACTGTTTAATAGTTATACCCTTCGAACTTATTAGCTTATGTATGCCTCCCACAGCATATTTATAGCCAATCGGAAAAGTCGGTTTTAATCGTAAAAAATAGATGTTTTTGAGGGGTAACAATCCTATTCCGACCTTTCCGGTAGACTTTATGGTTATTAGCTTATATCGTCCGTTATATTTTGTCAATTCTTTCTAAATAAATATTTTGAGAATTTTTTAAAAATTATTATTCTATCTTTAATTTAGGTAAACTTAATAAAATACCGTTATAGTTATCTTCTTGTAATCCTTGAATTCGTGCATGATGTGCAGACACCACTTTGCTATTATTCAAGAAGATTACAGGCGGGTCTTCACTTAACTCTTGATATAACTTTTTATAAATTTCTTTTCGTTTTTCAATATCCAACGTTTCTAATGCTTGCTTAGCTAATTCATCTACTTTCGGATTATAATATCCATCATAATTTCGTTTACTTGTTGAAACAAACTCTTCAATCGTTCCGCTCGGATCATCAATCATTGGCGTAGATACCATTGCTAAATCATAATCACCTTTTATCACTTTTGAAATCATCGTATTAAAGTCCATATATTCTGGGTTAAACTCTACACCCAACTTTTTATAATCTTCTTTCATCACAGGAATCATTACATCATTTATTTTACTTGCTGATGAGGCAAAATAACTTACTTTCAATTTTTGTCCATCTTTTTCACGAATTCCATCCGAACCTGCTTTCCATCCAGCCTCATCCAGTAATTTCTTCGCCTTCTCTAAATTATACTCATATTTATTAATGCCCTCTTCTGTATACGCCCATGAAACTGGCGTAATCGGTACATTAACGAGTGACGCATATCCTTGGAAATACGTATCAATAACCTTTTGACGCTCTAATCCGTAAATAAATGCTTGGCGGACACGTTTATCTTTAAAGTATGGCTTCTTATAATTCATTTTAATGTAGCCATAAGAGCTTCCTGTATACACATTAATATTAGCAAAACCTAAATCTTTTAATTGCTCAATGGTCTCCACGTTTGTCGTAAAACCATCATAATCTACTTCTCCTGCTTGAAATTGTTGTAACTTCGTATCACCCTTTGTAATTTTATAAATAAAGTGCTCAATCTTCGGTTTTCCTTCAAAATAATTTTCATTTGCTACAAATCGAACCTCTTGACCAGGAATATATTTATCTAACTTATAAGCTCCTGCTCCCACCGGCTTCCCATACAACTCTTTTAAATACTCCAAGTGTCCTTGTTTATACTCTTTCCCGTAATACGCTTTAGATATAACTTCTCCACCGATTAATGATAGCGTTTGAGCATTTACTTTTTCAGTCGTAATCGTAATTGTTTTCGGATCAATGACTTGAATCCCCTCAATAGAATTCGCTTTTCCTTCTTTATATGCTTGCCCACCTTTTATTGCTGTTTGGCTTATATCAGTCGCACCACTATAAGTTGGATCATGTAATAACGTTAATGTAAACGCTACATCCTCCGCAGTTAACAGTGTACCATCACTAAACTTCAAATCATCTTTCAAATGGAATGTATATGTAAGCTGATCCTCCGAAATATCCCACCTCTTCGCCAAAATGGGAATTGGTTTCCCTTCCTTATCCAGTCCAACGAGAGGCGCAAAGATAGCTTGCGTTATATTACCATCCCATCCATTCTCCATAAAGTGCGGAAGGAATATCCCTCCAGGGCTCGGCATTCCAACTACAAAAATATCTTTTCTTTCATTTACTTTTGTAGGACTTTTTGATTTGTCGCTCGCCTTAATAAATTCATCTTTTACTTTTAGTACGTTCCCGGCTTCATTTGTACTTGCTTTCTCTTGACCACATCCGGCTAGTAATACTGACACACTAAGAAATGTAGCAAGTGCTCCTTTAAAAGCATTTTTCATTGCCCTCTCACCTTTACCTTCCTAATTTTTATCGATGCAGGAACATAGGCCTCCTCCCTGTAACTATCTTTATTTTTCCTATAAAAATAGTATGATTTAATTTCAAGATTATTCCTTTCCTTTAAACATGTCAATCGTTCTCTTTTATTTCGTATTAAAAAATTAAAAATTCAATTCTATTCGTTCAGTATGAAACATAGAATACTAATAACCAATTACCAAAAAGGGGGCGAAAACATGGACAACCTATTCCAATACGTCCTGCACTACGTATTATTAACAATTATGATAGTCGGGGCTCTATTACTATTCCCATTCTTCCCAAAGTTCGTCCTCTTTTTAGCTTTTTTTATTATGCTCGGGATCGCCATTATCATTTCAACAAGGGAAGATACGACACAAAAAGAAAGCAGAGTTCAGCGCGTAAAGCTGTAACTCTGCTTTTTTATTTTCAATCCTGATCCGCCGTTTCACATACTTATGTCTCGGGAAATAAGTAACCAATCCAAAAAATCCCTAATATCATTTATGTTTTACAATCTATGTAAATTACGGAACAAAGATGTATCAAATTTACTGTTTCACGTGAAACACAATTTTTATTTTTCTCTTAAAGTAAAATATCAGTATAAAAAAAGCGAATCCTTTCAGCAAAGCTGAAAGGATTCGCTTTCTACTTTTTACTCCACAATATTCTCTAACTCATTATATAACTCCGCTCGTAACAACTCTTTCTTCGTTTTTTCTTCATACAATTGTTCAAGCATTTCAACATCAACTACATGTTCCATCTTACACTCAAGCATATATATATCCTCTTCTACATGCATTAACTCCGTTTCAATATCCTCAACATTCCTAACTTCTTTCTTTTTTACAGGAGCTGTTTCCATACTTTTTCTTCCTTGGCGTTGCTGCTTTATTACTTGTTTCTCGAGCTTTTCTTCCCACTTTTGACGAGCCCATGCGTAGTTCCCTGCAAACTCAAATAATTTATGCTCATCAATCCAATACGTCTTTTCAAATAACTTATTTAAAAAATAACGATCATGTGAAACAGCTAAAATCGTTCCATTATATTGCTCAAGAGCTTCCTCTAAAACTTCCCTTGATTCAATGTCGAGATGGTTTGTCGGCTCATCTAAAATTAAAAAATTGATATCTTGATACATAAGTCGCGCAAGTCTTAACCTCATTTTTTCTCCACCGCTCAGTTGCGTTACTTTCTTAAACACCGCTGGACCATAAAATAAAAACTTAGCTAATATATGTCTCGCTTCTCCCTCTGTTACAGCTACATATTCCCTGAAAGCCTCTAATACACTACTCTTCATATTTCCGTACGCATGTTGTGATAAATAACCGATTTTCACACTACTACCAATCCGGATTTCTCCAACGTCTGGCTCTATTTCTTCTAATAATAACTTTAGTAGCGTTGTCTTTCCTGTACCATTACGACCAACGATCGCCGCACGCTCTTGAAAACGAACATGTAAATTCGCTTCGTTAAATAAAGGGTGGTCAGCAAACCCTTTACTCACTTCTTTCATTACAACAACATCTTTCCCACTTCTCTCTTGCCCTTCAAACTGAAGTCCCATTTGTTTTCGTTCTAAAATAGGTTTCTTTAGTTTCTCTATACGTTCCAGTGCACGTTCCATACTTCTCGCTCTCTTATGCAATCCTTCATTCGGAGGATTCGCCTGATTTGCCCATTCACGTAGTCGCTTAATTGCTTCTTTCATTTTCTTTATTTTCTTTTGCTGTTCTTGATAAGCCTGAAACTCCTGAAGCAACCGTTCTTCCTTTTCCTCAACAAACTGAGAATAGTTCGTATGATACACGTGAATCTCTCCATCTTCTAAATCAAAAATCTTCGTTACAACTTCATCAAGAAAATAGCGATCATGTGAAATGACCATAACCGTTCCATTGTATTCTTTTAAAAATTGCTCTAGCCATTCTACGGCGAATAAATCTAAATGATTAGTTGGTTCATCTAATAGAAGTAAATCTGGTTTCTGCAATAGCATGTACGCAAGGCTTACTTTTGTTTGTTCCCCACCACTTAACTCCAGAAATGATCGAGGAAATAGTTCTATCACCTGTAGACCATTTGCTACCTTCATCATATTCGCTTCTATTTCATAACCACCGAGAAACGCAAATTTTTCTTGGATTACTCCGTATCTCTCCATTAATTTTTGTAAAGCAAACGTTTCCTGTTCTTCCGCCATATTTTTTTCTAAAGTACGCATTTCTCTTTCTAATTCCTTTTCAGCTTTAAAAGCCGAACTCAATACATCATATACAGTCATACCCTCATCAAATTTCGGAATTTGTGCCACATGACCAATACGTGTACCTTTCTTCATATGAATGGCTCCTGCATCTAAACTTTCCATTCCAGTTAGAAGCTGAAAGATTGTTGTCTTCCCACTACCGTTACGACCAACTAATCCAACACGTTCACCATTCTTTATTTCAAGCGATATATTTTCAAATATGATGTTTCCACCAAAAGATTTCGTTACATTATTTACACTACAAATTGTCATTTTCCGTACTCCTTTCAATATAAAAAACCATGGGAAAGAAACATTCCCCATGGTTTTCAACATAGAAAAAGGAAGCCAAATAGCTCCCTTTTCACACGTTTATTAAAAATGGGTGAAGAGATTTCTATCGTTCAATAGCTACTATGCAGTTGTTAAAAAAGGACAGACGTATCCCGTTAACAACTACATCATGAAAAATCGCACGACAAAAATAGATATAATCTAAAAATTTGGCACGTGCAGCTAAAGAACGTTTCATCTCATTCACCTCTTTCGTACGGAATTTAATACTTACTTCTTTATTATACTTTCCCATTTCATGTTTGAATAGTCATTTTTCTGAAAATAATGAAGATAGACTAAACATTTCAATAAGTGACATCAAATCTTACAAAACTGTTATGTTCACGTAATGGAAAGCGATAGTACGAAAAGATGCCTCCCTATACAATAAAGATGTAAACAAGAGAGACAACAAAAGGAGGAAACAATCATGATGAAAGAAATTGTGAAAGCAATCTTTGAAGTATTAGTGAACGGACAAGCAGTTGTAAAAGAACTAAACGAACTATAAAAAGGAGTGAAGGAATATGATGAACATGGTAAAAATGATTTTACACGCTCTAGTTGATGCAAAAGCAGTTAGCCAAGAATTAAACCAACAATAAAAAAGGGGTAAATGAATATGAAGAAAGCCATTATTGTAATCGCAAGTTCAGCAATTGCCTTATACACAATAAAAAATAGAAAAAAGAAGCACAATAAAAATGATCTATATTATCCATACACATTATTAAAGAAAAAATAAAAGACAAGGTACCCTATCTTAATGAGGATATCTTGTCTTTTATTTTTCCCATTCCTTTTAAAGGATTTCCTTCTCCTTTTCCCGAATGTATTAAGCGGGATTTTTACACATATTTTAAAGGGGCATATATACAAATGGATACACAACAACTATACTTTTTAAACGATATCGGCAAACAAAAACCAGAAAGCATCCGGAATAGAAGCGCGGCATGTCCTTTTTGTGACAGAGAAAATTTAACGGATATTTTAGCAACTGAAGGATCAATTATTTGGCTAAAAAACAAATTTCCTACATTAAAAGATACATTTCAAACGGTGCTAATCGAAACAGATAATTGTGAAGAACATATTGCGACATATACAGAAGAACATATGAAATCGCTAATTCGTTTTTCCATTAAACATTGGTTAGATTTGCAGAAGAATGAAGAATTCACATCTGTGATTTTATATAAAAATCATGGTCCATTCTCCGGCGGAAGTTTGCATCATGCACACATGCAGATTATCGGAATGAAATATGTAGACTATCTCGGTAACGTAGAACAGGAAAACTTCCGAGGAGTCATTGTACAAAAAAACGAACGCATTGAACTCAATATTTCAGATCGCCCTATTATCGGTTTTACTGAATTTAATATCATCATTGAAGATGTTGAATGCATAGATGAACTGGCAAATTATATTCAGCAAACTGTACGTTACATACTGACAGATTTCCATAAAGGATGTAGTAGTTATAACTTATTCTTCTATCACACAAACGGAAAAATCATTTGTAAAGTTGTTCCTAGATTTGTCGTTTCACCGTTATATGTAGGATATAAAATACCACAAGTTTCCACAAAACTAGAAGAAGTGAAAATACAACTAGCGGAGTATTTCACAAAACAAAACGACGCGATTATCCACAAAAAAATAGAGTAGGTCTCAAAAACCTACTCTTTAATTACACCTTTATTTCGATAGTACACATCTTCTAACCCGACGTTATACTTCATATTATTATCCGTCCACTCCGGCCCTAAATTCCCTGGCCATCCAGATGTATTTGCTACATATTTTAGTAATGCAAAATCAGTCAAACCTTTTTGCACCCCACGCTTATATCCTTTCATTAAATGCGGCATTGCAATTTGCGCATTTATGCGCGGATCTTTCAACTCTTCATCAGTTAAATGATCTGGTGCAAGGCCACCGCCACGGTGCAATTGAAACAATCCGAATGAAGTTCCGTTATCTCCAACACTTCTTGGATTTAACCGGCTTTCATGTTCGGCAATTGTAAGAGGTATCCATTCTGGAAGATTGACTTTCTTTGCTTCCTCTATAATAATTTGTTTCATCTGTTTTGCTTCTTCTGAGTCAACATAGCTTGTCTCATTCACTAACTTGCCCATTCCTTCAGACTTTCCTTGGAAATATAAATACACCCCAAGAACAACTAAAAATCCTACAAAGAATTTCTTCACTACCACTACCTCTTTCTCCGCTGAAATTTGTCCCCTTTCAGCCTTCTTCCCTTTACAATTACCCACATTCTATCATTCTCTTACTCTTTTATCATAGCAAATAACTATATATATTATCATCATGCTTTAGACCGATTTTGTGAAAAAACAGCTGGTAAATACGTACAAAAATGTAACTTTCATAGACTACAACGTATTTTTTGTATATAATTGTAAATTGAACTCTACATATAGAATAGGAGCAGACCAAATGAAAAAGTGCATAATACTCTTGTTCAGCGTTTTACTACTTATCCCTATCCACACCTCTGCACAAACACCGTCAAAACCAAAAGTACTTGTTTTATACAGTACACAAGACGATAAAATTACAAATAATATTCAAATCCTTAATACCCAATTAGGACATTTTACAAACGATATAACTACGAAAAGTTTAAAAAGGGTTAATGAAATTACTAATTCATCTTCTTATACACATATTGTTTATATCGGTGAACAAAAAGAGGAGTTTCCTATTGAAACAAAGCAACTTCTAGAAAATTTCTCAGGTCCAGTATTAGTTTTAGGACAAAATGTTGAACAATTATCTAATCGCTTTTCTTTCATTACCCTAAAGGCTGATGATATACGAGTTAATAAAATCGAATATCCAAGTAATAAACTAAAAAACACTTTAGAAGAGGAACGATTGGTTCAATCTTTTGATACAAACGGAACTGTTCTTGCTAACGCTTTAAGCTCAAATAGCAAAAGCCCACTAATCGTTCGGCACGAAACATCTTATTACGTTGCAACGTCAAATCTCTTTAACTGGATGTCTCATTATGTCGGCGAAATGTTATTTTCTTACTTTGGTCAAAAGCCAACGACAAATAAAGTAGAGACTTATTTACGCCTTGAGGATGTTCATCCAGCCGCAGATACAAATCAATTAAAAGAAATTGCTGAATTACTAAAAGAGAAAAAGATTCCCTACATGATTACTGTTATTCCTGTATATACAGATCCAAATACAGGTAAAACACTGCATTTAAAAGATAAACCCGAACTAGTCGATCTTTTACGCTCTATGCAAGATGATGGTGCAGCAATTATTATGCATGGTTATACGCACCAATTTTATGACAGTGAAACTGGGGAAGGTTTTGAATTTTGGGACGTAAAAACAGATCAACCAATTCGTCAACCAAAGCATGAAAAACCAAAAACAAAAGATGACTTTCCTAATATCGAAGCATATAATGCATATGTAAAAAAAGGGGAAGAGTTTGAAGAAAAATATACGACTGAGCATATTGAAAAAGGCATTCAAGAACTTGTAGATGCCAAACTGTATCCTGTCGCTTTTGAAGCACCCCATTACACGATGTCTCAAAAAGGATATGAAATATTATCAAAGTACTTTTCAACTTATGTAGGACAACTACAGTTAAGTGATACAACTTGGAAATCCATGCACTCTCCAGCATACAGAAGCACACCATCCTTCTTACATGGAATGAAATTAATGCCTGAAACAGTTGGCTTTATTGAAGAAGATAAGCCACAAGCTATCGCAAAGATGAAAGCTAATGCTGTATCTGTTGCTAAATTATCCGATGGAGTTATTGGTGCATTCTATCATCCTTACTTAGGTGTGAAACCATTAAAAGAAGTATTAAAGGATCTAGAAAGCATTCCAAATATAGAATGGATTGATTTACAAAAAGAAGCAAATGAAGTGAAAATGCAAGATATTCATATTACTACTAATAAAGACGGCATTCACGTTGAAAAACCAACAAGCGTAAGTGACGTAATGGATTATGTAAAACAATATGGGTTCTTCCTTATACTTGGTTTCTTCATCATTGTCTTTCTTTTATTATTAAGACGTGCAAAAAAATTAGAATCCTAATATAAAACCAAAACGTGGCATGTTATTAATAACCCATTGATTATTTTCATAAATTATAGAAAATATTAGAAAAATTATTCATAATAAAAAGGACAAGAGTAACGCTCCTATCCTTTCAAATAAAGTGAAACTTTAATCAGTGGTGGTTTTGTCCATCCCCCACTGATTATCAGCCCTCACCAATCGGGTTTTTACGGGCAGTTGATTTCCCACCTAACGCCTCCGCATTCGTCGAATTTTGAGGTGGGAGTCTTACTGCCCGTTAATGCGGGGTAAAATTGAATCGTATTTTCATATATCGTTTTCGCAACCTTATCAACAGATATGTTTTTTATAACACTAATTTCCTTTAATACCTCTCGAATCATTATCGGATGCGTCATAACATCCTCTTGAAATTTCCACGGTCCATCTGTTTCTACCATCATATATTCAAGTGGATAATACGAAACAATTTTTCTAATTTTCTCCTTATGTAAAACATCTGGCGTAATAGAAATATAATAACCGTTCCTCATCATCCGTTTCATTGTTGTTTCACTTCCTTTAAACCAATGAAAGTGTGCACGTGAAACTTTATATTTCTCCAGTAAATCACATACAATATCAGCATCTTCATACACTGCATGCAATATAATGGGTAAATCATATATACTAGCTAGTTCAACAAATCGTTGTAACACTGGTATATATGAATCGATAGTAATGCGCTCATCTTCTTTTCTTAAATAATACGGTAAGCCTACTTCACCAATCGCAACTATGTCTTCTACATGCTCTTCAATTAATTTATAAATTTGCTCACATTCTTCTTTATGAATCGGTTGCTCCGGATGAAAACCTATTGCTGGATGTACAAAAGGATATCGCTTTGCTAAAGATAAAGTTTCTTTACATGATTGATAATTCATAGATACCGCAATAAGCCCCTTTATCTCTTCACTATTTTCCACATCTTTAAGTAACCTGCTTTTTTCTTCATCCTTATATTGATCAACATGTATATGACTATCAATCCATTTCATCTTTATTCCCCCATAAAAAAAACAAGAAAGGATCCCCCTTCTTGTTTTATCATCTATATTATTTAACAATTAAGTTTGTTATGATATCAAATAATCCAATACATACTACGGCAACAGTAAAGTAGCTACAGAAATCTTTAATTGGAAACTTCACTACTTCTTCTTTACGCATCCCAATTTTCTCCCTTCTTACTATATCCCTAATTATTTTATCTATTTGTATCTATTATGCAAAAAATATGACAAATTTACTATCGAATTAACTTACGTAAACCTTACAATGTTGTAAGGTTTATAAAAAGAGCCTCATCCAAATAAAGATGAGGGCTATTAAAAAGTAGTTGGTTTTTCATTCTTCATTAATATTACAAACAGAAAGTAATACAGTGAGACTTTCTAATTACACTATATGAAATTCACTATCTTTTAACCATCGAATTACATTACAGAAGACTTACATGTTTGTAAGCTATGTGTAATGTAATTCGATAGTTTCTCTTACCTATATCTCGTACAATAAAGTTAGAAAGCAAGCCAAATAAGAAGAACACTCACATAACCAAATTACATTGCTAGTAGCTACTCTTCTTATACCTTTCACTCATGCTACTACAATGTACCCCCTTCCCCTTTATATAATAAAAAGAGCCTTAGTCCATACGGACTAAGGCTTTTTCATGAACTCTAAAATACCCCTACCTAGTATTTTTATTTTCGACAAAAAATAGGCGGGGGTATAACCATCTATCTCATCGTTAAAAGTTTACTCTTCGCATTAATAGGAATATTTACAGCTTCAATTTCTTCAATCGCCTCTCCGTAGCGTCCTTTTGCATACACCTTTAACGCTTCATCTCTCTTTAACATATGCTTAACAGTCTTCTTTATTTTTTGTTCTCTTCCACGTTCGTCAAATGCAATAAATTCATATTCATACCACTCATCACCAATATGCTGACCAATTGTATTCACGACCGTATAGTATTCTTTCGTCTTATAAAGTGGATTATATTTATCGATAACTGGTCCAAGTTTCGTAGGCAGTAACATTACTACTATCACTATCATCGCTATTATAGTAGTGATCATTTTTTTCTTCATAATCAATCTTCCTCCTCTGCAGGATATATATACATCCATTTTAAAAAGAAGGAATAAAATCTACTATTGAATCTCATTACATTACACTTACATTTTTGTAAGAATTAAAAAAGGTGAACGAATTTACTCGTTCACCTTTTAGCTCGCTTTAAAGCCACCGCCAAGTACATCACGTACATCATGAATAACAACGAAAGCATCTTCATCTACTCGACTAATAACTTGCTTTAACTTAACAAGCTCTTGTTTATTTATAACAACATATAACACTTCTTTATTTTTACCAGTATATCCGCCGCGTCCTTCTAATACAGTGACACCGCGTGTCATGTTTTTCGTAATAGTTTCACGTATTAAATCTGGTTGATTTGAGATGATTGTAACAGCTGTTTTTGTATCCATTCCTTCTACAATGAAATCAATCACTTTCGCTCCGATAAATACTGCAACAAGTGTGTACATTGCTTTTTCTTGTCCTATGATAAATACTGAACCAGCAATTACAACAATATCAATAATAAGTACGCCTTTACCAACGCTCCACCCTAAATATTGATTTGCTAACTGAGCTAAAATTGCTGATCCTCCTGATGTACCTCCAGCTTTGAACATACAGCCTAATCCGACACCGACAAATAAGCCAGCGAATAGAGCCGCTAATAACGTATCACTATTTACATGATACTCAATATGTTCCGTAACATATAAAAACAAGGATGTTTCTACAATCCCTAAAATTGTATAAACCATCGTTTTTTTATCAAAAAATTTATAACCAATAGCTAGTAAAATTGCATTTATAGCAAAGTTCACAATCCCCGGCGACCAATCAAATAAATAGTACGTAACAACCGTTACACCAATAATTCCACCCTCTGATAAACGGTTTGGAATTGCAAAGTAATTAATACCAATTGCGAATAACAATGAACCAATTGTAATTAGTGTTATTTCCTTTATACGTTGATTAACCATAGTTCATACCTCCCCCCATTTGACATTGTATCACTATCTCCTAGAGGTTTAGAAGTTGTTTTTATTGCGCATTTTTACTCTTAAAGATCGGGATATTATGTTTAAACAAAGGGGTGATTAATTATTCATATTCGCTCTAACTGTACGGACAAATCGCTCCACATTCCCCTTCTGAATATACTTAGCTCGAATGGTTTCATGACTACAAGTACATTCGAAATGCGGACGAAAATCTATGCTATCTATATGCAAATATGAATAATCTTTAAATGTTGCAGGATAGTATGGAAATTTCCCATAAAAGAGAAGACGTCTAGTAGTAGCAGCAAAAATCCCATGTTGATACGATAGCGTAAAATTATCCTTCTCAAATATCCCTACGACAAAAGCCAAAACCTTTTCATCATCTTCTATATACTTTTTCATACTCAATAAAAGTTCATTCATGCATATCCCTCCAAATACTATTTTGAAAAGAATCCATGGATTATTACAGACCGGTGTAACTCCTTTATAAAGTATGAAACGCGTTTCCTGTCAAAGATATTTCAAAAAAAACAATCCGTTATGTGATTTACACATAACGGATTGAAGCTAAACGGTAGAGCGTTCCACAAGTTCATATGGAATTTCCACCTTTTCTTGTTTAGAACTTTCATCACGTATTTGCCTGTAAAACATTTCAAAGGCCTTTTTACCTATTTCCTTTAAATTTTGATCAATGGTTGTAAGTTGTAACACTTGCGAAATAGGTTGATTATCAAAGCCAATAATCGCTAAATCCTCAGGAACTTGAATACCTAATTTTTCAGCTTCTGTCATAACCCCAATCGCTACTTCATCTCCTGCTACTATTAATGCTTCAGGAAGATGCTGCATCCCCTTTAATTTATGAGCCACTTTCACACCATCTTCTAATGTAAAACATTCTGTGAAAATCCATTCTTCCTTCACTTCTTCATCTATAGATTGCAATTGCTGTTTATAAACATCAAAACGTTTTTGACTACTCGGACCTAATTTCCTTCCCGTACAATAACCAATTTTTTTATAACTTTTCTCAATCAAATAATCCATTCCTAATTGAAAAGCTGCCGAATGATTCGTATATACACTTGAGATATTTGAAATATCATTATCTTCACAAGCAACGATTGTCCCATAGGAAGCATACGGCTCTATCGTTTCCCAATCATTCGCACGAGAACAAATAATAAGGCCATCCAATTGTTTTGTTTTTAACATATGTAAACTTTTCATTTCTTCTTTTTTATTATAATTCGTTTGGCAAAGTAGCACTCTGTAATTATGGGCTAACGCCACCTCCATCATCCCGCCCACCATCGCATCAAAACATGGATGATTAATATACGGTAAAATTACACCAACAATATTCGTTTTCCCTTTTGATAAATGAACGGCATTTGCGTTTTGTGAGTAATTCAACTTCTCAACTATCTCCATAACCGCTTTCCTTTTTTCTTCACTTACATACGGATGATCATTCAATACTCTCGAAACAGTCGTAACTGAAACTCCCGCCATTTTTGCAATATCTTTAATATTAGCCATACACTCACCTCTACTTTTAACTTAATGAATTCCATGAACATATGTCAAACCTTCTCATTATTACATCTCCATTCGTTTTTCTTACAAAAGTGTAATTTTCCTGTAAGCTAATTCGATAGTTACTCTCCGCTTTTTTTCATACAATTAAGTCAGAAACAGGGCAACAATTATTCGAAAACGAGCGGATTCATATGATGAACAAAATAAAATCAAACAATTTTTCAAATACAATGGGCATGGTATTTTCCGTTCTAATCGATGCTAAAGCTGTTGCTTCCACATTAAACAAGTAAGGAGAATTCATTATGAACAATATCACTTTTAACAAATTAGATTTTTTAGGACTAGCTAGCGGATCAGTTCTTCTTACTGCTTTTATTTACGCCGCTACGCTTGTATAACTTTTGTGTCCCCTTTCCCCTTTATTATAAATAGTAATAGAAAAGACGACCGTCTATGCCCGGTCGTCTTTTCTTATTTTTGATTTGATTGCAAAGTTTCCTTTAGCTCCTCAAACTTCTCATTTAATTGATCTGTCATCATTTTCATAGCTGTTTTTCGATCGATTTGTTCTTCAGCATCAATTTGAATTGGGTCGCCAAAAATTAATTGTGCCTTTTTCCCTTTTATTAATTCTTTTACACTTGATGGACCAACATAAGCTGCCGGTACTAACGGGACATTAGAACGCAGTGCAATCGTAACAGCCCCAGCTTTTAATGACACGTCTTCTGTTGATCTCGTACCACTCGGGAAGATCCCTACTACTTTCCCTTCTTTTAATAGGCGTGACGGAATTTTAAGTGTACTCGGTCCTGGATTCGCACGATCTACAGGGAATGCATTTACATTTTTAAAGAACCAATTTTTGAATTTCCCTTCAAATAATTCTTTTTTGGCCATGTAATGAATTTGGGTCGGATACATCCCTGTAGCTAACATTAATACATCCATAAAACTTGTATGTGTACACGCAACAACATACGGGCCGCCTTCTGGTAACTTTTCTCTTCCTTGCACTTCTACTTTCCCAGCTGTTTTAAATATATATTTCAACAAAAATGTAATTGGTTTATACATTTGTTTCGTTCCTTTCTGAACATCCGAATTATAATCATTCTCTTACAACGATTATAACACTAAGTTTTAGGAGTTGGTAATAAATTTAAGTATTAATTGTTACATTTCAATTCTTACAAAAGTGTAATTTTCTTGTAAGCTAATTCGATAGTTACTTCCCAAAATATTTCATACAATTAAGTCAGAAAGAAACAACAACTATTCGAAAAGGAGCGGATCAATATGATGAACAAAATGAAAACGAACAATTTCTTAAATACAATGGGCATGGTATTTTCCGCTCTAATCGACGCAAAAGCTGTTGCTTCTACATTAAACAAGTAAGGAGAATGCATCATGAATAACATCACTTTTAACAAATTAGATTTTTTAGGATTAGCTAGCGGCTCTCTTCTTACTGCTTTTATTTACGCTGCTACGCTTGTATAACTTTGTGTCCCCTTTCCCCTTTATATAGAAAAAGACGACCGTCTATGCCCGGTCGTCTTTTTACATTTTTCTTTCTTTTAATTCTTTTAAAAGCTGTATCAGCTCAGCTTGTTGTTTTATCTTTTTACGACCATTTCGGTTAATTGCTGCAAGCTCGCAGGCAACTCCGACGGCGAAGAAAAACAATAAACTTTCTAACATGTGAAATCCTCCAATTGCCTATTAAACAGCTTGACGTAATTGCTCTTCTTGTAAAATTCGCTTGTTTATATTTTCTTCTTTTCTCTGACAAACGTTATTGCGAATAAGTGATGCAATAACAAGTAAAGTCCCTATAATATCAAACATTGTTATTCGATATCCTTGCATCATCATAATAACTAAAGTCGTGATTGGTACAAAATTAATAAATAAAATCCCATTAATGGACGATAAAATTTTCACACCATAGTTCCAAGCAAGTAACGCTACGATACCTGGTAATGTCATCATAAACAATAAATCATATTTCACGATAGAAATCGTTCCCATACTCGGAACCGATACGTATCCAAACGATGTAATGATGACAGTTATAATCGCTGTGACAGTCGTACCAAATACACACGTCAACGTAGAATAACGTAATGTTGACCAATCGCTACATGTTTGACCACCCATCGTATAAATAACCCAACCTACAACACCAACAAATATAAAGGCCAGCGAAAACATGTTATCTTTCAATGTTAAAAAGAAACTCATATCACCTTTCGTAATAACGAATACAGCTCCTACAAAAGCAATCATCATGCTCGTTATCATATACTTTTTCGGTTTTACATGCTTATATCCCCATAGAATACAAATAGAAATCATCGGCATCAGTGCTTCCATAATAGAAGCAACCATCACGCCTGATTTCCCCATTAACATTTGACCTAAAAATATAAGTACATTATATACAGTAAACGCCATCGTTCCGAAAAAGACGAGTAACTTTCCTCTTCCCTCTAAACGAAATGCCTGCTTTCCTTCTTTCATTAACAACAATACAATCAGTACGATCGCCACCGCTCCATAGCGAATAAGCGAAAAATAAAATGGATCTATGTATTCTAGCGCATGATCAGCAACCGGAAACATCGCCCCCCATGACATACTTGCAATTAAACATGCTAAAGCCCCTACTATCATTTGACCTTTTCTCAACACAATTCCCCCACTTCTTTCTATTTGCACAAAGAGAATTGTAAAAGAAAAAATATATCACGTAAAATGATTCAAAATGATGTTAACTATCATTTATAATGATAGTTAACATCA
The DNA here is from genome assembly GCF_019837435.1 of Bacillus sp. 16GRE42. Classification (NCBI taxonomy): domain Bacteria; kingdom Bacillati; phylum Bacillota; class Bacilli; order Caryophanales; family Bacillaceae; genus Bacillus; species Bacillus sp. 16GRE42. The sequence goes on from NZ_JADAXF010000008.1 coordinate 44,274, forward strand.
AGGAGGATCATACTATGGAATTAAGAGACTTACAAATCTTCCAAAGCGTTGCCGACCGCGGTAGTATAAGCGGTGCAGCAAAGGAATTAAACTACGTACAATCAAATGTAACTGCTCGTATTAAACAACTGGAAAACGAGCTAAAAACACCGCTCTTTTATCGTCATAAACGAGGCATGACTTTAACAGCTGAAGGAAGAAAAATGCTCGTTTATGTTAATAAAATTTTGCAAGATGTTGACGAGCTAAAACAAGTATTTTTAGATAGTGAAACTCCCTCTGGCATATTAAAAATCGGTACAGTCGAAACAGTAAGTACATTACCTACCATTTTATCTTCTTACTATAAACGCTATCCGAATGTCGATTTATCATTACAAGCAGGTCTAACAGAAGCATTGATTAGAGAAGTACTTGATCATCAATTAGATGGCGCCTTTATATCAGGGCCTATTAAACATCCACTAATTGAACAATACGATGTTAGTACAGAAAAATTAATGCTTGTAACACAAAATAAAGCTTTTCATATAGAAGAATTTACAACAACGCCCCTACTCGTTTTTAACCACGGATGTGGATACCGTTCCAAACTAGAACGATGGCTTAAAGATGAAGGTTTGCTCCCAAAAAGAATTATGGAATTTAATATATTAGAGACAATATTAAACAGTGTTGCACTCGGCCTTGGAATTACACTCGTACCACAGTCTGCTGTCCATCATCTTTCTAAAGCAGGTAAGGTACATTGTCATGCAATTCCTGAAAAATACGGTAGTATTTCAACGGTTTTCATACGCCGTAAAGATAGCTACATGACAAATTCAATGCGCAGCTTTTTAAAAACAATTGAAGAGCATCATCATATCAATATGCTTTAACGGACATTCTTACATGAATGTCTTTTTTTCTTACAAAAATGTAAGTCTCCCGTAAGCTAATTCGATATTTGCAGGCGATCATATTTCCTATAATTAAGACATAAAGCAGGGCAACAACAATTCGAAAAGGAGCGGATACGCATGATGAACAAAATGAAATTAAACAAATTTTTAAATACAATGGGCATGGTGCTATCCGCACTTGTCGATGCAAAAGCCGTTGCAACTACATTAAACAAATAAGGAGAGATTATAATGAACAACATTACTTTCAACAAATCAGACTTTATCGGACTTGCAAGTGGAGCTACTCTTCTTACGGCCTTCATTTATACACTTGCTCAAAGTCTTGTTTAATACTTTGTTTCCCCAAACCCCTTTATATATAGAAAAAGCTGCTTGTCTTATAGACAAGCAGCTTTTTAGTTTATTTCATATATAATTTGACCTGTTTTCGTCATATCGTATCCGCCAATCGCTTTTAATTCATTACGAAATTCTTCCGATTGCAGAATATCTTTCACAACTTCGATCAGCTCTTCATTTTCTTTATTCTTCAAAATCACTAAATCATACTGTTCTTTCATGATTGGAATAAAGTCTACGTTTACAATCTGTGAAAACTTTTCTGACCCTACTCCTACGTCAGCTTTTCCATTTGCGACTTGCGTGGCAACACCAAGATGATTCGACTCTTCCCATTCATATCCACTAATACGCTCTTTATTTAATTTTTGAATGCGCAATTGTTCATCCACTAACACCCTAATGCCAGAACCTTTTTCTCGATTTACAAATCGTATAGATGATTGAGATAAATCAGCCCATGTTTTTATATTTTTTGGATTTCCCTTTTGCACATAAAACCCAACGTTCCTTGCTAATAAATTAATCATCGTACATGGTTGTCCAACTAAAATACGTTTTACATACGGAACATTATATGTACCCGTTTCGCCATCAAACAAATGCAGACTAACGATACTTCCTTCTCCTTGATACATCTTTACTAAACTCGTTAAACTACCTTGATATGCCCTTAATACATTTGAACTTGGCAAGCGATTTTCTATACGTTTTGCCAACATATCTAACGTTAGTTCTTGTCCGCTAATAATAAATGTATCCAAGCCCCTACTATCTTCACTCTTTACAGGAGTTCCTTGTATTTTCCCTGTTTTCATTTGCTTTATATATTGTTCTAAATCCGTTGCATCAATGCGCATCTGTCTACCGATTCTATAAGAAGGCAGTTCTCCTTTTTTAATTAGATCGTATACAGTTAATTTTGATACTTTTAATCGCTTCGCTACTTCTTCCGTTGTGTAGGAATGATGATCCATAGACGATTCCTCACTTTCTTTCTTCATTGTAACAAAGAAAAGAATATTTCTCCTATATTAAAAAACAACTATATCGTTCAAATTATATTCAATTATAACTAGTTATATCTAGTTATAATTAGTTATAATTAAATATGTCAAAACGAAAGGGGATTTTTTTATGAACAAGTTTACATTACAATCCATCGGAGCACTTATACTTTCTTTTCTTCTTATATTTAGTGCTGCATGTACAAGCGGCGAAAAGAAAGAAAAATCAACTGCTAAAGAAGGAAAAGCAGTAGAACTTACTATATCAGCTGCTGCAAGCTTACAAGATGCACTAAAAGAAATTGAAACAAAATATAAAGAAAAAGAACCTAATATTAAACTTTCTTTTAACTTCGGTGCTTCTGGTGCACTTCAACAACAAATTGAACAAGGCGCGCCTGCTGATTTATTCTTCTCAGCAGCCGAAGATAAATTCCAAACCCTTGTTAAAAAAGGATTTATTAATGAAAAAGAAGGGAAAAATCTTCTTGGAAATGAACTCGTTCTAGTTGTCCCAAAAGATAGTTCTCTTACAAAAATTCAAGATTTAAAAGATGAAAAAATCAAGAAAATCGCACTTGGTACACCTGAATCAGTACCTGCGGGAAAATACGCAAAGGCTTCTCTCACACATGAAAATCTATGGAATGACATTCAAAATAAAATCGTATTTACAAAAGATGTTCGCCAAGTGTTAACATATGTAGAAACAGGTAATGTCGATGCTGGTATTGTATACAAAACTGATGCTCTTATTTCAAACAAAGTAAAGATTGGCGAGACAGCAGCAGCGACTTCGCATGAGCCAATCCACTATCCTTTAGGTGTTATAAAGGAATCTAAGCATAAGAAAGAGGCGACTTCATTTTATGAGTATTTGCAGTCAAAAGATGCACAATCTATCTTTAAGAAATATGGATTTACAGTCCTATCATAATTGCCATGAGCTTTGATGCCATTTTGTCACCGATCTTTCTATCTTTACGAGTAGCTGCATGCGCCACCATTATCGTTACAATTTTAGGAACGATAATCGGACGAGCGCTAGCACGCTCCTCATGGAGATATAAAGTAATATTAGAAACTATTTTCTTATTACCAATGGTACTTCCGCCAACCGTAATCGGCTTTTTTCTCATTATCATTTTTGGAAATAATAGTCCCATTGGAACGTGGGTAGAATCAATATTTCAGCAGTCTATTATGTTCACATCTACTGCTGCGATCATTGCTTCTACAGTTGTTGCATTTCCGCTTATGTACCAATCAGCAAAAACAGGATTTTCTATCGCGAATGTACAAATTGAAGAAAGTGCTCGTGACCTTGGTGCAAGTGAATATCAAGTTTTTCTACACGTCACACTTCCGCTTGCATTTCCGGCCTTACTAAGCGGAATGATTTTAAGCTTTGTTCGTGCACTAGGGGAATTTGGTGCTACGCTCATGTTTGCTGGAAATATCCCTGGTAAAACACAGACAATCCCAACTGCAATTTATATGGCGATTGATGCAAGTAATATGCAACTCGCTTGGACACTAGTAGTTATCACTATTAGTATGTCACTCCTATTTCTGCTATGTATTCAGCTTATTAATAAAAGAATTACTAACCCTTAAAGCAGCTTTTGTCGAAGCTGCTTCATTATTTCTTAGGAAATAAAATATACCAATGGGAAATAACTGAATTTTATATTTTATTAAAATATACATTTTATTTGAATTCACTTTCTAAAATAGGCAATTTCCTGTTATTATATGGAGGTGTTTCAAAAAATGAAGAAATGAAAACGCATTTATATCGTGAATTCTTCATCCTGTTTTAGCGATCGGTAATCTTCTACTCTATTAGTGGGGCATTACCGATCGTTAGAACGATATGTAATTATATTGGTATAGGAAATCGAAGGGAGTCTTGTAATGGACATTTTATTAGCGCTTCTTCCTGCAATTGCATGGGGAAACATCTTATTAGTAAGCGTAAAAATGGGTGGTGGTGCATATAGCCAAACGGTAGGTATGACAATCGGTGCTCTATTCTTCGCAACAATTATGTATGTATTTACTCAACCAGCTTTAACAATGACAGTCTTGATTGTTGGTTTTATTTCAGGTTTATTCTGGGCTTTAGGACAAGTAAACCAATTAAAAACAGTTGAAAAACTAGGTGTTTCAACTACCGTAACAATTTCTACTGGTATGCAACTTGTTGCAACTTCTATCTTTGGAGTTATCGCTTTCCGTGAGTGGACTACTACAACAACGATTGTTCTGGGAACGATTGCAATCCTATTAATCGTAGTTGGTGTTGTATTCACATCACTAGATGACAAAGAAAATGCACAGCCACCAGGACAATTGAAAAAAGGACTTCTTACTTTAATTGTTTCTACTTTCGGTTACCTTGTATATGTAATTATTATTCGTTGGTATAATATCGATGGTTGGTCTGCTATTTTACCACAAGCAGTTGGTATGTTTGTCGGTGCGGTTGTATTGACATCTAAACATAAACCATTTAACAAATATGCAATCCGTAATGCTTTATCTGGTTTACTATGGGGAACTGGAAACTTATTCTTACTTCTTTCATTACCACGTGTCGGAGTAGCAACAAGCTTCCCATTATCTCAAACTGGAATCGTTATCTCAACATTCGGTGCGATTGTCTTCTTAGGTGAAAAGAAAACAAAACGTCAATTGATCTTTATTGCACTAGGTAGTGTTTTAATTATCGGCGGCGCTGTATTGTTAGGTATGACAAAAGCATAAACTTATAATCTATTAATCCCTGAAGCAATTATGCTTCAGGGATTTTTTATTACAACTATTTTTTAAGTATAATAATTTTTATAACCTTATTTGTATTAACCCTCCTCCCTCCATTTTCATCCTTTTCACGATAATTCTTTTCTTTTTACAAAATCCTCTTAAAAATGGTATCGTTTTTTATAACATATCTTCACTAGAAAGGAATAAAGGATATGCTAACTAAACATCGAATTCTATTTATTGGTGCTGGTCGTATGGCAGAAGCTATATTTTCCGGATTACTTAAAACAAGCAAAGAATACATCGAAGAAATTATCGTTTCTAACCGCAGCAACGTAGAAAAGCTAGAACAATTACGAGCGCGATATAATGTGTCTATCACAACAGATTGGAAGCAGCATGTTACATCTGTTGATACGATTGTTTTAGCAATGCCACCTTCTGCACATGAAGAATTATTAGCAGAATTATCTCCGTTACTATCGAATCAACTTGTCGTAACGGTAGCTGCTGGCATTGGCCCATCTTATTTAGAAGAAAAACTTCCCGGGGAAACACCTGTCGCTTGGATTATGCCAAATACAGCTGCTGAAATTGGAAAGTCTATCTCCTTATATACAATGGGACGATCAGTAAACGAGATGCATCAAGAAACCCTGCAACTGCTTTTAAGAGGCATTGGCACTTCGCAACTTTGCACTGAAGAAGAAGTTCATCAGCTTACTGCAGTTACTGGAAGTGCACCAGCTTTCCTTTATTACTTTGCTGAAAGCTTAATTGAAGCAACAAAAAGTTATGGAGTCGATGAAGCAACCGCAAAACACCTTGTCATTCAAATGATTTCCGGCTCTGCTTCTATGCTTGAACAAACGCAAGATCCAGCTAACCTCCGCGAACAAGTGACAACACCAGGTGGTTCCACAGCTGAGGGTCTCAAAGCTTTATATGAATATAATTTTTCAGAGGCAATTCAAAAAGCAGTAGAAGCAACAAACAAAAAAGCTAGGGGGAAATAATATGAATTTAACAAGTTTAAAAGACTATACAACATTACATAACGGTGTAAAAATGCCTTGGTTCGGTTTAGGTGTTTTTAAAGTAGAAGATGGTTCAGAAGTAATTGAATCTGTAAAAGCAGCAATTAAAAATGGCTATCGCAGCATTGATACTGCAGCAATTTATCAAAACGAAGAAGGCGTTGGACAAGCGATTCGTGAATCAGGTGTTTCACGTGAAGAATTATTTGTTACATCAAAAGTATGGAATAGCGATCAAGGATATGAAACAACACTTCAAGCATTTGAAACTACATTAGAGAAATTAGGTCTAGAATATTTAGATTTATATTTAGTACATTGGCCTGTAAAAGGGAAATATACTGAATCATGGAAAGCGTTAGAAAAACTTTATAAAGATGGCCGTGTTCGTGCTATCGGTGTGAGTAATTTCCACATTCACCACTTACAAGACGTATTTGAAATCGCTGAGATTAAGCCAATGGTCAACCAAGTGGAATACCACCCACGTTTAGCACAAGAAGAGCTACACGCTTTCTGTAAAGAACATAACATCCAGCTTGAAGCTTGGTCACCATTAATGCAGGGACAACTACTGGATAACTCAACATTAAAAGACATTGCGACAAAATATAATAAATCAACTGCACAAATTATTTTACGCTGGGATTTACAAAATGAAGTTGTAACAATCCCTAAATCTATTAAAGAACATCGCATTATTGAAAATGCAAATATATTCGATTTTGAATTAAGTGCTGATGACATGAAAGCAATTCAAGCTCTAAATGAAGAGCGTCGCGTTGGTCCAGATCCAGATAACTTTAACTTCTAGTAGAAAAACCACTGCCATATGCAGTGGTTTTTCCTACTTAAGAAAACTGAAAATTTAAACTATATTTCAATTGGTTGACACTTCATTATCCAAGGTGTAAGATTTTGAATTATCAAAGAAACACAAAAATTAATAAAATTTATTCGTTTACTCATTGTATCAAGAGAGGTGGAGGGACTGGCCCTTTGAAACCTCGGCAACAGGTTCATTTTGAACACTGTGCCACTTCCTGCAAGCTTTGTGCTTGAAAGATAGAATGAGGGACTTCGTTTATATACGGGTGCATAACTTGTACGTAAAAATCCCTCTTTCTCAATATGAAAAGAGGGATTTTTTATTTTTCATTTCCCTCATCATCATCCAAACTTAATTATTTAGGAGGAAAATCAAATGAAAAAGAAGTTTGTACCCGGTATTGCATCAGTTGTAGGAGTAAGTATTTTATTAACTGGTTGCGGTAGTTATAAAAACGAAGCAAGCGAAGCAAATGCAAAAGACGAGGCACCTAGTAAACAGGTTTTAAACTTATCTTCACCTACTGAAATACGAACAATGGATACAGCCCGTGCTACAGATACTGATTCTGGTCAAGTAATGAGAAACGTATTTGAAGGTTTGTATAATCTTGGTGAAGGCAACAAACCTGTCCCTGGCGTTGCAAAATCTCATGAAGTAAGTGGCGATAAAACGAAATACACATTCCATTTACGAGATTCAAAATGGTCAAACGGTACTCCTGTCACAGCGAAAGATTTTGTCTTTGCTTGGCAAAGAGCTGTCGATCCAGCAACAGCCTCTGAATATGCATTTCTATTCTTTGATATTAAAAACGCAACAAAAATTAACAACAAAGAACTTCCAGCCGATCAACTTGGTGTAAAAGCAATTGATGACCATACGTTTGAGGTAGAATTAGAACGTCCTGTTCCGTACTTTATTAGCTTAACAGCGTTCCCAACATTTCTACCAATTAACGAGGAATTCTTTAAATCACAAGGTGATAAGTACGCTTTAGAAGACAATACAATCTTGTACAACGGAGCTTTTACACTAAGCGATTGGAAGCATGAGCAAAGCTTTAAATTTAAGAAAAACCCTACCTATTGGGATAAAGATACTGTCAAACTGGAAGAAATCAATTTTAACGTCGTAAAAGAAAAATCTACAGAAGTAAATTTATTCGAGTCAAAACAATTAGATCGTATCAAACTAACATCTGACTTCGTTGATAAATATAAAAAGGATGCTAACTTTAAAGAACGGCCAAACGTAGGGGTACAGTTTCTACGTATGAATCAACAAAACAAAGTACTTCAAAACGTTTCTGCACGCCAAGCAATCGATCAAACAATTGATCGAAAATCCTTTGTAAATACGTTATTAAATGACGGCTCTACCCCAACCTCTAGTCTCGTGCCGAAAAACTTTGCAAAAGGACCTGACGGAACAGACTTCCGTGCTGCAAACGGCGATTTAACAAAGGTTGATACAAAATCTGCTCAAGAATTATGGAAAAAAGCAAAACAAGAACTTGGGTCTGAAAAAATAACGTTAGAACTATTAACAAGTGACGGTGACCTTGAAAAGAAAACTGGTGAATTCTTAAAAGGACAACTAGAAAAGAATTTAGATGGATTAACAGTAAATATAAAGCCGCAACCACGTAAACAACAAGTTTCACTTTTATTAAAAGGTGACTACGAAATTGGAATTGACGGCTGGAGCCCTGACTTTGCGGATCCAATTACATTCCTTGAGCTATTTACAACGAATAACCCTTACAACTTAGATCATTACTCTAATAAGGAGTTTGATGAAACAATAGCAAAAGTGAAAACGACTTTAGCCGGTGATGAAAAAGCTCGCTGGGAAGCATTACTAGCATCCGAGAAAATATTATTTAAAGACTCTGTTATCGCTCCTCTTTACCAAAAAGGCGAATCTTATTTAGAACGTTCTTATGTGAAAGGAATTGTGCAAGTAGACTTTGCAGGTCAATTAAACTTCAAATGGGCAAAAATTGAAAAATAAAGCGCAACTTTAATCAGTGGGTTTTTCTTCATCCTCCACTGATTATTAGCCCACACCAATTATTTTTTTAGCAAAACATATGAAAAGCAGATTCCCTAATACGAGGAAATCTGCTTTTTTAATATATTATTCTAAGAAATTAACAATCTATTTTTATCATTGACATATAGTTATTTCCAGTGTTAATATTCTAAATAATCAAATAAACGAAATATTTCACCATCAAAATATAACGTCTACTACGTTGAAACATATAACGATAGATTATAGTTCAACATGTATATACATATAGAACACCTGATTAACTACATACACATATCTATAATAGGTTTTCTCTTCTTCTATAGCTACACTTCAAAACTTGGAAATTACGACGTTACGAACAACACTTTTAGGGAGGAACGAACAATGAAGAAAAAAGTTGTACCTGTTGTTGCATCTGTTTTAGGGGCAAGTCTATTACTAACTGCTTGCGGGGGAAATAAAGATCATGCAAGCGGAGCGAAAGCAAATGATAAAGCACCTGATAAGCAGGCAATTAACTTATCATTCGCTTCAGAAATTCCAACAATGGATGTTGCAAAAGCAACGGATGGGGAATCCATGAGCGTAATGCGCAATGTTTTTGAAGGTTTATATGCAATGGGAGAAGATAACAAACCAATTCCTGGTGTTGCTGAGTCGGTTGACCTTAGTCCTGATAAAACAAAATATACATTCCACCTGCGTGATTCAAAATGGTCAAACGGTACTCCAGTTACAGCAAAGGACTTTGTCTTCGCTTGGCAACGTGCCGTAAATCCTGATACAGCAGCTGAATATGCATTCTTATTCTTCGATATACAGAATGCGAAACAAATAAGCCAGAAACAATTACCAATTGATCAACTAGGGGTCAAAGCTCTTGATGATAAAACGTTAGAAGTACAACTAGACCGTCCTGTTCCCTACTTCTTAAGCTTAACGACATTCTCAACATTCTTACCAATTAATGAAGATTACTTAAAATCTCAGGGCGATAAATATGGTTTAGAAACAAATCATTTAATTTACAACGGTGCTTTCACATTAGATAACTGGAAACACGAGCAAAGCTTCCAATTGAAGAAGAACCCTAACTATTGGGATGCCAAAACTGTAAAATTAGAAGAAATCAACTTCAATGTCGTTAAAGATAAGTCTACAGAAGTTAACTTATACGATTCAGGACAAATTGATCGTGTTGCTTTAACTGCAGAGTTTGTTGATAAATATAAGGGCGATCCAAACTTCAAGGACCGCGCTGAAGTTGGTATTCAATTCTTACGACTCAATCAAAAAAATGAAACATTAAAAAATCAACATGCACGCCTTGCTATTAACGGAGCAATGAATAAAAAAGCATACGTAGAAACAATTTTAAATAATGGTGCTGTTCCAGCTGAAGGAATGGTTCCTGCGAAATTCGCGAAAAGTCCAGAAGGCACTGACTTCCGTAAAGAAAATGGAAACCTAGTCAAAGATGATGTGAAAACAGCAAAAGAAAACTGGAAAAAAGCGAAACAAGAACTTGGTACTGACAAAGTAACAATCGAACTATTAACAAGTGATAATGCTTTAGCTAAAAAGACTGGTGAATATTTAAAAGGTGAACTAGAAAAGAATCTAGATGGATTAACAGTGACGTTAAAACCACAACCACGTAAACAACAGCTGAAACTACTATTAAGTGGTGACTATGAAATCGGTATTGATGGCTGGGGCCCTGACTTCGCTGATCCAATTACATTCTTAGATTTATTTACAACAGATAGCGCTTATAACTTCGATAAATACTCTAACAAAGAGTACGATGCGCTCATTCATAAAGTGAAAACAGATTTAGCTGGCGATGAAAAGGCTCGCTTTGAAGCAATGAAGCAAGCTGAAAAAATCCTATTACAAGACGGTGCTGTCGCTCCTTTATACCAACAAGGTCGTTCTTACCTACAACGCGGATTTATTAAAGGGCTTGTAACAACTGACTTCGGCGGTGAATTTAACTACAAGTGGACAGAAGTTGCAAAATAATAAAATAAAAAAGGTATCCAATCGCAGGATACCTTTTTTATTTTATACTTCTTTAACTACATGACTTCTTCTCTTTACTATTCCTTTTATAGATACCGTAATTACTGCTACCAATTGTGTAACTAATATAATGACTAATAATGAAATAATATTTTTTTCTAAACTAACTCCCCCGAATATTATTGTATAATAGCCATTTGCTGCATATGTTGCGGGAAATAATTCGCCGATTGTTTCATATGTTTTAGAAAGCATCTCGTGTGGTACAATTACACCCGAACTTACAAGTTGTAACGATAGTGAAATTATATTAAAGATCATACCTGCATTTCCGAAAACAGTTATGAACATTTGTGTTAATGAAAGAAAGGCGAAGAAGACTATTTTTAATAATCCTCTTCCCCTTCTTTTTGCATTGAACCAAAACTCATCATAAATATAAACACAAACATCAAATATGTTCTCCACGTCAAAGAGGGTATATGCCCTGACCAAAGATAGCTAATGAAATAGTTAATTCCCATAATACAAGACGATACTACTAAACTAATACTTATTAGTTTTACATATTTGAGCATATCTTTTCTCCTTACTTTTCTATCTCTTCAAATTGCAGATTTACCGGCTCTTCTAGGAGTGTTTCATAAAAGTTTTCAGCCAAATCTGTTGAAGGAATTTTTTCATCCACTTCATCAAATCGAATACTATCTAGCCACACACAACCTTCTCCTGCTAATAAGACACCAAATGCAATACCAAGCGCTCCTTCTTTTATATCTAATACAACCGAATACGATTGCCAGTTATTCGTATTTTTAATTGGGCGATTTTGCATGTTATCCATAGCGAGTGGTTCTGTATCTTTTCCGTCTACTCGCATCCACAATCCTGCCCAATCTCTTACGTTCTCACTCTTAACAAATGCTGTTAAACGTAATCTTTTACCTACATATCTATCGGCTCGGAACATTTGCATTAATGTTGAAAATCCTCCGTGCGTAACATTCTCTTTTGCTTTTATGTATGCAGATACTTTTCCTTGATGGGCAACTTCATAATCTAAACCCATCTCATATTCAGCAGGATGACTTCCACTTAAGATCCATCCTTTCGGTATACCTTTTTGCATTGAAACACCCTCTCTTTCTATATAAAATGACTGAAAGTACTTTCGATATTTCTTTGGTGGCAATTGAAACATTCTTTTAAAAGCTCTTGTAAATGCCTCTTGTGAGGAAAAACCGTATTGCACTGCAATATCAATAACAGCTCTCTCCGTTGACACTAAAACTTGCGCAGCATGAGTTAACCTTCTCTTTCGAATATAATCCGTTACACTCATCCCAACATATCTTTGAAAGATGCGATGAAAATGGTACATCGATACTGCACTGTGAGACGCCACTCTTTCTGTTGTAAGCTCCTCATGTAAGTGATCCTCTATATATTCAATTGCTTGTTTTATCATCTCTTTATATTCTTCATGCATTTTAGTACCCCCTCACAACCTTAATTTACCATATACATACAAATCATTTTTGATTTAAATTGCGAATTAAACTTTGTGGCTACAAGTTAATAATTTATTTTCAACACATACATAATTACATGATTTTGGGAAAAACTTGTATAGAACGAATTTACATAAGGAGGAAATTATAATGAGAATTTTACTATCAGTTTTATTAGCGCTTATGCTAGTACCTGTATTAACAGGATGTAAAGCTCCTGCGAAAGAAGATACAACTTCTAATAAGAAAACTACTGAAGAAGCAAAAAATGAAGCTCCTGCTGATTTAAAACTTAACTTCAATGAATTTAGTTTAGATGCAGACTATCAAGATACGAAGAAAGACTACGAGGCTGATTATAAAAATGCAGCAGCAGATAAAAAAATGGAAGCAAAACTTGAAGACCACAAATCAAATGCAAAGTTTACAGGTGACGAGGCTATTACAAAATTAAGCCCACTTCTACAAGAATTAAAATTTGATAAAGATACTCCTGACCAAGAAGTAATCGATCAAGTAGTAAATGTGTTCAAACTTGATAAAGACTATCAAAAGTTTGATTTAGAAGTTGTCTTCTCTGATGGAACGAAAAAAGAATATAAAAGAGAAATAAAATAAAGAAGTAGGCGGTTGCCTACTTCTTTATTTTATTTTTTAGCATATCGTAAGCTCGGTTGAGATCCTACATAGTATTCTAATCCAGATACAGATGATTTTTGTAAATAAGAATCTGTTGGGAATACAAGTGGGATTAAAGGATATTCTGTAAACATAATATCCTCTGCTTGATGTAATAAGTCAAAGCGTTTATTTTCATCTTGTTCTAATTTTGCTTGATTAATTAAATTATCGAAGTCTTTATTAAACCATTTTGCATAGTTATTTGGACCATCACCTGCATAAATTTCTAATTGTGCAGCTGGATCTAATGTAGATCCTCCCCATCCCATATATGCAATTTGGAAGTCACTTTGTTTGTACATATCAATATAACTTTTCCACTCTTTACCTTCTATTTTTACATCTACACCAAGATTTTTCTTAAACATTTCTTGAAGTGTTTCAGCTATTTTCTTCTTATCTGAATATTTCACTGTTACTTCTGGAAGTGTAGTCCATCCTTCTTCCTTCATTCCTTCTTCTAATAGAGTCTTAGCTACTGCAGGATCATATTTAAAATAGTCACCTTTCTCTTTACGGAAGTCGCGACCACTTTCTGTTTTTGCTCCCTCTGGCACAAAGCCATATGCTTCTTTTGCATTATTCTTTAATATTTTCTCTACGATAAACTTGCGATCTACAGCTATTGCAAAAGCTTTACGAATTTTCGCATTTGTAAATGGCGGCTTTTCTGAATTAAATGAGTAAATATGAGTTGAGTAGTCTTGCATTTTTTTAAACTCTTTATTATTCTGTTCCTTTTCAACTAAATCTGTTGGTATGTGAGATAGTAAATCTAATTCTCCAGATTTATATAATTGATACGCTGTTTTACCTTCAGGGATAATACGGAATTCAATCTCTTTTGATGCTACTTTTTTATCATGAAACTCTTTATTTTTTTCTAAAATAATCGTTTGATTATGCTTCCATTCTTTCAATGTGAAAGGACCATTTGTAATTAATTCTTTTGGATCTACTTTTAGTTTACCTTTTTCATCAATAGATTTTTTATTAAGTGGAATATATAACGACTGGGATAATGTCCGTTTAATAGATGTCACTGGATGTTCAAATTGTAGCTTTAGAGTTACATCATCTACAGCTTGAATTCCTACTGCATCTTCTGCACCTTTCCCTGTATTAAATGCTTCTCCACCCTTAATGAAATATAGTTCTGTTGCATTCATAGAACCCGTTTTAGGATTTAATATTCTCTTCCAAGCAAATTCAAAATCTTTTGCTGTTAACGGGGAGCCATCAGACCATTTTAATCCTTTTTTCAAATAGAATGTATACTCTTTTCCATCCGCTCCAGCTTCCTCTTTCTCTACTAAATCCTTTTCAAACTTCCCGTCAGTTGTCTGTCTATACAAAGTTGCAAATAAGTGCTCAATTACATAATTAGAGTTATTATCTGTTGAAATCGCTGAATCTAGCGTGTAAGGGTCACTACCAAGATTCGTTACAAAACGGTCTCCTTTACTAGCACTTGCTTTTGAAGTATCTTTCTTGCCACAAGCTACAGAAGTAATTGCTAATACGGTCATAATGACAAATAATAAAAACTTCTTCATCTTACATTCTCCTTTAACCTGAAATTTTTGGTGTTGATGCTAATAATGTTTTTGTATAAGAATGTTGTGGATTACGGAACACTTCATCCGTATTTCCAAATTCAACAAGTTCTCCTTTATATAAGACAGCCACTTTTTCACATAAGTAGTGAACCATCGGTAAATCATGTGCGATAAATAAATATGTATAGCCTTGTTCCTTTTGAATCTTTTGCAACAAGTGCACAATTTGGATTTGAAGTGAAACATCTAATGCTGAAATTGGTTCATCCAGGATTAATACTTCTGGATCACATAATAACGCCCTTGCAATAGCGATCCGTTGACGTTGTCCCCCGCTAAATTCGTGTGGGTATCGATCAATATATCGTCTATCTAATCCAACACGTTCTAGCGCATCACCTGCTACCTCATCTTTCAATCCTTTATCACCTAAACCGAATGAAATATATCCTTCTGTTACGCTATCGCGTACTTTCCAGCGCGGATTTAATGCAGCTGTTGAATCTTGAAAAATGAATTGTACTTTCTGCAAGAAATCTCGCTTATGAGCTGACTTCAACTTGTGAACAACTTGATCGTTATAATCAATTTCACCAGACGTTGGGCTCTCGATCCCAGCTATGAGCTTACCAAGTGTTGTTTTCCCTGAACCACTTTCTCCAATAATGCCAAGCGTTGTTCCTTTCGGGATAGAAAGTGATATATCTTTTAACGCCGCTATTTCTTTCTTCTTACTTCCATACGTTTTCGTTACTTGCTTTACAGTAATTAAATCTGTCGTCATGAGGCATTCACCTTCTCTTTTGATTTCGCTTGGCCATGCTCTAAAACATGTTGCCAACAATGTGAACTGTGTTCCTCAGAATATGATGTTCTATCAGGGAAACGATGAATGCATTCTTGTATTGCTACTGGGCATCTATTTACAAATGGGCACCCAAAGCTATTTAGCGTTTCAATTGATGGTGTTGTTCCCTCAATGGACCTAAGTACCTTTTCGGAATCATCCATATTTGGAATAGCTTGCAATAAACTTTTCGTATATGGGTGCTTAGGTGAACCTATCACTTCTTGTATCGTCCCTTTTTCAACAACACGTCCCCCGTACATCACAACTACTCGATCTGCTACTTCACGTACAAGTGCCAAATCGTGGGTAATTAATAAAATACTCGTATTTTGTTTTTCTTTTCGCTCTTTTAATAACCCCATAATTTGCTTTTGAATCGTTACATCTAATGCAGTTGTAGGCTCATCTGCAATAACGAGCTTTGGGTGACACGCAAACGCAATTGCTAAACAAATACGTTGCCTCATACCTCCGCTTAATTGATGTGGGTACTGTTCAAAACGTTTCTCTGCTTCATGTATCCCTAAATCATTTAATAAGTTAATCGCAATTTCTTTTGCTTCTCTTTTCGATTTTTTCTCATGTTGCAAGATCACCTCTGTAATTTGCCTTCCTACTTTCATCGTCGGATTTAAAGAGGACAGAGGGTCTTGAAAGATAAACGAAATATCTTTCCCTCGAATTTGATTCCATTCTGATTGTTGTAAATTCGTTAATCCTTGAGATTGGAAAGAAATGCTTCCATCATCGATGTGAATAGATTCTTGATTTAGTCCGACAATGGATTGTGCTGTAACACTTTTTCCTGAACCACTTTCTCCTACAAGTGCAACGATTTCACCTTCGTTAATAGAAAAGGAAACATGCTTCACAATTGCTTGCTTACTATTCTCTTTTTCAACGGCCAATGTTACGTTTTCTAAAGATAAGAGCTGTCCCATGTTTTTTCTCCTTTCGATTCCTTTTTACGATTTTTGGATCAATTGCATCTTGCAAACCATCACCAATTGCATTAAATGCGAACATGATGAGCGCAATCATCAGCGATGGGAAGAAAAGTTGCCACCATTCCCCACTTAATAGTGTCCCGAGCGCATCGTTCGTCATCGTCCCCCAGCTTGCTGCTGGTGATTGTACCCCGAGTCCGATAAAACTTAAAAATGATTCTGAGAAAATAGCTGCGGGAATTGTAAATGATAAATTTACGATAATAATGCCTGTTAAGTTCGGAATGATATGTCCGTATATAATCTTCATATGCGATGTACCTAATCGCTCTGCTGCAATAACAAATTCTCTTTGCTTTAAAGATAAGACTTGTGCCCTAACGAGACGTGCCATACCAATCCACCCTGTTAATGCAAGAGCAATGATAATTGTAAAAAGTCCTGGTTTCATAATGATTAATAGTAAAATAACAATTAATAAATATGGAATACCGTATAATACTTCAATCCCTCGTACAATCCACTCATCAATTAACGTTCCAAGGCGATTACGCCCTCTCACATATCCACTAAATCCCCCAATCAGTACACCAAGTCCTATATCAAGAACGGCTGCTATTAATCCAACTACTAATGAAATTTTCCCACCAGCCCAAGTACGTGCCCAAATATCCCGACCTAAATCATCTGTTCCGAACCAATGCTCACTACTAGGAGGTAAATTTGTCGCCTCTTTTACTTGTTCACTCGCGGTAAAAGGGGTTAAACTTTCACCGATAAGAGAGAAAATAATAATGAGTAATAATGTCACCGCTCCTAGAACTGCGATCGGATTTGATACAAACTTACGAAACACTTCTTTTTTTCGACTAATCGTTTGCTGCTCTTTATTTATCGTTAATTCTTTTTTCTCTTCATTCGTTAATAACTGTTTATTGATTTCATAAGCTCCCATTTAAATGCCCCCCTCCTTACGTAATAGAACGAATACGCGGATCAACAATACGGTGAATAATATCTGTAATGAAAATACAAGAAATTAATAATGCACTATAGAAAATTGTTGTTCCCATAATTACTGGATAATCTCGGTTAAAAATACTATCTACAAAATATTTTCCGAGACCGGGAATCGCAAAGATCTTTTCAATAATGAAAGTTCCCGTTAAAAGCCCAGCCATTAACGGTCCAACAAACGTTAATACTGGAACAATCGCATTTCGAAGGGCATGCCTAATAATAATCTTCTTAATTGGTATACCTTTCGCTCTCGCTAGCTTAATATAATCACTCTGCAAAACTTCAATCATATTAGAGCGAATAAATCTTGTAATAACCGCGATTGGCCCTAATGCTAATGCGAATGACGGTAATACCGTATGTTCAAATGTGCCCCAAGACGCTACTGGTAAAAGTTCAAATTGTATAGCAAATACTTGTATAAATAATGGTGCTAAAATAAAACTTGGAATAGATATGCCGAGAATCGCAAGTAAACTCACACCATAATCAATTACTCTCCCGTGATAGAGAGCAGCAAATGTACCTGCTGCAATTCCGACTAATAGTGAAATAACAAGTGCTTGTAAACCAATAATCGCCGATGGACCAAATCCTGTTGTAATAATTTCTGATACGCCTTGCCCCGTCGATTGAACAGATTCACCAAAATCAAAATGAACTACACCGTCTAAATAAGCAACATATTGATTCCATAGCGGTTCATCAAGGTGATACTTTGCTCTCATGTTCTGCACAACTTCCGCCGGAAAGATCTTTGCATCCGATGAAAATGGATCCCCCGGAATAATGTGCATAATCAAAAATGTTACGGTTGTAATAATCCATAGTGTAAACACCATAACTGATAGTTTTTTAACAACATACACTCCAATAACCCCCTAAACTCATAAATTTACTTTGTTTTATTAACGTATCTTTCCCATTACTTCTTCTTAAAACACAAAAAGCCTTAATCTTAAAAAATAAGATCAAGGCTTAATAAACGAAGGCCCATCACTTATCTTTCAAGACTTGCTTGCTGGAATTAGCACGGTGTTCCTGTTACAGAACCCGCTGCTGAGGTGTCATAGGGCCAGTCCCTCTACCTCTCTGGATAAGTAAATTGCTATATTATTATTTGGTTCAAATTGTATATTTTGAATTATAATTCTGAAAAAATGAAAAGTCAATCAAATTGGATATATTTAGAAAAATCAGTTTTCTACGATATTAGTTATTGAAATTACAATCTTTCGCTTATAATAAAAAAAGTGTATTAAAGGAGTTATAAAATGGATCCCTTACTTCTTGCTACTATAGGATTACCATTAACAATCTTAATACTTGTCATCATCGGCTTCTATAATCTCTTTATTAAAAAGAAACGTATCACTTCTTTTTATACTCCATTCGATAATATTACCGGACAAACAATCTCTGAATTTCACGAAGAACAGAAGGTATTAGTATCCGATGATGAAGACGGAGATGGTAAGAAAAAAAATAACCTTGCGCGTACGCAAGGTTATTTTTTCGTTTCTGCTTGAAAACGTTTATAGTATGTTGATGCTGTTGCAAAGTTAATTTCTATATCACGAATCAATGATGAGTCTTCTTCTTTAGCTAACTTCTGTAATTTTTTCATTGCTTGTTCCGATTCATTCAAGAAACCAGCATATACCTCATGCTCTTGCTCTTTCGACTTCGGTACACGAATTTCTTTACGCATATGATCAATATCTTCTAACATGCCTGTTGTTACCGTTTGTACGTCTTCCTTATATTTAGCATTCGTTATTTCCTTACCGCCCTTTTCTTTTGCCACTTCAAACAACTGTAACGCTTTATTAATTTCTTTGTTCATCTTCACATCGTACTTTTCATGTACTTCGCGATATGTTTTCATCTCTTCTGTTTGCTCAGTAGATTGCTCTACCTTTTCTTTCGGTTCTTTCGCTTCTTTATTCCCATTACATCCTGCTAGAAGGAGCATACTTCCCATTACAGCAATACCCAAAACCTTCTTCATCTCTTCTTCTCCTTTTATCTACAGCTACTACTCATTATAGTTTCTTTTATCTCCACTTGTTATTATACCGAGAACATCCTACTTTTTACACTTAAGACGCTACCTTAATATACATGCCTACATTTTTGTCACAGTATCGTCACTTTATGCAAATAACTTTTGCATCACCTTACAAAGCTGTATGAGTTATTTCAAAGAAATGAAAAAAGAGCTGATTCAAATATTTTTGAATCAGCTCTTTTTTATAATTTAAGCTTCTAAATTTTGTCTTTGTTGCAATTCAAACTGCTTTTCACTTCTTCTGGCCATAAATAGATAACATAATACAGCACCAATTTCACAAAGAGCTATCACAACCCCCATCGGTAATGCGGTATTGCTTCCGCCAATACCTACTAATGGTGCAACAAGTGCTCCTGAAATGAACTGTAATAAACCTAATAAAGCCGATGCCGTTCCTGCAGCTTGTTTCTGATTTCTCATCGCTAACGAGAACCCAGTTGTTGAGACAACCCCAACACTTGATACAACAAGGAATAATGAACATAAAACACCAATTAAACCTATTCCTAGTACGATTGTCAGTAATAAAGATAGGCCACCAACAGCTGCGATAATAATACCAGCAACAAATAGTGTCTTCTCATTCACTTTCCCTGCTAAACGACCCGTTACCTGACTAGCAATAATAATACCGATACCGTTAATCGCAAAGAATAAACTAAATTGCTGTGGTGATGCTCCGTATATGTTCTGCAACACAAATGGTGAGCCCGAAATGTAAGCAAACATTGCCGCCGTTACTAGCCCTTGTGACAATGCATATCCCATAAACAGACGATCCTTTAACAGTTTTCCGTACGTCGCCAACGTCCCTGACAATCCACCTGTTTCTCTCTCTTCAGGAGGTAATGTTTCACGTAATACGAAAGTAGCTGATATTAACATGAATACACTAATTGCTCCAAGAACGATGAAGACACCGCGCCATGTTGTGAACTGTAGTAATTGTCCCCCAATAATCGGTGCCAAAATAGGCGCTGCTCCGTTTACTAACATGAGCAGTGAGAAAAACTTTGTCATTTCAGAACCTGAATACATGTCACGTACCATTGCACGTGATATAACAATCCCGGCCGATCCTGAAGCCCCTTGTAAGAAGCGCAATAACACTAAACTCCAAATAGATGGTGCAATAGCACAAAGTAAAGAAGAAGCAACATAAATAATAAGAGCGATAATAAGAGGTTTGCGCCTTCCGTAAATGTCACTAATCGAACCAACAAATAATTGTCCTACTGAAAGCCCAAGCAAACAAGCTGTCAATGTAAGCTGTGCAAGAGATGCGCCTGTTTGTAAATCATCCGTTAATTTTGGTAAAGAAGGCAAATACATATCAATAGATAATGGCCCAATCGCCGTAAGTGTCCCTAATACAAGAATCATCCATAACCTATTTGTCTTTACAGGTTTATATATTTCGTGATTAACTCCATTCACTTCTTCCGTTCACCCTTTCCGATAAATACTAAATCGTAACAATTATAGTTACAACATAAACATACGTCAAGTATAGTGCATTTTCCTGTTTCATACCGTAAAAAAAAAGCGATAGAATTTCTATCGCTTTACTTTTTTAAATTGCTATTTGTAAATTTAGATACGGAAGACATTACCTCTCCTGTATCTAAATATGTGATTTGAATTGGATCTCCCACTTCTGTAAACATAGCATATGGGAATTTCTTCACCGGTATCATAAATACTTTTTGTTCATTCTCTAACAGTACATACACAATTGTATTTTCACCTGATTTTTCTTTATATACACGTTGTACAACGCCTTCTTTTTGTGCTTCTTTACCATTTGAAGTCGGTCTAAATGAATCTCCACTTCCACTCAGCGCATTTTTATAATTCTCAAGCGCTTCTTTTTGCGTCGAACCTGTTGCAAATATTTTCGCATTAGAAGCATAGATAACTGTATGAGCACGTACCAATCCCCCGTCATCAATAACAGGTACAATCCAAGAAGGTTTACCGTATACGTTATAAATAACCGGCATCGTTCCATGCCATTTCTCTCTCTTAAAGGAATTATCCACTACTTCCGAAGCAGCTGAACCATCCATAATCCCCTTCACTTCTTTTCCGTTATAGTAATACAACTTACCTGTACGCGCATCGATAAGCGAGTAACCTAACGCAGAATCTACTCCCTCTTTCGGAGAGGTGAAATCAGTAAAGTAATATAACGTTCCATCCTTACCGAAGATTGGTGTAACTCCTTCTTTCGTTCCCCACTCAGTCGGAATCTTCATATCCGTTTGCGAGAATTTCGTATTCCAAAATCCGTGAATATATTTACCGAAGTACGTATTTAATGTAGATGCGGTCTCGTGATTTAATACACCATCAACAAATTTAGGCGCTTTACCTTTATCATATCTTTTCACTTCACCTGTTTGTGCATCTACTACTACAACGCCCTCTACCTCAAATCCAGATCTTCCTGAAATAAATTCACCATATGTCATTGTATAATACGGTTTCCCTTTATCATCAACTTCGAATTTAGGTTTCCCTTTAAAAATCAAATCCGGTTCTGCTTTTCGAACGACACGTTCTAATTTATTACCAAAAAACATGCTCGGCACATATTTCATTTTATAACCAAGATGCAGTTTCGCTTCCGCATCAGGATTCGTACCTGACATCGTTACGTACCCTGGAATTGTCTCAGCTTTACGTGCTTTAAAAAAGCCTGAAACTTCAATCGGTGCTACATATAAAGCCTCACCATTTACCATTTGTGGCGTTAATTCCCCTAGCTCAAAATAAGCTACTTTCGGAATATCCCCAAATACTTTTTTCATTTTATTCTCCGCTGTCTTTGGCGGCACTGTAAATGGTTGATCATTTTCAGTAAACGGCTCTGAAATATCTTTCTCGATCTTCACAACAGAATCATATTTTTTTTGCGTGATTACTAGATCGTGCAAATAACCAAAATAGCCGTAACTTGCGAGTAAAACAAACATTAGAAGTCCCTTTAACGTACCTTCTAATTTCCCTATTTGATTTTGTGAAAATAAAACAAGCCCAATTAAAACTGCTACCGCAACGGCATAATGAGTAAGAATCGAATCTGCTCGATCATCGATTAGCCAAAGATATTCGTAGATTGCAATACCTATCCAAAATAATACAGGAATAACTAAAATGGATGATTTCTTACCCTTTACAACCTTCTCATCCCCCTTCTTATCCACTGCTCGAAGTTTACTACCGCTTCTTGTCCATGGAATCAAAAACAAAGTGAGAATAGCTAAAATTAAAAATTTCATCAAAGGCAATGTCCCCTTTTCTTTTATTTTCCCTTTTAGTATAACAAATAAAGGGTATTCAGGTAAAAATGGGGATGATTATATTTTTTTACTACTTAATACAATCCCACTCACTACATATAAGATAGATGCAATATAAAAAATGGTACCAATCGTAAAGAAATCTACTAAATATCCCGTTGCAATAATTGCTACTGCTCCTCCAATCGATGTCCACACATGATATTTTCCAATCTCATAACCAGCATTTTCTTGCACAACCTTTCGTGCTAACGACGTCTTCTCAGTATTACGCTGCACAGCACCTAAAACTCCCATTACAATTTGAAGAATATAAACATGCCAGACTTCCGTGGCAATCGGGAAACAAAGCATTAATATTGCCATGGACCAAGCATATATAATTAATAATTTTTGATCGCCTACTCGATCAGACATCTTTCCTACTAATGGATATACAAGTGCTGAAGTTAAAGCAAATAAGCCATACGCCCAGCCAAACTGCGAGAAGCTATTCCCAACATTCCGAAGCAATAGAATGTAAAAGGGAAATACCATACTTCCCGCCATCATAATTATGCTTTGTGACGCTACAAATCTTCTATATGTCATTTCGTATACTCCCTATAAAATAAATTCACAAATCTCTCTTTTGGATCCGCTTCTTTTTTCTTCTGAAGAAATTCTTCGATACGAGGATATGCCCTCTTTAAATGCGCCTTCGTTGGATACGAATAGTAAGGTAAATAATAACTACCATTATGTTTTAAAGTAACATCAATCATTTTCTGAATGACATCTTCTGTTTTCTTTATTTCACCCTCTGAGCGTCCCTGGTTAATTAAAAGAACCAGCGCAAACATATCATCTTTCGCATAGGATAAAACTGCATTTTCATTCTTTTCCACATAACGAATCGTAATATTGAGCAAATTAAACTCTTCTTCATTTAATACGTTACGTAAATCATCTATGTATTCCGTGAAGAAATCTATAGGCACAAAGTATTCTTGTAACACTTCTGTTCGATTCGGATTTTCATATTCCATAAAGGCACTATCTGACCTCATAACATTATTTCGCGTCTCATACGTTCCATCTGTACGTTCAAAATAACTTCTTTGTATATCCCAAAATGTATTCTTTCCCCAATCGCTATAACGGGATAATCCGAGTAAAAATTTCGGTGCAGCTATAATAGTTTCCTCTTTTAATTCACTGTACTCTTCCCTCATATTTTGATTTTTCGCCAATGTATAATCTGTCACATACATCTCTTTTAAAAATGAATTGGGGGCAACAGAAATACGGGCTAAGTGCATACGAACATTTTCATCTCTTTTCACTTTGTCTTTAAAATAAGATGTGTATTCTTTATAATCTATCATTCTCGTATGCATTTCATATAATTCATCATCAGTTAACTTTAATGTCACATCTAAAATGACACCAAATAATCCATAACCACCTATGACATATGGAAATAACTCTGCATTTTCTCCTCTACTTACATTACGCACCGTACCATCTGCCATTAACAATCTAAACGACTCTACTGTATCAATCAATGCTTCATGACGAATATCACGCCCATGTACATTCACACTTAATGAACCACCAACAGTAAAAATATTTTGAGATTGCATCACTTGAACCGCAAGACCATATGAATTGATTTTCTTTTGAATGTCATTCCATGTGACGCCGCTTTGCACCCTAATCCGCTTCTTCTCCGGATCAAATTCTAATATTTTATTATACCCCTTCATATCAAGCATCGTGCCGTTCGGATAATACGTCTGTCCTCCTTGGCTATGTTGCATACCTGCAATGGAAATTTTCTCTCCAGAAGTATTTGCATCTTTCACTACCTGTTTTAATGAACGTTCATCCTCAGCATTTTCAACACGTTTAATTTTCGTTGGAAGCAACTTCCCTACATCGCTCATAATAGGATGATCTAGTTGCTCTTTATATGTATTTATAGATGTCGCAAGCAACACTGTATAAGCTACAATGACCACCGCTATCTTTCTTTTTTTCAAATGACACTCTCCTCTTCTACAGTTTTCCCACTTCATATTGTACCTATTTTCCTATAAAGAAAGTATACAAAAAAGAGGGCACCTTATTTTAGGTCCCCTCTCATCAAAACTGTTACTTTGCTGCCGGCAATTGTATTGGATCAAACTTTTCGTACGACGTATATTTTGCGTTCGTAATAATGTGTGCTTTATCCTTGCCGTTACTACTCATAATCATGTCTATCTTTGCTGATTCATATTTAAAATCTTTTGTAATGATATATTCTGCATCCACTTCTTCTATCTTCGCATTTTGTGCTTGTAACATTTTCTTCTGCGTTTCATCCATGCTAGTTAACATACTTTCTGTTTCTTGCCCTTTTAATGTAAATTTCAGTTTATATTTATCTCCGCTTTTCTCCATCTTCATTTTATCTAAAACTACTGCTGGTACTTCTAAATTATCTATAATATCTTGAGTCGCTTTCATTCCACCAGCGTTTAATTGCTCCTCTGATACGGTTATAACTTCTCCTGTATTAGGGTTTTTCACCTCACCAGCAACTTTACCATCCACAGTATACACTACAACATCTGTACCAGAGATATTCATTTCAGAACGAGAATTCTTTGTCTTTGGCTCTAATTGCATCTTAGCCTTTAATATATCCATCTCTGCTCCCTCAGCTTTTATCCCTACATCATATGTCATCGTTACATGTTCTTCATTTTTAAAAGCTTCGTTCGTTTTCTTGAAAACATCCTTCGCTGCTAATTCCTTTTCTTTTTGCATGGCTTCTTTTTTCGGTTCATCAGTCTTTGTTGTTTTCTCATTGCTACAACCTACCCCTAGACTGATTGCAAGCACTAAGCTTGAAATAAAAATAGTTTTTTTCATAATGTCGCCCCCTTTCCAAAAATAATATCACCTCTTTTCCTACGAAATCTATATAATTTTTAATCTTTATTCGCTATATAGCGACATGTTTAATGAAGGTTTTTAATATGATGTAAATAACAACAACTCATTTCAGGAGGTCATTATGAAGGCGATTATTTGCACACAGTATGGACCACCTAACGTTCTTCAGCTTCAAGATATAGAGAAACCTACACCTAAAAAGAACGAAGTATTAATTAAAATTCACGCAACAAGTGTAACGACTGGAGATTGTAGAATACGCGGCTTTAATAGCCCCCTCTTATTTTGGATTCCTATGCGGATCATATTAGGTTTCAGAAAACCGAGAAAACCTGTACTCGGCGTAGAGTTATCCGGTGAAATCGAAGAAGTAGGAACAGATGTAACTCAATTTAAAAAAGGTGATCCAATTTTTGCATTAACAGAACTAAACCTCGGTGGTTATGCCGAGTACACATGCGTACATGAAAGTGGATTAATAACATTAAAACCTACCAATGTGACGTATGAAGAAGCGGCAGTTATTCCTTTTGGTGGAACTTCAGCATTACATTTCCTGAGAAAGGGCCGTATAAAAAAAGGGCAACAGGTGCTCATATATGGTGCCTCCGGATCAGTAGGAACAGCTGCTGTACAACTTGCTAAATATTTCGGTGCGACCGTTACGGCTGTTTGTAGTAATTCAAATTTTGAACTCGTTCAATCCTTAGGAGCTGATAAAGTAATTGATTATACGAAAGAAGATTTTACTAAGCAGGGCAAATGCTACAATATTATATTTGATGCAGTTGGGAAGTATAAAAAATCCCTTTGTACAAATACATTAACACCCAACGGAAAATATGTATCTGTTAATGGAATGATGGCAAAGGTAAGTAAAGACGATATGATTCTATTAAAGGAACTAGTCGAAAAGGAAAAACTAAAGCCCGTTATTGATAGAACTTACCGATTAGAAGAAATTGCTGAAGCTCATATGTATGTGGAAAAGGGACATAAAAAAGGGAGCGTTTCGATTACCTTAAAATAAAATATATTCAGAAAATAACGTTGACAATTCTTTTTGTAAGATTTACTATTAGTACCATATTAAAAAACTACATACACATACTCTTATCAAGAGTGGCGGAGGGACTGGCCCGATGATGCCCGGCAACCGAGCTTATGACATATAAGCTAAGGTGCTAATTCCTGCAAAACGAGTTTTCGTTTTGGAAGATAAGAGAGGAACCTATTTTGTCTATTCGGCACCTCTCTTATTTTGAGAGGTGCTTTTTATTTTGGAACGTATATGAAGGGGGAACTATAGATGAAAAAAATATTATTGAGCATTGTAAGTGGAGCGGTATTATTGTTAGGTGCATGTGGTGCTAATTCCGATAAAGAGGTAAAAGCATTAGATGAGAAAAAGATTACTGTCGGCGTAACGGGTGGACCGCATGAACAAATTTTTGAAAAGGTGAAAGAAGTGGCAGCGAGAGACGGTCTCGAAATTGATGTAAAAGTATTTAATGATTATGTAGCACCAAACGTATCTTTAGATGAAAAAAGCCTCGATGTAAATAGCTATCAAACGAAATCATATTTAGACGTATTTAAAGCTGAACGTAATATGAAATTAACAGAAGTATTTTCAACAGTGACATTCCCTATGGGCGTATATTCTACAAGCTTAAAGGATGTAAAAGACTTAAAAGAGGGCGATGCGATTGCTGTGCCAAATGATCCAACGAATGAACTTCGAGCTTTAAAACTATTTGAAAAAGCAGGTGTTTTAAAAGTGGATCCAAAGGCTACAGAAAAAGCGACTGCGAAAGATGTAATTGAAAACCCAAAGAAATTAAAGATTGTTGAATTAGAAGCATCTCAATTACCGACACAACTAAGTGAAGTGAAAGCAGCTGCAATTAATACAAACTTTGCATTAGGTGCAAAATTAAGCCCTGCGAAAGATTCTATTTTCCGCGAAGGTAAAGATTCGCCATATGTAAACTGGGTCGTTGTTCGTACTGAAAATAAAGATGATGCTGTTGTAAATAAATTAAAGAAAGCTTATCAATCTAAAGAAGTAAAAGAATTTATCGAGAAAAAATTTGATGGTTCAGTTTTACCATCTTGGTAGGAGCTGACGATAATGATTGAATTAAAAAATGTATCCAAACTATTTACAACAAAAAAAGGGAATGTAGAAGCTCTTAAACCTACTTCCCTTCAAGTAAAAAAGGGTGAAGTATTTGGAATCATTGGATATAGTGGCGCTGGTAAAAGTACATTAATTCGATGTGTAAATTTATTAGAAAAACCAACGACAGGAAATATCATTATAAACGACCAAGACTTAACAACTTTATCAACAAAAGAACTCGCAAAAGCGAGACAAAAAATCGGGATGATTTTTCAAGGATTCAACTTACTTAAAACTGTGACAGTTTATGAAAATATCGCATTACCGTTACGTCTATCTGGTCTTCCAAAAAATGAAATTGAAAAAAGGGTAGAAAAGTATTTACGTATTGTTGATCTTTTTAATCGAAAAGATGCCTATCCGAGTGAACTTTCTGGTGGCCAGAAGCAGCGTGTTGCCATTGCACGTGCACTATCACATGAACCGGAAGTGTTATTAAGCGACGAAGCAACGAGTGCTTTAGACCCAGAAACAACGGATTCTATTCTCGACCTATTACTAAAGATTAATGAAGAAATCGGGATTACAATTTTATTAATTACACATGAAATGCATGTCATCCAGCGTATATGTGACCGAGTTGCTGTTATGGAACATGGAGCAGTAATCGAAAGTGGGACTGTAAAAGATATTTTCACCAACCCACAACATGTAACAACGAAAAAATTCGTAAATAGTGCATTTGCAGCTAAAATTCCAGAAGAGGTACAAAAAGAACTACAAAGAACCGGAGAAATCGTAACACTTTCATTTATAGGAACCTCTTCTGGCGAACCAGCGTTAGCTATCGCTACAAAACGTTTTCAAGTGTATCCAAATATTTTATCCGGTAATATTACACAGTTAAAACATGAAGCATATGGGAAACTAGTCATTCATATGCAGGGTGAGAAAAATGAAGTAAACCGTGCTTTATCATTTTTACAAGAGCAAGGGATCATAGTAGAAGGAGGTAGAACAGACTATGGGAAACAAATCCTTTTTGGATGAATGGGGTAAAGTCATATGGGAAGCAACCATTCAAACATTTCAAATGACATCTATTTCACTATTCATCTCTATCCTTATTGCGCTACCACTTGGTGTCACTCTTGTTTTAACGAGACCTGGTGGACAGCACGAAAATAAAATTATTTATCCAATTCTTAATACAATTATTAATATCATTCGCTCTCTTCCATTTATCATTCTATTATTCTTCATTTTACCTTTTACAAAGTTTCTAATGGGAACATCCATTGGTGTGCAAGGTGTTATCGTACCGCTTGTCGTATTCACAGCTCCTTATATTGCACGATTAATGGAGACCGCTTTATTAGAAGTGGATCGTGGTGTTATTGAAGCTTACCAAGCGATGGGCGTTTCAACTATTAAAATCATTTGGCACGTTATGGTGAAAGAAGCTCGTCCCTCCCTTGTACTTGGATTAACAATCGCAACAATTGGCTTAATTGGCGCAACAGCAATGGCTGGACTTGTAGGTGCTGGCGGTCTTGGTGATTTAGCATATCGATTCGGACATTTACGCTACGAACCTGAAGTAATGTATGCAACCGTCTTTATTTTAATTATCCTCGTTCAAGGACTACAGTCTTTAGGAAATGGTGTTGCACGAAGATTGAAGAAAGATTAAAAAATAAGGTATCTCACCAGGGTGAGATACCTTATTTTTATCTTTTAAATCCACCTTCTGAATGAATAACTTGTCCAGTAATCCATTCTGCTTCTTCACTTACTAAAAATGTAATAAGTCTTGCTGCATCCTTTGGCTCACCAATTCTACCAAAAGGAAACATCGGCTTTAATCCTTGCTTTATCTCTTCAGTCATCCATCCTGTACTAGTTGGACCTGGGTTAATTGCATTCACTGTTATACCTAGGTGGGCCACTTCAGCTGACAACGTACTAGTAAGAGCGTCAATAGCTCCCTTCGTTGTTGCATATGCTAGTTCTCCTGCCATAGGACCTTTAAATTGTCCCGATGTCATATTCACAATTCTACCACCAGATTTCTGATCAAACCCTCGGGCAAATTGACTACTTAACAACGTAGTCGCACGAACATTTACCATGTAATGCTTATCTAATTCTTCAGCAGTCAAATTAGAAAAGTCATTATTCGTAGAATACGCTGCATTATTAATTAATATATGAGGATAGCCGAGTTGCTCAGTAACTTTATTTATAAGCTCTTTCGATGCATCATTCTGAGTTAAATCTAACTCCATACTCGATACTTTAACACCGCTTTTTAGTAACTCTTCTTTTAATTGTATTTGTTCACTTTGATCAACGCCCCAAGGCATCTCTTGATCGTACGCTGTCCAATACGTAAAAAATATATCGTATCCTGCTTCAGCTAATTCTTTACAAATTGCTGCGCCTATACCATCTAGACGACTTACACCTGTAACAACTGCTATTTTATTTTTTAATTGATTCATCATATACTCCTCCAATTTTAAAGGACGCATATTTTATATAAGAGATATGAATTTCCCTATGCATTATCTTTACAAAAGGGATGTACAAGCCAAATATGCAGTCCTTGAATGATTTACAGAAAGCTAAATAACCTCTCACTTATGAGAGAAAAATTTATCTATCTAGTTTCTAATCATTACAAGCTCATCCACATATTGAGTCCTTGTCCCCTTTCCATATATCTCTATTTCTATCATACCAATATGATGTAATATTTCAAATGATAAAAAAATAAAGGTCAATATTCTATGCCGACCTTCTACTAATTTTAGTATATTACAATAATTAAATAATTAAAATAACCAGAAAAACACTGGTAAATACTGGCTTTGTTTTTTATAATAAACTGTGGGGCTAATGTGAGAGTTGTAAACGGTCTGATTATACAGAATGACTCAACTAGTTTTAAACAAATAGGGGGAAAAAAACATGTCAAAAAAGTTACTTTCTTTATTTTCTACAGTAATCGTAGCAGCGTTTGTAATAACTGGCTGTGGTCAAAGCGATACGACAAATAAAGAACAAAAAGAAAATACAACAAAAGAAAGCAAAACAGAAAAAACGGATACAACGAAAGAAAATAAACCTGAAGAAAAAAAATCCGAAGATAAAAAGCCTGAAAATACAGCTACTAGCTCAAGCGATTACTCTAAGCTGATTTCCTATATGGAAAAAGAAACAGGTGGTAAAACAAAGGTTCTTTTTGAAAATAAGGAACCACAAGTGTATAAAGCTGAAGATGTTTCAGTATCAATGAATGGTTACACATTAGTTGAATTAAATGGATTCCATACAAACTTCGACATTCCGTTTAATCGTCAAACAGAGGGCGGAGTTATTCTTGTGAACTACAGCGTAAAAAATAGTTCAGATAAAGATATTTATTATATGCCAGCATTGGACATGTCATTTACTGGTGCGCAGAAAACGTATAGTAACTATAAAGATTTAATTCCAAAAGAAGATCAGCTACCAACTAAGCTTGCTCCAACGAATGATTACTTAGTAAAAGCAGGGGAAACTATTTCTGGTTATATCGCGTATCCATTCGGAAAAGATGATTTAGCAAAAATTTCAAGTCTCTCAACAGTCTCAGTCACAGTCCCAACTGCACAAGCTAATAAAGGAAAATTTGATGCTCCAATCGGCAGTCCTGGAAGCTTTTCATTAAGTTTAAACAAACAAGGTGCTGAAAAGGTTGCAACAGATAACACTTTCTACCAAGATAAAGCTACAGCTAATAACATGGGCGATAAAAAAATGTTAAAAGAGAAATCAAGTATTAATAACAGCCAAGAATTAGGCGCTGTTAATGTTACATTAGACGGATACCAATTCACTCAATTCACACCAAATTCCGTCGAAGCTCCACGCTTTGCAAATTTTAAAAACGGGCTTGTTCTGTTAACAGTAAAATTCAAGCTTGATAACAAAGATGCTCAAGACGTTTCACTATCTCCTATAAGCTCTACATTAAGAGTAAATGATGGTACACAATATACGATTAATGAAGGTATGCTACTAAATTACGACTATAACGCTTCAGTCAAAACAGGAACATCTGGAGAGTTACTGCAAGTGTATATTTTAGATCAAGAGCAGTATGAAAAGATTTGGAAAGACAAAAGCTTTGAGATTGAGTTAGGACCTATGAGAAATAAAGAAGCAAAAGATATTTCACAAGGTAAAAAAGCTAAATTTACATTACCTAAATAAATTACTAAGTATATATTAGAAAAGGCATATAACATATGATTGTTATATGCCTTCTTTATTTTATAAAAATACCATTTTTGTTCACACTTTATCCATTGTGATTTTTTTCACATTAGATATATAATAAACATGTAAATAGAATATTGGAGGGATTTCAATGGTTATCAATTTTTTAAGAACTGATAAACGTGCTGCTTTCATATTATTATTTTTACGATTTTACATAGGGTATGCATGGCTCGCTGCTGGGATAGGAAAAGTTTTCGGACAATCTTTTGATGCAAGTGGTTTTCTAAAGGGCGCTATCGCTCAAGCGTCAGGTGACCACCCTGCCGTACAAAGTTGGTGGGCAGATTTCCTTCAACACTTTGTTCTTCCAAACGCAGACCTATTTAGCTTTTTAGTTCAATGGGGAGAAATTTTAGTAGGTCTAGGTTTAATTTTAGGCGGATTAACAAAAACTGCTGCATTCTTTGGAATTATAATGAATCTTTCATTTTTACTAAGTGGAACTGTTAGTGTAAACCCAAATCTGCTTATTTTAACTATGTTCATTTTAGTTGCAGGTCATAACGCTGGACGTATTGGATTGGATGGCTATGTTTTCTCTAAACTTTTCCGTAAAAACAACCATGAAACATATAAATTAAGTAAAACTGCGTAGTAACAGTTACTTTTAAAATACAAATAAGAAAAAGAGCCTACGTATAGGCTCTTTTCTTACTTACTCCAAATTTAAACTCTTAACGAACCGCGAAATCCTCTAGCAGCATAATAGGAATCTGCTCCATTGTGGTACACAAAAACGTGTCCGAAGCGATAATCGCAAAATAGAGCACCACCGAGTTCTCGAATATCTGAAGGCGTTTGTACCCAGCTTGATGATTTCATGTCGAAATCCCCAAGTTGTTGCAACCCTCGATATTGTTCTTCCGTTAATAATTCAATGCCCATAGCAGTTGCCACATCAATAACGTTATTTTCTGGTTTATGTTTTTTTCTTGATTCTAATGCTTCAAGATCATAACAAAGACTTCTACGACCTTTAGGACTCTCCTTTGAACAATCATAGAAAGTATACTCATCCTTCTCTTCATCATAAGCAACAACGTCCGGCTCACCGCCAGTTACTTCCATTTCATGAATTGACCATAATTTTTCATTATTAGTAGCCAGCTTCGCTTCCACTTTAGCCCATTCAAGACCTTCATGGCGGTTCATGTTTTTCTCAAAACGAGCTTGTAATACTTTTAATAGCTCTTCACGTTGTTCTACAGATAACTCATTTTTATTCTCTGTCATATTAGTCCTCCGAATTACGTTTCCTTATAATCATTTAAGTCTTCTCAATAATGGTTTGCATACAGTTTACAACAATCTGATACAATTGCACAACGAAAAATCCCTGTGCGGATATCCATTATATAGTACGAAAATCTTTCATGCTTTCTCCAAGAATATAGTGTGAAAACCACATCAAATTCTGCTTCATAATAGCTACATTCATTCCTGGCTGATTAGGACTATATGCCATTCCTTTAAATATAATTAACTCTGTATCGACTTCCATATCTCTTAACCCTTCATATAGCTCATATGCATTTGTAGTTGGAATTCTTACATCCTTTTCCCCATGTTGAATTAAGGTAGGCGTACAGGCTGATTTAATATATGTCATTGGTGATGTTTTCTTATATATCTCTGGATCATTCCATGGAGTATCTCCTAAATGCATGCTAATAAAGTAAGGGATATCTGTATTTACATAATGGGTACTCCAGTTCGTGATTCCGCCCCCAACTGAAATAGCTTTAAATCTATCACTAAATGTAGAACAGAAAGCTGATATATATCCTCCGTTACTCCATCCCATAACTCCCAATCTATCTTTATCTACAATCCCTTTTTCAACCAGTACATCCACTCCAGATATAATATCATTATAATCAGCAATTCCCTGTTTTCTATAGTTTGCTTTTAAAAATTCATTACCATAACCAGAACTTCCTCTATAGTTTGGCTCTAAAACGATAAAGCCTTTTTCGATAAACTGTTCAATCGGATATTTCTCATTAAAACAGTCTGAAAATATCGGAAAGGACGCCCAAGCTGGACCACCATGGATTACTACTAATAAGGGATATTTTTTATTTGCGTCAAACTCTACTGGGGTTGATAAAACACCTTCTATTTCCAGTCCATCACTACTTTTCCATGAGATGATTTCTCTGTTACTTTTAAGCCTTCCTTCGAAAAAGCTATTTTCATTCGTTATTTTTTTATCATCCAAATAGATTTCAAAGGTTTCATTTGTTATAGCCTTAGTATATGTTATATGATTGCCATCCCTTGTTATAGAGGCATCCATTATAAAACCATCTACTTTTTCGCTTAACATTTCCACAGTACCATCCTCACATAGCAATCCAATACGGTAATTCGTTTTATCCTGCCATCTAATTAAAATTCCTGTAGCTGTCCACTGCAATGGCATAACCGTACTATCAAAATTTGTTAAAGGTTGAATTACCTCTCTAGTATTCATATCATATATCTCTATTGTATTATCTTGTATATGATTTCTATAATAATCCTTCTCTCTTATGCTTGCTGCGTAACATATTTTATCGCCCTCAGGAGAAAAGCAGACGCTCGCTCCTAACAACTTATCTATATTCATCTTTTGTAGTTCCCCAGCTTCAACATCTAATATATATAGATCACCATTCATATAATCGTTTAGGCTTGGTGTAGCCATACATACAACCTTTTTCCCATCATTTGAAATATCAAAGTTATGTATATAAAAATCCTTACCATCCGTTAATTGATAAACATTTTTAATCTCGCGTTCCTCTTTATCACTTTGTATCGCTTTTTCTATCTCAATGTAGTATAAACAATTATTCCGATGTTCCTTACCTACATGGCGGAAATCTCCATATCGTTCCTTACGTTTCTTGATTTCCTCACATTCTTTTGACTGTGCAATATAATAAAAACCTTTACCAGTAGGCTCCCATTTGAATGTATTAACTCCTTCCTTCTCATCCGTCATTTGAACCTCACTACCACCGTCTATTGACTTAACAAAGATCTGATTTGTATTAGCCCTGTCACGGCCTGGGCTAAGGTATGCAATAGTCTTAGAATCTGGAGACCATACTGGATGTGTACTATCTATATCCCCATTTGTTAGTAGGTAACTCTGCTCTTTATCTGTTTCATATATCCATACATGATTTCTATACGTATTGTCTTCCCAGTTAGCACTCTTCTTAACAAATGCTACGTTTTTGCCATCATCACTTATGTTTGCACTTGATACGGCCGGTAATGAAATAATCTCTTCTATACTTAAATATGTTTTTGCTTTCACTTTCATATAATAAGTCCCCCTTGTAATGTCCATGCATCTATCGTCTCTTCTCTTCATAATAAAGAAAATTGTTCACACATACTCAAAATGATAACTAAAAATTCAGATAAATAAAAGTATATCCGATAAAGTAAAACTTTAATTTTTGGGGTTCTGTCTACTTACCAATTTCAGATGTTCTTTTTCAACACAAAAATACCCCTTTAGATAACATATCTAAAGGGGTACCGATTCATATATTTATTAACCTACCAATCTCCTACTCAACAGTAACAGACTTAGCTAAGTTACGTGGCTTATCAACGTCACACTCGCGGTGAAGTGCTGCATAGTATGAGATAAGTTGGAATGGAATAACTGCTACTAGCGGTGCTAGTGCTTCGTGTACAGCTGGTAATACGAAGCTGTCACCTTCCATTTCTAAGCCTTTCATTGAGATGATACATGGGTTAGCTCCGCGTGCTACTACTTCTTTCACGTTACCACGAATTCCAAGGTTTACGTGCTCTTGTGTAGCAAGTGCGATAACTGGTGTACCATTTTCAATTAAAGCGATTGTACCATGTTTTAATTCTCCTCCAGCAAATCCTTCTGCTTGGATGTAAGAGATTTCTTTTAGCTTTAACGCACCTTCTAATCCTACGTAGAAGTCTACGCTACGTCCGATGAAGAAACAGTTACGAGTTGTTGCTAAAAATTGTTTTGCTAATGCATCCATTTCTTCTTTTTGATCACAAAGTTCTATCATTGCATTTGCTACAAGTCCTAATTCGTGTGTTAAATCGAAATCAAGAACTTCGCCTTTCGCTTTAGCAATGTCCGCAGCTAAAATTGAAAGTACTGCAAGCTGTGCTGTGTAAGCTTTCGTTGATGCAACTGCGATTTCTGGTCCCGCGTATAACGGAAGTGTATAATCAGCTTCACGAGAAAGCGTAGAACCAGGTACGTTTGTAATCGTTAATGCTTTATGACCCATTTCATTCGTTTGTACAAGTACTGCACGGCTATCAGCTGTTTCACCACTTTGTGAAATGTAAATGAAGAATGGTCTCTCTGTTAATAATGGCATGTTATAAGAGAATTCACTTGCTACATGCACTTCAACTGGCATTTTTGCAAACTTCTCGATAAATTGTTTTCCAACAAGACCTGCATGATAACTCGTTCCACATGCAATGATGTAAACACGATCGCTATCTAAAATCGCATTGCGGATGTCTTGATCTAATTCAATCTCGCCATTTTCATCTTGATACTTTTGAATTATATTACGGATTACAAGTGGTTGCTCATCGATTTCTTTAAGCATGAAATGAGGGTATGTTCCTTTTTCAATATCACTTGCGTCTAATTCCGCTGTAAACGGTGCACGTTCAATCGTTTCACCTTGTAAGTTTTTAATTGTAATACTTTCTTTCGTTACGATTACGATTTCTTTATCCATTAACTCAATAAATTGATCTGTAACTTGTAACATCGCCATAGCGTCGCTCGCCACAACATTAAAGTTGTCACCAACACCTACTAATAGCGGGCTTTTGTTTTTAGCAACATAAATCATGTTTGGATTTTCAGCATCAAGTAATCCGATCGCATAAGAGCCATGTAAAAGAGATAGCGTATTACGGAACGCTTCTTCTACACTTAATCCTGTGCTCACTTGTTGTTCCATAAGCTGTACGATAATCTCTGTATCAGTTTCACTTACGAACGTTACATCTTGTAAATATTCTTTTTTCACTAATTCATAGTTTTCAATTACACCGTTATGAACTAGTGTAAAACGTTTTGATGTACTTTGATGCGGATGCGCGTTTACTTTGCTTGGAACACCATGTGTAGCCCAGCGTGTGTGACCGATTCCCACGCTTGCCGCTACGTTCTCATCTACGATTTCGCGAAGTTTTGCAATACGGCCTTTTTCTTTGTATACAACAACACCGTTCTCTGTTTGTACTGCAATACCTGCTGAATCATATCCACGATATTCTAGCTTTTCTAAACCTTTTAATAAAATTTCCTTTGCATCTTGTTCTCCAATAAATCCTACGATTCCACACATGTTTAGTCGCCGTTACAAATGCTTACATTGCTCTGCGAACATGTAACGACATAGTCCGATACCATTTTTATTTATACTAAAAAACGGATTACATATTGCTAGCCCTGTAAGCTTGTAACGGCTTTCACCTTCCTCTCGATTGGGTTTAAGTCCGTATATACTTATACAGCTAGTTTTCATCCGTTCCCTTTCTCTCATCACACTTTCACCTTTGTCCACTAAGTCACCTTAATGATTTAAGTAAAAGCTTGCGGTTGTGATGAACAACCGGGAGTCATCCGCCGAAATCTCGATAAACTCCACCTCGTCAACTACACTACTTGTAGTTCTGGCGCTTTTATAATTTACAATATTTCCTTTGAGAAAAAGAACAAGACCATCTTATAACAAACATGGATAAACCGTCAATGAAATTTTTTTCATCGTCTATAAAACATATGAAAAAGGAGCACTTCTTGTGCTCCTTTTCAATAAATTCATCAAATTATTCAGCGCCAACTTCAGCTTTCACAACTTCTACAATACGATGTACATATGCGTCACACACTTCTTGTGTTGGTGCTTCTGCCATTACACGAATAAGTGGCTCTGTTCCAGATGGACGAACAAGAATACGGCCATCACCGTTCATTTCTTCCTCTACAACACGAATAATTTCTTTAATTTTTTCATTTTCTAATGCTAGTTTTTTATCTGTTACACGAACGTTTACTAGTAATTGTGGGAATTTTGTCATCTCACCTGCAAGCTCAGATAATGGTTTTTTCGTCATTTTCATGATGTTTACCAGTTGAAGTGCACTTAACATTCCATCACCAGTTGTAATGTAATCAAGTAAGATAATATGACCCGATTGTTCTCCACCTAAGTTGTAACCACCACGCTTCATCTCTTCCATTACGTAACGGTCACCAACTGCTGTTTTATCACTTGTGATATTGTTAGCTTCAAGTGCTTTGTAGAAACCTAAGTTACTCATAACAGTTGAAACGACTGTATTATGCTTTAGTTGACCAGTTTCTTTCATGTACTTCGCACAAATAAACATAATTTGATCGCCATCAACGATGTTTCCTTTTTCATCTACAGCGATTAAACGGTCACCATCACCATCAAAGGCAAGACCGATATCAGCGCCTTTGTCTTTTACTAATTTTGCTAATACTTCTGGATGCGTAGAACCTACTCCATCGTTAATGTTCATACCGTTTGGTGAAGTTCCCATTGTTGAAATATCAGCCTCTAAATCCGCAAATAAGTATGGAGCTAAAGAAGACGTAGCACCATGCGCACAATCTAAAGCGATATGTAAACCAGAGAAATCTTCCTCTACAGTTTGTTTAATATATTGTAAATATTTTTGTCCGCCTTCAAAATAATCACTCACTTGTCCAAGATTCGTACCTGTTGGACGTGGTAGTTCATCAACTTCTTTGTCTAATAAAGCTTCAATTTCTGCTTCTTGCTCATCTGTTAATTTAAAACCGTCTGAACCGAAGAATTTGATTCCGTTATCCTGTACTGGATTATGAGATGCAGAAATCATAACACCTGCTTGTGCATCTAACGCTTTTGTTAAATAAGCAACGCCTGGTGTAGAAATAACGCCAAGGCGCATTACTTCTGCTCCAGTTGATAATAGACCCGCTACTAAAGCTCCTTCTAACATATGTCCTGATATACGTGTATCACGGCCAATAATTACTTTTGGACGATCTGTATCTTTTGTTAATACATAACCACCAAAACGTCCAATTTTGAACGCTAATTCAGGTGTTAACTCCTGGTTCGCAACCCCGCGTACTCCATCTGTACCAAAATATTTACCCATTATGATTCGCTCCTTTTTCTGGCTCTTTTTGATTATCTACTGTTGGCTCTTGACTAGTTTCTTTTGTTGGCTCTTGACTAGTTTCTTTTTCTTTATTTTGTTCCTGTTCCGTGTCAGGCTTAGGTTCAGGTTC
The DNA here is from genome assembly GCF_019837435.1 of Bacillus sp. 16GRE42. Lineage (NCBI taxonomy): Bacteria > Bacillati > Bacillota > Bacilli > Caryophanales > Bacillaceae > Bacillus > Bacillus sp. 16GRE42. The sequence continues at coordinate 83,890 of NZ_JADAXF010000008.1, forward strand.
AGGATTTTTTGGTTTTTCAGTTTGATTATCTTGGTTATTATTTGAATCCGGTTTTTCACCGTTCCCCTGTACTTCTTTATCTGGATTTTCTTTCTTCACAATTGTGACTTTAGCACTTTTTTGCTTTGGCTCTATTGAAATATTACCAGGACCGCTCACTTGAATAGAAACATCCTTCGTCCCCGGAGATACATTTTGCAAATTAATGGCTGCTGTTATTTGAGCAGCTGTTATTTTATCTACTATACTTGTTTCTCCTGAAATATCAACGCTTATCTTCCCATCTTGCGGCGAAAGTAGCTGGGCCGTAACATCTTTAGAAAGTCCATTTTTTTGAATTGATATACCATCAATCGTTCTTGTTTTCGTTTGTTTTGTTTTTTGTACTCCTACCGAAACCTTCACTTGATTCGGTTTTGCACTTGTTACACCCTTTGGCAATAAAACAGAGGTATCGAATGTTGTAGACTCTGTCAATTGACTAAGATCTACTTCGACCCCCTCTATCGATTGTATATTATCCAAGATATCCTTTGGACCTGCTATCGTTACTTCTCTCGGCTCAATGCTAATATTTGTAACGGCCAATCCTTCTGGTAAACTCCCCTTTTTCGTATACGTTACAGGAACAGTTTTTTCAGTATTATTGGCCGTAGCTTGCGTCGCCACATTCAATGTTACACTAATTTTAGATGGACTCGTTCTTACATTTAAACGTTTTCCTTCTTTATTGTATAATGTAACTTCGACTGTTTTTGTAACAGTTTTATTAACACCTTTTAAATCAATATACGCCTTAGCAGATGAAATACTTTCAATTTCTTCTTTCGTCCCAACTACCTCAACAGTATCAGGTTTAATGTTTGATTTTTCGAGAGTAGAACCCGCTGGCATTTGATCCTCATTTGATAATTTTAAGTCTACATGAACGTATTTTCTCGCTTTTTCATGTAGAGTAATTTTAATTGTTGATGGCTGAACTGTTCCTTTCACATCATCTGGAAGCCCGTTCGTTTTCAAAGAAACTTCATAAGTTCCTTTTTCGCTATCTCTCAAATCAACTGGTATATCAAATTGTTTTTTTGCTTTTGCTGTAGCAACTGCTGCTTTTGGGCCCTCTAACTTCACCTTAACGCCCTCTGACGGAATACCACTTACAATATATTTTTCTTCATCATACTTAAGGTTAATGGCATAATTAGTTAAGGTTTCTTTCGCATCATTTGCGAAAGGTATTATCCCCGATGTCGTATTTTTTTCAGTTAAAGTCGCTGACATAAAAAGCATACACGCCAATAGTAATGAGATCCCTTTTAGAAACCAATGATTCTCCATTAACTTATCCATGACGCTTTCTCCTCCAATTCCATAAAGACGAAGAAGTCGTTTTTTCGTTCGCACTAAATTCAGCTAACAACATATCTTTCAGTTGTTCTGTCTTCAAATCACGATGCAACTTACCATTTTTCGTTAAAGAAATTTGGCCAGTTTCTTCCGACACAACTACTGTAATACTATCAGTAACTTCACTAACTCCCATTGCAGCGCGATGCCTAGTTCCTAACTCCTTAGAAATAAACGGACTTTCCGATAACGGAAGATAACACGCTGCTGCTTTAATGGTACTTCCTTGCATAATAACCGCTCCATCGTGAAGAGGTGTATTAGGAATGAAAATATTAATAAGTAATTCCGATGATACGTGTGCATTTAGCGGAATACCCGTTTCCACATAATCACCCATACCGGTCTCTTTTGACAAAGTAATTAATGCACCAATTCTACGTTTCCCCATATATTCCGTTGCTTTCGCTATCGCTGTTGCAACGATTTCAGGTTCATCATCCTCATGAGTTCCAACACGCGAAAATAAACTCCCGCGTCCTAGCTGCTCAAGTGCTCTTCGCAATTCTGGCTGGAAAATAATAATAACGGCTAAAAATCCCCACGTTAATACTTGCTCAGTTAGCCAATAAAGCGTATGCAATTCAAGGAAAATACTGATCATCCGAACGACAATAATAACTGTAATCCCTTTTAAAAGTTGAACAGCTTTCGTCCCTCGAATTATGAGAATTAGCTTATATATAATAAACCATACAACGGCAATATCTAATACCGTACTAAGATATTTCAAAATGGTCGTATCTTCAAAAGGCATGCTAACCCTTCCTCCTACTTACGAGCAATTCTATCCATATATTGAAATATTGTTTTATGCTCTATCTGTATGTATTTCCAACAACTAGTTAATTATACCATACATGAAACAAACGACAATTACAAACAACCCTCCTTTAGTCTAAATTGGTAAGATGTCAAACATTATTATCGTACAGTATAATATAAATCATTATTATACGCTTATTTTCAAATAAAAAAAGCAACTTCTCAGTTGCTTTTCTTACATTTATTTTAGTTTTTCACCGAATAAAGAACCCATTAAAGCAACTGCTGTTGTTGCCGTTCTGTTTCGCTCATCTAAAATTGTGTTTACTTCAACAAACTCAGCAGATGTAACAATATCAGCTTCCGCTAACATTTCCATTGCTAAATGGCTTTCACGATAAGATAGGCCACCAATTACAGGCGTGCCAACTCCTGGTGCATCATGAGGATCAAGACCATCTAAATCTAATGATAAATGTACACCATCAGTATGAGATAAATAAGCGATTGTTTCTTCCATAACAGCCGTCATACCCATACGATCAATCTCGTGCATCGAGAATACTTTAATACCTTCATTGCGAATAAAGTCTTTTTCTCCTTCATCTAATGCACGTGCACCGATAATTACAACATTCTCTTTTTTCACCTTTGGATATGCCCCGTATAAATCTACAAGCGTTTGATGTCCATACCCTAGACTTGCTGCAAGTGACATGCCATGAATATTTCCAGATGGTGAAGTTTCTTCTGTATTTAAGTCACCATGTGCATCGTACCAAATAACACCTAAATTTTTATAATGTTTCGCAACACCAGCTAATGTACCAATTGCGATACTATGGTCACCACCTAATACAAGTGGAAAACGTCCCTCTTCTATAATATGATCCACCTTACTTGCTAATTCGTTACATACAGTTGCAACCTGTGTAAGGTTTCTTAAGTTTGTATTTACATCTACTTCTTTTTCTCTCTCTATACGTATATCTCCTATATCTTTAACGTCATATCCAATTTCTTCAATTCTTTCAATTACGCCTGCATAACGGATTGCACTCGGCCCCATATCTACCCCACGACGCATCTGTCCTAAATCCATTGGAACTCCAATAACTGAGATTTCTTTTTTCATAGATAGTATCCCCCTTTTATGCCTTCACTAAATATTTTAAATCTTTTATATAGTCTGACTCAACTCGACATTTTTCTGTATGGATATACAAATCATTCACTTGTATTCGCCTTAAAAACCCAATTTCAAGACTATTCTATGTATAAAGTTAACTTAATGAAACAACTACCATCATTATTATTAAATAATAATAAAAAACACTCCTACATTTAGAAGTGTTTTTCTGATGCTATTTTCCATACTGCGGCAATATTCTTTGCTGTCATTTCGATATTCTCTTCCGCTACTTTATATGCCTCTTCTAATGTCATAGGACTCGCTGTAATACTAAATACTGCATCGATTCCTTTTTCATGAACAGCTGGATAATTCGGAGATACAGATCCTCCAATAGCAATGACAGGAATACGAAAATGCTTTGCACGCTCCGCAACACCTACAGGGGCCTTTCCATATGCTGTTTGTTCATCTATTCTCCCTTCGCCAGTTATAATTAAATCTGCACCTTCTATATGCTTATCAAAATTTGTATAGTCTAATACAATTTCAATTCCTCTCCGCAAGTTTCCCTTTAACACTGCAATAACAGCTGCTCCCATTCCTCCTGCGGCTCCTGCGCCAGGTATTTTAGATACGTCGCAAGATAAGTATTGTTTAAGGATATTCGCATAATGCTTTAAATTCTCATCCAGCTCTTTCATCATCTCTGCATTCGCACCCTTTTGCCTCCCAAATACGAAAGATGCTCCCCTTATTCCAACTAACGGATTATCTACATCACATGCTGCTTCTATCTTTATATGCAGTAAGCGTGAATCCATGCATGAAAAATCAATAGCGACAATCGAATGTAATGTTCCTCCAGATGGCTCTATTACTTCCCCTTTTCCATTTATAAACCTGACCCCTAAAGCTGACAGCATACCTGCTCCACCATCATTTGTAGCACTTCCGCCAAGTCCTAAAATAATGTGCTCAGCTCCTTCGTCTAGCGCATGTAGTATAAGCTCTCCGGTTCCTTTAGTCGTTGTAATAAGTGGGTTTCGCTTTTTAACCGGAACATGTTGTAATCCTGATGCTGCTGCCATTTCAATAAACGCTGTCTTTTTATCTTTAGACATACCGTAAAAGGATTGTATACGTTCTCTAAGCGGCCCTGTCACATGAAGAGGTATCATTCTTCCATCAGTAGCATCCACAAGTGAATCAACCGTTCCTTCACCTCCATCTCCAATTGGTATTTTTACGTACTCTGCTTTAGGAAAAATTGCTTCAAATCCTCTTTCAATAGCTTCACATACTTTTATAGCTTTTAAGCTTTCTTTATATGAATCAGATGCAATAACAACTTTCACAATTATCCCCATCCTTTATTTTCGCGTTTTCTCCATTTTAAATGACAAATATGAAAGTTGTCTTTTTAAACACACAAAAAAAGCTTACATCATATGATGTAAGCTTTTCTATTAGATGGAGCCTAGCGGGATCGAACCGCTGACCTCCTGCGTGCAAGGCAGGCGCTCTCCCAGCTGAGCTAAGGCCCCTTAGTAATGAAGCGGAAGACGGGATTCGAACCCGCGACCCCAACCTTGGCAAGGTTGTATTCTACCACTGAACTACTTCCGCGAAAATG
>NZ_JADAXF010000009.1:0-77394 GCF_019837435.1 Bacillus sp. 16GRE42
TTCCAGCAGTTCCAGCACCAATTACAACAATTTTATAACTTTCTCTGGTCTTCATTATCCTCCTCCTACCTGAAATTAGTTTTCAATTTAACTCATCGGAGTAATAATATTATTATAAGTTAAAAACACTCTTGTTTTATCTGATTTAAATGAATATTTTGTTAATATTACCCATCGACATTACTATATGGGGTAGCACCACATGGTCATCAACTTAAAAAATTAATTGTCACCCAAAACGAAAAAAATGAGACGAATTCTTATAAATAACTGTAAAAAGGTAGAATTCTCGTTATGGAGATGTCTAAGAATATCAGCTTGATGGGCATGGCGTGCTACCACAAGATTCAAAAATATTAACAAACTGAAAGAGCATGTTTTTAAAAACGTTTATTAAAAACATGCTCTTATTGTATTAAATGGCGAACTTTTTCACTTCTTATTGAACAGCTTCGTTCAATTTATTATTAAAATTTTTTCTCTAACGCCCGATATTAATCTGCAATTCTTGTTACCACTAAAGATGGATTTCCATAAGAAGAAACTTCACCTTGTGCAACATCAATTATAATACTTAATGAATCATTTGCATTTAATCTAATTAATACTGTTTTCCCGATGGTATACGCATTCAAAACGTTTGCAGGGACATCTGTACTTATAGATGTCGTACCTTCAAATTCACTTTCTTGAACAGGTGTAATGTCATTAATATATAACCTAAATTTTAAAACTGTATTTGCAGGGGTTAAATCACGATTAAAGACTCTTGCTGTTAAATCCATATTAATTTCATATATTCCACCACTCAACACTTGGATACTATTATTTAATAAATCTAGATTTGTTCCCAAAGATGGACCAAGATTCTGGAAAACTACTTTTTGGCCTACATTTGCTGTACGAAGTGTATTAGATCTATCATACAATGCTCCATAAGCTACAGTACTTCCAATTCCTGTTGGTCCCGTTAATCCGGTTTCTCCGGTTGATCCAGTGAATCCTGTAGGTCCTGTTATTCCAGTCGGACCAGTAGGACCTGTAGTCCCAGTCGAACCAGTGGGTCCTGTTGGCAATGTAAAAGGCGGGATAGGTGGCAATGTAGGACCCAGTAAGTTCGGATCAAATGCTGCTCCAATCAAAAATTCATTTTCTTTATTCATGCACACATCTCCTTATGATGCTTGTACTTACCATAATTATTAAATGCTCATTACTAGACAAATGATCTTCACATAAGCGGAATTTCTCCTTTTTATTTTACAAAATATGAAAAAAAGCTTGTAGCTGGATTTATTATGCTTGGTCTAAATCTTCCGAATTGGATGTACGGAGGGAATTTCCTTTTTACAGATGGATGGTGATATGAAAGATGATGAATTTAATAAATATATAGAAACTATGAATAAGGTAGTAAAATAATTGATTTAGAATGGTGGTATATGGAGTACCGCCACATGCCCATCAACTTAAGAATTTTATGACATCCAAAAACGAAAATTTGCCCCTTTTACAGTTATTTATACAATTTGGCTCATTTTTTTCGTTTTGGTGAACAATTAATTTCTTAAGTTGATTGCGATATAGTGATACCCCAAAATACAAAAATCTCCTTCAAAAAAAGGCACCTACGCACCTTTTGTAATCCACTTGTACTTTATTCTGCATCCAAAATCCCTTCTGAATCACTTTAATGCATCATTGTACGGACCTAATTGCTTTTTAGAAAAATAATAATTTGTCTCCTTACTTTTCAGTAACATATTTCCTTTTATAATTAAAAAATAGGTAGCTACTAGAAAATAGATTATCCCTAATATCCAATCCAAATTTGTAGCTAAATTGTGTAAAAGAACATATCTCATATATGCATAACCAATCGGAACATGTAGTAATACAACCGCACCTAATCCTGGGTTGTATATTGTTTTAGCTTTTATATTCGCAAAAATACCATGCCATATGAATTGAAAAAATCCCATTAAAATAGGGGCCAACCCAAGCCATATAATATTTGGAAAGAAAACCGGAAGTAAATAAAAAACATACGCAATCAAAATATTTATTACCATAGCAGATTGTGTATTTAATGGATAGCGATCTGGTATATCACTTTTAAATATAACTACATTAAACAGACCAGCAAAATAACCTGGCCAACGATACTCTTCAAATTGATGCACTAAAATGGCTACAAAACTTAACGCTAACAGTACTTTTATTTCACTCATTTCTCCAAAATTGGTGACCAAACAACCTACGACAACAATTGCCATAACTAACCCTACATCACACCAATGCTTTCTAAAGAAACTAATCATCTCTATCACCCACTATCTCAATTTTTATAAAAATAGCGTTCAAATAGGAAATCAATTTGCTTTTCTACAGGCAGTATTCTTATATCTGCCCCTGATTCAAGAATTGGCATCATTAATGCTGGAAGAAAAATGGATCCGAATATTTGCACTGTCATCATCATTAAAATTTCCTGATCCGTTTCATTTGTTATTTCACTCAAAATATTCTTCACTTTACTAAAACCGAGCCTCTTCAAAAAATCTCCATATTCGTATTGAGATGTAAATACCGTAGTTCCCATTGCAATAATTTTCCTAACTAACTCGGGGTATTGCCGAATTACTAGTACATAATCAAGTAAAAATATTTTTAATCTTTCTTTTGCTGGCACTTTAATATCATCTAAAATAGAAAAAGTGTATTGAAAGCTAATTAATAAGACTTTAATTGTTTCACTAATCAACTTTTCTTTTGAGCCAAAATGGTAATTGATAAGCGCAATATTAGTATCTGACAATGCCGCAATTTTTCTTATTGTTACACTTTCGAAGCCTTTGTCTTTAATTAACTCTAATGTTGTATTTAAAATCTTTTCTTTCGTAGATATGTTTTCATTTCCCCTCAACTTATCTCCTCCTCTAAAATTTATCAATTAAACAACGTTTTAAACATTGTTTAAATTTATAGTATCACCTTCAATTTTTAATATCAATTTAATCCTTTCGACATTTCCGATTCCCTATTCTTTTTTATCTTTGTTATTAAAGTTTATATATACATTTGAGAACGTCTTTGTTGTTTTCCAGTCCCTCCATAATGTGAGCAGTCAGTAATTTTAATAATTGAACTGTTGTGTAAATAATCAAATAAATTAACATTATTTTCCTTAACTAAAAAAGATGAACACAATTTTTTATACATCATATTTGTTGGTATCTAGTGTATTACTAAGACCTAGCTTGGACTGAATCCCCTTGTTGTAGATTTTTATTTTATTATTAATAATTACGGTATATGAAATTATTAATAATAAAATAAAAAAAAGCTCCCCTGAAAGGAGCTCCTCACCTTACAAAACATTTAAGAAATCCTTCTATTACCAGCTCTACTTAAGATTTGGAGCATGGTTATAACTTATTCATCCCTGTTTGTTACGATAAATCATTGATCGAAGACTATTCTTTTTCTGTGTATTATTTCAAGCTCTTTAGATGTTTTCTTTTTGTGAAATTTACCTCAAAACAAATTAACTAGATAACAAAACGTAAAATAACAATGCTGCTGCCTCTTGTCGTTTCATACTTTGTTTTGATAGATAATCTGCTGATCCATCTTCATTATATATAACCTCAGGCCCTACTAAACGATGACCTACAATGTTTTTCACGGATTCTATTGCCCAAACATCAGTTTCTCCTTTTAATGTTGCATCTGCAGATGGCGCTCCTAACATTTTTAAATACTGCCAGGTAATCCATGCTGCTTCTTGTCTAGTAATTGCACGGTCTGGAGAGAATTGTTCCCCTTCTTTTTCATATAAAATACCAAATTCATATAACTTTTGAATATGTGGTGCATACGGATGATTTTTCACATCAGAAAACACTGGTTCTTTTTTTGAAGGTGGTGAAAAGTAAGCAATTTGAGATAACCAATATGCAAATTCTGCCCGTGTAAGAGAAGATTCTGGATTGAAATTCCCCTCCTTATTTGCTTGTAATACCTCGTATTGATGTAAAGGATTTATAAACTTAGCATACGGATGATTTTCATCTACGTCTTTAAATCTCTCGGGCTCACTTAACTTCACTGCTGAGCTGCCAGAGTTCCAATGTATCATTTCTTTCACAGTACCATCTTTGTGAAGTTTAAATGCCATATAATTCCCTTTTTCATCCTCAAATAGTAAAGGGTCTATTTGTTTTAGCTCCTGTTTACCATATACTTTATCACTTACATATAACTTTCCTTCACTTATGGTTACATGTGACATTAGGTTTTTTAATCTCAAATCACGATAAACACCTTCAAATTTCTTTAATTCTTCTTCATTAGGGGTTAAATATTCAGGCTTTGTTTTATCTGGAAAATAGTGATTCATAAAATCATCAAATACTTCAACAGGAAGTGCTGAACTATCTTTATTTGTAACAACAAAAACTCCAATTTTATGCTCTGGAATTAACCACATTAAAGATGAAAAACCTGGTATATTTCCACCTTTACCGAACACATATTGCCCATTATGACTTTGTGGTGAAAAGAACTCAAATCCGTATGTCATGTTAGGGTATTTGGGATGTAAAGCAAATTTTGTTTTTTGCATATCTTCTACAGTTTCTTTTTGTAGTATTTGGTTATTTTTAAATTTACCATCATTCAATTGAGCAATCATGAAATTGGCTACATCACTCCCTGTAGAAAACATACTCCCTTGTGGCATATCTGTTGGTCTAGTTTGGTAAAATGGGATGGCATTACCTGTAGCATCATATCCTGTTGCTAACTTTTCTTTAATAAAATTAGTCATAACAAAACTACTATTATGCATTTCTAGAGGGTAAAAAATATTTTTGGCCATATATTTATAAAAAGGTGTGTTTGTCAGATTTTGAACAATATACCCTTGAAGCATAGAAGCAAAATTATCATATGTATATGTATCTCCTGGCTTTCTCACTACAGTGGGCATATTATCTTCTACATAATCTTTAAGCATTGTATAATCATTTTCTTGATAATGGATGTCCTCGGGTCTAGGATCTACGTAATCAAACCCTGTTGTATGGGTAAGTAAATGCTCCATTGTAACTGGTTCACCCATGTTATTTTGGTACTTTAATCCCCCCATATAATTTACTATATCTTTATTTAAATCAATTTTTCCTTGTTCAACTAACTGCATGACAGCACTAGCAGTAAAAACTTTTGATATTGACGCTAATCGAAAAACTGTTTTTTTAGGATCGATGGGAGTATTCTTTTCTTTATTGGAAAATCCGAATCCCTTTTGAAATAGAATTTGATTATCCTTTACAACGACAAGAGCTACACCAGCCGCGTTTTCTTTTTTCATTTTCTCTGGGATTACTTTATTGGTGAACGCTTCTATATCTTTAGGATTTAATGTTATTGGTGCAACAGTTTCGGCTTTTGAATAATTGCTCCCCAAAAAAACTAACAAAAAACAAACACTTACAGCTACTAACCTTTGAAAATAAATTTTCATTCTTTTGTTCCTATTCCCCAAATTATTTCCCCCTTTAAAACTAGATTTATTGATTATTCATCTATAGGTTTACCAACCATATTCTACCATTATATAGGTATTTTTTCTAATTTTATTTCTATTCTGCTATTTATTAACCGTTCCGCTTTTGAATTAGTATATATATATCATTAGGTCTTAGTTGTAGAGTGTGCTATAGCATACAAAAATGCGGGATAGTCTTTAATGTAGACTTTCATCGACAGTTTTTTCATAACATCCTATATGAAGAAAACACCCATCCTCTATAATCAATAAAATTGGATGGGTGTTTTATAACGCATTACTTATTCTATTCTTACTGGGTATTAAGATATCTAAAATGATATTATAGTTTTTCAATTCTCATTTAAAGTCTATTGACTGTATATATCTTTCTCTATATTCTTTAACAACATTTCCAACCTGTCCCTAGTAACTTGATTAAAATGTGGATTTAATTCCTTTATTATGAATTCAAGTAACTCATAGCTTATGTATTCACCCAATTCCAGTGAATATTGTTCAGCTAAAAAAGACTTTAATTTTTTAGAGATAACAATCTTATCCTTTTTACTAATCTTTATCTCCATTCGATAACAAACCCCTCTTAGATTAATCTGAAAAGCTAATTAAAATAACTTTTTATTACTTATGAAAATATGTTCTTTACCACCTTATTGTATATACAACAAGGCATTCTTTTCATATCATGACATTCAATCACCTGAAAACTGTTCACTATTGCATATCATTTTTATTTTTGAAGTAACTCTGATTTCTATATTACACATTACAATATATAAAACAAAGCCCAAATACGGAATTTTTAACTTTATCAATTTTTTTAGAGATTCCACATAATATTACCTTTTTCACATTATGAAAAATTTTTTCTATAAATTTTTCATACTTTCTACTTTTTTGGTACTTTCATTACTGTAAGTTGAAATTTTCCTCATTTTTAAAATAATACAACCTAGACTAAATGCAAAAAGAGAAAATATCCCAAAAGTAACAGTGATAGTATTTAATGATAGACTCCAGCTAATTAGGAAAGATACTAATGCCCCCCCTAAACTGGCCGATGCAATAAATAGACTAGTCACTTGATCAATATTATTTTCCATAATACGGGAAGCTAGGATTAATGTTATTGGAAAAACACCCGCTATGACTAAACCAATAATAAAGATGATAAACAAATACATACCTGTACCTCGAACAAAGGGAAATAGAGATAAAAGAATCACTAATGTAAAGCAACTATATGTAATGTATGTCCAATAATTAAATTTATGGGCTAGCTTACCTACAAGTAATCTTCCTATAACTATTGCTAGCCAAAAACAAGATATACTTACTGAACTGATTAATTCATTATTGGTAAGAATCATTATTGTAGATAAAAAATTTGCAAGATTAGTTTCTATGCCTGCATATAAGAATGCAAAAAGTGAAATAAATAATATAACTGTAATCTTTTCACTTTTAAATTTTAGAGTAAATGAGGAAAGGGATACTCCTCCCTTTTCATTATTTTGAGGAGAAAAATTCAGAAATTTTGTACGTCCAAACATGTACCAAACAAATAGTGTAAAAATAAAGAATAGTAATATCCCATAAAGAATAAAATACCATTCATAAAATTTTATAATATAATTAACTAGTAACGGAAACCCTAGCGCCCCAACCCCAAACCATACTTCGAGAATGCTAAATTTAGCAGCACTATTCCTTTCTGCTGAAATAATAAAGGAACCCACCGTAGTTTCTAACAAACCTGCTCCATAGCCTAATACAAAGCAAATAACGGCTAAATATGCCCATTCTTTAATATATATAAAACCTCCTAGAACAATGGACATTACTAAAACACCTAATGTTATAGTTTTAAAATAATGATACTTTCTTACTAGTATGGGTGAACTTAGAACACCGAATAAAAAACCTGTGAATTGAAAAAATATTAAAACACCTAATTGATCAGGGGTTCTTCCATAATATTGTATTAATGAAGGAATTAAACTACCTATGCAAACATGTATTATTCCTACAATAAAATAAAACAAGCAACCATAATAAAACATTAACCGCATCTTTTCTCAACTCCAATCCAAAATAAAAACAGGGATTTAAGTAAATGTTCTAAACCCCTGTTTTTACCATAAAACTAAATAGTTGCTACAGATCGTTCTTTATTACTACTGCTCTTATCAAAAAACATATCCAATATAACTTGTGAACGAAATCCATCTTCAAATGTTGCTACAGACTTTTTAGGTCCACCTTCCGCAGCCTTTGCCCATTCTATAATTTCACTTCTAAAAGAATCAGACCATTCAAAAATCTCATTTTCTGGATCGACTAGTAAAGGTAATGGTAATGGGATTTCATGTTTTTCCAATCCATCAAAGAGTACATATTTATTTGGCTCTTTAGAAGAATACTTATATTCTTTCTTCGTACCTATTACCTCTATACTAAAACCACAATCGTCAAGAAACGAACTTTTAGATGTTGTAATATTAACAAAAACCTTATTTTTCAATTGGCCATACACCTCAGCATAGTCATCAACAAATACTGGTTTGCTTTCTTTTTCCTTAACATTTGTTTTAATTTTAGTACGAACGGTATCCTCTCTAAAATCACTCTCGAACAAAAACCATAGTAAGTCTATTAGATGGATCCCCAAATCTCCCAAGGCCCCACTAGTTTTATTACTTTGAAAATCATCTCGCCAAGTAAACGAAGTTCTTCTAAAAGCGCTATTCTTTTTAAAATGCAATCTTATCACTACTATATCCCCTAATTCTTCATTTTGAATTAATTGTTTTAAAGCCTTTACATAAGATAAGTAGCGATAGTTAAAACCCATTGAAGCGACTAAATTAGTATTTTTTGCTATTGTCATCATATATTTTGCTTCTTCACAAGAGATTGCCATTGGCTTTTCACATAACACATGTTTGTTTTTTAATAGCGCTTGAACAGCTTGAGATTTATGACAAAAATTCGGGGAAGATATTATTACCCCCTCAACTACTTCTAGTAACTCTTCATAGCTATTAAAAACCTTCCCACCAAAATCCCCTATCAATTTATCGGCATTCTCATAATTAACATCATACACTCCAACTAATTTACAATTATCAACAGTTGATAATGCTCTAGAATGAGCTCTTGCAATACTTCCTGCACCTATAATTCCAATATTCATTATATGAACATCCCCTTTTAATTAATAATGTGCTTTAGAGTATTTAAAATTCCAATCGAGTATTCACCTTGAGCTAACATTGAGTGTATTTTTTTAGCCTCTTCTGTTGCATTTTCTACTAAATAACCATGTCTTACAGCTTGTAGCATTCTTAAATCATTCCCACTATCTCCAAAAGCTATTGCATTTGTTTTATCTAGTTCGTACTTGTCTAAAATAAATTTCACTATCTCATCTTTACCTGTTCCAAGTGGAATAAAATCTACATCATAGCAATTTTCTGGATCACCAGCTAATGGATTACATTTGTTAATATTAACTCCAACTTGGAATATTTCTCCGATTTCTTCTATCTTTTCTAAATTCTTTGCATCAATAAATTCATTTTGCTCTTCATAATAAAAATTAAATTTGTACTTAGAACTTCCTAATTGTGTCTGAGGTCTTAAAAAAATTTCATATTTTATTTCTAGCAATTTAAGAATTCTTTCAATCTTTGAAGAATCAAAACCACCCTCTATAATTCTCCCTTCCCAAATTTGATCATCTATAGTAGTCCCATTACTATCAAAGTACGTTATTTCTGTACCTAATCCACTCGCCACAAAATGAGGGAAATACTGCATACCACCCTTTTTCATTTTTTCAACAATTGATTCTAAACTACTTCCCGTTACCCAACCAATTACTAAATCCCCTTTACTTCCGTGTTCATACAAATACTTTTCTAACAATTTCATATTGCTTCTTTTAGAATCATCCATGTTATGAGGATAATAAGTTTCATCAAAATCACAGAACACTACATATTTAGGCTTTTTAACCTGCGGTAGTCTTTCAAAATTTAAAGACTTTAAAACTTCATTATTTATTGACATTGAATAATCCCTCCAAAACGAAATTTTGCTCTTCTAACATCATGTTTGGGTGTAAAGGTAAATGTAATATTTCTTTATGAACTTGCTCTGTATTTAATATATTTTTTTGCAAATCATTTTCCTTTACCCACTTAGTATTTTGTTTATGAGATAATACCGGATAATAAATATCTGTTTCAATGTTATACAATTGGTACAATTTATTTTTCAACTCGTCTCTTCTTCCATTTTCAACTCTAATCGGAAAAAGGTGCCAGACATTATCTTCTGTCATCTTAGGTAGCTTAATTAATTCTCTATCTTCTAATTCCTTTAAATCACGTATATATCGTTGAGCTAAATACGCTCTTTTTAAATTGTTGTATGATAAATACTTAATTCTTTCCAAACCAATCGCTGCTTGCAAATTATCAATTTTAGAATTGAATCCAAAGTCTAATACCTTTTTATTTTTTTTATCAATTTCAAATCCATGATAACTATATTGATTGCAACGTATTGCAAGAGTTTCATTATCGGTAACTATTGCACCTGCCTTACCACATACACCAAAATTCTTATATGGGTTAAAACTAAGAACAATAATATCTCCATATTCTCCAAGATTTGAAGAACCAATAGCTTGACATGCATCTTCAATAACTCTTAATTGATATATATCCGCGATTTCACGAATTTTTTTCATTTCACATTGTTTACCATACAAATGTACAGGCAAAATGCATTTAGTTTTTTGGGTGATAGCTTCTTCGATTTTAGAAGGATCAATACAATAACTCTTCTGATCTATATCTACAAATATAGGTTTTGCTCCGACTGCTAACACAGCATTTTCAGTAGCAGCAAAACTATTAGCTGGCATAATTACTTCATCCCCCGGCTGGATACCAATAGATAACAATGACACCATAAGAGCATCTGTGCCACTACTTGTTGCAATTACAAACTTTTTATTTAAATAACTTCCGATTACTTCTTCTAGTTTTTTTGAAAATGGTCCACTTGTGAATTGACCTGTCGGTAAAACATCTTTTAAAACCCCTATAATTTTTTCAACCTCATCTTGAGAAATCAACCGATTAACTGGCATAAATTCTATTTTCTGTATATTTTTTCTGCTATAATTGAAAATATCTTTTTCTATATCAATATCTATTTTCAATTTGTTTTCCCTAAATAATTTCTCTTTCATCTTGTGATTCGGTAATATATTACTAATTTCAAATTCTTTTTCTTTTGTTTCCCCCTGGAGGCACTTTAATAAAGCTAAATTGTCTTTACTATGTCCAGAAATTGTAGTAAGAGTTTTCACGTTAAATCACCTCTAAGAAATTATTTTGAAAATCATGAGTAGACTATATTTTATGTTATCGATTACATGTCAACATATTTTTTACGGAGGGTTTCTCTATGGTAACAATTAATGAAATAGCTAAATTATGTAATGTATCAAATGCTACGGTTTCAAGAGTTCTAAATAATCATCCTTATGTAAATTCAGAAAAACGTGAGAAAATAATAAAAGTAATGCAAGAATTCAACTATACTCCTAGTTCTATTGCAAGGAATCTTAGGATAAATAAGACACAAACCATTGCACTATCAATTCCCAATATAGATCATCCCTTTTTCGGAAAATTAGCTAGAGAAATTTCTAAAGAATTATTAAAGCATAATTACAAATTGCTAATTTATCAGACTTTTTATGAGAAAAAAATTGAACTTGAATTACTTTCCTTACTAAAGAATAAAGCTGTAGATGGTGTAATTCTCGCATCCCTAGAAAATAGTTGGGAAAATATAGAGCATTATTTAGCATATGGGCCCATAATACTTTGTAATGAGTATGAGGAAAATGCACCTATTCCGGTAATTTGTTACGATGAATTTGAAGCTGGATACAAAGCTGTTAAACATTTAATAAGCAAAGGTCATAAAAAAATTGGCTTTTGTTTTGATTCTCTTAATAGTCAAGCACAATTAAAACGCCAACAAGGTTATCTGCATGCCTTAAAAGAAAAACAATTACCATTCAATAAAAAATGGCTATTTGGAGATGCAATTACTATTAATGATGGGTTTAGAATTTTTGAGAAGCTAGATAAATTAAAAGATAAACCTACTGCATTATTTACAGGAAATGATCAAGTTGCTGCTGGAGTCATTAAAGGAGCTACTATTAAAGGATATTCTATTCCAACTGACTTAGCTGTTTGTGGTTATGATAATCAATTAATTTGTACAGTTACAACCCCAACAATTAGTACTATTGATATTCCAATTGTTAAACTGAGTAAACGAACCGTTAACGAGATACTACTATATATAAATACAGATGAATCTATTAAACGTAAAATTATCGAATATCCTACTAACTTAATTATTCGTGAATCTACATAATTAAAATAAATGTTTCTGCTTAAATTTATCTATTATATAAAAAGAGGACGTAAATAATAATGCGTCCTCTTTTTATATTAAGCTAAAACAATCCATTAAAATGCTTTTCACGAAGCCAAATATATAATGTTATTAAGAAAGAATGGGAATATGTTGTCGAATACGCTGAATTATTTGCTACAAAATGTAGACAATTAGAGAACCACCAAAAGGTAAGTGACTATTTCCATATTTGTTACCAAGCAAGAAGAAAATCAATTGAAAAAGGAGTGTTCAAATAATGAAAAAAATCAGCCTATTATTATCAGGTGTTGCTTTTATTGGGGTTCTAACGGTGGGAATTTCTCAGTTTTCTAAAACAGATCAGCTTGCTACCCATGGGCATTATCCTGCTCCTTCATATAGTGTTGGCGATCATGGTGGTGCACCACAACAAAATTAATATAAGTGTATTTAAAGACCCTCCATTTGGAAGGTCTTTAAATATCAAAATATGTATTGTTCTTTTTGGCTACGCCAAACCAAAATTCTTCTCTCATCTATCATCCAGCACTCTCTTAAGACAGGAGAGCTCTTTCGGAAAATCCGTTAAATAATAGAAATAGACTAACTATTATATCTACCAACTCTTCATATGCAATATTACATGCGAAGAGTCTTAAATATTTTGTTATACTATGTATGTGGATTTTTCATCCAAAAATCCTCTTAAACGCATATTTATGTATATGCCACCCTAATTGATGAAAGTGAGAAAAATGTGTATCATTTTTCTCACTTTTTTTATTTAAATTGTGGTCTTGTACTTGATTCTTTAGTTATTTTATATGATAAAAACTCAAAAAGAGAATCCACTTTTCAAAATCATCCTATCGAATCAATTATTGTCTAATAATACCACATCATCTTTATCAACTCATTTTAGAATATTTGAACAATAATTTTATATACAAGATCTGCATAAATTATTCATTTTCATTTATATAAGGCCTACATTTTCACTTCTGATAAATTCTTGAACATTGAATTATTATTCACAAACCAAAAAACACGAAGTATTTTGTAGAATTTTGTCTATCAATATGTATGTACACCCTTATGTAGTGGATATAGACTGTGAGGTGTAAGGAGGTACCTTGCAAAATAATGAAAAGGAGATTATAAAATGATTAGATTAACAAATTTCTCAAAGTTAGCATTTGCAACTTTAATTGTGGGAAGTAGTTTAAGCGTCTTTGTGTCGTCACACAGTGTACAAGCTGACACCTTAGATCATAATTACCAAGACACTATAAGTTTCATACCACCTTCTAGTGCTAGGCAAACATTGGAACAAAAAAACACTATTGTTCCAGAATCAAAAGTTATTAAAAACCATTATGTAAAATACTCTAAAACACATTTCCAATCTAAAGAAAGTATACCAAAAGAAATTTATTATTCTTCAGAAGGTTTTAAGGGCTATATACAGGCAAGTACCGTTTTGGATATGGGAAATCATTTCGTAACGCTATATTCTGGAACCGTTATTCGATGTTAGATTTTTAATCCTACCTCTTATAATGATCAATAGCGCACTGCCAATACTGTAATATCTATTGTTCAAAAAATAAACCACAAAATCTTTTGATTTCATGGTTTATCAAATATAAAGATAATGCTAAACGAATACTCTAACATTACCTTCCCCAAAGTTAATTATAGAGTATTTTCCCCAAAAAGACACTCTTGTAGTGTCTTTTTTATAATATTTTGATTTACTCTCATCTTACTTTTGTTAAATTAAGATATGTAATAATACATATTATTTCGATTGCATATTATGATATACTTTCGTTGTGAGCTGATACGTAATTTCTTTAAATTAAAAAACTAAAACCTCATTTACCCAATTGGGGGCGCCTTATGGCGTCTTTTTTTATTCTCTTGAAGTAAAAAACAGGACCGTAATATCATTGTTCAAAAAAATTGTATACTTTAACAAGAATTCCACCTACTAACACTTATTTTGGGGGCTAAATATTTGTTTCAACATAATAATTTTCCATCTCGTATATGCAATAAACAATGATAGCTAAACTCCAACTGACACCATAATAATCATGTGTGTAGAAGTCATAACCTGCCTTAATACCTTTTTCTATTACAACCAACGTAAATCCTAATGCCATCCATTTGTTAATTTTCATCTTAATAAACGTTTTAGCTATAAGTATTAAAAATAAAATATTTATAAGGCAGTTTATCATTAGCTCATACTTTTGAATGTATACTGCCATTATACAAGCAGTGATATTAGTCGCAATACCAAAGGCAACCACGGCTCCCCAAATCCTGTCCGAAATTCCCACTCCTGATTCAGTCCCTTCCCTAATAACATTACATTCTTTTCCTTAATTCGTTCCTACACCCTATTCAAGGTATGCTGTATTATCCTTGTCTGATGAATATCTATTTATCTTTTCATATAGTGCAAACAAAATTTCCTCTCATAATTTTCTCTTTATTAGGCAAACTAGGTTTAAGCCGTTTGAACTAGCGGCTTCACTCTTCTGATATGGGGTTGCAATTTATAGTAATTGACTAACTCATTCAGTCCATTGGCAATGGCAGGCAACAAAATTGTTGTCTGCCATTTTCATGTATACTTTTTCTAATTTCATTCCAAACCATACGTTTGCTTTACTGATTTTGAAAAGGACGGAATTTGATTTTGAATAAGTAAAAAAGATAAAGCTCAGTCCACTTTTGGTATAGGACATTTTCTTTTTACATATACTATTTTTGAGCCTTTTTACCATTACTTGTCCTATTGGTGTCTTAAATTCCTCCTAAAAAAGGGCGGCAGATACGACTGCATGCCCTTTTTTATTTATATTGCTGTTCTCTATCCAATAAACCAAATGAAAACTAAAAATGTACTATTACATATTCTGTTCAGTCCAGATTATGTTAAAATTTCTTATGTTGTTTATTTCATAGTCGAATTATGGTTTTGTATCTAATTCAACAATATGTGAGCTGTATACCAAAAGAAAAGACACCCGAAAGGTGTCTTTTCTTCTTATAATCTAAAAACATTTTTCTTTTTCAGGAAGATTCAATGATCTCACAAACCTAAACCTCTTATTTAAAGACATTTTGATCAGTATGCTTAAGAATTTTCATCAATTTCAACATGTTATTAGTTCACTTCCAAATCATATTTCCACTACTATATTTGCTTTCTCAAAGATTTTCTGTCTTGTTCTTAATTTTGTCAAAATCCTCATATAGCTATACAAAAAATATATGCTATTATGTTTTTAAGAAACTATGTGTTCCCTTAACCCTGTATCCGGCCCTGTATTTTTTACAGGGTCTTTGTTGATTTTATTTACTTTCATTGGCTTATAAGAGTTAATACACACGCAATTTCAATTAAAATCGTTTAAATCTTAGTTAAAATTTGAAATGATAAATCTATTAGCTTTTTTGAAAATTGTAATCTAATACTAGATATCTCAATGTATACTTCACTAAACACCGGTTAACACTATAAGCATAGTGTTAACTATCTTAATTGAATATTAATAATAGTAAGTATAAACATTATCAATTTACTATATCTTACATTTATGTAAAAATAGATGTATGTTAAGCTTTTTCAAAATCTTTCCCCTAATAAAGATTTGAAGTAGCATTTCATGATTCTCCTTACAGTTAATATGCCTTGAAAAAGAACCCTATAGGGTTCTTTTTCTTCTTATTACATCTACAGCAGTTACTTATTTAACATACAAAAAGGACTGACAATTACTTGTAGTCCTTTTTGTACCTAAATATACACTTGTCTTAAGTACTTAATCCTTTATTTTATTATGCATTATTATTAACTAAACATGTCATTATCATTTAGAAATATAACACTTCCAAATTTAGAAGTACACAATAACAAATCTTTCCCAGCTTCCAGCTACATAACTATTAGCTGTTAATTCTCTACCACCATTTGCTGATATAAATCTACCATTACTTAACGCTTGTAATACATATATCCTATTGTCTCCACCATTATATAAAATAAATTTTTCCCACGCCCCAATTGATGTACGATCTGCTACTACTCTACCATTTGGCTCAAACGAAACGTACTTTCCATTACTTTTCGCTTTTAAAGCAAACGTATATAATTCCCCAGTCGGAATTAATTCAAATTTCTCCCATTCATTAACTACACTACGATTTGCTACTACATTTCCCGATGGCTCAGCAGACACATATTGTAAATTTGCAGCTTGTATAGCAACAGTCCAGCTTCCATTAAATAGATTCACACCTTTTAGTGAACTTGCATTTGATTGGTTGGCTGCCGATGCATCATTCGATGGGGTTATCATTATTATCATTAGAACCATTGGCAACACCATTAAAACCAACTTTTTAAAGATCTTATTACCATTTGCATGAGTTATGAACCTCTTCATTCCCATTCCTCCCTTAATATATAACACTCATATACATCATACCAAATATGTAAAATATTGTAATACAAGAAAGTCTTTATCAACAAATACCTTATTATTCTGTTTCTTTTTTCTCAAATCTATAGCACCTAAACATCACTCGGTCCTCAAACATATTTTTAAAATTAATTTCACTTTATTTTAAATAAAAGCCAAATAGCCGTTCATAATGAACGACTATTAAGCATCTAACTAAAAATTTGAATATTTTTCATGTTAATCTATTTTGTTTAATCCCGTTGAAGTAACTTGATAGATTCTTTTTTTGCCTATATATTCTTGCTTATTATTCTCAAGGTTAGTAAGTGTAGCCCAAGTCTTTTCATTCACTGCTTCCCCTTCTATATGGGTAAACTCTTATAATCTCCCATTTTGACTGACACAGTTTGGCTTTCAGCCGTTTGCTGTCTATTTCCCACTATTTCTTTATTGTACACAACACTACCGGATGAATTCTGTACTTTGATACTCGCATACGTATTATTAAAATAACAAACTATTATGTTTTGATTTAACACCCTTAACTCCCATCTAGTTGTATTAATATATTAATTTTGCGAAATAAGTAAATAAATTTCAACATTTAAAGCTTATAATCTAGCGAAAAATTCATAAAAGTTTTTTAACTTCAAAGGTTTAAATAGTTGCAACCACTTTTATTTAAACTTCCTCAACTTTTTTCTAAGCTATTCTCTAAGAATCCTATTATTTATTGTAAATAAACCAGGTTGCTACTCTATATGTAAAAGAAAGGTGGAATTTTTAATATGACTCCGCCTTTTTTGATATAAAAAGCATCTAATTCTATTTGAATTAGATGCTTACATTTAGTTCTTAAACCAAGCATTCTAAACTACTTATGCCCCTGTAAATCTTTTTTTATTACATCCCATAGTGAATTATCTTGACGTATCGGTTTATCCTCTTCGTCCCATTTTATTTTTCCTGTTCCCAATTCATAATTCATTCCCGTCCATGTGTCTTCGCGGAATGCATAGAATGATTTATGCCAACCTTTTTGGTTGAAGATAGAAATAAGATCTTGCATGTATTGGGTAGCTCCTGGAACGGTACGGTTAATTCCAAACTCCTCTGCAATAATTCGATTAGATGGTACATGATTTTTCTTAGACCATTGTTGAATCGGCTTTAAAAATTTCTCTAATCCATGTTTATTCCACATTACAGGTTTCTCTAAATCCCCTACTTTTACTAATCCTGGATATTGATATTCCTTATTTTGTTTTTCACCTTGACTCGTTAATTCATATGGTTCATACATATGAAATGCGTAAAGTGTTTTTTTATCCTCTACTGGGTTTAAATATTTAAAGGCCCATGGAGTAGCATATAAACCTGAATCTAAAATAATCGGTGTTTCTTGGTCCACTTCACGGATAGAATGAATCACCTTTTCATAAAATTTGTTTAAATCTGCTGTCGTTCCTTTCACTTTTGCATACCAATTCTCGTAATCTTCCGTCCAAAAGTCATTATATCTATTATTTTTAGCTGTTTCTGGATGCGGTTCATTTATAATATTATAACCCACCACTGCAGGGTGATCTTTTAGCACCAATGCAAGGTCTTTCCAAAATTGACTTGCTTGATCTTGATATTTCTCTTCTTCCCATATTCTGTCGTCATTCTTGTTATTATTAAATTGGCGCCATCGATCACCAGGCAAGGATAACATTGTAAGAACAACTTTCATTCCCTGCGATTGCGCAGCATCTAAATCCGCTTTTAATTTTTCTAAATCCTCCTTTACTAATCCCTGATAGTTATCTGCATTCCCTATCAGAAAATCCTTTCCAGAGGTATCTGGTTTATCCTCAAATAAAAAATCTTTATCCTTTGCCCATTTATCAGGTGCTAAACGAACATATTCAATATTAGCTTCTTTTGCACTTTTATAGTTCTCAGGTAATGACGTACTATTCATGAAATTAGTACCCTTCCTTTTTGAATCCCAAAAACTAATTTTTGAATCGCTCTTGTAATAGGTATCAGCTCTTACATTCATTTCCTGTACTCCAAAACTCATCATGCCTAACAACGCAACAATTGGTAAAAATTTTTTCACAACTTTTCCTTCTTTCTCTTTATATTTTACACACATAACATACCTGTGTTTTGTTACAGGAATATGGCAATTTTCCAAAAATATCTTTTATGTTTATAAAACGGAAGGTCATTCACTCATAAATAAATAAGAAATAATTAAGAAGTTGCATCATTTTCTAAAAAACAAAAAAGAATCCTTTACGGATTCCTTTTTGACTTGCACTCTTTTTCAAATAGTGCATTTTTGCACCTACTTTTAGTATATCTTACAATTCTTATAAAATAAATAAGATTAAATAAATTTTATTTCTATATTTTCAAAAAATGTCATATTCCCTTATAATTTTACAAATAAAATAGCGTATTATTAAAACTCATCTCTTGAACATTCCTTTAGTTGTTCCATAGCAATTTTACGCGCATGTTCCTCACTATCTATCAGAGTCAATCCTTGTGATATATAACTCCAAAATTCATAACCACAATCCTCCATCCATCTATTAACTTCTGTTGTATATAGCCCATCTTTTCTTCTAATGATTTGAACCTTATAGTTTTTACCTGGAGAAAAAAACTCTTGTATAACCTGCTCCATTTATGAAATATCCTCCTTAAATCTATGTGAAATTATTTTTTTACATAAACTCGTAATCGCAACCTCTTTTACGATAAATTACTGTAACTTTTTGAAAGGATAATATACCTTACATACTCCTATCATTTTCTTACTGTACTACCTAATATAAATGATACAGTTTATATCCTAGAAATTCCAAAAACATTAGGCTGTTACTTCTCTCTGTCGTTCAACATATTTCTACTACATATAATTAAATATTTTTTCAAAAACCACTTCATAAAAGAACATAAGTTCGTGTATAATAAGAACGAGAGCGAGAACAAATGTTCTTGTTATTATTAGGAGGAGTTATAGTGTATGACTATTCAATTTTACCGAATAGAATCATTTTATATGTTGATCTTCGTAGCTTTTATGCTTCTGTTAGTTGCATCAAAATGGGATTAGACCCACTTCATACAAAATTAGCTGTAGTTGGTGATGTGAATAGGAATGGATCCATTGTTTTAGCCGCAACTCCACCTTTAAAAGCAATGGGAGTAAAGAAGTTGGCAAGGCTATACGAGATTCCTCGGCAAAAAGATATCCTTATTGTGAATCCAATTATGGGAACCTATATTAAGTGCTCCAATTACATAACGAAGTTAGCTCTACAATATGTTCCTATTGAAGACTTTCATCAATACAGCATCGATGAATTTTTTATGGATATTACCGATAGCATCCATCTATTTGCCCGAAATCCAAATGAATTTGCATTACAGTTTAAACGTGAAATATATGAACACACACGAATTGAATGCACAATCGGGATTGCCCCTAACCTATTAATGAGTAAGGTGGCCTTAGATATTGAAGCAAAGAAAAATAAAGACGGAATCGCTTATTGGAAATACGCAGATGTACCTACAAAATTATGGAGCATACGGCCGCTTAGTAAGTTTTGGCGGATTTCGCATAAAACAGAAACAAAATTAAATCAAAAAGGAGTACATTCAATTGGTGATTTAGCTAATTATCCTCTTAAATATTTAAAACAAAGCTTCGGCGTGATTGGCGAAGAATTACACTTACATAGTAATGGGATTGATTTTAGTCGGATTTCAGAAAAATATGTTCCGGTTACAACTTCTATAGGAAAAAGCCAAATTTTAATGCGTGATTATACAATAGAAGAATTTCCGATTATCCTATTGGAACATACCGAAGAAGTTTGCTATCGATTAAGACAACAAAACAAACTTGCTCAAACCGTTCAATTTTCAATTGGATATAGTAGTAAAAGTTATTCGGGTGGCTTTAGCAAAACACATACCTTAAGCCGTCCCACAAACTTAACTATGGACATTTATCAAGTTTGTCTATATTTTCTACATCAACAATATACTGGAGAACCAATTAGAAGTATTACTATTTCTCTAACAAAACTAATTGGTGAAGGAGAAGAACAAATTTCCCTTTTTGATAACATCATACAACGAGAAAAAGAAATAAAGCTAACGAAAGTAATGGATGAAATACGCACAAAGTTTGGAAAAAATAGCATATTAAGAGGAATTTCCTAAACAAATAATGCAACAGCAAGATACAGAAACACACTGTTAGGGGGACACAAAGCATGAACAACGCTAATATGCCAAAAGGCAGAGGAATGGTAAAATGGACGCCATTTGCAGCAATGCCAGAACAATTCGTTGGAATACGTGAAATGATCAAAGAGAAAAATAAAGTAGCACGTCCCATTTTAACTTCTGAAGAGAAAGAACTGATTGAGAACATGTTACTATGTTCATTGCTATCTGAAGAAGAGATATTAATTACATATTATGAAGATGGTTATTTACTCACCAATTATATGACCGCTATCGATATAGATCCATTACATAGCTCTATCATATGTACTGATGCTTTCTATAATAAGTTGACAATACAATTTACGAATATAATAGACGTAAAATAGAATAGATTTAGGTGATTATCTTTGGAGTATTATAAAGGAGTATATAGAATGCAAGGGAATCAGATAAGAAAGAATACAGCGAGAGCAATTACTCATAATGATATAAATAACTATCCCTATTTAAATATACCTATGATTATCAATGAGAAAGATGGACTTACTTACGAGGTTTTAAGTGCTGGTTTTCATAATAATGATGCAGTAGCGATGATAACAACAGATGGTTTCGCTACAACTAGGGCAAATACACCGATCGTAACAGTAAAAAACAATGATGGTAGTATCCAAGCATTCCGCTTACCTTTAGAATTGGAATATTGGGTACTTTTATGTATGTGTGCTGCTTCAACAGGGAGAAATCCGTTCCCATGTAAAGTTTCTTTTGGAATCATTGATACTACATTCCATGTAGAATTCAAGTGAAAAAGGAGCAAATTAATTTGCTCCTTTTATCGTTATGTATGTCCTTTTCTTTTTACATTGTTTGCATACAGTTTTTTTGATAATTATAGGAGCGAAACCCTGAAATAGCATTCAACTGGATTCCTTCTTGCTTTGCAAATCAAATAACTTTTCTAGTGCTTCTGCTGCTTCTTTACGAAGGGGACTCTATTCTAACGTTCCACTCAATGAGAATGGTAAATTTGGTACAACTAGATCCTATGGTTTCTAGCCTTCGGGCAATCCATTCATTTTGCTAAGAATTAAATACAAGGCGCAAAAAAACGTCCTGATTTAATTCCTTATTATCCCTTTCATTTAAGTAATATCCTTGTATATAGGAAATTCCTTAGTTAATTCTTTTACGATAGAGCATGCTTTTTCTTTAGCTCTTACATTCTGGGGATTCTTTAATACTAAACAAATGATTTCAGCAATTTTAATCATTTCTAGTTCACCCATTCCTTGTGTTGTAACTGCTGGTGTCCCCAAACGAATTCCACTCGTAATAAAAGGACCCTTTTTATCAAAAGGAATGGAGTTCTTATTAACCGTTATCCCTACTTCCTCTAATAATATTTGAGCCTCTTTTCCTGTTAGGTTCATATTACAAAGATCTATAAGTAGCAAATGATTGTCCGTTCCACCTGTCAACACATTAAAGCCTAACTCTCTTAGTTCTTTTGCTAGCACCTTAGCATTCTTTATTGTATTTGAAACATATTTTTTAAATTCGGGCTGCAACGCTTCATTAAAAGCGACTGCCTTGGCCGCAATCATATGCATAGCTGGCCCTCCTTGTATACCAGGGAATACACTCTTATCTATTGTAGCAGCCCAATCTCTTCGGCAGAGTATAATTCCCCCTCGAGGACCACGCAGGGTTTTATGGGTAGTGGTAGTAACAAAATCAGCATATGGAACTGGGCTCGGATGCATTCCAGTAGCTACAAGCCCAGCAATATGGGCTATATCTGCCATAAAAAATGCATTTACTTCTTTTGCGATGCTCGATAATTTCTCAAAATCAATAATCCTTGAATATGCACTTGCACCAATTACCATCATTTTAGGTTGATGTTTCAGCGCTAAAGTTCTAACTTCATCATAGTCAATATTGAAATGTCGCTTATTTACTCCATAAGATATAAAATTGTATAATACACCCGAGGAATTAACAGGGCTCCCGTGTGTAAGGTGACCACCGTGGGATAAATCCATTCCTAATACTGTATCTCCAGGCTTCAAACAAGCAGAGTAAACAGCCATATTTGCTTGTGCCCCGGAGTGAGGCTGCACATTCGCATGGTCCGCTCCAAATAATTGTTTTGCTCGCTCTATAGCTAAATTCTCTACAATATCTACATATTCACATCCACCATAGTATCTCTTTCCTGGATATCCTTCAGCATACTTATTAGTCAGCACTGTGCCCATTGCCTCTAAAACGGCTAGACTTACAAAGTTTTCAGAAGCAATTAGTTCAATATGTTTTTGCTGGCGTTGTAATTCATAATCAATTGCCTCAGCTACTTGATAATCTTTTTCCCTTAATTTCTTCATTATTAACTATCCCTTCTAATGAATTAGTAGTTTTTTTGTATGCACTATGATTTGTTGAGCCAACATATTGATTGAGAGCGAATGAACTGCGTATTGCTTCTGTAATAAATAACTTTGCAATGCTTACTGCCTCTATAACAGACTTCCCTTTCGCTAGTTCAGCAGCAATCGCTGCAGAGTAAGTACATCCAGCACCATGTATATGGTCGGTTTGAAATCGTTCTGATTGTATATATTTAAAATTTTCTCCATCATACAGTAAATCTAATGCTGTCTCATGTTCTATGCGGCTTCCACCTTTCACTAAAACATATTTTGGACCTAAAACGTGAATAATTTTTGCTGCTTCTTTCATCCCTTTAATGGATTTAATTGGGGGCATTTTACTTAAATGTGCCGCTTCCAGTAGATTAGGTGTGACAATTGTAGCTTTTGGTATGAGCAAATCTCGTAAACTATCCACTGTTTCTGGATGCATTACTTCTGTTACACCTTTGCAAACTAAAACCGGATCAATAACAATATTTTCGAGTTGATGTTGATCAATTACCTTGGAAACCAGCTCAATTAGTTGGACCGATCCAAGCATTCCTGTTTTTACCGCATCAATACCGATTCCTTCAATACTAGTTCTTAATTGCTCCTTTACTGTTTTAATTTCTTGTGGAAATGTACGATGCTCCCAATAATTTTTAGGATCCATCGTAACAATAGTTGTTAATGCCGTCATCCCATAGACATTTAACTCCTGAAATGTTTTCAAATCGGCTTGGATTCCAGCACCTCCACTGCTATCCGAACCAGCTATAGATAAGACCTTATTTTTTACCATAAGAAAAACTCCTTTTTAACTGCTAATAGTGATGAACGAAATTCGTCAAAGCGAGTATCTAGGATTGTAATTCACCTAGATACTTTTCAAGACGATTTAGAGCTTCCTCTAACACATTCATTGGCTGAATATAAGAAATCCTCACATACCCTTCTCCATATTCCGTGAATGAGTCTCCAGGAATGAGTGCAACCTTAGCTTTTTTTAATATATCAGCAACAAATTCTGATGAGGTTTTCCCAAACTTTGAGATATACGGAAAAAAATAAAATGAACCATTTGGTTTGATTACATTGAGTCCCATATCTTGTAACCTCTCGTATACATAGTCACGACGTATACGATATTGTTCACGCATGATATAAGCATCGTTAATTCCTACTGTCAATGCCTCGATTGCAGCAATTTGACTAATCGATGAGACAGCAGCCGTCGTGTATTGCTGTAGCTTCTTCATTTCCTCAATCAGATATCTTGGTGCAAAAGCAAATCCTACTCTCCATCCTGTCATCGCATGAGATTTTGATAGCCCATTAATGACAATTGTTTTCTCTTTCATTCCCTCCATTTTCGCAATTGACACATGCTCCCCTTCAAAAACCAATTCGCTATATAATTCATCTGAAACAACCATTACATCTTTATCTACCAGTAAATCCCTAATTGCTTTTATTTCTTTTTGGTTCAGTGTAACTCCAGAAGGATTCATCGGAGATGGGATAATGACACACCGTGTTTTATCTGTCATCATTTTTTGAAGAGCCTCTACTGTAACCTTAAATCCCGTATCCCTTGTGTCTAGATAAATAGGTGTTGCGCCACATAAATGAATAACCGGTTCGTATCCGGGATAAATAGGAGTTGGTAGAATAACTTCGGAACCTTCGCTAAGTATAGTTCTAAGAGCAAGATAAATCCCTCCGGTTGATCCGTTAGTTACTAGTATTTCGTGGTTAGGATCATAAGTAAGTCCATATTTTACATGCATGTAGTTTGAGGTAACTTTAAGAAGTTCTGTATAACCAGAAGAAGGTGGATACGTGGTATGGTTGTTTTCAATTGCCATTTGTCCAGCTAACTTTATGTGTGCTGGAGTAGGAAAGTCAGGTTGACCAATAGTTAAATGGATAACATCCTCATATTGCGAAGCCATATCAAAAAAGGTGTCCATTTTTGAGGACTGCAATCGTGTTACTCTATTGTTTAATAAGTGTTTCATGTTTCCATAGCTCCTTTTAGAGGTGGGATGTATTTTATGTAGCGAAAGCCACCTCTCGCTGCCAATGATGGTGACCAGAAAGTTAAATATTATATGAATCTTTGATTTTTCACATTAAAATAAAGTGATTAATTGTAGCATTAGAAATTTATAGACTATTTTCTACGTTTGCAAATACCTGATATTTCATCTCCATTGCATCGAGCAAAGTAAATAGGATGATTTTTGATAGAACCAACGAGTGTGTCTCTTCAAGCATTTCATGCGGCCGTTGTACATACATCCCTTGCTCAATTTCATCAGCACAATGTACTATTAATCTCTCAATACTGGCAGCATTTGACTCTAAATGAAATTGTAATCCAATGACATGGTCTTCATATACGTATGCCTGATTAACACATCCTTTGCTATACGCAATTCTCTTTGCTTGCGGAGGAAGTTGGAATGTGTCTGCATGCCAATGGAAAGGAACAAACACTTCAGGAAATCTGCTAAAGAAATCGATTTGCTTGGCCTCCTCCGACAATTTAACAGGGAACCAACCAATCTCCTTATAATGATTTTTAAATACTTTTCCCCCAAGGACTTCTGCGATTAACTGAGCTCCAAGGCATATCCCAAGTACTAGTTTTCGATGCTGAATAGCTTTCTTAATTAACTGTTTTTCCAATCCAAGCCATGGATATATTTTCTCGTCATAAACACCCATCGGACCACCTAGTATGACGAGCATGTCAAATTCCGAATAAGAGGGTAGACAATTGCTTTCATATAATAATGTCCCTGTGACTTCATGCCCTTTTTCCTCCACCCAAGTTAAAATGTGTTCGGGTGATTCAAAAGATACATGCTGCAAATAGTGTATTCTCAAATTCTTTCCCTCCTTAAGATGTAGTTAAATTATTTAGATTTTAAGTATAATCTTGAGATTACCATTAAACAATTCAATCATTATTATAGAAACGATAGTTTTTACCTATCATTTTGTCTAATTGATGACTCATAACATACGTAAAAACCCACCTGCAGTACGGATACCTGAAAAAAACCTTTCCATTCACAATTAATCTATTAATTCACAGATTCAGCATGCATACGTACAAATGGCAAAAGACAAGTTCACCTAAAGATTGTATGAAACAAGGTGATTACTGTCATATGAACAAAACCTTTTCAATGTAAAAGAAATGACTGTATGTACGAACACAAACAATAGATATTTACTATAATTTACCCTATAATGATTATTATTTCCTATAAAAAAATAATAACTTTTGGAGGAATAACTATTGGATCTAAAGCAATTGGAATACTTCATGACCTTATGTCAGGAACTACATTTTACTCGTGCCGCCGAAAAGTTAGGAATCGCCCAACCCTCATTAAGCCAGCAGATCCGATTGCTGGAACATGAAATCGGTACGCCATTGTTTGATCGTGTTGGAAAACGAACCACTATTACCGAAGCGGGCAAAACACTGCTTCATCATAGCTATAATGTATTCCATGAGCTATCACAAGCTCGTGCCGCAATTAGTGAAATACAAGGTCTAAAAAGAGGATCATTAAAGATAGGAGCGCTCCTGACAGTTACAAATTACTTGATTCCTCAAACTGTAATCGAATTTCACCAAAGGTATCCCAATATTGAATTGGCTGTTTCAGGTATGCGAACTGGGGATATTTATAACGGCCTTTTACAAAATGAACTCGATTTGGGCATAGTATTTTTGCCAATGAAACATGATGAATTAGAAGCTATTCCACTCTTTAAACAACATCTTTCTTTAGCAGTTCCAATCAATCATTCCGTTGCAGAAGAGGAATTTGTCACGCTTGACGTTTTAAAAGATACACCTTCTATTTTATTACCTGACACATATTTTTTGCGGCAGCTAATTAATGAACAATGTAATGAGCTTGGATTCACAGCAAAACCAGTTATGGAAATGACGACTATGGAATCAATCATACAAATGGTCAGCAAAGGCGTCGGCGTCACGATTCTACCCAAAGGTTACCTTGACTATATCGACAATAAACTTATACGGACAATCCCTATTCAAAACCCGATGCTTATTACGCAAATTGGCATCGCTTACCGTAAAAACAAATATTTGTGTGCAGCAAGTCGAGTATTCATGGAGCAGTTGATTTCCACTATAAAAAGTGAACAATTTAAATAAATTGCACTTTATACACATCGAAATCAGTCTGAAGTTTAAGAATCCTTTTGACCTATTGTATTTTACTTAAACTATAATGTACATCCGATAAGAGTTGATTAAAAATCCTGTATTTATCATACAGGATTTTTTATTTTCTTATTCCACAAAATAGAGCATACTTGAACTAAATCTATTGGAACTGATATGAAATGCATAGAAAATGGAGACAGCAAAAGCTAAGAAAAAATTAGGGAATCATATATGGTATTCCTTTTCATTTTTCTTTATAAATTCATAACTGGTAGTCTTTTCCTCTCTCCTCTTCCTTTATAGATGATCACTTAAATAATTGCTTTCTTTTCAAGCTTCTAATCATACTCATTATTAGTCTGCAAAGCCTATTAACCCTTCCATCTTGAAGAATTCTCTTGCTTTATGAAGAGCAAATATGAATCGATCAATCTCCTCTTCTGTGTTATACAAATAAAAACTCGCACGTGCCGTGGAGCTGGTACCCAGATGTTCCATTAGTGGCTGACAACAATGCTGTCCAGCACGTATGGCTATTCCATATGCATCCAAAACAGTAGCAATATCATGCGGGTGAATATTCCCCACTTGAAAAGTCACCAGTCCCAAGCGCTCTTTTTCTGGACCAACTATCGTTAAATCTTCAATCTGCTTCATTTGCTCTACTGCATAGCCAGTTAAAAGCTTGTCATGCCTTGCAAGATTTTCTATTCCGACTTGTTCAAGAAAGTCTATCGCCACTCCTAAACCAATAGCCCCAGCAATAATTGGTGTACCCCCTTCAAATTTCCAAGGGGATTCCTTCCACGATGAATCATATAAATTAACATGATCAATCATTTCACCCCCAAATTCAATTGGCTCCATCTTCTCAAGGAGTGATATTTTTCCGTATAAAGCACCAATTCCCGTCGGCCCGCACATTTTATGCCCTGAAAATGCATAGAAATCACAGTCTAAATCCTGAACATCCACTTTTATATGAGGAACGCTTTGCGCTCCATCCACTACAATAACAGCTCCATGTTTATGTGCGATAGCTGCCATTTTCTTCACCGGATTAGCGACACCTAATACATTTGATATGTGTGATACAGCAACTATCTTCGTCCGTTTTGTGATTGTATTTTCTACATCCTCTAGAGTAAATGTTCCATCTGGTTGCAGTGGAATATATTTCAATACAGCTCCGGTGCATTTTGCTACTTGCTGCCAGGGAATTATATTACTGTGATGCTCCATTGCAGAAATAACAATTTCGTCCCCGCTTTTACATACTGATCGTGCATAACTGCTTGCTACTAGATTAATTGCTGCTGTGGCACCTCGAGTGAATATTATTTCTTTTTCTAATTTCGCGTGAAGAAAACGACCTCCCTTAAACCGTGCTCCTTCATAAACATCCGTTGCCCGTGAACTCAGTGAATGAACCCCACGATGGACATTTGCATTATCCCACTCATAGTAGTGTTTTAGTGCCTCAATTACCTGAATTGGCTTTTGTGCAGAGGCAGCATTATCTAAATATACTAGGGGATGCCCATTAATCTGCTGATTAAGAATCGGAAAAAGTTTACGTATTTCTGAAAAATTCATGATTACTCCCCCAATCCTTTACTTATCATACTTAATACTCGATAATGAGCCTCAATTGTTGTTTCAATTACCTCATCCGAATGAGCATTCGATATAAACATGGCTTCATAGGGCGTAGGAGCTATCAAAACACCATGATTCAACATAGCCGCATAATATTTTTTAAATAAACGCATATTTGAAAGTTGAGCAGTTTCATAATTCACAACCTCATGTTCTGTAAAATAAAAGCAAAGCATTGAACCCACTCTATTTACTTTCAATGGAATACCAGTCAGTTTGGCATTTTGTATAAAGCCTTCAGCTAACCTAGCACCTTTTCTTTCTAGTTTTTCATAGATTCCATGCTGAGACAATAATTGCAAAGTTGCATACCCGGCTGCCATTGCGACCGGATTCCCAGATAATGTTCCAGCTTGATAAATCGATCCAGAAGGGGCCATTTGTTCCATAATTTCTCGCTTTCCGCCATAAGCGCCTACCGGGAGCCCTCCTCCAATTACTTTTCCTAGACATGTAAGATCTGGCTTAATTCCGTATAAACCTTGCGCTCCATAATAGCCTACACGGAAACCAGTTACCACTTCATCAAAAATGAGTAGACTTCCGTAGCGTTCAGTAACCTCACGTAACCCATGAAGAAATCCGGGCAATGGTGGTATGACCCCCATATTTCCTGCAATCGGCTCAACAATAACAGCAGCAATCTCCTCACCAAATTTTTCAAATACAAAACGAATACTCTCTATACTGTTATAAGGTACTGTAATGGTATTGGAAGCAACACTTTTCGGGACTCCTGGACTGTCAGGTAAACCCAATGTTGCCACACCAGATCCGGATTTGATTAAAAAGGGATCCGCATGTCCGTGATAGCCTCCTTGAAATTTCACGATTTTTTGCCGTTTCGTATATCCTCTTGCTAAACGTATGGCACTCATGGTAGCTTCTGTACCAGAATTGACCATACGTATCATTTCAATAGATGGAATACTTCTACATATTAACTCCGCCATTTTTGTTTCAGCTTCTGTTGGTAAGCCAAAACTTGTTCCCTGACTTGCTGCCTCCTGTATGGCTTTAACAACTTCCGGGTGAGCATGCCCTAATATGAGTGGACCCCATGAACCAATATAATCAATAAATTCATTCCCATCGATATCAAATACGTGTGCACCCTGCCCATTTTTAGCAAAGATAGGTGCTAGATTTACGCATGAAAATGCGCGAACCGGACTATTAACTCCGCCAGGCATAATTCTTTTAGCTTTATTGAACGCTATTTCAGAATTTGTGTCTTTCCTTTTCATGTGCAATTTTTATCCCCTCCTTTTCAACGACTAATACGTCGCCATACATAAAAAAATATGAGATTATACTCTACAAATTCCCTACTACTCTATCTTTCATTCATCCTCTTATCCGAAAGCTTATTTATAACCATTTATTGTATAAATCAGCAATACATTTATCTTCCACTAAAAAAATTGCTTCACGACCACGACTTTTGCACCTGTAAAAATAATTACCAATAAAATCGACTTGTGTAAGTTACACGCTATGATGATTTTATTGGATTAGGTATTTTTACCTAATAATAATTTTAATGGGTTCTCCATTCTTTCTTCTTTCTTATGACCTTGTATATGGAAAGAAAACATTTTTCGCTTTGCATGTTCTACTAAATCTGTAAACAATGGTGTACATTCATCGTTCATAATGAAACTAAATTCCTTTCCAATAGTATTTTGTATTCCAACTTAGTTTAAAATGCAGCGATTCATAGTTCAATATAATAATAAATATGGTTTCAATAGGAATTACCTATTACAATAAAATCAAGATAGAAATTTACTTTCCTTAATTTGTGATTCATATCCAAACGGACATTATCGCTATTAATTTGATGGGTGACTATATCTGCTTTGCTGTAATAGAGCATCATACATCGCTTAATAGATTATTGGAAAGAAAAAAGCTCTGCACTTCGCAGGCTTTCTTTATGATTTAATTATTAAGTTATTCATAAAATCCACTATAGAATTCGCCTGGAATATACGGAAATAAGAAGATTGAACGTCGTAATGTTTGTCAGTAATGATTAGGATTAAAGGGAAAAATTTAGAAGCTTTCGGTTGCCAAGATTCATTGTGCCATTCTTGACTATGGAAGTATAATTCGTATCTATTTATCTTATCTTGCATTATTTTTTTACTGTATACTGACTTTTGAACTTCAATAAAAAATGGGGATCTACGCCATATCGTAAAGGCATCTGGCTCCATATACTCTTTCCCATACTTAGGTTCCACTTTGAATAGTTTAGGATTTTCGTAGTAGACAAGTTGTTTGTATACGTCCACAATACCAAGGAAATGAGGAATTTTTTGACTCGTTTTTTTGATAGAACTTGGTTGTGGAAAATAAATGTATGGGTGCTGTAATACGTTTGCATCAACATAACCATCTCTCCTTAATCGTTTCATAACCGTATTACAACAAGTTACTGCATTCTTTAAACCTTGAAAATGCAAGTCAATAATATCATCACGGGACATGCATCTAAATCGCTTCAAATCATTTAAAATTCCTATATCTCTACTCCTCATCATCTAACACCCCAAATAAAGGAATTTCTTCTTTTAAAGGCGTTTGGAGCATTTTCTCTTCTTTAGACATGCGATAGGGTTCAACAATTTGTTTCGCATTACTTAATTCCAAATAAGGTGCTTGCACTTTCTTTAATCCATTTCGTTTTAATATCATTTGGCCCGATTGCTCTAAATGCTCTGAACCAGGAGTACCCATGATATTACTATTAATCGCACTATCGCATTTAAAACCAATTCTTACGGTCATATTGAGTTTTAACTTACCATCTAGCACCTTTGCATCCGGCCTCTGCATACTAAGCATAAGAAAGACCCCTAGTGATCGACCGACTGCTGAAATTTTTTCAATTGTAGTCATACACTCTTTTTCATCTTTAAGCATCGCCACTTCATCAATAGCCAGTAAAATATATGGTTTTTGATTATCAGGATTCAATTTGTTGTACGCATCAATATGATCAACCTCGAATTGTTCCATGAGTTTTCTTCTTTCTCTGATTTCCTTCCACACCTTTTGAAGCATAATTTTCATTTCCATTTCTTCCATACAAACTTCTTTTACATGCTTCACTCTTCGCAAAAAATGAAATTCAGAGTTTTTTAGATCCCCAAGATACAAATGCAACTTATCAGGTGACATATATTGAATGAAAGTGGATAGTACAACACGCACCATACTACTTTTCCCGCTTCCCGTTTCCCCCGCAATTAATAAGTGTGGTGAATTGGAATCAAGCATATCGTATGTAATCATTTTCCCAAATTGATCCCGGCCAACCACAACAGGAAGGCGAAATTCCTTTAATAATGAATGCCACTCTTTATAATAGTACTTATAAGGTTTTAGTCCCGAATCTGAATGGAATACATGTAATACAAATTTTTTCACATCCCCTTCAATCGTAATATTCCGTCCTAATATTTGTTGGAAACAAAACCACTTCTTCTCAATCTTTTGTGGATCTAATCCGTTTGGTATCGTAAATACATACCTCACACTTTCTGTTGAAGAAGAAACATTATGTACCTTTGGATAAATAGGCACTTTCCCTCCACGTGTTTGATGCTCTGTATATAGACCTGCTTTTGCAAAAACCTCTTTAAGTCGATTCCTTAGCTTTTGTGTATGAAGCCACTCCTTTATAATCCTCATTTACTCCATTCCTCCCTAAAACATACTTACGATGCGAACAAATACGTATCCAATCAAGCTAACTCCACCAATTCGCATACCATAATAAATACTTCCACTCACAAACTTTGCAGCAAATATATGTTCATTTTGAACCAAATACTTTTCTAACAAGACTGCCCCAATTAAAACCGTCCCCATTATTCCTAATGCAATATAAGTATTTAACACTTGACCGGACATATGAAAGAATGCAAACGGACTTAATGACTTGTATTTACGAATTGTATTTTCTTTATCTTTGTATGGCCGCTCTATAAACTTACGAAAAAAAATCCTTTCTTTCCTTACTCGCATTTAAATGCCTCCGTTCTCTTTATAAACAGAATAAGAAAACTCATAAAACATAGGATTGATTCACTTATTACCTTGTTAACATTACTTTGATAGTTAATTTGGTATGTACTTTGCCAATACAAAAGCTAATTGATTTGATATCTATCTTGATAATACGTTTGCTAGCAACTTTGATAGCGACCTTGATACATCATATTGCGAACAGCTTGTACATTATTAACACTTTTGTTTAAAAAAATCAGGCTTTGGTAAAAATGTGATTAATAGAGTATCTACGAATAGGAGTGTTCGCAGTGTTTGGCTTAGGAAAACCGTTATCTAAGTTTGGTAAATTTTTAAGAAAGAATGATATTACTCAAACGGAATTAAAGGAATGGAGTGGGGTAAACCAAAATACAATTAGTCGTATCTCCCGTTCGAATCAATACAAGCCTTCATTAGGAAATGGTCAAAAGATAATTAGGGCCTTAAAAAGAAAAGGATTCGGCGTAGACTTTGAAGATTTTTGGATGTGATAATTCACTCAATATATACTACTGTATCAACACTACACTTGAATGAAAGAGATATTCAAAAATGAATATCTAATAAAAAAGATCAACTACATTTTAAGTAGTTGATCTGCATGTGCAAACTCTATAAAAAATACACATTATATTTATTTACTACATTATAAGGTTTTTAACTTCTACCCTTAAACATACTATCTAGGATTCTATCCTAGAATCTTAACTTATATCTTAAATCCACCAATTAATTCTTGAAGCTCTTCGGCCATCTGTGCTAATTGTATTGCTGAAGAATTTATCTCTTCCATAGAAGCATGTTGCTCCTCAGATGAACCGGCTATCGTTTGCATACTTAAAGAATTCTCTTTCACAGCCATAGATATTTGATTAATTGATGTATCGACTTCCATTACATCACTTGTCATTTTATTTGATAATTCCACCATACCATGTACTTTTGACACAATATCATTTGCAGATTTTGAGATTTCATAAAAACTTTGTTTTGTATCATTCGCAACCTGAATCCCCGACTGCACTTCAACTCCTACTTCATTCATAGCTTTTACAGTCTCATGTACATCTGCTTGTATTTCATTAATTAAACTTCCAATTTCCATTGAAGATTCGGATGATTGCTCCGCTAACTTCCTGACCTCGTCGGCAACAATTGCAAAGCCACGCCCCTGTTCTCCTGCTCTAGCCGCTTCAATCGCTGCATTCAATGCTAATAAATTTGTTTGTGCTGCAATATTTTGAATTACTTCTAATATACTTCCGATTTGCTGCGATTTCTTATCTAATAATTTAATTACATTATCAGATTGAGAAACAGAATGATGGATAGACTGCATTTGCGTTACAGTCTGTTCTACTAATTGTTCACCCTCATTGGCTTTTTGTTTTGTGTATAAGGATGAAGCCGATACTTCAGAAGCATTATCAGCTACGCATTGAATGTTTCGTGTTACCTCACCAATTAATGTAGCTCCAGACGCAACTTCATTATTTTGAACTTCTGCACTATTCGATATTTCTTCCATTTCTTTTGTGATTTGTTCTGTCGCAACACTTGCTTGCTCTACGCTAGCAGTTAGTTCTTCAGACGAAGCAGCCACATGTCCTGCAGATGTGTTAATTTGAGAAATTATATTACATAACGACTCTGCCATTGTATTGAAACTACCACCTAATTGACCAAGTTCATCCTTTGAACGAATATCTATTTTCTCAGTTAAATCTCCCTGACTAATTCTTTGAGCTGAAATAACTAATTGTCTTAGTGGATTAATAATAGATTTAAGAATGAAGAAAATTACAATTCCACCTAACAACAGTGAAGCCCCTATTATAGTGAGCGTTTTATAAAAAATAGGATTGGTAGCTTCTTCAATTTCTTTAATAGGCATTACACCAGCTATTTTCCAACCTGTTTTTTTGTTTGTTTTAAAGCTAATGTTTCGATCCTCACCATTAAGGCTATAAGTAATTACTCCATCTTCTTTCTTGTATAGTTTATCTGCTAATGATTTCTCTAATTTCTCACCTGGCTTAAGTGTAGGATGAACAACGATAGTCTTATCTTGACTTACTACAGATACAAAGCCTTGTTTTCCTATTTTTATCATTTTAGAAGTTTTTACGATATCATCAATATTCAAATCCATACCAATGACACCACTTTTATCAGCATTTTGCTTTGCAATTGCTATTACCATATTTCCTGTAGCCTTTGATTTATAGGGAGACGAGACAATAATCTCACCATTAGCTTTTACTGCATCCTTATACCAAGTACTTTCTAACGGATTAAATCCTTCTGGTATTTTTCCAACAGGTGCATGAATAAATTGATTATTACTGGATGTAGTATAAATTGTTTCTATCTCTGGATGTAACTGTATATATTGATCAAATTTACTTTGTACATTTTGCAATTGGTCAGCATTATAATCACCTTGTGTAAGTATCTTTGCAAAATGAGTTACATCTACATGTTTATTTTCTAATTCATCATCAACTATCTTATTTAAAATACTTACATTATCTTTCGCAGTTTGTAGAATTGTTTCATTAAGATCTGTTTTTGCTTTATCATAAGACGATACTCCTACGATAAGACTTGGTATAATTAATATTGCAATAAATGCCATAGATAACTTCGTTTTAAGCTTCATTTGTTCCAATCTCTCTTTTATTTTAAACACTTTTTACTTCTTCCCTTCATTCTTACAACTGATATAGTTTATTTAATTGTTTGCTTCTTTATTTTTTCTACATTGATTTATGGTATTATTCGAAATAAAATTACCATTATAT
The DNA here is from genome assembly GCF_019837435.1 of Bacillus sp. 16GRE42. Taxonomy (NCBI): domain Bacteria; kingdom Bacillati; phylum Bacillota; class Bacilli; order Caryophanales; family Bacillaceae; genus Bacillus; species Bacillus sp. 16GRE42. The sequence goes on from NZ_JADAXF010000009.1 coordinate 35,943, forward strand.
CCTTTTACATATATCTCCTTATATTACAATTTAGTTTTTACAAGCGGAGTTTTATCTATCCACCTTTCAAATATGTTATTGTGCTATATTAAGCAATGTTAAGGCTACGAATTATTCTAAATTACCTGGATGAAACATGAACTTCATTTAAAGATTATTTTTGACTTTAATTGAATCAAAAGTTTAATCTAGAACGATTCAAATTTGATGAAATCCTTACCATAATAAACCCCTAAAACTTTATTAAGTGAATTTATTTTCTGGATAATTATGCTTAACAGCCTTTTAACCACTCTAACCGCTTCACTTCATTCATTTATCTATTTACTACAGCCACTTTTGTATTATTGGAAACTAAACCATAAATTCTAAATAGGAGAATAAAATAAAATGGAGGACTTCATTGTAACACGTATACATAAGTTTTAAATATTAAAATTAAGAAATATTTTTTATTAATCTTTACAAAAAAACACCCAAGAATTAACAAAGGTATTGTTTCGCCTGTTTAATTTCTTACAGAAACACGGTCGAAAACCCCATAGATATGAGAAGAAAACAGTCATTGTTATCTTAGGCGTCGTATATAATTTTTCTATGCCCCACAATCATGTAGCGTAATCAAAAATCTGAAACAAGATAGGGTTTATTTAGGATGCAAATTTTTAAAGAACTTATACTGATTTTCAGAAAAAATATTACATGAAATTAAACTAAAATAATGTTAGCTTGATGGGGATGGTGGACCGCCCACATTTTAAAGATTTTATAGACCAAGCGATTTAATTAATGTGCTCTGAAACACTACTCCTCTTCTAAAATAGCGTAATAATATTCATCCCACCATTCATTTCCATGGGGGATACACTTCCTGAAATAGCCTTCTCTTCTCATTCCAATTCTCTCCATCAATCGATATGATGGGGTATTTTGTGGCTGATATGTCGCTATAATTCTATGCAATTTCATTTCCTTAAACCCATATTTCAATGTAGCTTGTGCTGCTTCAGAAGCATATCCTTTATTGAAATATTTAGGATTGAATACCCATCCAATCTCATAAGTATGCTCACCAAAATATTTATGAAAAACAATATGACCAATCAGAATATTTTCATCAATCAGTACCACAGGAAAGTTCTCAGCATTTTCACCCATATTTTTATTTACAAAGTTACTTGTATCTTCTTCAGTAAAAACCCCTCCGGGTATGTATTTCATTACATTGCTATCTGATGTATACTCATGGACAGCTTGCCAATCTTTGAATTCAAAATTTCGTATTAATAATCTTTCCGCTTTTATAAACATTTACTTTTCTCCTCTCAAAAAATTGTTTCTTTACTTCAAATCCACATTCAACCCCTAAACTAAAAAGAGCCTGTAGGAATCTCTACAAGTTCTTTTTAATTTAAGATGAATATATGTGACAAACAAACTATCTTACAGATTCATCATTAAAACTACAGGAATAGTACTTTGACAAATATATCATATAACAAATATTAACATCCGTACATTTTTGAAAATTATGTTAATTGAGAACAAAAATAGCTTTTTTCTTAACTGTTCTTAATTTCTCTTACTACTAACTTCTTTTTACTTAAATAAACTGCTCGACCTGATTTTTTTGCAAATTCTTGCGAATGCGTAACAACAATTACGCACTTACCTTCTTGACGATCGAGTTCCTGAAACAACTCAATCATTTTATTTGCTGTTGGTTCATCAGCAATAAATAAAACAACATAGCAAGATAGTGCCCTAGCAATTGCTACACGTTGCCGGTGTTTGCCACTTAATTGAATTAAATGACAGTTACTGAATATAAAGAATATGTTTGTTTTTATTCTAAAAATTCTCTTCTTTAACAAGGTTTATACATTTCTTGATGATACATACGCTCGTACCCAATCAAATGAGTAATCTGGAATCCAAATTTCACGATCATAGATTTTTCTCATTACTTTTTTCAAAACATCCTCATATTCTCTCGGTTTCAATCTACTGTTATGAGCCATAATCTTCTATATATATGCCTCTTTCAACCAATTTGATATGGTTTTACGCTGTTTTGGCTTTTAGATATGACCATATCATTTTCGTTTGCAATAGTTGCCTTTTAGGACCTTTTGTATGATTTTTCACTGCCTTTCCTTCGTCGCTATTTTAAATTTATACTAATCATTTATTTTAACTTAATATGAAGAGGTATCGAACTTGGTCTGTTTTTAATACTGAATTTTCTGATAAATATTTAGAAATACAATTTAAACTAATACCATCTGTAATAATATGGATTTCACTGCTATGATAAAAACATATAGATATAAACATACAAAGGGGGAAGCTATGTGATCGTAGCAAAAGGAAATGAAAACATTACTACATTAATGAACGATTGGTACAAAGCTATGCGTTCTCAAAAGCTATTGCAAGCCAAAAATCTAAGGTCTGATGTTGAAAAACTTCTCGAAGAAATGGAACAAGATCCAACGCTTCTTATTTACTATTCTTTACTAGAGTTTAGGTATAATCTTTTGATAAATAATACATCTGGATTATTAATACCTGGAGAACATATTGAAGAGTCTACTATAGACATGCTCAATTACTACTACTATTTGTTCAATGCTATACACGCAATGAAGATTGGACAATACATTGACGCTAAGCACTTCTATCACAAAGCTGAAACACTTCTATCTCTTATTCCGGATGAAATAGAACAAGCAGAATTTAATTATCAGTATGCCCTGTTCAACTATTATCAGTTCCAACCACTAAATACAATAACATACGCTAATAAAGCGAAAGAAATCTATTCTAATGAAGTTGGGTATGAAATAAATATAGCTTCATGTAATAATATTTTGGGACTTGCAAGTACTTCTCTAAAGCAATACGAGTTAGCTGAAGAGTATTTCCTTTCCGCTTTAGATATTGCAACCAAACAAGAGCAAACACAACTTACTCATATGATTCGCCATAATATAGGGCTTCTATATTCAGATCAAAATATGCCTCAACTAGCAATCAATTATCTCTCCAAGGCACTGGAAGGTAGCTGTAAAACAATGTATTTGTTAGCTAAAGAACATGAGAAACTAGGGAATATAAATGAAGCCGCTGATTATATAAATAAAGGATTGCAAATTAGTAATGCACAAAATAATAAAGAATATTATCATCATTTATCGATTTTAAATGCAAGATTACAGCATACTCCTATAGATGAATACGAAAAGATTATTGTTGAAGGAATCCATTATCTCCAAGAAGAAAATTTATGGCACTTTGTTGAAATATATGCTGATGAATTAGCAAACAAGTATTATGATGAAGGTAACCACTTAAAAGTAAGCCAGTACTTCCGTGTGGGATACAAAGCTAAAATTGAAATGGAGAAAAGGAGTGCTTTAAAATGATGAAAAAAATACTAATTAGTACAGCAGGACTTTTATTCTCAGGTTTTATGCTAGTAGCACCAATCACTTTAAGTAATACTCACGGCGAGGCAATGATTGCAGTACAAAAGCAGGAAATTATACAATATACAAATACCCATGGTGAAGGAATGTAATAACTGAAGAAATCCTCTCCTACAATTGATACACTATTATTTGCAGGGAGGTTTTCTTCCTATATTATATATACTTACTTTGTGATAATTAGGGTGTAAGACTCTCCTCAACAAATCTATACAGTTATATTTAATAATATAAAGAGATAATAAAAAAGGTATCTTATAATAAATAAGTAAAGGTCTTTACTTCATTGTAAGGGCTTTTATTTTTTTATAAAAATCCATCCTAGAAATGTTATAATTACTCCATTCCTTTTATATTAATAAGAAAAATTTAAAAAGATTAGAATATTTAAAGAGCGGAAGAAATTATTAATGTATACACAAGACGATTTTTATAAGAAATTAATTGGGGAACAAAGAATAGTAAATATTATCCTAATTAACGGAGTTAGAATACCTGGAATCATTATTGGTGTGGATAAATTTTCAGTTCTAATCTCTAGCGATGGAAAACAAAAATGCCTATATAAGCAGGCGATTTCAACAGTTGCCGTATAAACTACCGTAAGTTTTGATGTTTCATTTTGAATATACTCCACTTTAAAATTAAATTTGAATTTTATTATTGTTTGAAACAAATAGTTAAATTGGACATTCTAATAATTAAACATAAAATGAGTATGAATTAAATAACAACTAATCTCTAACCCTTGTTTGAAAAAGAGGTCGGGTATCCCGAACTCTTTTTCATACGTAATTTTGGCCTGTGCAAACATTTTTTCTTTTTTCTTTTTTATTTGATAAAAAAGAAAAAAGAAAAAATGTTTGCTATACTAAATTCGCACAAATATATGCAAAATCACAAATGAAATAAGAGCAGCCTGACATAGCTGCCCTTGTTTCATTTTTATTCTCGTAACCTGCTCTACTATTTCGCTTAAGTTATTTATAAACCTAATACACTAACAATCTGGCATGCTTTGGAGTTTACAATATGATAGTACATCTCTAACCCTCTTCTTTCCGAACGAAGAATCTTCCCACGCATCTTAGATAAATGCTGCGAAACAGTAGATTGAGGTACCTCTAATAGCTCCGTCAATTGTGTTACATTACAAATTTTGCGATGTTCTAATTCTTTCACAATTTGTAATCTAACTGGATGAGCCATAATCTTCAATAATTCTACATCCGCCTCTGGAATTTTGTGCATTTCTTTACTTATTTGCATTTCTGTCATATTTTATTTCTCCTTTTCTACATTCTTTATTATTTTTAATATCAATTTATGAGTGTTTAATATTTGTACAAGTATATATAGTCCATAATCACCGAGCTATTTACTCTTCTTTATCTTTGTGACCTTTTGCATATAGAAGTATTATAATGGCTAAAAATCCAACAAAAGATAGCATAGGTATCTAGATGAAACCAAATAAATTCAAGTAATCTTCTGTACAAGAAACGCCTACTGAACATATCTTCATTTCACTTGTTGGGAAAGTCTGAATTGTTATCTGGTAAACGGCTATTATTAAACCAATACATGCAAATGGAAATGCATATGTACTTACGTTGGGATCTTTTCTATACATTCCTATACCCAATATTAATACTAATGGATACATGGCCATCCTTTGATACCAGCATAAATCACATGGAGGTAGTTTCATCCATTCACTAAAAACCAAACTTATGAGCATTGCACTTGTAGCTATCATCCAAGCAATTGCAATGTGATACTTTCGAATGATTGACATCTTATATTCGCCTCACCTATCTTATTAGAATGCAAAACGTTTGCTAATATATGACTAGTTTATTACCATGTTTCGAGTACCCTGTTTCAAAAGAAAATATCCAATCGTATCGCCTCTCTTTTAATTCTAAAAGGAAAAGGTTCTCAAAATCATCACGCACTTCGTACATGGTTTATAATGCTTTTTCTAGCGGACCAAAACCATATACAATATGTGTATGTACTCTTTTGTTTTTCTTTTTTACTACCGCTAAATATACATACCGTCTTTCATTCGCTAAAACAAACTTCAAAAGCCCAAGTATTTGACTCACCTTTCGCACCCCTTTTCAGCTTTCCTTACCCTTATTAAAAAGAATGGGTAAGGAAAACTATTACGTCTTACTTTACTAATTTAACAAATGTCCCGTTTTTAATTTGAAAATACAAGAAGACACTCATCATTACAATATTTATTACACCAGCTGCAGCACCAATTTTGGAGATAACATACACACATTCATTACTACTAAAAGGTAATAAACTCGCGAAAATAAATAAAATTGAAATGATAAAGGATAAGAGCATATTTCTTTTGTTTTCATTCATTCAAAAAACCTCCATTTTGTACGAATATTTATATTGCAATGGATTAGGGGGCTAAACCGCATCATTACGGTTATAATGATGTTTCTCTTCATCCTAAACCTTTTTATGCTCCACACACCAATTTTGTCGCCTTTGCTTCTGTTTCGCTTTCTAGCATTTGTGGAAGCAGTGTAGTGCTAGGTTTTAAAATGTAAGCTACAATGCCATATCCTGATTTAACTATTAATTCGTTGATATGTATCCCTTCACAAAATACATATGCCAATTTCCCGCCATACTTGTCCTCTTTAGGTCCACAATCATAGACTTATGTTACGCTTTTTCCTTTTAATTGTTTCTTTAGAAATAACGACGCTTCCTTTCCTCTTAACTGTTTCTAAGCCATGTAATTTTTCTTTATAAGCTTCTGTAATATCAACAATACTTTTCCCTTGTACTTGCTGTTGTACTCCCTTTTGTACTGTTCGGGCAGGTTTCGAACCATTTACTTGAATCGAATTGTTGTATGCTGTCATTAAAAAAACGAATGACGTAATACAAATAACCTTAATCCAAGATTTCATAATGTCTTATCCTCCAAATAAGCATTTCTCTCTACCTAATAAACAAAAAGACTATATATTGAATTGACTCCTTGATAATTAAAACAAATACAACTCTGAATCCAATTCGGATAATCATTAAAAACAGGTTTAAATGAGTGCCTTTTACATTCTGGACATTTCAATACCATGCCTCTCTCGTTCTTTTTTGCCTATATACTTTTTTAAAATGGCACATTTGTCAATGTAATTTCATTAACATACGACATTTATCTCCCCTTTTGGTTCCAAAGTTTTAAAATAAATAAAAAAGGACACACCTATAGCATATGTATGCGTAGGTGTGTCCTTTTGCAAGAAAGATTTAGAAGAATTTTGTTACTTTCATCATATCGTATTTCTTATTAGTTTTATATACAGAATTTAAGATTTTAATGTATTATTTCTTCTTATCTAAATCGTATATTGAGAAACTTACTTGATCACCTTTTTACTTTACGTGATATTCGTTCAACTACTCGGGTATACCGAGTATATTTTTGTAAATAATAAGGTTGTTAAACGTTAAATCGAGGAGGTGTTGTATGCAAGATCATAAAAAATCTATAAAAGGTACTGGTTCTGTTATGAAACCAGATTTTGCTGAAACTGATGCACATAAAGTGAAACAAGAAATTCAGAATGATGTAAGAGCGGGACAAGGAGCAATGACTTCCCGAGAAGCAGGGGCAATGCGAGATTAAGAAAACACTCCTTATTGGTTTTTTCTTTTCTAGAAATTTAACCAGTAAGGAGTTATTCCAGAACTATTTTAGCTTTTTACATTTATCATTTAAAAACATACTGCATTTCTTTTGTAGATCATAGGTTAACTTCACATCAAATTTTCACGATTAAATCTCTTTTTTCAAACTAAGATTATTTTCTTTCAGATAATTTATTGCATCTTTGTTCACCGCTCGCAAATCTATACCTTGTTTTTCCGCTGCAAATGAACAACCACAATAACATTGACGGAAAACATCATATTCATTACACATTTCAATTGAGCGTTGATATCCATTACTTTTTTTAAAATCACTTGGTAAATAACGTGAATCATAATTTTGTTGCACACCAATTCCAAGTTCATTTATTAATTGACTATTTTTATTTTTAGAAAGAGTAATTGCACTGCCGAAGTAATCAAATCCCCTTTCTTGTGCTACCTCAGCTGAACGATCCAATCTCATATCAAAACAAGCTGAACAACGAAGTCCACCTTCTGGCTCTTCTGCCAAACCTTCTTCTTTTACCATTTTAAAAAATACATTTGAACGATATTTATCCTCAATAAATCCTACTGTGTGCCCTGTACGATTATTAAACTTGTTTACAAAAATCTTTTGTTCATTAGAGCGCCGTATGTATTCACTTTTCGGGTGGATATTTGAATTTGAGAAGAAGATTGTGACATCTGAATGTTCTGCAAGAAATTCCAATGAAGCGGTACTACAAGGAGCGCAACATGAATGAAGTAACACTTTTGGTCTTTCGTTCTTTGCTTCCCAATCTTTAATCATTTTTCTTAATACTTTGTCATAATTTATTTTCTGGTTCTTTATTTTTTTTAAATACGTTTCAACATCTAACACTTCTTTCACAACTAAACCTCCTATTTATTTTCATTTATCTATTTTATCATCTGAATTCATAAATATAGTTATATACATCTATTTACAAGCCTTAAAATTGTTCTTTTGAACTTTTCATGACGGTCCTAATAATGTACGTAGTCTATTAGCTTTATGTCTACAATATATCTTTAGTCATTCTTTTTCATCACAAAATCTTTTGGGTTACCTTTTAACTGGTAATACTTCACGTTAAGACGAATAACTACTACGATGATTACCAAAAAACCTATTATATATAACATTGTTCCTTTCTCCGTTTCTTATTGTTTAGCGAATCTATTCTGTAAATACTTCACATGTTTCTTCTCAATATCCTTACCGGTAATATTTGCTCGCAAAATGGTTTGGTAGATATGCTCAACCTCATCTTTTGTTAGTCTCAGATTAATATAAGATTCGATACATTTTTTTAGATCGTTATAATATAGGACATGTTTATCTTTAGAATGAACATTTACCCTTTTTAGACTGCATTTTGGATGAAACGCGGCAATAGAGATACACGGCAACTGTTGTTCCATCACCCATTCAAATACCTTTATATGTTTATAGTTTTGTCGAAATGGGTTTTGAAAAGAGGATTTCTTACTAAAAATACCCTGTGTCCACCTGGCTGATTTCTCACTTCCATAAATCCAGCCCTCGTAGTTCTTTGTCTCTATAACAAATACACCTGTTTCCGAGATAACAATATGATCAATTTGCGTTGTATCACCATACTCCGTATGAACCGTAACATCATGTAACACATAATAACTTGTGGGATCCAATTTTCCCAATATACGTTTCACTAGTCTTTCCCCGGCTTTCCATTTCGGTACATGTTTTTTTAAAACGATGTTAAAAGGAATCAGAATCACAATGAGAATCAATTCGAATATCAATACTTTCATAATAAAAGCCTCCTTTTCACACTCTTGCGTTTCTGCGCATCAAACGATATACATACGTTTCTAACCCTAAAATAAAATATGAGATACATAAGCCTTTTATCACCATCTCTACGAATCCCAATGCTAAAGAAACAAGGAGCCCCCCACGAAACTGAAAAGGTCTAGTTACCCTTCTATTTACAGGCTTTTCAATGACACCAAAGTTAGCCCAGGTGGGTAAACGTTTTTCTACATTCTTTATTGTGCCCATTAATCCGTATTTTAGGGACAGAATGAAACAACCGATTAATAAATACACAATGGAAGAAAAATAGACAGATAGACCCATAACAATAATTGTGAGCAGCCAACCAATCAAAATGGAATTTCGCAAATTAATATATTCTCGATTTCTTTTCAAAACAAACAGTCCTTTCAAAATAAATAAGGTTATTTTTCATTGAGAAATATTCACATTTAATTGTACGCATGATGTGATACGTCTCTACTAACTTACGTACTACCCTAAAGAGGATTGTGATAGACATCTTAAAACTTATTGTAGATAATACGGTAACAAAACAAGAAACAGATTCAGCTTTTTCAAACCTTTTAACCTGCAAATATACAGCTATTTATCTAAGTGGCATACTATCTCCTATATTGCCGGAAGTACTTAAAGAATACGAAAGAAGAAATCTAATGGATAGATAAAAGGTACCGAATGCAGACCCAGTACCTTTCTATCCTTATATATAGTTTTTACATATTTTCAAATAGCCATGGAGCAAGTGCTGCTAACACACACCGCAAACAAGATCCCGTTATAACACGGTTGGACCACCGGTAATACTCAGGCTGTTTCGTACTCTCATGAATTCTTCTTAAACGTATACCTGCAATTAGCATAAATGGTGTGAAAATAAGTGCAGTTGCTTTAAACAGGTCTAAAAAATCCGTAAAGATGTTCATAAACGAAAATACATCGGAACTGAACAAGAAGTACACACTTAGTCTCAGAGACATCATACTAATAAATGAGAAAATCATACTTCCAGTTGCCCACTTCATCCATTGGCCATTCTTTGTAATTAACGCCATAACCATGACAATAATGCCTAATACGAATGAAATAGAAAAGATATTTACTCCTACCTTAAAAGCCGGAGCATACAGACCTTCAATCTTTTGTATGATTGATGAGCCAAATGAATCATCTTTTTCTTTTGTTTTCGTTCGATTGTTTAATCCCTCTTTAAAAGATGATGAAACATCGTTCCCCTTCAATTCATTAAAATCTACTTTTACAGAGGCCTGGACAGCCTGTAAGGGGACAAATAATAACACCATTAAAACAAGCGTACATAAGACTCCTATCATCCTTTTTTTTGTTTCATCACACATCACCCGCTAATTTTGGTTTAACGCTCTTTAATTTGATTTGATTTCCTTCTGCAACATAATAGAGATCTGCTGCATAATAAATATTTGCTTTTGTATATGCCCCCATAATTGCATTCGCGATTTCTTCCTTCTCTACTGCCATATGTGTTTCATTTTCATTGTAAAATCCAATTTCAATTCGATTAATATTATTATTTAATACTGTAAGATGTAACTCTTTTAAGCTATCTAAACGATTTCCTAATCCACACACTAACTTAAATACTTTATTTGCAATTGTTGGTGGTTTAACATAAGTCGTATTAAAATGAATAGTTTCATCATCTACTAATCCATCCTCCTCAACTGCACATGTCATAATGAACGAATGATTTTGTTTTTCTATTTCTTGTTGACTCAACTTGCGATCAATGACATATTTCAAACTTATTGATAGATTTTCTATATATTCATCCAGTTCGGTATTTGAAATTTTAACCTCTGAGAATTCTGGAAAAATCATGTAAGCGTGTATATTAGAACTACTTTTACTTACACGTAATAACTGAACTTGTTTCTTTTCATAGCGCACCGCTTGTTCTAATTTTTCTACTACGTTGTTGCTTATATGATCGATTGCCATATATTATCACTCCTATTTACTTTAATAAAATTTTTTTCATACAATACTCATGATTTGGTACTGTCTATTTAAAGCATTGTAAAATTACGAAGAGTTCTCAATTCTCCTGTTCTAAGACTGTTAATCACCTGAATATCAAAACATTTTAATATTACAATGACGTACAATTTTTCATTATAGTTGAATATTCTCATATGGTGAATCGTTCTATCCCACTCATTTGTACAAAAATAAAAAAATTTCATCCTTGTACAAATGAGTGAGAAAATGCTGTTTTTCATGCTATCTAAGAAAAAATAACTAGGAGATACATTCATATATTTCCTAGCTATCTACCACTCCATCTAACTAATGTATAGGAATAAGATGAATCAATTTTCAATTCTAAATACAGCAGTTGATTTTCTGGTAATATTTCTCCCCCTGTATGAATCCAATAGCGCTTGTTATTAGATATGTTTATTATGCAGGTGAGTTCTTGCTTTCGTTCTACTATTTTAGCCGTACATTTCACAACCTGAAATTCTTCCTCTTCTAATACTAAATTTTGAACAGAAGTACCATGTGCTGTTTCTTGTAGGATTTTCAGCTGTTCTAGTTTATGAAATGTATCTTCGTATCCTAATAATCCCTCTAGTGTATCCATATTGCTTGAAAATGGTATGTCCTCATCACTTAGAAATGAGGTATCATATACTGTTTCAGAATCAGGAGTATAGTGAAAACCCTTAACATGCTCTACCACTTCAGCATCAATTTCCTGTTATAACTTGTTACTGAATTCTTCATCCAAATTCTTTTGAACAGTAATAGCAACTAGATCATATATACCTGCTACATCTTTTTCTAAGGTGATTTCTTTTGTTAGGACAGTAATACGCTCTTGTTCCCTACCAATAGGTCTATTTTCTCTCGGGCACCAATAAACGGGACGTTCTACCGGTGTATTTCCTCTTTCTTCCTTCTTGGCTTCTTCTATTAGAAATTTTTTTCTTGAATTACGAACTACAAAAAATACATAATAAAATAGACCGATAAAAATGTTTGTAAACATATTATTCCCCTCTCGATTATGCAAATAAATCGAATTCAAATTGCCCATCAATTACTTTGCTTTTTCGTTCCCTTTCCTTTGAGAAGTATCTACTTCAACAATCCATTTATCCTAGAATGCAAAATCGAGTTAATGAACAAGCATACGCTTATCCGTATTCAGTGTTTCCCTACTGTTAGTGAGGGTGGATAAAATCTCACCGCTAAAACATTTTCTACACGCATTATAATTGCCCCCCAGTTCTTTTTTGCAATAAAAAAGGAAGATCTAAGTATATACCTCACTCAGTTCTTCCTTTTCCCCTCTGTAAACTACCTAGATTTTATTAAAATTTTAGTTCTTCACCTGTAATTTTAGATAGCACATCCCTATACCAGCAAATATATCATCCGGCTCTTTTGAATCATCTAATACTGTCCAAATGTTATCTTTTTTCATTTTTATATCTCCTCTTTCTTATAATTTGTTAAGATTCATAACCCGGCTTGCGAACTTGAAAACAATACAAAAAGGGCTTCTTCAAGTCGATTAATAATGTGCATAGCAAAATAAGCTATTTATACACTAATCGGCTCAAAGAAGCCCTTTCACAATTGAAACAAGATGCAACTTGCTTCTACAACTCAACCACAACACAAGAAGGTGTGGGAATAAACGGTATCAAATAAATCAACAATATAACCATACATTACACAATTAGGATAGATGAATCAAGATATTTTCTAAGTTTAAAACAAATCTAATACTGGGAATATATATATTAATTTTACTCTCAAAAACAGAAACCTAGCAGCATATCTTTTGAAAATAAACATAAGAAAAACGTTCTATTCCAAATTGATAGAACGTCTTCTCTCTTTACTTCATAATATATCTTTGGGGACTTATTTATTTTGTGGCGTATTTAAAAAATTGATAAATTCATCTTCATTTATAGGTTTACTGTAGTAATAACCTTGAATTAGATAACATGAATTACTTTGTAACACTTTTAACTGTTCCTTCGTTTCTACCCCTTCTGCTATTACTTTCATATTTAAAGTATGAGCTAGCGAAATAATCGTTTGTATAATTTCATCTCCATCATTTGAAGTTCCAATCCTATTCACAAATTCTCTTGGAACTTTCAAAGTATCAATTGGATACAAAGGTAGATATGCTAATGAAGAATATCCTGTACCAAAATCATCAATTGATAAATGTACACCATATGATTTTAATGCTTTTAACTTCGATAAAGTTTCTTTTTCATCTACCATGGCAATTCGCTCTGTTAATTCCAAATCAATTAAGTTAGCTGGTACTCCTATTTCTTCTATGGTAGAAATAATCGTTTGAACGAAATCTTTCTTTTCAAACTCTATAGCTGATAAATTTATCCCCATCTTTAAATTTGAATAGCCCGCAGAATGCCATTCTTTTAGTTGCCGACACGCTTCCTGTAACGTCCATTTCCCAATTGAAATAATCTGCGACGTCTCTTCCGCGATAGGTATAAACTCAAAAGGTGAAATTAGCCCGAACTCTGGATGTTGCCAACGTATTAAAGCCTCTGCACCAATAACCTTTCCTGCCTTACTATCAACTTGTGGTTGATACAATAAAAACAACTCATTATTTTCTATTGCATTTGGTAAATCCTGCTCTAATCGTAAGCGTCTTGTTATTTTTTGAGATAATGTCTCGTCATACATACAAACAGCATTGTTACCTTTTTCCTTCGCGCTATACATGGCGATATCAGCATGTTGTAAAAGTGTTGTGGCATTGGTTCCTCCAAATGGATACAACGCTATTCCTATACTAAGGGATAAATAAAAGCTGTGTTGATTTATTACAAATGGTTCTTCAGTTATACGAAAAAGTATTTCGCACAAATCTAATAGCTGTTTCTCTGTTTTATTATGGACAATGATTGCAAACTCATCTCCCCCTATTCTTGCTAAAGGAATAGTTGGTGACAGACATGTCCTAAAACGTTTGGCAACTTCTTTTAAAACCCTGTCACCAATTGCATGACCTAGTGTATCATTAATGGTCTTAAAGCGGTTTAAATCTATATACAGGAGTCCAAACTTATCCTGTGTTTTTTGTACACGCTCAATGGATCTGTCTAATTCTTGTTGGAAGAATATTCGATTCCCAATCTCCGTCACCGTATCATGAAATGCTAGATAGTTTATCTCATCCTGTTGTTGCTTCAACCTCGTTATGTCTTTTACGATTACATAACTCCCAAAAGTTTGTCCTTCTATCATAATAGGAACAATAGTGACATACCAAAAATGTATATCCTTCTCATTATTATCTTTCACACGTAACTGTAACGAAGACGAACTACATCGTTTCCCTTTCTTTAGAGCTGCTGCCAATTCAGGTTTATCTTCATCTAAAAAAATAGAGAGGCACTCTTTTCCTATTAATGCAGCACTTTCTTCCCCTAATAACATACTTCCAGACTGGTTTATATTTAATACGGTACCATTTGAATCAATTGTTAATATAGGATCTGGATGATACTCATATAATGACTTAAACCTCTCTTGATTTTTTACCAAATCATTAGATTTTTTTATTAAATCCGCTGTTCTTTGAAATACTTTTTGCTCTAATTGATTATTAAACACTTTTAATGTTTCGGTTAAATCTTTGTTTTGCATGCGTACAATTATATGACGAATCAGTACAAATACAAAGGCAATACAATTTCCCGTAATCAGTGTAGATGAAGAAGTTTGCTCTTTCAAAGTAAAACCAATTAAGATTGCAACTGCAAGATAAGGGAATATGACAAGAAGTTTCTTTCCAAATGTCGGATTAATAATAAAATAATTTCTTTTAGAAGATGTACTCCTTGGAATAGCGGCAGCAATGGCAATAAATAATAGAAAAACTCTATACAAACACCTTAATAATATAAGTGAACGTTGTGATAAATCATCTTGTAAATAGAAATATAAGTAATCCGTAATGGACAATCCAGTTAATACTAAGATAAAAATAAATAATTTACTTTTCGCATTAAAAATTGCTGGTCGAAAAATCAGGCTAACTCCTAGTAAAAGAAGCAATAAATCTATAATTGGGAAAATAAATGAAAGAAAGACATCTCCAATTGATAAGAATAAGATATTTGCAGAAGGTTTATTAAATAGGTACCACTCTAAGGTGAAAATAGCAGTAACAACAATACATAAATCACAAATTAAATACGCTTTTTCCCACTTGTTACATTCCAACATGATTTTATAAAAGAACGCAAAGAGAAAGAAGAATAAGAAAAACAACAAAAATACATCAGAGATATTAAAATTTTGTATTGGTAATTCTACATTAAGTACTTGAAAAGCAGATATAAAATTCCCTATCAAGAAACACCCTATTGCAATAGTAATACAAACCCAAAAGACTCCTAGTTTAATTTTTCTTGATGCTATCGAGTAAAGTAATGAGATAAATACAGTAATTTCAACAACTAAGGATGATAGTCGTATATTAAAATCTGATACAAAATACTCATTCGGAAAAACAAATAAAAATATAAAGCAAAAGCTTAAATAAGCTACTAAAGCCAATATCAATACATAAAATTGCACATGTGAATGTTTACGCAATGGACTCACCTTCTTAATTTTTTCTAGACTTTTACTAAAAATGACTTGATACGGCACAGCTCGTATTCATTAAACTGAGTGTTACCTATCATTCCATATTATGACCTTTTTAAAAGATTTCTTTCTACATACCACAGTCTTATTTGCTGCCCGCAGATATTCCCTATTTTCAACTAAGGATTCCCAAAAGAATAAGATGTAAAATGTGTTTTTAAGTATTCGCTCATCGTTAATTTGAATGATACAAATTAACTGTTCTTTGAATATGAGATAGAATCTAAGCTTTAATTGCAACATAGCTAGTCGCTTATTATCGCACTTAGAAAAAAGGAAAATATGCTATCATTAACTTAGAAATTCGAATTAAAAGACCAAACTTACTGTAACTATTGTAGTTACAGTAAGAAGTGATGTCAATTTCGAATAACTCCCCTTTTAAAGAACAAACGAAAGAACTACTTATCGCTAAAAGTTTATGTGAAAAAGCCCATATATATATGTGCTGAACCATTAAACATTATAGACATTTATTCACGAATATAAATTGAAGAGCTGATTCAACAATTTAATCTCACAATGGTTATTGTTTAGCATGATAAGGCATTTCACCAAAATGTTGCAACTAAAACTATATCTATGTAACTTCACTCGAATCACTAATAAATCAAGCCATTAGTTTATAAAGTCTTTGAATATAGTGTCGAAAAAAGCCTAATTTCTCTACAATACATTGAGAAATTAGACTTTTTAATAGGAAAATTATGATCCATAAACAATGAATAATTTACCTGCTAGGCTTATCTGTTAAAGCAGAAATAATCCTGTTCACTAAGTCTTCTGGCATCCATTCATAATTTGTATCATTCGTTTCATTTGGTCCTAAAGAATCAATGAACTTTTTAAATTTTGGAAACAGAACAATAGAAGTGATCCAATGTATCGTATGATTTATGGAGAAGAAATGAAAAACCCCTTGTTTTTCACCCTCCTTTAATATTTCTTTTAACTGTTCAAAATTACCTATGAAATATGGTTTAATCTTTTCTAATCGTTCACTTTCCTTAATAATCTCCTCATATGCCAATGCTCCAATTTCAGGATTTTCTTTTATATGTGCAGTAAAGACTGTTAAATATTCTTTAAGAGCATTGATAGGATTAAATTGATTCTTCTCAAGGAAATTAGGTAACTCATTAGCAAGGCCATATTTCTTAAATACTTCATAATACAGGTTTTCTTTCCCATTAAAATAGTATGAAGCCATAGCGACATTCACTTTCGCTTCTTTTGCAATTTCTTGTATGCTCGTACCTTCGTAGCCACGCTCTCCAAATTTTTTCTTAGCAGCCTTCAAAATTTTTTCCATCGTCTGCTCTCGAGATTTCCCCATTTCACACACCTCAAATAATATATATTTCACTTCAAAAATCCAATAAGGACTTTGAATAGAGTATCTTTTTAATAAAATTTAATTATATATTTAAAGTAGTAACTTAACAACCGATGAGGTCTTCATTACTTTAAACAATTCGCCACACTACGTACGCCTCAAAAAGAGACAGCTCTTCAATCTCTCCTATCCTAATTAAACGTCATGCTTAAAAAAATATCCCCCTGCGTGACATGAATAGCTTTCAAATATTTTACGCTCTTTTCTACTTGAGCAAAAGAATGAACAAAAAATAATAAGGATCAGAGTTTATCTGTAAAAACAGATAAACTCTGATCCTTTCATTACGTTATACAGATTTTATAAAACCTTTATACTCATATTTTGATGAAATAATTACCCATCAATTGTACCTTATTTACTGATTAGATTTGTTTAATCTCAATATAAGGTCCTTTGATGCTTAATTTGTTAATGTCATTTGAAATATTACCTACAGTTGTTTTTTCATTAAACGTGTAGACCTTTTCACCATTTACAAAGATACCCCAATTTTTATCTTCGTAACTGATACCATAACCAGCATTGCTAGATGTAGCTTTAAGCTGATCCCCATTCATTGAAAAAGATAATTTTCCTTTTCCTTTGTTAAGCTGGTTATTCACGTTGTTGATACCAATCATTTGTTCTTCAAGGGCTTTTTGGTTATCAAGAGTAACTTGATGGTTTTTCCAGTCTAATTTATAGTTGTTTGTAAAGAACTCATTATATGTATCCTTATTATTTGTTCCCCACCATTTTGAACTCACCCATTCAATATTATACTGATCTGAAATTCTACGATTTGTTATTTTTAAATCTGATGTAGATTCTGTTTTATCAGCAGTGATAACCGCTACTACATTAGGAGAAAAACCATATCCTGTTAAAGCTGGTACTGTGTCTTTTGAAACAAAATTATTGGTTCCTTCATTATAACTACGCGATTTCATAAATAGTTGATTACCATAGAAAGTATTGAATGAATCACGATTATAAATTCCCCACTCTGGGAAATTAAACGATTGGAATCCTACTTTCCAATTTAATTTTTTATCTGTGTGAGTCTCTAATACCGTTTTATAATCTACCTGATCATAAGATACACTTTCTTTCCAAGCAAAGCTACCTGTAATACTTGCATCGGCATTTGGCCCTTTATCATTTACCCCAACTTTAACACTTCCACCAAGTGTATATCCTACCTCAGAAGTAACCTTTGCTGAAGTCATTGTATTAACTGGGGCAACTTTATGGAATTGAGCGCTATCACTACTAGTTATTTCTGCTTCAGTATGATAAGCCGATGGCCATTTTAAACCTGCGTTATAGTATCCGCTATTAATTGTATATTTAGCATCTATATTACTACCATCAGTTGTAACAATTGCAATTTTTTTATCCGCGTAAGGATCCTCGATAAAAGAAACCTTTATTGAATTTTTGATATTCTGCTTCATGTCATAAGTAGTCTTAAAACTATTATAGACTTTTCCACCATTTTGAAGATTTTCTACAGTTCCTTTAGAATCTGCAAATGCGGATGTTGCTTGTATACCAAGTGATCCAGACATAATAACGGACGCTACGGCAACACTTTTAGCTATTCCCTTTGCTTTTTTCATACAGACAGCCACTCCTTCTTAAACATTTAAAAAATATAAACGTATTATTTTTAGCTCTCAATACTAGAGATAGATTTATAACGTTACAATGTAGAAATTTATTAATCTTTATGCCAATAACTATCAACACTTGATTTGCTAATTTCCATCTCTTCTTTACTGATAACTATTATCAATATCATTAAAACACAGAATAACGATTTAAACAACAATTTTAAATATGTATTTAAAATTGTTGTTTAAAAAAGTGCAAAAAAATTTTAGAATTCTTTATTTCGAGAATTACTATATTTTCATTTACTTATTGCAACCTATATTCAGATACATTATTCCCTTTCCATTCATAATAATCTAAAATACCCTCATAAATGGCTTCTGCTGCGACCTGCCTTCCGTTTTCTGTAGATAACTTACTGTAATCAATACCATTATCTATAAAAGCAAGTTCCGTTAACACAGCTGGCATGTCATTTTCCCTTATAACATGGAGATCTCCATGTTTAACGCCTCTATCACGTGTTTGAAGAGCGTCTACTAATCGAGTTTGAATTTTTTCAGCTAAAACACGACTTTCTTCCACATGAGGATTTGTCTTTTTAGATTCAGAAGATTTATAGTAGTATGTTTCTGTCCCTTTTGCATTACCATTATAAGCATTTGCATGAACACTTATAAAGATATCCCCCTGATTTTGTTTAGCAAATTTCACACGTTCCTGTAAAGAGCTTTTTTGATCATGTCCTGGTCTAGTATCAGATTTACGAGTTAATAAAACTGTAAATGGTGTATGTTTTTCAAGCAATTTTTGTAGACGTAAAGAAGTGTCTAGTACAATCTTACTTTCAGGTAATCCCTTTGTGTCTTTTCCAGGATCTTCGCCACCATGTCCGGGATCAATAATTATGGTTTTACTTTCTAAGGGATTACTATGACTATATTGAAGCATATCTGTTTTTGCAGTTAGTTGTGCAGCTTCAGCGCGTGTTATGAATTTATTTGGTTGCCAACCATTATCTGTACCAACTGAAATTTTTAAATCAATTAAAGTATTTGCGAACTTTTCACCCCAATGGCCCTTTAAATCTTCAAATTTACTTTGTCCATTGCTAGTGTTTTTATTTTGTAGTTTATATGCATTCACTAGCATAGTAGCCATAGCAGCACGAGTAACTTTTCCAGAAGGATTAAATATTCCATTTCCTTCACCTTTAATGATTCCTGCCTTTTCAGCTGCGGCAATATAAAGGGTTCCCCAGTGGTTTTGTGAATCTTTAAAAGATGGTTTTGCATTTAAATCAATGTGTATACCAAGAGCCTTTGTCATAATTGTTGCTGCAGAAGCTCTATCTAGTGTATCACTTGATCCAAAAGTCCCATCTGGATATCCACTCAATACTTGTTTATCAACTAAATAAGTAACGGATTTGTCAGCCCATGCGGGAACATCTGGGAATCTGTGAGTATCTGCAACAATACTAGTAGAATATGATAGTAAACTTCCAGCAAGAATTCCTGTAGCAATTAATTTGTTCTTCAAAATTTAGCACCTCTAAGAAATTATTACAAGTTGGTAAATTATATAAATTATAGTTAATCTTTAAATAATATGATTCCGAATAAAGTATAGATTAAGTTGGTGTCATCACTATATTACAGATAAAGAATCTTATATCGAACTATTATTTCGAGAAGAACCCTTCGACATACACTTATAGATTGATACTATTAAATATATTCACCAACATCGTGTAACTAGTATAGTTACTTATATATACGAGTGTCAATTAAAACAATCTTACATTTTTGTAAGGTAACAGCATAAATAATTACTTTATATTATTAAATAGTGGTCTTATATTTTAAACAAAAATTGATTATTTGTTAGGAAAACAACTTATAATAACTACCCTTTCGACGATCCCTTTAAAACTTACTTACACTTCAATTCTCCGTTAAATACCACTGTGAATGCTCCTCAATTAGCAGCCATGATTACTAGAATTTTCAAGAATTATGCCCCTCGAAATAACATATCTAGAAACCACCGAAAGCGGCCACGAATGTATTTGCTAGTATAAAAACACAATTCACCTTTTTACTCCCTTAAGGCACCTTTGAACTTTAGAAGGAACAAAAAAAAAGAGGGATTTCTTCCCTCTTCACCAATAAAGTCGAACATATTTACAATTAAGGAAGGGTATCCATTCATCAGGAGATGAATGAAATAATAACAGTTCACCTAGTGAATTATAACATAATTACACTTCCATTAATAGATTATTTTTACATTTATGGAATAATTGTGACAGAACTGTTAAACATCTTAATATTAAAAGGCTTTATATGTATAGAACTAGAAAATGGCTAGTGTAGGGATAAAATATAAGGGGGATATATAATTATGTTTACAAAAAAACAAAAATTAGTAACAACCGTAACAGCTTTAACATTAGGATGTGGATTTACTTTTGGATTAACACCGGCATTTGCAGATTCTAATAAGGCGTCTGTAAGCACTACACCTATTCATTCTATTCAAAAACAAGAACAAGAGCCGTTTACTGGATATGTCATTTCAGTAGAAAATAATTATTTAGTGGTTGCTGCTACATCTACAAAAGATGAAGCTCTCGCTTTTCAAAATGATTGGTGGGAGTTAGTTTCTCAAAATAAAATTTTAAGGGTTCCTATTTCAGATGGTGAAAATTACACTATAGGTGAACAGATAAATGTTTATGCTGCTGCATGGACCAATTCTTTACCGCCAATTGCTGTAATGCCTAAAATTGAAAAAGTAATTCAATAGATTATGCTAAAAATAACAGGGCATCATTCTAATTAGAATGATGCCCTGTTATTTAGTAAAAAACCGAATACATAATATTTATATTCTTTTTCGTTACTCTCTGATTCCCATTATATATTAACCTAATATTTATCAAACTATGCCTGACGTAGATCCTACATCTCACATTACTGTAAAGATATAAATGGCTCCTTTTAGTAGTTTCGTTTATAATTACATGGTATACCCTTTAAAAGCATTATGAAATACCTTATTTCATACCCCCTATCTTTTATAATCTTACTGCTATCGCTAGCCGGTTTAACTCTTCAATTCTATTTTTAAAGATTCATAAATTCTTCTAAAGTCAGTTTTTTCTCATATATTCTTTCAGCAATATCCCCGACATAGCGAATATGCCACGGTTCATATGCATATCCAGTAATACTCTCTTTACCTTTTGGATAACGGATGATAAATCCTGCACGATACGCATTTTCTTTCAGCCATTTTCCTTCTTTCGTATTCGCAAAGGTTAACTCCAGCTCATTATTTGCACTTTTAGAAGAAACATCCATCGTTAATCCTGTTTGATGTTCACTATGTCCTGGCTTTGCCGAGAAGCGATCCGTATGCTCTTGTCCTTTTCTTTTCACGTTGTTTGCATACAGGTTTATTTGATAATCATAGGAGCGAAACCCTGAAACAGCATTCAACTGGATTCCTTCTTTCTTTGCTAAATCAAATAACCTTTCTAGTGCTTCTGCTGCCTCTTTACGAAGGTAACTCTTTTCTAGCGTTCCACTGAATGAGAATGGTACATTTGGTACAACTAAATCCTCCGGTTTATAGTCTTCGGGCAATCCGTATTAAAACAGCATATGGAACAACTGACCGTATATTAATAAAAACGATCAAACAAAATTATGTCTTATTTACAACAGATAAAGTTTCCATTTTAAATGCAATAAACGCTTAAAAATGAACATATTAACTGGCTGAAACAAAGGCCAAGTTAATTAAAAAGGTGCGAAGCCCTAGAATTGACTTTACACCTTTTTTAAATACTCTATATGAATGTAAATCCCCTTTAACACTTCAGTAAGATATGTATCACTTCTATCACACCTTACTACTTTACATCCCATTTTTCTAAGTAAAGTAGAACAATCCCCTATTCTCTGTATTAGTTACACCGTACTTCGCACCATGTAAGTCAAATATATTTTTTACAATTGAAAGAACAAAGCCCGTGCTTAAGCTTGGAAAATTATTCGAGATATACAAGGTTTTTATTCCTGAATACAGCATAAAAAAAGCCTTGGCGACCAAACCAAGACTTTTTTATGACCTTACGACCTATCAATCAACAAGAATCAGAACCACCCGACTTCTTATTCATTATTATCTAGCATACACCCTCACTGTACTATACGTTTTTTATATTTTCAACAATTTGCATTCCTTTTACACAACATTCATACTTTTCAAGTCTGAATGTACCCTTACTCTACCTCTGCCATATAAATCTCCATCCAAATGATCTGTCCCTTTTTCAACAATTGTATATGCAGGAAGAAAACGCTCTCCATTTTCCTTATAAATATTTCCTGCCAATGTCTTGCCCTTATATTGCTCACTAACTTTTTTCAATGTATCTAATCCAAAGTTAAATTCATGATTTCCAAATGCCCAAGCATCATATCCCATTGCATTCATCGCTACCATCATTGGCGATTGTGGTTAATCGTTGAATAATTCTACTGAGTTTCCTTGAATAGTATCCCCGGCATCTACTAATATGGTATTTGGATTTTCTTGACGTACTTTCTTTATAACCGTATAAATCTGTGTTAAACTTCCACTCGTATTTGCACCATCAAGCGCATAATCCCAGGGCATAAATCTACCATGAATATCTGCAGTACCTAACAATGTAATATTAACATCAGATTCCTCAGCTTTTGAGATAGATGGCTTGATTGTTACTGCTGTTCCAAGAAGTATAAGAATAACAAAATAACATACATAGTTTCTCCATTTCATTTTATGCATAATAACAATATTTCTCTTCTTTTTGGACTGTCATAAAGTTGCTTGAACTTTGAAAATATAAATTATTATTCAGAAAACTTAAACTACACAAAGTAATTTTGCGGGTGATTCTGCATGAAAAACAAAAAATGATATAGAAAAAGCACTGCCGAATTGTTCAGCAATACTTTTCTGTTAAACGTACTATAACAATGAACGTCTACTTTCTGTTATTCATAAGTTCTATAGGTTCTTATATTTACTTTAATTTCAAGATACGTTCTATTTCCTCTACACTCAACTTACTTGCTTTTGCAATAGTTTCAAGCGGTACACCTATTTCATGCATCCCTCGAATCATTTGCATCTTACCTTGCTCAATACCTTTTTCCACGCCCTCTTGTTCTGCATGTGCTAACTTGGCTTGTTCATCTAGAAGTAATTTCTCTCGAGCTTCATAAGCTGTTCGGAAAGAAGAATCATGGCTCATATTTTCCCATTTATTAATTGCCTTTTGTAAAATTGGATCTTGATTCATCGCAATCTCCTCCAATGTTTGAGTTAAATGTTCATCTTCATGTGCTGGTAATAATAACATCCAACGAACAAATGTATTTTCCCAAGGGTTTACTTTTTCTTCACGCCATTGTTTTACTAATTTCGGTATCTCTACAAAATGGATTTCAATGTCGTCACTTAAAATTTGTTGCATTTTTGTATTCCATAATTGTCCGATGGTATGAAATTCATCTTCCTGAGAAAATAAAATAAAATCTAATAAGTTAATGGTAATTGTTTTCCGAAGTGAACGATATGGCATCCCTTCTTGCATTTGGGATGTATAAAGTTTACTCCAATAATATAAAGATCGCTTCACCATATCATGTGTATTTCGAAGCTGAATTTCGATATTTACCTGCGTCCCATTATCTAAAGTTGCTAATAGGTCTAAAATTGATAATTTATCATCTTCATAAGATTTATGGAGATGTGGATCATCTAGTTGTAGCGATGTAATAGGTGTCTCTAACGATTCTTCTAAAATTGCATTTAAGAAACCCGTTAAAATTTCTTCATTTCCTTTCGTCCCAAATAACTGTTTAAAAGCAAAATCAATTCGTAAATTTACTAATTTAGTGGACATGGATTTCCTCTCCCTGTCTATATCATCTCTTATTCTTATTGTACATAATAAAAGGTAGAACATGCAAACAGACCCTTATGTTATCTCACATAAGAGCCTTCGTAAATTCAAAAAATTGGTTCTGAGCAAAAAAATTGTAAGTAACATCATTTTTGTCCAGAACCTTTATTTTTATCTATTCTTTTTCTGGCCAAATTTTCGTGTTTGGTTCTAATAACCACTTGTGGTCTTCCTCCATGATACGATCATTCCATGGGTTATTCTCAAGATGTCGAATCATCCAACAAAAATACATGGCATATCCAGGCGCTGTTGCTTGTGGATGGTCTAGCTCACCCGGAATTGTAATAAAGCTATTATGTACAACGCGATATGCATCCTCACCAACCATTGCACATCCAAATCCCTGTGGTTTGTTAAAGCGATAATAATATACCTCCGGTTGATCATGGTGATGTGGTGGATAACTAGACCATCTCCCAGGATAAGAAATAACCTCGCCTACTACCATATTAGAATATGCAGCATTGTTATAGTCAAAAATCGTACGAATAACACGCTGCGCTGTTCCTTCCCATACTCCTTCCCCAGCTACAACACTTTGACATTCATTTGGAGTATATAACTTAGACGCAAATTCTTGATCATTATCTGTTTTTTGAACAAGCACTTCACTATCTGAAAGAGCAGTAATTGTAACCTTCACATTTTTAGATACATGTAAGCACCAAGGGTTTTCTTCAAACACAGACTGTCTTTGAATAACTTGTTCCATTCCTTCCCACTCTAAACGTATTGCCCCTTCTAGTAAAAGAATTGCCGTTTCATTCTTATCATCAAATAGCAACTCTTCTTTCTCATTAAACATCTTATATATGCCTATATCCATTAACATATCACTGCATTGACCGTTCATTTCTGTTAATACATTATATCCTTCAGTTAATTCACCTAATTTTCCTAACATGGCTTTCTCCCCCTTTTATTTAATGGCTACTCAATCATTCTCTACTTTTTTCAGCTAACTACATTCCGAGTTTCATCTAACTATTACTGAAGAAAGCTTTTCTATTTATACTCTATTTTCACTTCCGAATATTTGTATATGAATTTTAACATTTTCGTAAGCAGCCTCAATAACATCCTGGTGGTACGTAAAGTAATCTGAATACGGATTATTTAGGACTGTATTGTTAACAGCAGTAATTACATTCTGAAATGTGGCTGTTGCTACATTAATTTTTCGAACACCATGTTGAATACATTGATTGAAATCCTCTGGACTAATGCCAGAGCCGCCATGTAAAACGAGTGGGATATGGACTACCTCATTAATCTCTTGTAGGCGGTCTAATCGTAAATCAGGATCTCCATTGTACATACCATGCGCATTTCCAATTGCAACCGCTAACGCATCTACGTCGGTTTCTTCTGCAAATCGTTTTGCTTCTGTAGCGCTTGTCAGCAACATTTCAATATCTTCTGATCCGTCCTCACTACCACCAACTCTGCCAATCTCAGCCTCTACCGTCGCTCCATACTGTTTCGCAAGTTCTACAATTTCTTTTGCCTTTTGGATATTCTCTTCTAACGGATAGTGAGAGCCATCAAACATAACCGAGCTAAAACCAATCTCTAACGTCTCTTTAATCGTTTCAAACGTCATCCCGTGATCAAAGTGAACTGCTTGCTTTTTTCGCTGCAGCTACCATCAAAGGACCAATCATATGAATTGGCGAATGATTCAAACGAACTTCCGCAATTTGTAGAATAAGCGGTGAACTTAACTCTTCAGCTGCTTTAATAGCTCCCATTACCATTTCCATATTAGCGACACTAAAAGCTCCAACCCCATAATTCTCTTGATTTGCTTTCATTAAAATATCTTTCATTTGAACTAATGGCATTACATACTCCCCTATTTCAATATTATTTATTACATGTAAAACCAACCTTCACGTCTTTTTACCCCTTTTGTAAGAAGAGATGTTGATTACCATACCATTTACTTATGGATAATCTTAAAATGCTTAAATTACAGACCTGCTTTTTCTTGTATAAATTTTCGGGCTTTTAATGCGTATTCAAAAGGATTCGCTAAAGCTGGGTCTTGCTCTGCTTCTACCACAAACCACCCTTGATAATCAGAGTTTGCAAGGATAGTAAACACTTCATCAAACACAATTACGCCATCCCCGGGAACTGTAAATGCTCCATTCTTCACTGCCTGTAGGAAACTTAATTCGCTTTCCTTTACAGCATCTACTACTTCTTGACGAATATCTTTTAAATGTACGTGTTTAATACGAGGTAAATATTTTTTCAAAATATAAAGTGGCTCTTCTCCTGAAAAAACAAGATGACCTGTATCAAAAAGCAGAGATACAAGCGCTGGATCAGTCATGTCCATTAACTTTTCAATTTCTGCCGTTGTTTGAACACCCGTACCCATATGGTGATGGTATACAATATGTAGCCCCTTTTCCTGAGCTAATTTACCGAGGTGATGTAATCCATCCGCAAGCTTATCCCACTCTTCTTCTGTAAAAACAGGCTTATTTTTAAATAGTGGTACATCCATTAAACCTTGAATACTATGCCCTTGCTCTGAAACAACGATGACTTTTGCACCCATGTCATGCAAGAAATCCCTATGCTTAATAAATGCTTGTACTGTCTCTTCAAGCGGCTTCGTTGTTAAAAACGTACTAAACCATGCACTAGCAATTTCCAAGTTTCGTAATTCCAAAGATTTTTTTAATACAACTGTGTTTCTCGGATATTTATTCCCTACTTCACTTCCCTTAAATCCAGCTAGTGCCATCTCACTAATACATTGTTCAAACGTATTTTCTGCTCCTAGCTCCGGCATATCATCATTTGTCCAAGCAATTGGTGCAATTCCAAGCTTAACTGTATTTTCTTTAAACATCCCCTTGTCTCTCCTCTTTACAAAATGTGATAGAATTTCGCCAAATTCTCTTAACTGGTTATTGAAAAGAGAGCTTCCTAATCAATATGCATGTAGATAAAAGCTCTCTTTGTGTCCTAATCTAATAAGACCTTGCCTGTTGCAAGTTACTTACTTTACTCTCATACGCAGCTTGTATACTTTGACTTTTAGATACTTCCGCAACACCTACATGCCACCATGACTCGTATCCATTTGTCATTGTTTTGGGTAGTACTTTAATATCAATTAATGTAGAAACTGTTTGTTTTTTCGCATCGATAAGCGCTTCCTGTAATTGTTCTAGTGATGTAACATGATATGTTTTCACACCATATCCAGCTGCGCTAGCTGCAAAATCAATTTTCATAATTCCCCCGTCTAATTTACGAGTTTCCTGATTTCGATAGCGAAACTCTGTTCCAAAGCTCCCCATTCCATTACCCATTTGTAAGTTATTAATACAGCCAAATCCGGAGTTATCAAACAATAAGACGTTAATTTTTTTGTTTTCTTGAAGACTTGTGACAAGCTCTGAATGAAGCATCTGGTAACTACCATCCCCTACCATTGCATATACTTCCTTCAATGGTTCAGCTAGCTTTGCACCTAGTGCACCCGCAACCTCATAGCCCATGCAAGAGTATCCATACTCCATGTGATATGTATTTGGTTTTCTTGATGCCCATATTCTTTGTAAATCACCTGGAAGACTTCCTGCCGCTCCAACGATAATTGCATCTTCATCCAGTAATGTATTGATTTCTCCAATGACTGCAGTCTGTGTTAATTGTGTACCAAGTGCGTCTACATACTCATTTAACTTTCCATCGAAATGGCCTTCTACTTCTGGTGTGAAATCTTGACCTGTAAAGCGAATATTATGTAGACGTGATAATTCTATTTCCCAAGCCTCTTTTGCATCAGCAATTTCTACTGTATAACTAGATCGATAATTAATTACTTGCAGTTCATCTATTAGAGCAAGAAGCGCTTCTTTTGCATCTGCTATAACCATTAATGCATCAAGCTTATTCGCATGAAATTCTGAAATATTGATGTTTAAAAACTCAACTTCCTCATTTTGAAATAATTGTTTCGATGCTGTTGTAAAATCAGTAAATCTCGTCCCGATCCCAATAACAAGATCCGCTTCCTTTGCAATTGTATTAGCTGCTAAATTTCCCGTTACTCCAATGCCGCCAAGATTATATGGGTGACTACTTTCAATTGCACTTTTTCCAGCCTGTGTTTCTCCAAATGGAATGTGGAATGTTTCAGCAAACTGTTTTAACTCTTCTGCCGCTTCTGCGTATCTTACACCACCACCGCAAATCATAACTGGCTTTTTCTTTCTCTTAATTATTTCCACTGCATCCGCTAAGCTGGCTTTTATAGGTAGACGACGTTCAATACGGTGAACACGCTTTTGGAAGAAGTAATCTGGAAAATCCCATGCTTCTCCTTGGACATCTTGTGGTAAACAAATTGTTACAGCTCCTGTATCTGCCGGATTCGTTAAAACACGCATCGCTTGAATCATAGCTGTCATCAATTGTTCAGGACGATTTATCCTGTCCCAGTACTTACTTACTGCACGAAAAGCATCATTTGTAGAAATAGATAAGTCATGTGTTTGTTCAATTTGTTGAAGAACAGGATCAGGTTGTCTCGTTGCAAATACATCTCCTGGAAGTAGTAACACGGGAATATTATTTGCTGAAGCTGTTGCTGCAGAAGTAATCATATTGGCTGATCCAGGACCAACAGAAGAAGTACATGCCATAATTTGTTTTCTATGTTTTTGTTTTGCAAAAGCCATCGCAGCATTTGCCATTCCTTGTTCATTTCTCCCTTGGTAAACTTCTAATTCCCCTGCGTCTTCTTCTAAAGCTTGACCTAGGCCTACTACATTCCCATGACCAAAAATCGTAAAGATTCCTTTAATAAACTTTTGTTGCTCTCCATCAAACTCTACGTATTGCTGATTCAAAAATTTCACCAATGCTTGCGCTGTCGTCATTCTAACAGTTTGCATATGATTTGCTCCTTTCTATCTCTAACAGTCATTCTGCATATGAAAAAGGAGTATTAGGAATTTGATAGACTCCTAATACTTCCTTCTTATGTTTTACTACTTACGTTACTTTCGCTTCCAAGCAACTACACAGATTCTACTTCTCTCTTATTGATTACTTTTCCCAACGAGATGTAAGCATTTTCTTTCTTGTATAAAACTCAACGCCGTCAGTACCATTCGCATGGAGATCACCATAGAAAGAGTCTTTCCAGCCAGAGAACGGGAAGAATGCCATTGGTGCCGGAACCCCAACATTCACACCTAACATACCTGATTCAATAGTTTCACGGAATTGACGTACACTTGCCCCACTATCTGTATAAATACATGCTCCATTTGCAAAACGAGACTCATTGGCAATTTCAATCGCTTCATCCAATGATTTCACACGAACAATAGATAAAACAGGAGCAAAGATCTCATCTTGCCAGATTTTCATTTCTTTTGTAACATGGTCAAAAATTGTTGGCCCAACGAAGTAACCAGCTCCTTTTACAGCTGTATCTTCGCGTCCATCACGAACTAATGTAGCACCCTGTTCTACACCTGAATCGATGTAACCAATTGTGCGCTCTTTATGGTTATCACGAATAACTGGTCCTAAAAACACATCTTCATCAAGACCATTTCCGATGACAATTTTATTTGCTTCTTCTACTAGTCTTCCAACTAATTGATCTGCAATTTCTTCTTCTACTGTTACAACAGAAGCAGCCATACAACGCTCACCAGCAGAACCGAATGCAGCACTAATAATTTGCTTTGTTGCTAGTTCAAGATTCGCATCATTTAATACAATGGAATGGTTTTTCGCACCAGCTAATGCTTGCACGCGTTTTAAGTTTTCTGTTCCTTTTTTGTATACATATTCTGCGACAGGTTGAGAACCTACAAACGAAATTGCCTTCACTAATTTATGTTCAAGAAGGCCGTTTACTACATCGTGTGCGCCATTTACAATATTTAATACCCCTTTTGGTAAGCCTGCTTCCTCAGCTAATTCGGCTAACTTTGCTGCTAGAAGTGGTGTACGCTCTGAAGATTTCAATACAAATGTATTACCACAAGCAATCGCAAGTGGGAACATCCAGCATGGAACCATCATCGGGAAATTAAATGGTGTAATGCCGCCTATAACACCAATTGGATAACGATACATACCAGACTCAATACCTGTCGCAATATCAGGTAGCTGTTTTCCCATCATTAATGTAGGAGCACCCGCTGCAAACTCCACGCACTCAATACCACGAAGAACTTCACCGTAAGCCTCGTTATAGCTTTTTCCGTTTTCAATCGTAATAAGTTTCGCTAACTCTTTCCAGTTATCTACTAGTAATTGTTGATATTTAAATAGAATACGAGCGCGTTTTGGCACAGCCGTTTTAGACCAAGATTTGAATGCTTCATTTGCTGCTAATACAGCATGTTCAACATCTTCTTTTGTTGAAAGTGGTACTTGAGCGATTACTTCTCCTGTTGCAGGATTATATACAGCTTCCATCTTAGTTGAAATGGATTCTACCCATTCGCCGCCAATGTAGTTTTTTACAATTTGTGCTGTTTGTACTGTCATATTCATTCTCTCCCTTTTATGTAATGTAGAAGCGTCCAATAGGATACGCCCTTACTGATTATTGATTCATGACGTTTCTATACCAATTCCTCAGCCGTTTCCATGAATGCAGAAATCTCTGCTCTCGTTGGCATTGCATCAGAACAGCTATGTTTAGAAATAACGATCGAAGCAGAAGCGCCTCCTAATCGCATCGCTTGAGGAGTCTCAAGCCCTTGCATTAATCCATAAATAAACGCGGATGCATACGAGTCGCCAGCGCCAAACGTCTTTAACACCTTTGTTTTAAAGATACCGCCTCGGTGAGATTGACCGTCTCTCGTATATGCGATTGAACCATCCCCGCCATGTTTAATTACAACGATTTTCGCATGATGAGAAAACCATCTTTCAGCCGTAACTTGGTCATTAGATTTTTCATAGTTTAATAGTTTTTCCATCATATCGAATTCTTCACGTGTTCCAATAATGACATCAGATTTTTCAGCCGCTAGATTGTAATACACAGCCGTTTCAGCTTCTGACTGCCATGTATAAGGGCGGTAATCCACATCAAAAAATACAACTACATCATGCTTACGCGCATATTCTAATGCTAAAAATACCGCCTCGCGAGAAGGACTTTTCGCTAAAGCTGTTCCTGAAATTAAGAGTGCTTTTGATTGTTTAATATAGTCCTCAGATACCTCTGTTGGATCAAGGTTTAAATCTGCGACATTGTCGCGGTACATTAAAATACTGCAATCCTCAGGGCTTTTAATTTCTGTAAATGCTAGACCTGTCACTGCACCTGTACGATCGATACGTATCTGATCTGTATTAATCTTATTGTCCTTTAGGTACCCTGTAATAAAACGGCCCATTTGATCATCAGACACTTTACCGATAAATCCTGTTTGTAAACCAAGACGTGCAGCACCAATTGCAATATTTGCAGGAGAACCTCCTACATATTTAGTAAACGTTCTTGTTTCTTCCATAGGACGTTGTGTTTCATTAGCATTTAAATCAACGCATAAACGTCCAACTGCAATTAGGTCCAATGGACGACTTTCTTTAAAAATAAGTGGATTCATTGTTACTACCTCCCATGCTTTATGAAAGAATGAATGCTGTGGTTCATATTTTTATTAACCTACTATTCATTACTCTTTATCTATCTATAAGTAAGCGCTCTCTTTATTGATTTAATGCAGGCTGTTTATGTTCAATTAGAACAGGTTTTCCTGTTAGCAAAGATTCCTTCGCAGCTTTCGCAATTCGCTCTGCTTGTAACCCATCATTACCACTGCAAATAACAGCTTGTCCTTCTATAATTGACTTTGTAAATTGTGTTACTTCCTCAATGTAAGCCTGCGTGTAACGCTCTAAGAAGAAATAAAGTGGCTTATCTTTTACAACACCTTCTGTTTTAGAAACTTGTACTGTTGTCGGGCAGCAATTATCCGCAGCAACCGCACCTTTTTCACCAAACACTTCAACACGCTGGTCATATCCATAAACAGCTTGGCGGCTATTATCAATTACTCCTAAAGCTCCATTTGCAAATTTTAATGTGACAATTGCTGTATCAACATCATTTACTTCCTGAATGGATGGATCAATTAATGTTGTTCCATATGCAAATACTTCAACGACTTCACTATTCATCACATAACGAGCCATATCAAAATCATGAATCATCATATCCATAAACAATCCGCCTGAAGAGCGAACATATTCTATACTTGGCGGTTGTGGATCGCGTGACGTAATTTTTAAGATATGCGGCTGCCCCACTTCACCTTGTTGAATCAGATCATAAACTTTCCTGAAGTTAGGATCAAAACGACGATTAAAACCCACTTGAAGAGATACTCCCTGTTCTTTTACCACTTCTAATGCTTCTAATGTTTCTTCTACCGAGAAACTAACAGGTTTTTCGCAGAAAATATGTTTTTTCGCAAGAGCCGCTTCTTTAATAATTTGCGCATGTGTATTTGTTGGTGAACAAATAAAGACAGCATCAATTTCTGGATCTGCTAATAAATCCTGATAGTTTGTAGTCAGAGTGGAAATTCCTTTTTCTTGAGCCCACTTTTCTAGATGAGCAATTACTACATCTGAAACCGCTTTAATTTTTACTTGTGGCATAAGCTGCAAATTATCAACATGTAGTTTCCCAATTCGTCCAGCACCAATAATCCCAATTTTTAAAACGTTCATATGATTTCTCCCTCTATATTAAAATTTAAGAAACGAAATGAAAGTCTATAGGGTTTAGCGTATCAAGTTAGTTAAGCGCTTTCCCTATTTTTCTTTATTATACACACTTGATTCTAAATTGAAAACATTTTTATTTTTTTGAATACTTCTCTTTTCATCTGAATTTTAAATTCCCTCAATAAACGTATTACATAAAAATAAAAAATAAGAATTAGAAATAAATCATCTAAAAAGCTACAAATATAATCTTTTAAAATACTGATATAACAAAGATAACGAAGCCTTTTAAATAGTAATCCCCCATCTATAAGGTATTTCTTTCTTTTCATACGCACTATTATTTTATTGTCCAATAAGTAAATAGAAGGACTCTATAAAAGAAAGTTGTAAATTGTCAAAAAATTTAATTGACGACCTCATAATGTAAGCGTATACTTTTTAACAAAAAGAATTAAGCGCTTAACCAAAAAATAACTTATCGGTGGTGGGAGAATGAACGCTATTAGTTCAAACAAAACATTTATGGACAGGATTGGGATCCCTTCTAATTTAACTTGGGGATACATAGGGATTATTGTTTTTATGATTGGGGACGGGTTAGAACAGGGATGGTTATCCCCTTATCTCGTTGAAAAAGGATTAACGCTAGAACACGCGGCTTTCCTGTTTACTATTTACGGAATTACTGTATCTGCTTCTTCTTGGTTTTCGGGGGTATTTGTGCAAATGTGGGGACCAAGAAAAGTCATGACGTTTGGTTTAGTATCATTCATTTTAGGTTCAATCGGGTTCATAGGTATAGGAATTCAACATATGAATTATCCCGTAATTATAATTTGCTATGCCCTACGAGGGTTCGGTTATCCTTTATTTGCCTATTCTTTTCTAGTTTGGGTATCTTACAGTACGCCTCAACAAATGCTTTCAAGGGCAGTTGGCTGGTTCTGGTTCGTATTCCAGCTAGGGCTTAGTGTTATAGGAGCCTTTTATTCTAGCTATATGGTTCCGAAAATCGGAGAAATCGCTACATTATGGAGTGCTTTAATTTTTGTTGTCGTCGGTGGATTATTCTCAATTGTTGTGAATAAGGATAAATTTAAAGTACAAACCGTAAGCGCTAACAAATCAAGTGAATTACTAAAAGGCATTACCATCGCATTTGAAAATCCTAAAGTTGGTATAGGCGGTATTGTAAAAATTATAAACTCGGCCGCTCAGTTTGGATTTGTTGTTTTCCTACCTACCTATATGATGAAATATAATTTTACGATGACAGAATGGCTTCAAATTTGGGGTACTCTATTCTTTGTAAATATGGTGTTTAATATTATTTTTGGTATTGTTGGAGACAAGTTTGGTTGGGTAAATACGATTAAATGGTTCGGAGGAGTCGGTTGCGGAATTGTAACTCTTGCACTCTATTATGTACCACAAATAGTAGGACATAATTATTGGGCAATATTATTTGTTGCCTGTTGCTACGGAGCAACACTTGCCGGCTATGTACCTCTTACCGCATTAGTTCCATCATTATCTCCTGAAAATAAAGGAGCTGCAATGTCTGTCTTAAATTTAGGTTCAGGATTATCAGCATTTGTTGGACCACTAGTAGTAACTGCCTTTATCGGTCCATTA
Organism: Bacillus sp. 16GRE42; assembly: GCF_019837435.1. Classification (NCBI taxonomy): domain Bacteria; kingdom Bacillati; phylum Bacillota; class Bacilli; order Caryophanales; family Bacillaceae; genus Bacillus; species Bacillus sp. 16GRE42. Next base: position 71,066 of record NZ_JADAXF010000009.1, read on the forward strand.
GGTGTTGGTGGCGTGATGTGGATCTTTGCTGGTTTGTATTTCTTTGGTGCATTTTTAACTCATTTCCTTACTATTCCAAAAGAAAATGAGATGGAGCAGGATTTAAATACGAAAAGCGGTGAGCAATTCTCTGTCTAAATCCTAAATATAAAAGAAGGTCATCCTAACTATACTTAGTTACGATGACCTTCTTTTGTTACATTCGAATAGGCTTATAAAAAATCTATCATGTAATATCCTTTACTGAGGATCGCTCTACTAACTGAGGAATAATTGTAATTTTTTGCTTAGCATGCCCCTTCATTTCCATCGTTTTTAGCAGTTGTTCAAACGTACAGGTTGCCATTTGTTTAATTGGCTGTTCAATTGTTGTTAACCCTGGATCTGCAATCTCAGCATAAATTGTATTATCAAATCCGATTATTGATAAATCTTCCGGAATTGAAAGTCCTTGTTTTCTTGCTTCATTCATAAGGCATATAGCAATTAAATCTGTACAAGCAAAAACCGCTGTAGGCCTGTAAGGCAAATTAAGTAATTCCTTACTTGCACGTTTACTATCTTCCACTGTCGAATAGCAGCTAATGATAGCCTCATCATCTAACGAAATCTCCGAATCCGTTAGAGCTTGTTTGAAACCATTCAATCTCCCTACGCTACTTTTTCTATCCTTCTCCAACATAATCGTTAAAGATGTATGGCCTTTCTGCGTTAGATAACTTCCAGCTAGATAGCCTCCCCTCATATCATCAGTTGTCACAACATGAGTCGTGATGGAAGGATGATCTACAGTGAATAGTACAAGTGGTAAATCTCGATTCACGATTTTTTTTACAAGTTTATAATCGTTTAGCTCCGTCGCAATAATAATGCCGTCTACTTGCTTTTTAAATAGTAAATCAATGTATTCGTGCTCACGTTTTGTTTGATGATCTGTACTACATAAAATGAGTGTATACCCTGATTCTCGTGCACTATTTTCAAAAGCTCTTGCTACTTCTGCAAAAAAAGGATTTGAGATATCTGGGACAAGTACCCCAATCGTATATGTTTTTTTACCTGTTAACGCTGCTGCTACACTACTTGGCTGGTAATCTAATTCATCCATTACCTGATTTACTTTGTTTATTGTTTTTTCACTAATACGCCCAGTTTGATTAATTACCTTGGATACAGTCGCTATTGATACACCTGCTTTTTCCGCAACATCATAAATTGTTGGTTTCACTTTAATTATCCCTTCTTAATCATCTTTTTCTATATTTTATCATAAATATATTTTGCTTCTTGGTACACAGGAGGAATTTTTTAATGAATTTACCGGAAGAATTCTCCTTCCTCAAGCGTGTGAAGGGCGATAGCCAAACGGTAGGTGGGAGATGAATTTCGGTTTGGCATAGCAAAAAACTTTTGATAAACTAGCTATCTGAAGTTCTTTGATAGCTTAATATAGGAGGTTGCAGGAAGAAAATAGAGTGCGAAAACCAAGCTATTCGGTAACTGCTTAAAATATCAACCGTATACAGGGAGCGTCCAAGCGTTGGACTCTAGACGTAACGCTCAAGGAGTCGAAAGGTTTCTTTCATCGTGGAGCTGAGAAGCTCCCAATTCAAGCTTTGCTAAGTGGCAAGTAGTTCACTAATATCTCTAATAATTACATTAATAAAAATAAAGAAGAGTCCTGTATTAACAGGACCCTTTTTCTATAGTTTCAACATAATTGTTCCTCAATTTATAAACATAAAGGAGATGGTTTTATACATGATCCCTTAGAAGAAACCGAAAAGAGTTTCTTCTTTGTTAATATAAATTGAAACTAAATTAGATTTTCAAAATATCACCAATCAATTTAATCTCTTCTCCCTCAATAACTATCCCATCACCATCTTTACAAGCATAAATCTCCCTATTTTTCAACTTAGAATAATCTTTTAATAAATCTAAATATTTCCCACTTTGTTCCTCGCTCCAATGAGGCATAAAATCAAAATCTACAATACCTAGGGACTCTCTATCCTCTAGTCCTATAATATCCTCGTCTAAAAATTGGGCTGTATCAATACTTTTAGTTGTTATTATACTACCAGCACTAACACCAATCAAAACCCCACCATTTTGCAAATATGATTTTAATGAATGCAATAAATTTCTTTTTCTTAAGGAATATAAAAAGCAGAATGTATTTCCACCAGAAAGATGTATTCCATCATAATTAAATATGTCATTAACCTTTCTTTCATCGTATTCTTTGTCTAAATCAAAATATTTCACATTATTAATTCCTAAATATCTATAGTATTTAACTACATAATTAAAATATTTTCCTGTTACATCTGAAGATGCTCGAAGATATGCTATTGAAGGATTTTCTTTATTTAACAACCTTAAAAGTTCATAATCCAATTTTCTATCTTCTTGTACTTGATCACTGTATAATACTATTTTTCTCATTAAACTCCCCCCTATTTTCTAATCAATAACTTATCAATTTTGAATTTTCGAAATTTATTTTTGACCTTTCTCACAAAAAAATAATACCAATTTAATATATAACTTTTTTAGTATCTCTTAAGGTACATTTCCTAAAAGCGGTATTCCATATCTGGACTCGATAATTCTTTTTTTATCATATTCTTTTAAAATGAATTTTAAATAGTCTATTAACTAAAGAGATAGACTATTTAACGGATTTGATTTATTTTTTATGTGTCAGTCCTGAATGTTTAATCACACATTCATTTTTTAAAATTCCCTAATCACTCCATTATCTCATAGGCTTTAAACAGGTCTTCAAGTTCAATATTATTCATAGTTTCATCTACGGAAATCATATATGAGGTAATAACTGATGAAACTTTTTTAGCAAGTTCTATTCTTAATTTAAGAGATACTCTACCTCCATAATCGATAAGCTCATTAATTACTTCTTTATAGTCAGATGGCGATGTTATTAAAGCCGTACTTAAAAATACTTTTCTGGCACTATGACACATAGTAGGCCCTCCAACATCAATTAATTTTCTTATTTCTTCTAGTTCTTTATAATCTTTCATATAATGGACTGAATTCTTCCCTTTTCAATTTCTTCAAACTTGCTATAAGAAGATTCCAGTGATTTTTTTACAATTTCCATTCTTTTTGAATATACTATTTCATTGGTTAAATCTATTAATTTCCCCCTCATAACCTTTTGCCCATAGACATAAAGAATAAGTCCTAAAACGAAATACATTAACAGCTTAATCTTTAACGCATTATTACTTGTTACAGTCATATTAATAGTGAAAATTATAAGCGCATTATCAAAACCACTAATAACGCTTTATAGATAACAAAAATATTCCCTTATCGTTTTCTTTTTTGAAAAAGCTTATAAATACTAAGTATATATACACTAACCATACACTGGTAAATACAAAATAAAGTGCAACTTCAACACTATTAGGAAGCCATACAAAAACAAATTCCCAGGATACTCCTCTATAAAGGATATATGGAATTAAATATATACAGTAACTTATTCCCAGCATGAACAGAAAAGAAAAAACAAGCTTTAATAAACTCTTTTTTCCATATGTATTTAAATGCCTTTGTTTATTTAATATTGCTTTTAATGTGAAAAATAATATGCTTAAAACTATTAAAATTGAAATACATATAATTACACTAGCTATTGTATCTGCGCCTTTATTTAAATCTATTATATTTTTATTGTAAGTGCCCTCTTCTAAAATCTTATTAATACCTTGACCTATAAGTTCTACATATTGTGAGTTCGTATTACTTAGTACTGTAACCCCGACTTTATCCTTAGGATTAAATACTATAAATGAAGAATAGTTAGGATTATTCCCGGCATGTGAAATTTGATTTTCACTCTTTGGATAAATGAACCAACCACTAGCATAGAATGATCCATCACTTAATGGTCTAACTGTACGATTGGCCTCTTGAGATTTTCCAACTATGTCTTTATCAAATTTCAAATCATTTAAAGTGCCCAGCTGAATCTTAAGCCACTTAGCCATATCTTCAGCACTGGAGATAATATACCCAGCCGGCTTATTCCCTCTATACACAGGTGCATCATATACATCATTTTTTAAGAATTCGAGTTTATACCCTTTAGCGATATATTCATTAACAATCTCATTTTTATAAAGATAAGTATTATGTAAACCCAATGGCTTTAAGACATTTTCTTCAATATAGCCTTCATAAGATTTCCCTGTCACTTTTTCAATAACCAACCCTAAAACATCATAATTTATAGTTGCATACTGGAAATCCCTACCTGGTTCACTATCTAATTCTATATTAATTAAGGTTTTAACTGTTTCTTCAAGTGCATTATCTTCATTAGAAACTGGTATCTTATCTATCGTTTTAAAAGGTATACCACTTGTTTGATGTAATAATTGTTCTATAGTTATTGAAGCTTCCTTACCTTTATATTTAACTTTTAACCATGGTATATATTTAGTTACTTCATCTTCAAGTTTAATTTGTCCACTTTTTTCTAAATTAAAAATTCCTAAAGCAGTAACTGCTTTACTATTAGATCCTATTTCAAACAAGGATTTAGAAGTAACTGGCTTTTTAGCATCTATATCTGAATATCCGAATCCTTTTTGATACACAGTCTTATCGCCTTTAACTAAGGTAACTGCTAGTCCTGGAACCTTACCTTTATCCATATTTTCTTCTATAAACTTTTCTATTTTTAGTTTTGTATCATTTGTTAATAAATTTATCTGTTCAACCTCATTGTCTAATGCATATCCCTTAAGTGGTAATACAACTATACTGAGAAAAACACTAAGTATAACTAACAATTCTCTTAAATTTTTCATAATAATATACCCCTTGCGTAACTTCTAATTAAACAATGCATCTAAATCTTCTTGTGAAATTTCTACAGCATCAAAATCCGATGGGGTGAATTCCTTGAAATCCTTTTCTATGCACTTATCTAAAATTACCTTCAAAGTATTCACATAACTTTCAATAAACCTTTGGATTGTTTCATCTTTAAATCTATTTTTACTGTAGATAATATTTATCTTTAGTGCACCATTTACCACCATAGCCTCTAAATCCATTAGTGCTGTCAATGAATTATTCTTGTCACTATCTAACGCAAATTCAATGTTGTTTAGATTTAATTGGTTCTTATCAATTATATTATCAAAACCTCCAAGATAATTGAATCTTATATACTTGACTTCTTGTTCTTTAAATTCCCTATTTAAAAACTTAAGAATGCTATAATTAAATCCTTTATTAGGTATGTTTCTAAGTTGTTCCTTTAATGATTTAATTTTATCCTCTATCTCCTCATGATCCACCTTAAAATATGCAGGGTACATACTTGTAAACCATCCAACAGTTCTAGATATGTCAATTTGACCATTTATCAACTCTCTTCAGTGTCTTTCAAGTTCAACTATTACTTCAGTTTTATCATTTTAGCCAAGAAGACTCCTTCCTCAAGGAACGCGAAGTGTGTAGGTGGGAGATGCATTGGCTTCGAACAAGGGATGGCAGGAAGTCATCTTAATTGTTCGACATGCAGAAAGTGTTACTTCACTATCCATCGAATGTACGTTTGGTATATAATAGTCATATACCGAAATGGAGGTGAATCAAATGATAATTAATAAAGCCTTTAAGTTTCGTATCTATCCAAATCAAGCACAAGCAATTCTAATTAATAAAACGATAGGTTGTTCTCGCTTTGTATTCAATCATTTCCTATCCCTATGGAATCACGCATATAAAGAAACTGGAAAAGGTTTAACATATGGTACATGCTCTGCCAAACTCCCTGCCATGAAGAAAGAGTTTATTTGGCTCAAAGAAGTGGATAGTATTGCGATTCAGTCGTCTGTTCGCAACCTTGCGGATGCGTATACACGATTTTTTAAAAAACAAAATATTGCCCCTCGTTTCAAATCCAAGAAGAATAACGTACAATCTTATATCACAAAACAAACAAATGAAAACATTGCCGTTATGGGAAGCAAAATAAAATTGCCAAAACTAGGTCTTGTTCGATTTGCCAACAGTCGTGAAATAACGGGACGTATTGTAAATGCTACAGTTAGACGGAACCCTTCTGGTAGATATTTTGTGTCATTATTAGTTGAAACAGAAGTACAAGAACTTCCGAAAACACATTCTTACATTGGAGTAGATGTAGGACTAAAAGATTTCGCCATTTTGTCAGATGGAACACCCTATGAAAATCCGAAGTTTTTCCGATCATTAGAAGATAAGTTGGCGAAAGCACAGCGTGTCCTTTCTAGAAGAATGAAAGGATCTTCTCA